>WQRX01000010.1 GCA_009786535.1 Defluviitaleaceae bacterium | reverse complement strand
GGGTATTTGTTTCCGTTGCTGCCGACCCATTATTTCACTGGGGTTATCGTTTTTGGTTTCAGGAACGTGGGATGAGACAACATACTTTTAATATTCCGTATCATCTAATAGGATTTCCTAATAGAACAGTTGTTCAAGGGGATTCAAGTCCTATTGAATTTCAAGTAAGAAATGTTAGTAATGAACGTCAGGATGATGTGAGCCTTGTTTTTACAGGTGATATTAGTAATGTTTTAGAGGTAATATATCCTGTTAGTGGTTTTTGGCTTGGGCCTGCAAATGCTACTCAAACTAACCCGACCCCATTAGGGGCTATAAGACACGCCGCTTTCAATTTACGTGCGGATGCCCCTTACGGCACTTTCAGTGGCTATTTAGAGTTTTTTCAAAATGGTCAGCTAATTTCTACAGGAGGTTCAAGTGGTTTAGGTATGCCACTAACATGGACGGTACTGCCAGCAAATACACCAGCCCACAATGTCACAGTAAGCACAGTTATAGGTGGCACTGCAACTGCCACGCCAACAACTGCCACTCAAGGAACGTCTATATCCTTAACGGCGACCCCTTCCTACAATTTTATAGAATGGCAGACAAATCCTACCGTCTCGTGGACAGGTGGCACTGCGGCAACAAATCCTAATGCCACATTTAATATGCCAAGCAGTGACGTGACTGTCACACCTGTGTTTAATCCAACAAACTATTCCATTGATTTATTTCAAATATCGGGTGGCGCAGCAACAGCTTCACACGCAACTGCCCCTGCCGGAACATCAATTACACTTACCGCCGTGCCAGCAGCAACCCACACATTTGAGGGATGGGAAATTTCACCCTATGTAACATTCACAACAGGATATGCAAACAGCCAAACAGCAATCTTTACAATGCCAAGCGGAAACGTGATTATCATGCCAACATTTACTGCCATTCCCACATATACAGCAGTAGCTTTTAACGGCGTAATTGCAAACGGCACAGATAACACAACCACCACAACGCAGTTGACCTTAAACTTTGACAGTAATCCGCTAGGGCTTTCCGTTGGCAATATTTCTTTACCAAGCGGTATTAATGCTTTAAGCCTACAGGGAACGGGCAATAGCCGTACCATTAATATTTCGGGGAATTGGGTAAATGGACAACAAATAACTGTTACACTCACCAACCCCACGGGGTATAACATAACCCCATTATCTCAAACCGTGACTTTGCATAGAANCCCTACGCCTAATCCATGTACTTGCATAAATAATGCTTGCAGCGGTAATAACGCCTGTGCNACNGACAACTGCACTTGCACAGCACCAAACCTACCCAACCTNTGCACTTGCACAAATAACGCCTGTGGCGGTAATAACGCCTGTGCGACTGACAACTGCACTTGCACAGCACCAAATCTACCCAACCCCTGTACTTGCACAAACAATGCTTGCGGCGGTAGCAATGCCTGTGCAACCGATAATTGTGCCTGCACAAGAAGCGGTGGTAATGGAGGTAACGATAACAATGATGCGGGGAGCGGTAATGACAATGGTGGTAGTTGGCAACCAAGCATAGCACCACCATCAAGGCCGCAAATAACCATACAGGGCAACAACGGCGGTGCATATACTCATGGCAGGGTTTCTAACAACCAAGTAACCCTAACTTTTAATGGAAACAGAATAAATGACTTCATCAATACTGCCATTGATAATACCATTACGCTTTATATGTATGAACTNGCCAATGTAACAACCATTGTGATTCCAATAACAGCGGTACGGCAGTTTGCCAATGCCAAGCTTGCTCTAAAAATCCATACGCCCAATGGAGTTATATCATTTAACAACACGGCATTGCAAGATTTAGGGCAGCAAGCAAGAAGCACAAACATTTCAATACTCATAGAAGATTTTATTGGTCATTCCCTCGCAGACCCTCTACCCAATGTATGGATAGAGCCTTCCAGCGCACTAATAACAGAACTACGAGAAACCATGTCAGACTATTTCGCAGATGTGTGGGATTACATGGATATAACCGTAACCCCTCACCAAGCAAACGACATAGACGGTGGATTTGTAGTAGCTGATGTGCATTTTACGGTAGGTGACGCTGAACGGGATAATAAGCTGCGTGAATTTAGTGCACCCTTCACCATATTTGCCGACCTAACAGGTTTTATACCAAGTGATATGAACTATCACAGGATTACAGCGGTAAACGGTGGTATCCATGTAGGTGGAGGCACAAACTCTCATATTTTTGCCGTGGATGTAAATGCCACAGGTACTATTTTAATAGCCTATGTAGAAAATCTACGCAGATTAATAATCTCGCCCGATTCCTGTGTTATAATCGACTTGGCAGGCAACGCCCTAACACAAACAATGGATGTGCGCCCCATCGTAGAAAATGGCAGAACGCTAATCCCCATTAGGTTTATAGCAGAAGCCCTTGGTGCAGAGGTTGGCTGGATTCCGGCAACCAGTGATTCACCACCCGGCGTTACACTGTCATTAGAAGGGCAAACCCTAACCTTTGCAATCGGTGAAATGCTACCCGGCATGGAAATACCTGTGCAAATAATCGACGGGCGAACCATGATACCCCTCCGATTTGTCAGTGAGTTTTTTGGTGCGGTAGTGTCCACAGGCCCCACAGGCAATATAGAAATCGTGAGTGATACCTCAAACACAGGCAGACCAAAAAATATGGAGCAAAACGAAATACTGTTTTACAAAGAGGATGAATTATCCCACGAAACACCGGAGCCTGTTGATGATGACAACGAGCCGGATACCCCCGAATCAAAAGTACGTAGGGTGAGTGCAAGTGCCATTCTTTCACTGGAGGAATTGGACACATTTGAGTTTAAACCTTATAGCAACAACCATCGTACCTCTCGCTTAGTAAAACTGTAATTGTAAATACGCCTATGAATCTATTAAAGCAAGATTTTTATATAGTCTTGTCAGCCTTATTAATTGGCAAAAAAAGTAGATTTGTGCGGCGTATTTTATTTATAGGGGTTATGAATTTTATTTGACAAGGTTCATGTGTTATTAAAACGCCTCTATATATGTATTTCCACAGAACAATTTTTAACCGTGTGAATAGCAACCCTATTTCACACGGTTTTTTGTTTGCGGAAAATTTGGACAAACCACGGTGCCGCTCACCGCCGCCCTCTATTCGTTTTTGGATTTTCAAAAAACGAATGGAGGAAATACAGATGAATCATACAGATTTCATCAAGCTGTCACGGGAACAGCTTTTGGAACATTTTGAGCAAGAACGCCAAGCGTGGCTTAAAGCCGGCATGAGCGAAGCGGACATCTTCCGCATCCACTTTGGCGAAGAAAGTGAAAACGGCAGAGGCGGCGACTACCGCGTGTGGCTTAACGAGCGCAAGCAAACGCGCCCCGACCGAAAATATGCCCCCGGAACACCCGTGGCAATCGACGCGGTAGACCCGGATGGTGCTTGGATTAGCGGCGAACGTGGCGGATTCTGCGGGCAAAGAACGGTCAACCCCTTATCCCCAACTACCAAACCTTGATTATTGACGAAGCGCATAAATTCATAGATGCGGCTCGAACAATGTACGGCGTGGAGCTTTCAAGTGAATCAGCGCAGGAAGTCATTTCTAATGTAGGCAGATTTGAATTTAAGCGCGAAGGATTTTATGAACTCGCTACAACAGCGGCAGCAAAACTGGCTTCCGAAAGCGCAAGGCTTTTCGCAGGATTAATTGCCGAGGCGGACAATGAGAACGACATCAAGAGCGTTGCTATCAATAAAAATTCAGCGCGACATATACGAAATATCCGCGCTATAACGGAACGGCTCTTATTTATCCTGCGCTACGAAGCCTTCTTTTGCAAAGCGAATGAAGCACTTGCTTGGGTTCGCAGAAAGTATGGCGTAAACACCTCACCCATTGACATAAAGCACCTGCTTAGGGAAGTCGGCGATGAAACCGATGACCGCGAAACTATGCGGAGTTTGATGCACAAGCAAATTACTCGCTTGCACCAAGCCCTTTGCGCGTTACCGGAAATCAAACATAAAGCCGAACTGGAAATCAAACAACGGCAGGCACGGCGATTCTCTCTTAATACAGAACGTCAAGCAACTGCAAACGACAAATCTAAGTCCAGCACTGTTATATGGAAGAAAGTGCGGAGATTATTACCCGTCGAAAGCGCGACAGGCAATGAAAGCGACCGAATTATCAGGCTGATTAGACAGATACAACATATCCATGAGCAAGCCTCGGAGTTTGCGAATCATGGGAATCTTATCTGTTGGCTTGAAAACGAGGACGAACCCCCAAAACTCTGCGCTGTCCCCAATAACTTGAACGACAGGCTTTTCCGCGACCAATGGGGAAAGGGCATCCCGACTATTCTCACTTCGGGTACCTTGTCAGCCGGGGGTGATTTCACACGAACCAATCAATCATTTGGTTTAGATAATCTCGGCGTGAAACTTTCCGAAGCCACTTATCCGTCACCGTTCAATTATCGAAAGAACGCTTTGCTGTATCTCAGCGAAAATACGCCATTTCCTAATATAAAGAACAAGGGGTACATCGAAGCGGTCACGGATGAAATTGAACAGTTGGTTAAGGCTTCAAATGGTCATGCGGCGGTGCTGTTTACGTCATTTGATGCGATGGGGCGTGTGTTTGCTACATTGAAACAGCGCAATCTACCGTTTCCCATGTTCCGCTTGGATAAAGGCGGTGTTAAGGAAATTGAGCGGTTCAAGCAAAGCGGTAATGGTATTTTATTCGCTTCCGGCTCGCTTTGGGAGGGCATAGACATACCGCACGACCCGCTTTCCATGCTGATTATCGTAAGGCTACCGTTTCAAGTGCCGAACGCTATCGGAGAGTATGAACAAACGAAATACTCGGATTTTCCATCGTATCTGAGAAGCGTTCTCGTTCCCGAAATGCTTGTAAAACTCAAACAAGGATTTGGGCGGCTAATCCGAACTGAAGCCGATACGGGTGCGGTTGCCATTCTTGATAGCCGTGTGAATGGTAAAGGTGCATACCGCGAACGTGTACTGGACGCTTTACCGAACTGCGTTGTAACCGACGACATCAGCAAGGTTCGGCAGTTCTTTCAATCTATTAAAACACCAGATTATTTCAAATAAATTAAGTAGCGCGTACCTTGTTCCAATCCGGGGCAGGGTACGCGCAAAATAGTACAAACCATGTCTGATTTTGTTGGAACACAGACAATCCATGCAGGCATATCTTGAAGGAAGCGCTTTACACAGGTGCTTTCTTTTTATTTCCCGCACCTTGTCCCAACTTGGGAAAAGGTGTGGCAGGAAGGAGCAGTTTTCATGTTCGACCAAGCGACACTACAACAAATGAAGGATATTGATATAAACACCATTGACCCCGACACAGTTGTTGATGCAAGCGAAATAAATATAGACATCAACTTGCCTGTGCCTGAACGCATGGCATCTTACGCTCAACAAATCGGCAACCCATATTTTATTAAAGTAGGCAAAGTCATTGTCAAAATGAACCACCCTGACACAACAACGACTGCCAACGATTGCTTTGAAAGGTACATGAAAACGTGTTAGGGGTAATCTGGCTTATTTCCTGCTTGGGAAAAGCCGTACATAGGCGAACAGCCTCGACAACATTGAACGATGAATACAGGAGTGGTACGCTAAATTAGACCAAACTACCGAAACCCTCCTGCTTGTGAATTTAGAGAAATTCATTTATGGAGGTTTTCGCCATGCAAGAAAAAATTTATGATGCGGATATTTATTTGCGCTTGTCCAAAGAGGACGGCGACAAAGAAGAGTCCGATAGCATAGCCCACCAAGAGGCTATGCTTCGGGAGTTCGTAGAATCAATGCCTAATATTCGTCTGCACAAAGTACGAAAAGACGACGGGTATTCGGGTGTCGATTTCAACCGCCCCGACTTTATTAACATGATTGACGACATCAAGGCCGGCAAGGTGAACTGCGTTATTGTTAAGGATTTTTCGCGCTTCGGCAGAAATTACATCGAAGCAGGGAAATACATTCAAGTCCTGTTTCCAAAAGCGGGAATACGCTTTATCGCAGTGAATGATTCATATGATAGTGAAAAAGAACAGGGCTATACAAGTAATATTATAGTCCCGTTCAAAAACATGGTAAACGACGCTTATTCAGCAGACCTCAGCGTAAAAGTGAGAAGCCACCTTGATATTAAACGTAAAAAAGGTGACTTCGTAGGCGCGTTCGCCGTTTACGGCTACACGAAAGACCCCGAAAATAACAATCGTCTTATTATTGATGATTTTTCCGCTGATGTGGTGAAAGACATCTATGTAATGAAGTTGGAAGGCATGTCTGCGCTTGGCATAGCGGAACGGCTGAACGAACGCGGCATACTTTCCCCGATGGAATACAAGCGTTATCTTGGCTCACGATTCTCTACCTCGTTCAAGCTGAATCCATCTGCAAAGTGGCAAGCTGTAACTGTCGCACGGATTCTCAAAAATGAGGTTTATACAGGGGTTTTGGAACAGGGCAAGCGCGTATCACCAAACTACAAAATCCGTAAACGTGACAATGTTCCAAAGGAAAAATGGGTGCGAGTAGAAAATGCTCATGCAGTCATTATTGACCGCCCAATGTTTGAAACGGTGCAGGAACTCTTAAAGCAGGATACTCGCGCTTCTTCTAAAAACGAAGCGGTAAAGCCGCTTTCGGGCGTGATACTCTGCGCCGACTGTGGTGCGGCAATGGTGCATAAGACCAACACCAATAATGGCAAACGGTATGGCTACTATGTTTGTTCCGGTCATCGTGCCAATAAGGAAAGCTGTTCTACGCACATGATTAGCACAGCGGCTTGTGAAACTGCCGTACTTGTTGCAGTAAAGACCCGCACCGCCGCTATATTGGACATTGAAAAAATTGCCGACAGCGCGGATGCTTTTGTCTACAGTCAAGGCAATGTACGCCGTCTGACAGCACAGCTTGAAGCCAAGCAAGAGGAATTACGGCGTAATAATGATTTTCGTCTTTCGCTCTATGAGAGTTACGGTGAGGGCGTTATATCCCGTGAGGACTTTATCAGCTTTAAGGCAAATTACGATGTGAAAGTTGCGGAAGCCGAAGCTGCCATTTCCGTTATAAAAGAGGAAATTGAACGTGCAGCAGCAAGCGAACGCCAAAATCACGGCTGGACTTCCGTGTTCAAAAACTACATGGATTCAGAAATTCTTACCCGCAAAATGGTGGTTGAACTGCTTACGCGGGTTGCCGTCCATGAAAAAGGCAGGCTTACCGTAGATTTCCGTTATTCTTATGAGTTTGAACTCATGAAAGGGGCGGCGTAAATGGCACGACCAAAAAGAAAAGAGGCTGTTCAAGCCGTTGCTCCTGCTCCTGTAGAGTTGGGATACAACACCGCATTATATCTTAGGCTTTCTGTTATGGATATGGGGCGGGATGATAGCGAATCCATCGTAAATCAAGAGGAACTCTTGCGTGATTATGTTGCCAAAAATCCCGACCTAATCATTAAAGAAGTGTTCGCGGACAACGGCGAAACAGGTACGAACTTTGACCGCCCCGAATGGCTCAACCTTATGCGTGAGTGCAGAGAGGGTAATATAAATTGCATCGTCCTCAAAGACCTCTCACGCTTGGGCCGTAATTACATCGAAACAGGCGATTACCTTGAACGAATACTGCCGATGATGGGCGTTAGGCTGATTGCCGTGAATGACCGATACGACAGCATTAACATTTCAAATGGCGAACGGCTCGTTTATAACTTAAAAAACCTCGTCAACGACATCTACGCAAAAGACATTAGCCGAAAAGTAATTACCGCCATGCACACGAAGCAGAAAAACGGCGAATTTCTCGGCGGGTTTGCAGCTTATGGGTATTTACTCGACCCAAGCGACAGGAAGAAAATCGTTGTGAACCCCGATACTGCCCCTGTTGTTCGCATGATATTTGAAATGAAAGCAGAGGGCATGGGTAACGGTACGATTTGCCAAGCATTAAACGGCGAGGGTGTTCCTTGTCCGCAGAAGTACCGTTACGACAAAGGCTTTACGAAAAGCGATAGATTTGCCAACTGTGTATGGGGTGTATCAACCGTTGCTGACATCTTACGAAATCCCCTGTATTTAGGGTATATGACACAAGGGAAAATGCGGAAGGCTTTGTGCGAGGGTAAACCCCAACGGAAAGCCAAGCGCGAAGAATGGTTTATAAAACATAATACACATGAACCCATCATTACCCAAGACCTTTATGACCGCGCCAACGCCGTATTTGACGAACGAGCGGTACGTTATAAAGAAAACCGCTATAAACACGGTGAAAATCCACACGGCAGGCAGGAACTTTTGTTATATGGAGTGGCATACTGCGCTGACTGCGGTGTTGCGCTCACTCGCAAAAAGCAGACGAGCAGCGGGAAAGGCAATGTGCGGTGGGCGTTCCGATGCAAGCGGCATTTTGACGTACAGGCTTGCACAAAGAAATTTATCCATGAAAGCGACCTTTACGAAGCTGTGTACTTCGCCACCAGAATCCAAATCCAACGATATGTTGATGTAGCCGGGATATTGGAGCGACTGAACCGTAATAATGGCTACAAGTCACGGCTTGCACGTTTCGATGAAGAAATCGAGGGCATTGAAAAGGAATTGAGGCGGCTAACTTCCCTGCGGGGCGCAATTTATGAGGATTACGCCACCAAACTACTCACCGCTTCGGAGTATCAATACGCAACCGAGAAATACACCAAAGAAATGGAAATCCAACAAACCAAGCTGGAAGCAATAAAAGCGGAACGCAAGGAGTATTCAAGGCACACTGAGCAGACCGATAAATGGCTTGCTACCTTCAACCGCTTCATGGAAAACAAGGCTTTAACCCGTGAAATGGTACAGGCTTTGGTGGAAAGAGTAGAGGTTAGCGACCTTAACAGGGTTAGCGTTACATTTAAGTTTCGTGATGAGCTTGAAGCCTTAATGACGGAGGTAGGCGCATGAATTATGTAATTGCAAAATATCTCCGCATTTCGGACGAGGATATAGACCTTGACGGCGTAGTGAAGCAAGAGAGTAATTCCATTATCGGGCAACGTGCTTTGCTAGATAACTTTATCAGCAAAATGCCCGAATTTGAGGGTTGCGAAGTCATTGAAGAAATTGACGATGGCCGCACGGGTACAAATTTTACCCGCGACGGCGCACAGCGGCTTATTAAACTTGCCGAGCAAGGTAAAGTGCAATGTATCATCGCCAAAGACCTCTCTCGATGGGGTCGTAACTACATCGAGGTAGGCGACTTCCTTGAACAGAAGTTCCCGTCATGGGGCGTTCGCTTCATAAGCATAGGTGACTTTTACGACACCGAAAAACTCATTCACGGCACAAGCAGTATAGATGTGGCTTTCCGCAATTTGATTTACGAGTTGTACAGCCAAGATTTATCAGTGAAGTGTCGTTCCGGCAAAGATGCCGCCGTTAAAGCGGGGAAAATTCTTGCCACTTATCCTACGTTTGGATATGATAAAGACCCTGCTGACCGCCATAAATTCGTGGTTGACCCTGTGGATTCGCCTATCGTGAAGCGCATTTTCGATATGGCAGAACAGGGGCATAGCGTGACGGATATTGCAAAAATCCTCAATGCCGAGGGTGTTCCCACGAAACAAATGAGCAAGCACCGCAAAGGCTTTACAAAGAAGTGGGGGCGCGGCGACCTGTGGGATAACTCCGCCGTGAAAGACACTCTGCGTAACGAGTGCTATACAGGCAAGTGGATTTACGGTAAGACCCGAACCGTAAAAGTCGGTTCTCACAAGACCAAGAGGATTCCAAAGGATGAATGGATTGTGGTTAATAATGCGATACCTCGGCTTATAAGCGATGAGCAGTTTGCGATTGTACAGGAAAAACTTGATGCCGCTTTCAAAGGCCATGTGAATCGCAAGCCCGCAAAACTACCAAGAACCGTTTTCGCCGGACTTGTGAAGTGTGCAAGGTGTGACCGCGTGTTGGATTATGATTCACGGGCAAACAAGCCGGGAGCGTTCAACTGCAAGACCGTCAAACGCTCAGACCGATACGAATGTACCACGGCGAAGATACACGAAGCTGACTTGACCGAAGCAGTGCTGACCGTTTTACAACAGCAGATTGCTCTTGCACACACGCAACAAGTCGCTATTCGGGACGATGCCACACAGAAGCAAAAGGCACAAAAGACAATGTTTGCCGAAATTCAAAACCTCCAAAAGCTGATAGACCAATCCAAACAGACGAAAATCGCTATTTGGGAAAAATACCACGGCGGCAATATCTCTAAAGAGAAGTTCCAAGCCGAAAGCGAGGCACTTTCAAAACAAGTCACCGCTTATGAAAGTAAGGTTGTTGAACTGAACAACCAAATAGAAGCGGTAAGCAACGACACCGAATCCAAGCTGACGAAACGACTTATAGAGCTTTCGGGTATTACGGAGTTGACGAGAGAACTTGTTTTGGAGTTTGTCACCGAGATAAAGGTATACACGCCGGAGCGTATTGAAATCACATGGAAGTATGGTGATGTTTTTACTCACATTCAATGATGGGTCGATAATTTAACACACAACTCAAAAGCTCCCTACCGCCAATAATGGTTAGGAGGGAGCTTTTTTGATGCAGCCTCGAATAAATGACTTAGGATAATAGAAAATCGATTCGATGTTATCGTTTTTCAATATTATAGTGTGGTTTGCTTCCATCCGCTTTTCGATTGTTATTTGTTGTGTGAACTTCAGAAACTTTTCCAGATTTATCTACATCATAAGACACTCTATTCGTATTAGTGTACGCAGTAACGTGGGTTTTTCCATTCTTATCTTGAGAATTAGTGCCTTTTGCACCTTGCGTTAACCGTTCCATACTTGCTGTCGTATACATTGCCATAGTGAACCTCCTTGAGTTCGTTAGTGGTTATCCTCATTTGGACAACTTACATCGCTGTTTCAATGTCGCACCCACACCACATCAGGTTGGGGAAATGCCTAACAAGGCAGTCGTGCAGTTCGTATTTCCACCCCCTAACGTGGAGCATACATTTAAGTGCTTGTCCTTTATGGATAAAATTCTATCACACAGTGTTTAGATATGAACAGGAGCCGCAAATCAATCTTTTTGAAAACTGCGCATGATATGGTTGACAAAAAGACAATTGAATTGATAAAATTCGCAAGAGCTTTGATAAATATGTCAACTGGAGGGTGTTCATGGGTAATCTTAGTCAATATACGAAGAATATTATGTATCTAAAAATCAAAGAAGAGACTTTTGAAAATCTCGCACATAAATTAGGGTGCGATACTTCGGTTTTGTCAAAGAATGTTTCCCCAAAAAAAGTCTCTTTGAAGTTTCTAGACAGAATTTCAAACGCTTATGACTTTGATTATGCTGACGTACTATTTGGTTATTTGGAATACATGGATAAACCAATGTTGGACATATATTACGCTTATTTTCTTGGAGATGCACCTGCTGGAAAGCTGAGAATGAACGTAGCAGAAATTAAGACGAAAAAAAATAAAATTGATTTTACGATTAAGCTAAAGCATGTACCATCTAAAGTGTTAAATGGCAAGATTATGATTACGGATAATGTCATATATTTTAATATGCATGGTGAAGATGCTGGGCTTCCATATCAAGGCTACATCACGCTACCATATGGCAAGAAAGTCAAGGAATATGTTGGCGGTGTGGGATTTATGATGCTACCAGTTGAGGCTCAAACACTCCCATGTGTTCAGAAAGTAGTAATTAGCAGTAAAGAATTGGATTTAACCAACAAAGAAACTGGGGATTACCAATTTCTTGCCAAAGTTCTTAAGCTGGAGAGTGAAAATACATATCTCCAAATAGCATCTAAAGACCAAGACTCAGAGGTTTATAAGCATATAATGGACTTGAAATACAAGTAAGCTTAGAAATAGTTGTAATATATATGACACTTTAACATTATCGAAACTTGAATGAGTATGTTCTTCCACATTTTTTGGCCCTGCATCGCATGTGAGAATAATCATACGGAACTCTTATTTTTTCAACAGACTCAATAGAAATGGGAAGATGGTCGATAGTTTCAACATCTTTGGTGCCGCAATGGGAACATCTCTTGGCAGCTAAACAAAGGCTCCGCTTCATCTCGGTATTTTCTTTATGCCGCTTTTCTTCATTGCTTTCGTTTTCCGAAAACTTGCTATTGATTGACATGTAGTACCTCCTTGCGCGTCTAATCTAATGGATTTCCAAAATTATAAGTAATTTATGCAAAAATTTAAAATATTTTTGGTTTTTACTTGACACCATCCGGTCCAATTACTTGGAACGCTCTGTTTGCCGACGTACCTGTTGTTGTGCGCACGGTTGTGCTTGACGCAGGGCATGGTGGGCATGACCCGGGTGCTGTATCCAACGGTCGCTGGGAAAAAGATGATGTGCTAAGGCTTGCCCTTGCGGTGCGTAATTTATTGCAAGCGCAGGGCATACGGGTGGTAATGACGCGAAGCACCGATATTTTTGTTCCCCTAACCGAGCGCAGTGCAACTGCCAACCGAAACAACGCCGATTTATTTGTTTCCATTCACCGAAACGCAAGCGAACATTCTACCGCCAACGGTGTAGAAAATTTTATATATACCAGCGCGCCCGCAAATACAGAAAATGCTGCTTCTCTTGTGCTTGCCGAAGTGGTAGCCGCAGGCGTGCAACGCGATCGCGGCTTAAAGCGCGGTAATTTTTCTGTATTGCGCCATACAAGCGCCCCCGCCATGCTGCTGGAATTAGGCTTTATCACCAATACACGCGACAATCAGCTGTTTGACCAAAACTTTAATGCTTATGCCGCCGCCATAACGCGGGGTATTATGCGGTGGTTCTGATTTAATTTGCAGATATAGCGAATTATTTTGCCGCATAACAAAAACGCCCAAAAAACGGGCGTTTTTTTGTTGCGAAAAATGTTTTGAAAAATTCTCAAAAAATTTTTTAAAATATCCTTGACAGTGACGTTAAGGTAATAGTTTATAGTAGCACATGAAGGAGGCACGAGAGATGAAAACCCACATGAAAGTAGGCGAGCTTGCCAAGCGAATGAACATTACTGTGCGTACTTTACAGTATTACGACAAGGAAGGACTGCTCACGCCATCGGCCGAGAGCGAGGGCGGCTTCCGACTGTACAGCGAAAAGGACATGATAAAGCTACTGCACATTCTCACCATGAAGAAACTGGGCTTCACCTTAACGGACATTAAAAAACGTCTGGCAGGTGTGGAAACACCCGAGGAAATGGCGCAAATCCTCGCGGAACATGCCGAAAGCCTGCGCGCGCAGGTACAGCAGCTTTCCGACGCGCTGCACGATGTAGAAGTACTAAAAGAGGAAGTGTTGCAAATAAAAACGGTGGACGTACAAAAGTATTCCGAAATCGTGATGAATTTGCACATGGAAAACGAGTACTACTGGGTAATCAAGCACATGGACGAGGAAATTCTGGATTTCATGCGGGAGAAATACCAAAACAATTTTGACGGTGCGGTAGCCCTAATGAAAAACATGAAGCGCATCAACGAAGCTGCGGCGCGTTTGCAGGAGCAAGGCGTAAAGCCCGAAAGCGAATGTATGCAAAAGCTCGCCAAGGAAATGTGGGACATTACCATGGACATGGCAGACGGCAACGAGCAAATTCTCCTGTGGTTTAACCAGTCTGTAGAGCGCATGTTTAAAGTAAAGGGCGCGAAGGAGCAAGAATTTATGCACCGCCAAAAATTCATGGAGCAAGCCATGGATATCTATGTAAAAAAATTGTATGGCATAGAAGAAGGGAGCAACGGGCAATGATAAGCACAAGCATGAAAAACGTAAGCAAAGCCTTCGGCAAAAACCAAGTGCTAAGGGACGTAACCTTCGAAACACAAGCAGGCGAAATCTTTGGCATGTTAGGACCGTCGGGCGCGGGCAAGACCACGATTATCAACATACTAACCAAGCAAACCAGCGAGGATAGCGGCACCGTGCGGGTAGATGCCACCAGTCAAGAAATCGGTCTAATGCTGGAGGACGACGGCATGTTTCCAACCCTTTCCGCGTTGGATAACCTCATCGTGTACGAGGACATTTACGGCATTCCCCGTAAACGCACCAAGGAAGTAATGGAGCAGGTAGGCTTGTGGGAAGCGCGCAAAACCACGTCGGAATCCCTCTCGAAGGGAATGCGCCAACGCCTTGTTTTGGCACGCGCCCTATTGCACAAGCCGAAAATCATGTTTCTGGACGAGCCAACCAGCGCACTAGACCCCGTAACGGCGCGGGGCATACACCAGCTTATTCGCGATTTGCGGGCGGGGGGTTCTACTATTTTCCTCACCACGCACAATATGGAGGAAGCAACCAACCTATGTGACCGTGTGGTGCTGCTGCACCAAGGCAAAATCATCGAACAGGGCAACCCGAAGGAAATTTGCCGGCGGCATAATTCCGTTAAAACGGTAGACGATTTAGAATCGGTATTTGTAAAACTCACAGGAGGCGGCTTAACATGAGAAATGTAAAAGCGATTTTTAAAAAGCAATTTAAGGGTACAATACAAAACCCCGAAACGATGATTCAGTTTGCGATATTTCCCGCGCTGGCGTGGTTAATGGGCTTTCTGGTAGTGACAGACTTCTACGGTATTCCCTACGATATTGCGGCAATGATGGCGGCAAATATGCCCAATATGGTGACAATGCAAGCGACCATTTTTGCGGGCATGGCGTTAATCCCCGTGGTTACGTCTGTTATTGCGGGTGACGTGGAGCGCAAGAGTATTCGTTTCCTTACCATGGCGGGGGTTAGTCCCATGTCGTATTTGATTGGCGTAGGCGGTGTTATCTTGTTGGCGGGTTTTGCCTCGTCGGTTGCGTTTAGCTTTATCGGCGGTTTTGAAGGGCGCGATTTTTGGATTTTTACCGCGGCAATGATGTCGGGTGTTGCGGCCTCTACCGTATTGGGTGCAATTTTTGGCGTAATGACAAGCAACCAGCAGTCCGCGTCGGCGCTTAGTATGCCCGCCGCAATCGTGCTGGGCTTCGGACCCATGATGGCGCAAATGAACGAAAATATTGCCCGCTATTTACATCCCATCTACACACAGCAGTTAAACGTAGTTGCGGAATACTTGGAGCGCGGTTACAGCGGTACGCCGTTGTGGCAAGCCTTCGCCATCATGTGGGCGAATGTGGCGGTAATATGCCTGTTATTTGCACTGGTATACCACAAAAAGGGGCTTACGGGATAATTTCCTAGGAAATTTAATACCAGCGCCCAAGCTCGGGCAAGAGAATTTTTTGTTCAAGGTTAAGGGGTTTCATTTCGCCGGGGGCGGGGCTGTGCCATGGCACAAGGGTTTTGGGTTGAATGCCGTCGATAATTTCCAATATTTCTTCTTGGTTGCCATGCCCCGCCGATGGTACGGTATGAAAGGCGATGCCCAGCGTCTTTAAGAAAGCAAGCATGGAATTAAAGGCAGGGTCAAAAGGTCCAAGGGGAATGCCGTTTGTGTGAATATACGCACTGCCCTGCGGTATATAGTCCAGCAGTGAGAAAATATTAGGCAGGCTATTTTGCACAAAATACCCCTTGGGATTTTGGTTAACTTGCGCAAGCGTTACGGTTTCGTGCAGTACATCGTATTTTTCATTTGGGAAGAAACGGTGCGCCAGCGTTGCGGTTGTGCCTTCCAGCACAATGCGGCGGCGGGCAATGTCGGCGGCCTTGCGTAAGTTTTCCATACGTTCCAAGTTTCGGTGATAGAAATTAAAGAACACAACGCCCTCGGCTTCATTGAGGATTTTACCAATCACATCGGGGACATCGCCTTCCAAGTGCTGTACCAGTTTATTGTCCACAGCGTCGTCATCACGCGGCGGCCAAAAGGCGGTACCTTCCATAAACAAATAATCCACTTGTTTTTCGCGCATGGCGCTTATCCAATTGCGGTTTAAGCATTGCCGCTGTCCGCGCATTCTTATATCGCCCGAATGGGCGATTTTTGTATCGGGCGTTTCTACCAAAATGGTGGAAGCGCCGTGTACGTCGTGGTCAATTGCGTAGCCCGTTACCGTTATTTCGCCGATGTTAAGGGGTTTTTCGTAATCAAATGCCTTGATGTTTTTGCAAAAAGGCGGCTCGCCTAATTTTACCAGCGCTTCGTACAGTGCGGCGCCTTCCGTTGACATATAAACGGGAATATTCGGCGCAAGCACATCTATCGCACCCATATGGTCAAGGTGCAAATGGGAAATAAAAACCACCGTATTTTCGCCATGCTTTTGTGCCCATTCCTCGGCAGAAACAAGGGTACAATCAGGCACTTGTGCCAAATCATCCTTGCTGTAAATCCCGTCAATTTTGGGTATCATACCCAAGCGAAGCATGTCTGCAACCTTACGCCCTTCGCGCCCTTGCGCGTTGGAAAGTAACGTATCCGCGGGGTTATACGCCCGCCCAAAGTCAAACAGTACCCGCGCATCGCCATACCGTACTTCTGCGATATTGCCGCCAATGGTATTTAATCCGCTGTGGAATTGAAACTTAGTATTCATATGCATTTCTCCTTATAAAGATGAAAACCGTGGGCGAAGCCCACGGTTTTTTATTTTTTTAATCTTTAAAAAACTTTCTATCTGCCGCGTTCTAATGCGGCATTTGCGTTTGCCTGCGCGCGCTCTAAGCCGTCCTCGATGGAAATATTGCCGAAGCGAATTTCTTCAAACTGCTCCAGCAAATAGGTGCGCACTTGACCACCTTGCAGGTTACGGGTACGGAAGAAGCCGTCATCCAACGATGCGGTTGCTGCTGCGGCGCGTGGGTTGTCACGCAAAAAGTCTTGGAATAATTGAGATGCCGCAGCCGTATAGGTTACGGGTACATAACCGCTTGCCATTGCCCAGCGTGCAGAGGTTTCTGCCTCGGTGGTAAAGCGCATAAGCTCCCATGCGGCTACGCGTTCTTCAATGCTGTGGCTGGTGTTTTCAAACATAATTAAGTCATTGCCCGCAAATTCTACCGCGCCGCCGGGGATTGGCGCAGTGCCCCAATCAAATGTGCCTGCTACTGCGTTGGTTACGTGGGGTAAGCCCGCGGAAGAACCAATATACATAGCAATGTCGGCTTGGCCAAATATACCGGAGTTAAACGTGCCCGCAGGGGGGAAGCCGCCGAAAGGACTGTTTACCAAATTGATGATAAACTCCATTGCGGAAGCACCTTGAGGTGATGCAAATACAGCACGGTTAGATGCTTCGTCAATATACGTGCCGCCTTGCTGGAATAACATTGCTACCCATTCCATATCAAAGGACCCGCCTTCAAAATGGAAGCCCGTAATGCCGGGGTTTGCTTCGGTAAGAATTTCTGCTGCGTTAAACAATTCTTCCCATGTTGTGGGTGGGTTTAAGCCTGCGGCATTAAACATTTCGCGGTTGTAATACAGTACGCGCACACTCTTCGAAAAGGGAATGCTGTACCATACGCCGTCAAACACACTGGTAGCGCGGAAACCGCGGATAATGTCGTCCATATGCTCTTGGCTTACACCCACTACAGGGTCGTCCATGAACTGGTTAAGGGGCAAAATCATGCCGTCTACCATGTAAAGCGTGGTGTCGGACACGGTGGCTTGTCCCAAATGGGGCAGGTTGCCTGCTAGGTCGTTGAGCATAATTTGATTCCTTAACGCGCCGTAGTTGCCTTGGAAAATGTTGGTTACGCGTACATAGGGGTTTTGGGCGTGGAAGGCGGCAATAATTTCGTCAATGCCGTCTTGGTGTGCGCCTGTCATTGCGTGCCAAAACTCAATTTCCACAACGCTGCGGTTGTCGGGGTCAAAGCCGGGAATGGGTACGCCTGTGGGTACAAATTCCTCTACATCTGCAGCAGGGGGCGGACCGGGTACGGGTGTTGCCGCAGGTGCAGGTGCGGGTGCAGGGGTGGGTGTAAGGGCGGGCGTGTCGTTACCGCCGCCGCAGGCCGTTAACCCCAGTGTAATGCCTGCCGTTAGCAGAATTGCGAGTAGTGCTTTTTTCATTCTTTGTTCATTCCTTTCGGTTTTTTGTTTTTTATTTTTTCGTGCAGTAAAGCCTTTTATCCCTTCAAACCGGAACGGGAAACCCCCGCAACGATATGCTTCTGCATGAAGATAAACAGAATAATCATGGGAAGCACTACAACTACCGATGCCGCCATAAGCAGCTCGAAAAACGTCCCCGCTTCACCGCGGAATAACGCCAGTGCAAGGGGCAGTGTACGCATAGAGGGGGAGTTGGTAACAATCAACGGCCACATGAACGCATTCCAGCTGGAAATTACCGCAAGCAACGCAATGGTTACTAATGCGGGGCGCGCCAAGGGCACCATTATCGACCACAGGAAGCGGAAATCACGGCAACCGTCTACTTTTGCAGCATAGGAAAGCTGCTCAGGTATGGCTAGGAAGAATTGCCTTAGCAAAAAAATGGAAAGTATGCTTGCTGCCCAAGGCATGATTAATGCCCGATAGGTATCCAGCCATTCGAAGCGCACAATCGTTAAAAAGTTGGGGATAAGCATAATTTCCCCGGGTACCATCATGGTGGCAAGCAAAATATAGAAGAGGATATCCCGCCCCCAAAAGCGCAGCCGCGAGAAGGCAAACGCCGCAAGTATTGCGGTGGTAAGCTCCAATATCGTACCGATAGATGCCACAACAAGATTATTTACAAAACTGCGCGGAAAATGCGGCGCAAAGTCTAATATGCGTGAATAATTGCCCCATTGCGCAGGTATGGGTATCCATATGGGGGGGCGTATATTTACTTGGTGCGCGGTTTGCAAGCTGGTGGAAAGCATCCATACAAAAGGTACCAGCATTATCAGCGCACCCATTGCAAGTATCAAATAGATTACAACGCGCCCAATTACGGCTTTAGTGGACATAACGTACCCTCCTTATTTATAATGCACCAATTTTTTACCCACCCAAAATTGCAGCAGGGTAAAGCACAGGATAATGACAAACAATACCAGCGCCGCCGCCGTGGCAAGCCCAAAGTTACGGTCATCCCAAAAACGCTGGAAAACATAGTACACCACGGTTAATGCACTGTTTGCAGGCCCTGCCGTTGCGCCCCCGGGGAATAGCGCGTAAATCTCGCCGAATACGCGGAAACTGCCGATAACCCCCATTACCGTAAGGAAGAAAATCGAAGGGGAAAGCAACGGTACGGTAACAGTCTTAAACCGATGCCAAGCCGATGCACCGTCCACCTTTGCCGCGAGATATAGCTGTTTATCAATGGTCTGCATTCCCGCAAGTAAAATAATGATGTTAAAGCCTAGACGGCTCCAAATGCTCATGATAATGAGCGCAGTCATTGCATGGTCGGGGTGGTCTATCCATGGACGCGGGTCAACGCCTACAAAACCGAGGAAGTAGTTAAGCAAGCCGTGCCGTTCATGGAAAATCCAGTTCCACACCATAGCGATAGCAATGGTTGACGTAACAAAGGGCAGGAAGAAAATCGAGCGAAAAAACGTAGCGCCGCGTATTTTTTGGTTAAGCAAAACGGCAATCCCCAAGGAGATGAGTATTGCAACGGGCACTACCCCCAGCACGAAGGTGAAGGTATTGCGTAATGCCAGCGCAAAGCGCGGGTCGTCCATGAGAAAGCGGAAATTGTGCAAGCCTACTTCTTCCACCTCCAAGGTGCGGCGGTGTACCGTGGTAAATGCCATAAACAAGGAGCGGAATAAAGGGTAAATGCTAAACGTGCCAAGTACCAGCAAAGCAGGCAACAGGTATATATATGCCTTCAGCGTACCCAGAAGGGTAGGGCGTGTGCCGTCCATTTATGCATCACCTACTCTTTCTCCCGTTGCGGGGTTAAAGCGGTGTATGTTTTCGGGCTTTACGGATAAATGACAGGTATCGTCGATTTTTAACGTTGTGTTGCCGTCTACAAAGGTGCGGACGGTTTCATTTTCGGCAGACTGGACGCGGATTAGCGTGTCGCGCCCAATGGTCTCCAAATGGCTGATTTTTCCTGTAAAAAAGTCCTGCTCTTGCGAAAGTGTAAAATGCTCGGGGCGCACGCCTACGCGCTGTCCGTCACGGTCCAGCATGTTAATGGGCGGGCTGCCGATAAATTCGGCGGCAAATATGTTTACGGGTTTGCGGTACATTTCCTGCGGGTGGCATTCCTGCTGTAAAATGCCATCCCTCATTAGCATAATGCGGTCGGAAATACTCATCGCTTCTTCTTGGTCATGGGTTACAAAAACGGCGGTAATGCCTACCTTTAATTGAATACGGCGAATTTCTTCCCGCATTTCCAAGCGCAAGCGCGCGTCCAGGTTCGACAACGGTTCGTCCAGCAAAAGTAGCTTCGGTTCTTTTACCAAAGCGCGGGCAATGGCTACGCGTTGCTGCTGCCCGCCGGAAAGCTGCCCGGGCTTGCGGTCAAGCAAATGCTCGATTTGCACAAGGCGCGCCATTTCTTCCATTTTTTTATTTGCCTCCGCCTTGGGTACTTTTTTCATTTTTAAGGGGAACAGAATATTTTTGCGCACGGTTAAGTGGGGATACAGCGCGTAATTTTGAAACACCATGCCAATGCCGCGTTTTTCCGCATCTATGCGGGTTACGTCCTCACCGCCGAAGATGATTTGCCCCGAAGTAGGGCGGTATAAGCCCGCAAGCAACATAAGCGTTGTGCTTTTACCGCAGCCGCTGGGTCCAAGCAGTGACACCATTTCGCCGCTTTTAATGGTGGCGGAAAAGTTGTTTACCGCAATTACTTTGGATGGGGCGCTGCCCCGTTTAAACAGGGAAGCGGTTTCGTGACCGTCGAAAGCCATGGTTAAGCCCTTCAAATGTACGTCCAATGTGTTACCTCCTAAAAGAGAAATGTGGGAGCAGGGTAGCGTTGCGTAATTACCTGCGCCCGCGTTGATATATATTCTTGTAATAAATGGTCAATTTCATGCGCCATGCGTTTAACAACGGGGCATTGCCGGTATATTTCATACCCGCCCGTACCCGACGCACGGTAATTAGACGTTGCCAATGTAAAGGTATCGCTTGGGTTGATAATGCGGTCGTTATGCCGCATTTCTGTGATACGCGCCCCTACGGGCTTGCGCAAATCTGCCGTATAGGTTAGCCCTGAAAAAAAGTCAAAATTATAGTGTTCTTCCTTGGGTATGAGAAATGCGTCGGAAACCTCGGGCTTTCCGTTTTCACTAATGTGCAGATACGAAGCAACCCGCTCTAATACCTGCTTTAACACGACGCCTGTTACCTCCAGCACCACTAATTCGTTGCTAAAAGGGTAGTTAGAAATAACACTGCGTAAGGTGACATCCGTATCAAAGCCCGGGATAATATTGGGTAAGCCCGTGCAAGCCATGTCTGCGCCGCTGGCGTCTAACTGTACTTGGTTAATAAAATCGGCGATGGGTGTGCCGTTCATTGCCATTTCAACTTTGCCCGCCATACGCAGGGGCTTGTCCAACCGCCCAACGGGAACATCTAACCACACTTGTACCTTTTCCTCCGTTTCGGTGAGGGGGGCAGTGTGTGCGGGGTCGCACGTGCCGTCGCCCGTGACAAAGGCAGAGGAAAATTGCATTGCTTCCGCCGTCTTTTCCCCTGTGATAAGTATTGCATGGGTGCCGTTGGGCTTAGGCTGTACAATGTATGTGCCGTGGTGCATTTCGCCTTCAATGGCGTTATGCTGATGACCCGTCAGCAATAGGTCAAAATCCAATTCCTTGCACAGGCGAGTGCCTATATTTTCTGTCGAGCCTGTGTTGCCCTCGAACCCGCCGTGGTAAATGCAAACGGTTACATCGGTTTTGCCTTTTAGCTGTGCCAACGCTTCCTTTGCTGCAGGGAAGGGGTCGGTTACGGTAACGCCTATTAGGTTTTCTGTGCTTTCCCATACATTTACATGGTCGGTGACAATNCCCGTCAAGCCAACGCGCAAGCCATTGCCCAGCGTATGCACAATAAAAGACGCTACCGTTATGTCGCCATTCACATTGGCGCATAAACAAGCAGCGTCTAAATTTTCTAAGTAATTTTTAAGGTAGGGAATTCCGTAGTTAAAATCGTGATTACCAAGCGTAATATAATCATATCCGAGGCGGTTAAGGGTTTGTGCAATAAGACTCGCCCCCTTTCCATGCCTTTGTAAATAGGCAACGAAGGGCGCGCCTTGCAATATGTCCCCCGCATCAATGATGATTGTATTTTCGTCTTTAACAAAATTGCGAGCGCAGGGGAGCAATCCCGTTACTTGTGTGCCATTACGCGCATAATCCACGGGCAATAAATAACCGTGTACGTCGGAAGTGAAGTAAATACGCAACGTTTTGCTCATAACTTGCCCCAATCCTGTTTATACGAATCTCCCAATTTCGGGTGATTTGTATTTAGTGGTGACGGCTCAATTATACACAAGCATTTTTTTGTGGCAATGCGTTTTACGCAAACTTTACACGTATATTGAAAGTTCTGTATATTTGTACAAGGTGATTCACAACGGATAACGTTATTTTTGTCGAATTATTTACGCATATCCGTATGAAAATTTGGGGGCAACGGTGCCTCAAATTCCATTGTAGTGCCCGTTGTGGGGTGAATAAGCCGTAATTTTGCGGCGTGGAGTAGCTGTCCCTCGGTTTTAAAGGGTTGTTTTTGCGTGCCGTACACCGTATCACCCACCACAGGGTGCCCAATGCTTGCAAGATGCACACGGATTTGGTGCGTGCGCCCCGTTTGAAGGCGGGCCTCCAGCAAAGTAAAGATGCCCTTGCCTGCGTTGCCCTGCACGAAGCTGCGCCCAACAATAGAAAGATAGTCAAGTACCGTAAAATGCGTAATTGCGGAGCGTCCTTCGGGGCGTATCGCCATTTTTTGCCGGTCCTTTGGGTGCCGCCCAATGGGCTGACTGATGGTGAAATTATCCTGCTTAACACGCCCAAGGCAAACGGCGTTGTAGGTGCGCCCCATACGCCGCTCTGCGAGTTGTGCGCTAAGCGAAACATGCGCCGCGTCATTTTTTGCTGCCACCAGCAAGCCCGAGGTGTCCTTGTCTAAGCGATGCACAATGCCCGGGCGCTCCNCCCCGCCGATGCCTGATAGCGAATTTTTGCAATGATGCAGCAATGCGTTAACCAGCGTACCCGAATAATGCCCCGCGGCTGGGTGTACCACCATTCCGCAGGGCTTATTAACTACAATTATGTCATTGTCTTCGTAGGTAATGTTAAGGGGAATTTCTTCGGGCTTTATTTCGGCGGGAGCAGGGGCGGGGATATGTAAATGAAGCAATTCGCCCGCCGTCACGCGATGATTTTTGCTGATGGGAACGCTCCCATTTTGGGTATCGGTGCGTTGCACATCACCGTTGGTGAGCAGTTTTTGAGCGGCATTGCGGGTTAGCGAAAGCCCTGTGTCCTCTTTCGTTAAAAACGCGGCAAGAAAAACGTCTGCCCGTTGTCCGTCCGCTTCTGCGGGGACGGTGATAGCGAAGGGTTTACACATTTTTTTGTTCACCAAACGGCCACGGCGCTTTTTTGCCCATGATAAGAATTACAAAAAACAATAAGAACGTACCTATAACAACAAATACATCAGCAAGGTTGAAAATGGCGAAGCTGATAAACAAGAATTCCAGCATATCCACGACAAAGCCCAGCCTTACGCGGTCAATTAAGTTGCCAAGCCCGCCCGCAAAAATGAAAATTAAAGGAATGCGCACCCACCAAAGCTGTTTTTCGTGGGGCATGATGAAGTAAAACCACGTCACCGCAATAAGCAACAGTGTAACTATGCCAATCAGCACCCAGCGCCCCCATTCAAACCCGCCAAGAAAGCCAAATGCCGCCCCCGTATTGTGGAAGTACCGCATCCCAATCACGCCGTTAATGACAATGCGCCGCCCTTGCCCCGCCAAGTTGGCAGACGACCACGCCTTTAACCACTGGTCGATGGCAATCAATCCCACGTTAATAAAAAGAAAAGCAAACCACGGGAGCGCTCCCCGTGGCTTGCTGTCTGCCTTTACATCATAGTGGATAACGTTGTTACGTATCGCTTTTTCGCGTTTTTGCTTTTTTTTCCTAGGCATCTGCGAAGGTGATACCCATTTGTTTTGCTACTTTTACCAACTCGTGGTTGGGGTCTACAATTTTTGCGCCGCTAACGGACACTTTGGCATCGCCGATAACATCCTCCAGCGAAACACCGGTCATAACGCCATTCTGAAGGGCAACCATTTGCCCGAATTTACCTTCCTTAACCAACTCTGCCGCTTTAACGCCGTAGCGGGCGGAAAGTAAGCGGTCTGCGGGCGAAGTTTCGCCCCCGCGTTGGATATGCCCAAGGGTGCAGTAACGCACTTCATTTTCAATGCGTTGCTCTAGCTGGTGGGCAATTTTTGCCGCAACGCCGCCAAAGCGTACCGCGTCCGGGCTGTCTTCTACGATTTTACCCACGCTTGCCGAGCCGCCTTTTTCAATCGCGCCTTCGGTTACGCAAATAATCGTAAATTCTTTGCCTTCGGTTTTGCGTTCGTTAATCTTTTTCACAATGCCGTCCACGGTGTAGGGAATTTCGGGGATAAGAATTACGTCTGCACTCCCCGCAATGCCTGCGTGTAAAGCAATCCAGCCTGCGCTACGCCCCATAACTTCTACGACCATAACGCGGTGATGGCTCTCTGCCGTGGTGTGCAAGCGACCAAGATTTTCGGTAACGATGTTTACCGCTGTGTCAAAGCCGAAGGTAATTTCCGTCGCGGGCAGGTCGTTGTCAATCGTTTTAGGTACGCCAATGACATTTACGCCCATGCGGGAGAAGTCGCGTGCGCTGGTAAGCGTACCGTCGCCGCCAAGCACCACTAATACATCTACGCCTTCTTTTTTCATGTTGTCTACGGCAACTTGGGAAACGTTTTTCTTCACTTTTTGCCCGTTTTCCTCCACGGTATAGTCGAAGAGATTGTCCTTATTGGAGTTGTACAAAATTGTACCGCCCCTGTGCTGAATGCCGTTGGTGGTTTGCAAATTTAACGGGATAAAATCATTTTTATACAGGCCGCGGTAGCCGAATTTATAGCCTACCAATTCACAGTCCATCGTGTTCATACACGCGCGTACAAATGAATAGATAACCGCGTTAAGCCCGGGTGCATCGCCGCCCCCGGTTAGGATGCCGATTTTTTTCTTTGCCATTTCAGATCTCCTTCTTTCGGGTCAATGTGTTGAACGCAAAAGCATGTCCTACACTCGCGATATTTATACCATATATTTTAAGTGTTGACAAATTCTTAGAAAATGTCTAAGATTATGTCCAAATGCCAGCGTCACAGCCCCGTGCGTTGGAATCTAATGAAAATATAACGTAAAAGAAAGAGGTATTTCATGCGTACCACAGCCATAACCAAGCCGCTGGAAGTGACAAGAAAGTGGTTTGTAGTAGACGCAGCCGACCAAAGTTTAGGTCGCCTTTCGTCCCAAGTTGCGCATATTTTGCGCGGTAAGCATAAGCCCATCTTCGCCCCTAATGTGGACGTTGGTGACTATGTAATCATCGTTAATGCCGACAAGGTGCAAGTGACGGGCAACAAGCTTGACCAAAAGCATTACTGGCGTCATTCGGGCTATTTGGGCAAGAAAAAGGAAATTAAAATGCGCGAAATGATTAAAAAGAACCCCGAATTTATTCTTATGCACGCCGTGAAGGGTATGCTTCCCAAGAATAATCTTGGTCGCCAAATGCTTACCAAGGTACATGTTTACGCAGGACCCGAACACAAACACGAAGCGCAGAAACCGGAAACGCTGGTTCTGTCCGATAAATACTAGAAGGAGATACTCACATGCCATCAGTTTCTTATTACGGCACAGGCAGAAGAAAGAGCGCGGTAGCCCGTGTATATCTTCTGCCCGGCAAGGGCGAAATTACGATTAATAAGCGTAAAATCGACGACTATTTCGGGCTGGAAACGTTAAAGCTTATCGTGCGCCAACCCCTTAACCTTACCGACACGCTGGCAAAGTTTGACGTGAAGGTAAATGTATACGGCGGTGGTTACACCGGTCAAGCGGGTGCTATCCGCCATGGCATTTCCCGCGCGTTGTTAATCGCGGACGAAGACTTCCGCGCCCCGTTAAAAAAAGCGGGCTTCCTAACCCGCGACCCCCGTATGAAAGAGCGTAAAAAGTACGGTTTAAAGGGTGCGCGCCGTGCGCCTCAGTTCTCCAAGCGCTAATATTTTTTCGCATAAAAATGAGCAAAACCCCCGCCCTAATACAAGTGGCGGGGGTTTTGTGCAAGTACGGGCTTTTTCCAAAATTAACCTTTTATTGGAAGTACTGGAAAGAAGAGCCGATAATTACCACAACCTGCGCTCGGTCATGCAGTCTCTTAGCTTGCACGACACAATCACGATTACAACACAGGAAAGTAACAATGATGAAAGCCCGTGCGTAACCGTAACCTGTGATAACCCCGGTTTATTTACCGACGAACGCAACCTTGTCACCCGCGCTGCGTTATATATAAAGGAAGCGTTCGACACTGGGCGGCAGAATATCAACCTTCACATCGAAAAGCGCATTCCCGTTGCGGCGGGGTTGGGCGGCGGTAGCAGTGACTGCGCCGCAACATTGGTGGGGCTAAACCAAATTTTTAACTTAAGCCTCACGGTAGATGCGTTGCGCAAAATCGGCTTGCGCTTCGGGGCGGATGTACCGTTTTGCATTACGGGAGGCACATTTCTTGCTGAAGGGGTAGGGGAAAAGCTCACGGAGCTCCCCGCGCATCCCCCTTGTTGGATAGTGCTTGCGTGCTTGGATATTCCCGTTTCTACGGCGGAAATATTTAAAAAATGCGTGCCTTCAAACGCAGGGGACTGTATTAATCGACTAATACAGTCGGAATTTTTTTACGATTTAAACCGAATAACATCCATGTTTAAAAACGACCTCATGCAAGTGACCGTTGTAATGCACCCGCAAATCGCGGAATTAATTGAAGACATGAAGCAGCTTGGCGCAATAAACGCCGCAATGAGCGGCTCTGGACCGTCGGTTTTTGGCTATTTTACCTGTGAACAATCCGCGCAAGCGGCTAAACATACCCTAAAAAAAACAATTAACAATGTGTACATTACACAGCCCGAAAGGATGAGATTACCATGAAGTTTTTCAAACGAATCGCGGCGCTTATTTTAGCCGTCGTAATGGCGGCGGCGGTTGTGCTTCCCGTGCGGGTTAGCGCATCTACGCCCTTCCGCGATGTACCTGCAACGCACTTTGCTTTCGAAGCCATTAACTGGATATCCCACCCCGATAACGGCAGCATTATGGTGGGCGACCCTGCGGGTAACTTCCACCCCAACCAAACGATTACAAAGTTTGATGCGGCGCGTATTTATGCGATGGCGGCGGGCTTTCGCCCTGCTACGCACAATATCCCCGCGCAATTACGTGCGGAAATTGACCGCGCGTTTGAACAGTACCGCTCCTTTTTAGACCAAATGGCGGCAAATACCGCACAGTGGAGCCGTATTGCCGACCGCGAAATTGCATTCCTTATGTACCGCGATGTACTCACACAGGAAGAAGTGGCAGGCTTTGCGGGGTCGCGTTTAACACGGCAGGAGGCTGTCGCATGGATGGTGCGCGTAATTGGTCGTCAAGCCCACGCCGCCGCCATTGTTATCCCCTTCCACAATCCTTTTGCCGATAACGCACAAATTGCCCCCGAATTTATTCGCTACGTGTACTACGCACGCGAAGCTGGAATGATAGCGGGCGGTACGGGCAATAACTTTAACCCAAACGATAATTTTACAAGGGCGCAGTTAGCCGCATTATTCCACAATACGCTGGGGAGCAATGGCGCAAGTGTACCGCAGCCGCCCCCGGGCGCAAATACCCCAATGGCAACGGTTTCGGGTACGGTTGAGCTGGTGTACCGTAATTCGCAAGTATTTATCACCACGCCAACGGGTACGGCAAACCACGCAATTGCAAGCAACGCAACCTTAATTGTGGACAATGTTCACCGTACCGCGGCGTTTATCCAAGCGGGCATGACCGTTAACGCCGTGTTAAATGCACAGGGCGAAATAATTTCTCTGGTGGCGCGCACGGCAACCGATGCTTCGCAAGGCACAAACCAGCAAAATCAACAGAACCAACAAAACGCGCAAAATATCCGCCTTTATTCCGATGAAGGCTTTGTAGTAAGCACAACGGCTAACCCCGCGACCATTACAATCCGCACCCAGCGTGTGCGCATTACGGGGCAAATTGTAAACGAGGAACGTACCTTCACCTTAGCGCCTAACGCGGCAATTACCCGCGGGAACAGAAGCGTTCCGATTACCGACGCGCAGGTAAATGACATTGCGTTCTTCCGTTTTACGGGCACGGTAATACACGAGTTGGAATTGCAGGACCGCGAGCGTGAGTTAGAAGGTATTTTGCTGGAGCGCCGTTTGACCGACCATTTAGGCAACCAAACCATTATTGTAGAAGAGCAAAGCGGCGCGCTGTATGAACTGCGCGTACCTACAACGGCGGAAATTTCCCGCGGGACTATGCGTAACGTACGCCTGCAGGATTTGCGCATCGGCGACAGCGTTTCCGTGCAAATTGAAAGCGGACAGCTAACGCGCATTCATGCAATCGGACAGCGCACCACTGTAGAGGCGCGGCTTACGGAAATTCGCGTAACCCAGTATTTCTCGGAAGTTACCGTACAGCAGCCCAACGGGCAAGTGCATATGTTTACCATTATGCCGGGCGTTTTTGATGTATATTCACTGCGCATTGGTATGGACATTCGTCTTTTCCTTGATAGCCGTGAGGTAATGGACATTCAAGTGCTTGCGCAAACGGGGCAAAATATTACCGCCGTTTTGGGGTATATCCAAGCCATTCGCGCAGGGCAAACTTTAACAGTTGTTGCGCTGGATGGGCAACCCAACCGCACACACACGATAATTATTAACAACGATACAATTGATACCGCCACCGGGCAACGCTTAGACTTTAACCGCCTGCGCGTAAACATGAATGTTTACATTGTTATGGTAGGTCCGCAGTCTAACGTGGCAAGGTCGGTGACAATCCTGCCGTGAGCAGCCCATCAGACAAAAATCTAAGACCGCTGCCAAAGCCCGTGCGTTTGGAAACGCCATCGCGTTCCCGCCGCGAACCGCCCCCAAAGCGTGAACCCATGCCGAGGAGGGACACGGCAAACATTCCGCCGCTCCCTAAACGCGAACGCCCTGCGCCCCCGCTTCCCGCACCGCCTGAGAGAAATCTACGGTACTTCGAGCAGGCGCAACGTTCCCACGGGCATAAACGTCCTGTGCAGCCGTCCGCCAAAAAAGAAAAAAAGCCCCTTAGCCGTTTCGGCAAGGGGCTGGGTTACATATGTTTAATTGCGTGCGCCATTGGCTTGCTTGTGCTGGGGATTGTTATGCTTACCAGCAATAACGCACTCGCCGTTTACTTAGACGATACGCGCATCGGTTACCTGCCGCGAAACCGCGAAACACGGGAATGGGACCCCGAATACATCTACGAACACGCCGTAAGTCGCCGTGCCGCCAGCGTAGCGGCAACTATTTTGGTTAATGAACGTGTTTTCCTACAGCCTGTGCGCGCAAATCGCCGCTACCACGACACAATAACGGGCATTATTACAAAGGTAAGCGAAGGCATGACCTACCAAATTGTGGCGACCGCTATTTACGTACACGGTGAACGCATTGCCGTTATGCGCACCCCCGCAATGGCGGCACATGTCGCCAATTGGTTTACAGGCGCGTTCGAAACCGACAACACATTAGAATCCACAATAGAAGGCTGGGAAACACGTATTCTGCACGTTTCCGAAGCCGAACTTGACAGCACCGACGCCGCCATTGAGCTTTTAGATCGTCAAGTGGAAACCATTATCCCCTACACCGTGCGCGACGGCGATACGCAGGGCGCAATTGCCTTGCGCAACGGTATTCCTCTCGGGCGTTTACAGGCAGATAACGACCTAACCAATTACACCATTATCCGCGTGGGGCAAATATTAAATATCCGAAGCACGCGCCCCTTCTTGCTTGTGCGTACCACGGAAGAAATAACCCGCACCGAGTTTATTCCCGCTGATGTAATTACCAACGAAAACGACCAACTCGCCGCGGGCGATATTAATGTAATTCTAGAGGGGCGTGACGGCGAGCGCACTGTTACCGTGCGCCTAACCAATATAAACGGCGAGCCCGATTCGGAAGAAGTTATTCGTGCTGTCATCGTTACTCAGCCCGAAACCCGTGTAGTTGAGGTAGGTACGTCGGAAGATGCCCCGCCCGAGTGGCGGTAAAAAGCTTATCTTTTCCACGCAACTCGCGCATCGAAGGGCTTTTCTCGGCGGCTATGGCAAAAAAGTCCATGGAAAACACTTCTTCAATATTAGTTATGCAAAAATCATATACATATATAAAATTTTGTCAAAAAATTGCTGTTTGTTGTAGACATTGCACGGTGCTTTTGATATTCTTAGAAGAAATTTTGGGGATATTTTCATAGTTAATATATTTGCCATTCCCGCCGAATAAGACTATAATACTAAGAACACACGAATCACACGGACGCGATTCATGTAATAATGAATGAAATTTGCTATTGGAGGGATTCTAATGCTTACGCAAGCAATGCATAACCAAAATCGCGTTTTGGGCGCGGCAATGCACGCCACCGCTGCCCGTACCGACGTGATTATGAACAACATAGCTAATGTAGATACCCCCGGCTTTGTGGCCGGTACGGTCGACTTCGAGGCCGCCTTAAGTAACGCTGTTGATATTTGGCGCGCTACGGGGCGGTTAGATTTATCCCAAGTGCGCCCAAATATCCGTTCACAAGACCCGGGCTTCGCCTACAGAATGGATAGGAATAATGTGGATATGGAATCCGAAATGGTGCGTTTGTATACCACTATTGTAAGGTACGAAACCATGGTAAACAGCGTGCTTAACAATTCCCGTCGCCTAAATCAAGCAATATCAGGGAGGTAGTAGCTTATGAGCTTTTTTAATTCGGTAAACATTGCCGCGTCGGGTTTAACCGCCCAGCGCTTGCGTATGGACACAATTGCAGAAAACATTGCCAACGTAAATACCACCCGCACGGCAAACGGCGGACCTTTCCAGCGCCGCACGGTTATTTTTGAGCAAATTCCGCGTGAGGGTCCGTTTCACCGCGTTTTCGGCGACCGCCTGTCAAATTTGCAAGGCGAAGGCGTTCGCGTAAGCCACGTACTTAACGACCCGTCCCCGGGGCATTTGGTGTATGACCCAACCCACCCCGACGCGGGGGAAGACGGTTACGTGCGTATGCCCAACGTAAACATTGTAGAAGAAATGGTAAACATGATATCCGCAAGCCGCTCTTACGAGGCGAATATCACGGCAATGACCAGCTTCCGTTCCATCACGCAACGCACCCTTGAAATCGGGAGGCAGTAATTATGAATCCAATCCAAACGCTTAACATTAACCCCCTTCAGCCTGCGGATATGAACCCTTTCGGGCTGGTACGGCACGACCTGCGGGCAGAGGACGTAAATGATAATCCCTTCTCCGCTTTCTTTGGTGCGGCAATGGATATGATGCGTGCATCTAACGAGCACCAATTGGAAGCGGAGCGCCTGCAACTAGACTTCGCAACGGGGCGTATTGATGACATTTTAACGGTACAGCTTGCACAAGACCGTGCGGCAACGTCCTTGAACTTTACCGTTCAAGTGACCAACCGCATCATCGAATCCTACCGCGAAGTTATGCGGATGCAACTCTAGAAGGGAGCGCTCCCATGATTGAATTTACGGTACGTATTAAAAAATTGTACTTGCTAATTGCAATGGCAGTTTTCGCACTAATTACGATGCTGTTGTTAACGGTTACCTTTTTTAATGTGCGCGACAGTTGGATTGTGCTGTTTGCTAACCGCAACCACGTGGAAATCTCGCAAGTTGCTAACGCATTAGAATTTGACGGCATTCGGCACCGCATATCCCCTGACTGGACACGCATCTACGTGCGTGAACAAGACCGTACCGAAGCCACTGTTGCGGTATTCAGAAACGTAGCCATCGCACCTGACTTGCCTTTGAATGGCGCAATCAACGTTCTTGGTCTGGGTACAACCGAACCCGAGCGCATCGCTATACTACTCGCTGCCGCCCAAAACGACATAGCAAACGTACTTAAAAGTATTGAAGGCATAGAAGATGCGCAGGTTACTATTACCCCGCCGGAGCGCGCGTTGCTAAGCCACCCAATAAGCGCATCTGTGGGTGTAGTATTATTCACCGCCCGCGAATTTTCCCAAGAAGAAGTCGCCCGCCTAGCCGAATTGCTGCGAACCATGGTGCTGGGTCTGGAAACGGAAAACATCACCATCACAGACCAAAACTTAACCCCCCTGTTTGTGGGCGGCGAATTATAAGCGCCCACTGTTTAACTCCTACGAGGTGAGGAAATGCCGGAACAAGTAATACGGGTAATGACCCCCGTAAAAGCCCGATGGGACATTTTAACCAGCCGCCAAAAAATACAGCTGGTAAGTGCAACGTTGTTATTGCTGCTTGCGTTAGCGTTGTTTTTGTTCTTCACCTTCCGTACAACGTGGGTGACACTGTATGCCAACCGCGACTTTACGGAAATCTCGCAGGTGCAGGCGGCGTTGGATGCGGAAGGTATACGTAATCGGCCTTCCCCCGACTGGAGCAGTATAGAAGTGCCTGCACGTAACAGAACCCAGGCAACACGCGTCGTACACAGTAACGTTGCCATCGCTCCCAGCTTAACTTTACACGACGCGATAGATTTAACGGGGCTGGGCACAACAGAGGCAGAGCGTGCGCAAATTCTCCTCTCCTCTGCGCAAAGTGATATAGAACAGGTACTTATCGGTATGGACGGCATTGTGGGGGCAAGCGTAAACATAACCCCCGCAGAGCGTAACCTCATGCTGCGCCCCAACCAACCGCAAGCGGGAATGGGCGTAATGATAACTACGACGCGCAGCTTTTCCCAGGCGGAAGGTCGTCGCATGGCGGAGCTTTTGCGTACCATGGTACTTGGCTTAGACTTGGAAAACATCACAATTACCGACCAACATTTGAACCCAATCTTCATGGGGGGCATGACGCCCGAAAGCGACAGCGCAATGGATGTATTAAATCATCGTATGCGCACCGAAGCGCGTATACTCGACTCCATTGAAGCCGCATTTACCCATAGCTTTGACGATGTAACCGTAATGGGGCGCTTCGGCTATCAAGACCGTATCGAACAGGAAGAGCGCATTCTCGTACGTACCGCACCTGATGGTACAGACGATGGACTGCCTACCTTCATGCAAACCAGTCAATCCGATGCGGAAGGCATGTTAGGCATCAACTGGGGACCGGGACTTGGCGCAAATATGCAAGCATCGCCTGCCTATCAACTGGGCGACCCAAGCTTAGCGCGTGCTTCTGCACGGGATAGAACTGTAAGTTTTGACCATAATATACACGAGATACACACCATAAGAGGACCCGGCGAAATGGAGCCGGAGCGTTCAAACATTGCCGTTATGGCATTGCGGAACACGTTCATCTACGAAACCACCTTCTTTGAACGCAACCCCGAAGCCACCATAGAAGACTGGTGGTATCTTGAAGATACTACCCCCGGCAGTGTTTTAATCGCAGACGACCCCGAAGTGGAAATGCTGCGCACATGGATAGCCCTTAGCACAGGGCTTCCTATAGAAAACATTGGCGTAACCATTACCGAACGCTTCATCTTTGTACCCGAGGAAACAACGCCCCTTCCAATCCCCACCATTATCATGTTAGCCGTACTTCTACTCCTCATTGCCATGCTTATCATCGCCTTGCTTGCGCGCCGTAAGGAAGAGGAAGAAGAAGAGGTCGAGCCCGAGCTTAGCGTGGAAGACCTGCTGGCAACCACCCAATTGGAAGAAGCTAAAGACGAAGAAGCGCGCCTAAAAGAAATCGACTACGAAACCGAAAACGAAATTAAGAAACAAATTGATAAATTTGTCAACGAAAAACCTGAAGCAGTTGCGGCATTGCTGCGCAACTGGCTAAACGCAGAGGAGTGGTAAAATGGCGGATACCGTAAGCATTGACCAGCTCACAGGCCGCGAGAAAGCCGCAATCCTGCTCATTACTTTAGGACCGGAAAAATCCGCAAACATTTTTAAGCACCTAAAGGAAGAAGAGATTGAGTCACTAACGCTGGAAATCGCCAACACGCAACACGTCATGCCCGAAACGCGTGACGCTGTGCTGGACGAGTTCTATCAAATATGTCTTGCCCAGCAATATATTACCGAGGGTGGTATTTCCTACGCGAAAAGCATCCTTGAAAAAGCGCTTGGCGAGTCTAAAGCCTATGAGGTGCTTAGTAAACTTACGGTTAGCTTGCAAGTGCGCCCCTTCGACTTTGTGCGCAAAACAGAAGCCAGCCAAATTACCAACTTTATTTCCAGCGAGCATCCGCAAACTATTGCCCTTATCCTCTCCTATCTGCGTCCAAAACAGGCGGCGGATGTTTTGTCAAGCCTTCCGACCGAAAAGCAAGCCGATGTGGCGCGCCGTATCGCACTTATGGAGGGGACAAACCCCGAGGTTATTAAAGAGGTAGAAAAAGTGTTCGAGAAAAAGCTCGCCGCTTTAATGACCGAGGACTATACCCAAGTGGGCGGTATCGACTATATCGTGGAAATTTTAAGCGCGGTAGACCGCACAACGGAAAAGCATATCCTGGAAACGTTGGAAGTAGAAGACGTAGAACTCTCCGAAGAAATTCGCAAAAAAATGTTCGTATTCGAAGATATTCTTGCGCTTTCCAACCGCGATGTGCAAAACGTGCTGCGTGAAGTTGACCAAAAAGACCTTGCAATTGCGCTCAAAGGTTCGAGCGAGGAGCTTAAGTCGCATATACTAAACAACCTTTCGAAGCGCCTTGCAGCAATGATTCAAGAGGAAATGGACTATATGGGACCAATCCGCCGTACCGACCGCGAGGAAGCCCAGCAAAAGATTGTAAACATCGTGCGTCGTATGCAAGACAGCGGCGACATCATTGTTGCACGTGGCGGTGGGGATGATGTTATCGTCTAGGATACACCGCAACTACACCATGGATAGGGAAAATACCGTGGTGATAAACATTAACGACCCCGCTGCGTATGACGGACACGACTTGCTGGGCGATACCGATTTGGGGGAGGAAGAACCTGAACTTTCCCCCGAGGAGCAGGCGGCGCAAATCATCGAAGCCGCACAAGCAGAGGCGGAACAGATTATCACCGACGCAAAAGCCGCAGGCATTGCCGAACAAGCCGACCTGCGGCGCGCCGCCAAAAGCGAAATTGCCATTATGCTTGAGCAAACCAAGGAACAAGGCTACCAAGAGGGTATTACCCAAGCCGCGCGCGAGGGTGACGACATTCGCGCCCAAGCCCGCCAAGTATTAGCCGATGCGGAAGAATCGCGCCTGCAAATGCAGCAAAAGCTGGAACCCGAAATGGTGGACCTCTTAATCGGTATTGTAAACAAGCTAATCGGCAACATTGTTACGCTTAACCCCAACACAATTCTTGCGCTGGTGCGCAAGGGAATGCAAAGCGCAACCATAACGGGTGATATCAAAATTTTTGTATCGCCCGAAGATTTTGACAATGTTATTACACAAAAGGAAGAAATTTCTTCACTGGTGGATAGCTCCGTCAATTTCGAAATTGTGCGCGACGCAAACCTCAGTTCGATGGATTGTGTGATAGAAACGCCCTTCGGCAATATTGACTGCAGTCTTGGGCAGCAAATGGAAGTACTAACGCAAAATATTTCCTACCTTTTAAATGGGTGATTTCCCCTAATGTTTGACATTAATTTGGCAAAGTACCATACGGTGCTGGAGAAAAACTACATCCGCAAGCTGGGGCGCGTTTCCCAAGTGGTGGGGCTTACCATCGAATCCACAGGTCCCGACGTAAACATAGGGCAAACCTGCCAAATTAAAGCGGGAAAATATGGCAAGCCCGTACTTGCCGAGGTAGTGGGCTTTAAAAGCAACAATATTCTACTTATGCCGTTAGATGATATGGCGGGCGTTGGTCCCGGCAATGTCGTGGAAGCGCAGGAGCGTCCTATCACCGTTCGTGTATCCGAAAAATTATTGGGGCGCGTACTGGACGGACTGGGGCGTCCCATGGACGGAAAACCCGAACTGGACGAAGGTATTGAATTTAACGTAACCAATCCCGCGCCCAATCCGTTAGACCGTACACGCATCGAGCATCCGCTTACGCTGGGTGTAAAGGCAATTGATGGACTGCTTACTATCGGCAAAGGGCAGCGCGTGGGCATTTTTGCAGGTTCCGGCGTGGGTAAATCCACGCTAATGGGTATGATAGCGCGCAATACAAAAGCGGATATAAACGTAATTTCGCTGGTGGGCGAGCGGGGTAGGGAAGTACGCGAGTTCATCGAAAAGGACCTGGGAGAAGAAGGACTTGCACGTTCGATTCTTGTTATTGCAACTTCCGACAAGCCCGCACTGGTGCGTCTAAAATGCGCAGAGGTTGCAACAAGCATTGCGGAATATTTCCGTAGCCAAGGCAAGGATGTAATGCTATTAATGGACTCGCTAACCCGTTACGCAATGGCACAGCGCGAAGTGGGGCTTGCCATAGGTGAGCCGCCCGTATCACGCGGGTATACGCCGTCCGTTTTTGCAAAAATTCCGCATTTGTTGGAACGTGCGGGCAACGACGCACACGGTTCTATTACAGGGCTGTATACTGTGCTTGTAGATGGTGACGATATTACTGAGCCCGTAACCGACACGGCGCGTTCGGTGCTGGACGGGCATATCATGCTCTCGCGCAAAATTGCTAACCGCAACCACTATCCCGCTATAGATGTATTGGGAAGCGTTTCGCGCTGTATGTCCGATATCGTGGACAAGGAGCATAAGGCAAACGCAAACAACATCAAAAAATCCATGGCGGTGTACGCAAATTCCGAGGACTTGATTAACATTGGCGCATATGTAAAAGGCTCCAGCGAGGAAATTGATGAAGCAATTACAAAACACCCGCCAATAAATGACTTCCTAACACAAAGCACCGACGAAAAATTTGACTTCCATGAATCATTGCAAATAATGAGTGAGATTTTAACCTAATGGCGCGCTTTAATTTTCGCCTGCAGCAGTATTTGGGCGTAAAAGAGCAAATGGAAACGCAGAAGGAACTCGAATATGCCAAAGCCCTGCGCAAAGTGGAAGAAGAAAAGCAGCTTCTGCGCGAGTTGCACGCAAACCGCGAGGCGCAAATCGCCGATTTCCAGCAAAAAGTCCTTAACAACATTGACACGATTGAGATAAAATTGCTTAACGACTCAATTGAGCGGCTAAAGCAGTATATCAAGAAGCAAGAGGAACGTGTAAAAGCGGCGGAAGAGTTTGCCGAAATAAAACGGCAAGAACTGGTAGAGGCAATGAAGGAGCGCAAAGCGCTGGAAATTGTACGCGACAACGCACGTGAAGCCTTTAACCTAGAGCAAAACCTAGTGGAGCAAAAGCAAGTAGACGAATTAGTAAGCTTTAAATATAAAAATGCGCAAGCGCAAAGGAGTGGGTGAAAACATGAACGAGGATAAGAAGCCCGCTCGTGGTAAAAAAGGTCAAGACCCCCCCGCAAAGGGTAAAGGGGGGCTTATTGTCATTATCGTGCTGGTGTTAATCATCGGCGGCTTTATGGTTATTTTGGCGTTTGACCTATTTGGACTGCGCGAAGATGTGCTTATGCCGTATTTGCGTAACGCGCCGTTAATTGGGCGACTTATTCCCCCGGCGGAGGAAGAGGACGCGAACGTTCGGTTAGAAGATATGACACCCCAGCAGCTCGCCCGCATGATACGCGAGCTGCAAGGCGAAAACGAATACCTGCGCGGTGTAATTGAAGAGTACGAAGCCCAACGCCGGTCCGATGCACTGCGCATTGCGCGGTTATTACCCTTCCATGAATACTGGGTGGAATACCAGCGCGTAAGTGCGGAGTTTAACGCAATGATAGCCCGCGGCGACCCCGAAGCATTTTTGCATTTTATCGAATATGTGCATCCCGAATTTTGGGAGCAGTTGGCACGTGATGCCATGCAGCTTCATCTGCATGATGAATCTGTGCGCATGGTAGTCGGCACGCTCAACAATATGCAGGAAGGTCACGCCGCAGCAATATTGGAAGATTTACTGCGTACCGACACCCCGTTGCTTATTAACGTGTTAAACGCGATGGGCAATTCATTGCGCGGTGCGATACTAGAGCAGTTAGAGCCTAACATCGCGGCAATTATGGTGCGATTTATTTCCGTACCCGAACCCAACCTCGTGCCATTAGCGCCCGCACTCTTTACGCCGCTGCTGCCCGATACCTATGACGAATTGCAGCCCGAAGAAGAATACGAGGAAGAGCCGGAACCCACGCCAACCCCAACGCCGCCGCCCGCCTATATCCCCGAAGATGAGGACGAAGAAGAATACGGAGATGATGAAGAAGATGTTGATGAATACGACGAATATGACGATGTAGATGATAATGGCTACGAAGAAGAGGAAAACGACGATGAGGTATAACCACACAGCCGTGTGATTATATATGAAGCAACACGAATCTAAAGGAAAGGAGGAAAACTATGCGACCGTTAGAAAGTATCGCGGCACAGCAGGAAGCGCCCCGCAGTTTCTTTAGTGGGGAGCGCGGTAACCGCGCAAACGCAGGCGGGTTTGAACTTATCTTCGCAGACGCAAGGCGCAGGGAAAGTGCGCAAGTATCAAATGCGGCAGAGCGTGCAAACCGCACCCCCGACCGCGCACCCCGTGCCGAAGCCCCCGAGCGCAACCGTAATGAACGGCGTGACGATGCCCAAACGCAACAAGCTTCCCAGCCAAACGAAGCCGTACCCGTAAATGAAAACGACAATACACACTACACGCAAGCCGAATACGCAACGCAATACACCGAAAGCGCCGAAGCCCCAACCGAAGTAACCTACGAAACCGCGCCCATTGACCAAATCCCCGATGAAGATATTCTCGCCGCCATCGCCGAAATTTTACAAATCTCACCCGAAGCGCTACTGGCAATGTTAGAGCAACTCGACATGCCCGTGAAGGATTTGGCAGAGCCCAAGGCAGTTGCCGCGCTGTTGCAAATGGTGTACGAGGCGGAATCTCCCGCGGCGCTGCTCAGCGAACCCGAATTCCCCGCCAACTACAAAGCCATCAACGAAGCGATGAAACAAATGGCAGAAACGGGCGAAAGCAAACCCGCTGTACAGACCTACACCGCAACGCAAACCGCCCTCAATGCTAATGCCGAAACCCAAGCCGCTAACACCGCGCGTGTAACCGTTACCGAAGGGCTGACGTACACCACCGAAAATGGTGAACTGGTAATCACCGATGCAGACGCGGAAGAAGAAATTGACTTGCTGGCACAACGCGCAACGGCACAGGCACAAAGCGCATCACAGACCGGCGCGCAAACGGCATCGACGCAGGCTGCTTCCGCCGTGCAACCCGCAGCAGTAGACGACACTACCTTGGCACCCGTGGAAGAAATGCCCGTGGACACCACCGCCGTAAATGTGCAACCCCTTACAAGCATGGTTGCCGACCGTATGCAAGCCGTGCAGGTAACACAGCAGGCGCAAACCGCGCAGCACGTGAACCCGACAGACGTAATCAACCAAATTATGTCGCAAATCCGCGTTCACACAGGCGAGCAAGTGACCGAAATGCGTATGACCCTGCGTCCGGAAAGCCTGGGCGACATCGTACTTCGGGTAATGACGCAAAACGGCATTGTTACCGCACAATTCATCGCCGAAAACCAACGTGTGCGTGAAGCGTTGGAATCCAGCTTCAACCAATTACGCGACGCACTGCGCGAGCAGGGCATTCAATTCTCGGAATTAAGCGTATCCGTGAAGCAAGACGGCGAAGACCCGCAGCAGCTTTTTGAGCAGGGGCGGCAATCCACCCGCAACCGCGCACAAAACATTAACGCCGCATTAGAAGAGGATGGGAGCGTTCCCGAAGCACAAAACATCGACTTCGACAATACGACTATCAACCTCACGGCGTAGAAAGGAGCAATAACATGGCAAACCAAAACAGTGCATTGTGGGCAAGCATGAACCAAATCCCCGTTGCACAAGAAATGGGTAACGCCCACAACTGGGCGCACAACTCCCGCGTACCCAACAGCGAACTGGGGCGGCAGGAATTTCTTAATCTCCTTATGACGCAGTTAAAATTCCAAGACCCGCTGGACCCAATGGATGACCGTGACTTTATGGCGCAAATGGCGCAATTCTCGGCGTTGGAGCAAATGATGAATTTGAACCACACCTTTGAGCGCACGCAAGCCTTTGGTCATATCGGCATGGAAGTGGATTACGCCTTCCGCCACCCCGTATCGGGCGAATGGGTTGAAGGGCACGGCATTGTGCAAGCGGTAAACGCCCAAGGCAGCGACATTTACGTGCTGGTAAACGGCATAGATGTACCCCTTGCTGCCGTACAGGTAGTGAGCCAAAGCCCGCAAAACCCCGTGAATGAAGTGCTTAGCGCCGTAAACCAAGCCCGCATACAGGACATGGTAGGGCGTACCATTCAAGCGCTTATTCACAACGCGCAGGGCGAGGTGACCGACTTTGTAGAAGGCGTGGTAGACTACGTTAAGATAAGCGGTAACCAGTCGATTCTTGTGGTGGGCAACCGCGAAGTATTCCCATGGGAAGTAGCCACCGTAGGTAACGATTATATTCTGCTTAACTCCACGTACTTTACAAACGGCGACCGCTTGGCAAGGGTAGACATTCGCAACAACCGCGCATTCCTTGTATTTGCAAATGCCAATGGCGAAGAAGTAAGCGTAGAGGTAGAGCGGATTAACTACGCAATGGAGGCCTTGCAATTTGTAGGGCGCTTTATCCAAGACGGTCCTGTAGCGGGTGATGTTGTAAGCGTTACCATCCGTAACGGCGTACCCTTCTTTAATGTGCGTATGGAAAATGAAGACGGCACATACGAAATGGGTGAAATTGCATACCTGCAATACCTTGCGGCACGTGTGGCGCGCCAAGGCGGCGGTAATTCTTCTTCCAACAACACAAACAATAACACAAATAACAACGACACAAGCAACAACGACTAGGAGGTGCGTACATGATACCCAACAATATGCGCACAACCCCCGTTGGAATTGAGCAAGCCGTACGGCAGATTACGGCACAGCCCGTACAAGCCCCCGCCGTTAGCTTCCGCGATGTATTATTTTCAAAGCACGCGGCGCTAAGGCTAGACTCGCGGGACATTCAACTTTCCGACGACCAAATGCAACGGCTGGGCACAGCAATTGTTAAGGCACAGGAAAAAGGCATACGCGATTCGCTGGTACTCATGGATGATGTGGCGCTGGTAGTAAATGTACGCTCGCGCACGGTAATTACGGCCATGGAACAGCAAGCAAGCGGAAATGTTTTTTCCAATATCGACGGCACAGTCATTATTTAAGCGAAGTGAAAATATGACAGCAGTGAATGTATAGATTGGACTCTTAGAAGAGAATCTTGGACTTCCGACCGACAGACGAAGCCCCTTCACTGCAATGAAAGGAGTAATTATATATGATGCGTTCAATGTTCACGGGGGTATCCGGTTTAAGGGTACACCAAACCCGTATGGACGTTATTGCAAACAACGTGGCAAATGTTAACACAATTGGTTTTAAAACCGCACGCGCTACTTTCCAAGACGCGTTTTACCAAAATTTATCGGGTGCTACGGCGGCTAACCCCGCGGTAGGGCGCACGGGTACTAACCCACAGCAAATTGGTCTTGGTTTGTCCATGGGTTCCATTGACAATATTATGACCCAAGGCGCTGCACAGCGTACCGACTTTGGTATGGACATTATGATACAAAACGACGGTATGTTTATTGTAGAAGATAACAGCGGTCGTTTCTTTACCCGTGCGGGCAATATTACGCAAGACGCACGCGGTAATCTTGGTATTAACGGTATGCAACTTATGGGCTGGGATACAGAAGAAGTGGACGGCGTATGGGTAGTAAACCGCAGTAATTTGCGCCCCCTTTCCATGAGCGGTCCTAAAGCGAATATGCCAAGCGAATCTACTACGTTTATGGAGCTTTCGGGCAACTTAAACATTCGCGACTTGGTAAATCGCCAGTATGATGCAGACGGCAACCTGCTGCGCGGCGATATTATGCGCAGAATGTCCGTCTACGACAGTCTTGGGCATAATTACGAAATTGACGTGCGTTTCACCTACCACCAAGTAGACGGTGCGCCCAACTACTGGACCTTTGAGTTTTTGGGTGAAGAGTTGCCGGCTGCACAGGGCGGTGGTTTTGTTGTACACGCATGGCAAGACGGCATACGTTCCACTAACCAAAACCCTGTACAGCCCGGTATGTTGCGTATGCACGCGGGTGAGTTGGGTGTAGGCGGCGGCACGGTAGCGTCGGGTGTAGTAGCGGCGGCAACCATGCGCCCAAGCGGTACGCTGGCGTTCGACTCTAACGGTCAATTGGTTGGTATGGGTCCCACGGGCGCACGGGTAGGTACTGCACCGCTGGATAGGCCCGGTCCTACAACGCCTTTTGTAGCCACTGCGCCCGCAACGGGTGACGTATGGCAGCGTACCACGGGCACGCTAACCATGCATCTTGTACCTGTACGCGGATTTAACCCCCGCTCTACCTTTGGTGATGTAGACGGTAGTACAATTGTTTATGGCGACCTAACGGGCGACCATGTAGCAACCACAGCTCCTGTAACCCAAATCCCCGTAGGTACAATGACCTTCGACATGAGTACACTGTTTAATCAAGGCGGTATGGGCACAAACGCAGGCTTTGAACCCATTAACGGTAACCCGCCCGGTACCCTGCGCGATATCTCCATTGGTTCGGACGGCACAATTACGGGTATGTTTACCAACGGGCGCATTCGTACACTGGGGCAAATCCCCGTTGCCATGTTTGCTAACCCTGCGGGCTTGCAGCGTATGGGCAGCAACCTATGGGCAGCAACCGCCAACTCGGGCTCGTTTGACGGCATAGGCGAAATTGGCGATATCCGCTCGGGTGCGCTGGAAATGAGTAACGTAGACCTTGCCGAAGAGTTTACGGGCATGATTGTTACGCAGCGTGGTTTCCAAGCCAGCAGCCGTTTAATCTCCGTTTCCGACGAAATGATACAAGAATTAGTAAACCTGCGGCGCTAAGCGCAGGCAGTAGATTAGAAGTTTTAAAGCGGATTGGTATAATGCCAGTCCGCTTTTTTATTTGCAAAATTAATATAAAATGCCCCATCTGCCTTGGCAATTTCCCCCAAGGCACTTTTTTTTACGTTTTTTTTTGTATTTTCCATTGTCACGTGGACTAGGTTATGCTAGACTACTCGGCAGTATATAGAACAGGGGGAAATTATGATAAGCCTCACCCGAATTAATGACCGCGATGTGCTGGTCAACAGCGAGCAAATTGAACTGATTGAAGAAGCACCCGACACCACGATTACCACAATTACGGGCAAAAAAGTAATTGTGCGTGAAACGCCGGAAGAAATTATGGAAAAAATTGTGGCTTTTAAACGCCGCATAAATAAAGCGTAAGGCTAGAATATGATAAAAACCCGAAAGGGGATGTAGAGTTTGGAACTAGGTTCACTTATAGGTTTGGTAGTAGGCGTAGTACTTATTTTGGTGGCAATTCTCATCACAGGGGACTGGAACCCTGCCATGATTGGTGAGTTTGGCGATGCCCCCTCTGTTATGGTAGTATTGGGCGGTACGACAATGTCCGCCTTTATTGCCGTTAAATTAAGTACCTTTGTGACGGCGATGAAGGCCATCGGCATTATATTTAAGCCCCCTTCGACCGACCCTGCCGCGGCAATTGATTCGATTGTTACTCTTGCAAACACCGCACGTAAAGAGGGCGTACTCGCCTTGGAGGAATCTGCAAATAATATGGACGACGCCTTTTTAAAGAAGGGCGTAATGCTTATCGTTGACGGTACCGACCCCGAGCTGGTTAAAGATATTATGGAAACCGAACGCTCTTGGACAGAAGACCGCCACGGTATGATTGCAGGCGTGTGGGAGATGTTGGCAACCTACGCCCCCTCGTGGGGTATGTTGGGTACAATGGTAGGACTTATTCTAATGCTACTGCAGTTGGACGACCCGGGCGCGATGGGACCTATGCTTTCGGTAGCGTTGGTAACAACATTCTACGGTTGTATTTTGGCAAACTTCTTGTGTAACCCCATTGCTTCGAAGCTGAAACAAATTAGCGGTGAAGAAATTCTGTTAAAAACGGTACTTATTGAGGGAATGCTCTCGATACAAGCGGGCGAAAACCCTCGTATTATTGAAGAGAAACTTAAATCTTTCCTCGCACCCGCATTACGTAGCGGCGTAGGCGCGAAAGAAGCCGGCGCGGGCGGCGGTGGAGGCGGCGACGAATAATGGAAAAGAAGAAAAAAGAGGGCTTAAAAATGGTATTGCCCGGTTGGTTTGCCAGCTATGCCGACATGATGACGGTATTGATGGTATTCTTCATTTTGCTTTTTTCTATGTCCAGTATCGACGAAGCGCGTTTTGCTGAGCTGTTGGCGAGTTTCCGAGGCGAACGCGCAGGAGAAGGCGGCGGCGATACCATATTTGGGCAACCCGGCATTATGGAGAATCCCCTCCCGCCCGAATATATGCCTGAAGAACCGATTTCCCCCGAAGTTGAAGGCGTACCCGCCGAGCCCACACCGGAACCTGCCGATGTAGCTGCGGCAATGGCAAATGCGTTCCGTACCTATTTGGCGCCGTATGTTATGCAGGAAATAATTCCGGGGCAAGCGCCCGGCGAAGGTGTAGATGGTGGATATTTTATCCCCGAAGACGCTTCTTTTTTGCAAATTGTTATGTATGAGCGAATGTTTTTCCAGCCGGGACAGGTGCTTTTGTTGCCTGCTGCGGTTGAAATGGTAGATAGGCTTGCGCCCGGACTTTTGACTTTTGCTGAGCAGGGTCACCGTATAGTGGTAGAGGGTCACGCAGATAATGTACCCATGGCGCGTAATAGCCCGTTTGTATGTAACTGGGGGCTTTCTGCGGCGCGCGCGGCGTCGGTAGTAAGGCGTTTAGTAGAAGAATGGGGTATGCCGCCAGAAATGATTGCTGCCAGCGGTGTGGGTGACACCTTCCCAATCGACACAAACGAAACCCCCGAAGGTCGCGCCAATAACCGCCGTGTGGAAATACGCATCTATACCGAAATGACACCCACCGCCCCCGAAGGGCGACCTAACCGCCCTGCACCGCCCCCGGCATTTATAATCCCCGGTTTATAAGCTTTACACAATATAGCACTAACTAAGGAAGTGGTAGTATGGATAAAAGCAAGCCTATGATGATAATTATTATCGCGCTGCTGGTACTGTTATTGGGTACGGTAGTTGCGGTAACGATATTTCTCATTACGTCGTTTGGCAACGACGGTACAATAAACGAGCAAGGTCCCATGGTTACGCCGTCCCCAATCCTAGCTCCCGGCGATATCTACTGGCGTGAGTTGGAGGAAATTCGAACAAATTTATTAGATGGACCAAACCGCCCCGCCCATATCATCGTTTCCTTGATGGTGGGCACTAACAATTCATCGGGTGTGCCCCGTGCAGAAGCGCAAGCCCTTGAATTAGCCTTTAACTTCCAACGTGCGCGTACCATTGCTAATGAAGTTCTCTTCGCTACAACGTATACAGAAGCCAAAAGCCCCGAAGGGCGCGCCGCAATAGAGGAGCGCATCCTTACCCGCCTGCAGTTGGAATACGGGCATTTAATCGTCGCCGTAAGCTCCAACGAGTGGATAGTAAATTAATACAGGGTTTTAAACAAAAGGCAGGTGAACGCACGTGGGTGACATACTTTCCCAATCAGAGATAGATGCATTATTAGCGGCAATGAATAGTGGCGAGGCGGCAGATATTGTAGCAACGCCCGAGGCGGTTGTTAAAGACGCCCGCCTATATGACTTTAGAAGCCCGCAGCGTTTTAACCGCGAGCAATTGCGCACCCTTGAAAATATTTTCGAAAACTTTGCCCGCAGTGTAACCTCGTTTATGACAGGTTATTTACGTACTTCCGCTACCATAGATGTGGTAAACTCGGAAGCGATTATGTACCGCGATTTTAATGTTGCATTGTCCAGCCCATGTATTCTTGCTATCGTAGAGTTGCAACCCTTGACGGGTGGGTCTATAATTGTAGAAATGTCGAGTAACGTCGGTTATGCTATAATAGACCGAATACTTGGCGGACCGGGCTTTGGACTGCGCCGTATGCGCGAATTCTCTGAGGTGGAAAAAATCCTCTTGGAGCGTGTAATGCTGCAAATGCTTAACTTCCTGCCCGAGCCATGGGAAAATATTCTGCCCATACGTCCGCGGTTGGAAAAAATTGAAACCAACCCCCAATTTGCACAAATTATTGCACCGCAGGATATAATTGTATTAGTATTGTTAAATGTTAAAATTGGTTCGGCAGAAGGTACGATATCTTTCTGTTTGCCTCACTTAATGCTGGAACCGATTATGGACAGGCTGTATTCCCGTTTTTCTTACGACAAACGCAGGAAGCAAGACGACACCGCCGTTTACCGCGAAAAGCTGGGTGAAGAACTGGAGCGCGCACGCGTGCCTATTTCTGCCGTTGTGGGTAAAACTACGGTAATGGTAAGTGATTTTGTGAATCTTCAAGTGGGGGATGTTATCCCGCTTGATAGTTATACAGATTCGGATTTAATTATCAAGGTGGGTACCATGAACAAATTCCACGCAAAGCCGGGCATTAACCGCGGCAGGTATGCAGTACAGATTACAGCTTTAATTGAGAAGGAGGAACAATCGTAATGGGCGACATGCTTTCTCAAGCTGAACTGGACGCGTTACTTGGCGGAATGTTAAATGAAGGCGACGGCGCAGAAGCCGGTGCACCCGCGGCTGAAGCACCCGCAGCACCTGCCGACGGCGGCGAGGTTGTAGACCGAACGGCAGAAGTCTTCACTCCCGACCAGTGCGATGCGCTGGGCGAAATAGGCAACATTAGCATGGGTACGGCGTCAACTACTTTGTTTGCATTGTTGAACCAAAAGGTAAACATCACTATCCCCAGTGTAAAGGTGATGGACTGGCAATCCCTTGCAAATAGCTATGACAGACCCTGCGTAGGAATACGTGTAGATTACCGTGTTGGGTTAAAAGGTTCAAATATATTGATTTTAAAGGACCGTGATGTTAAAATCATCGCGGACTTGATGATGGGCGGCACGGGCGCAGTGCCCGACCCCATAGAACTCAACGATATTGACATGTCCGCCATTGGGGAAGCGATGAACCAAATGGTTGGCTCGTCGGCTACATCGCTGTCTTCTATGATAAAAGAGAAGGTAGACATAAACACCCCAATACCGTTCCATCTCGACTTTCAACGTAATGAATTTTTAGACAGCGTTGACTTCGAACCTGATGAACTGCTGGCTTGTATCTCTTTCCGAATGGAAATTGGTGATTTAATAGACAGCGAAATTATGCAAATCCTGCCCATTGATTTTGCAAAAGCAATGGTAGTAAAATTGCAGGGCGAGATGACAGGTACGGCAGACCCGGCACCCGCGGCAGCACCCCCCCCGGCAGCGGCACCTGCTGCACCGCCACCCGCCGCAGCTCCACCGCCTATGGCACCGCCGCAGCAAATGGCGCCCCCGCCCCAACAATATGCGCCACACCCGGGAGCAGACCCTTATGCACAGCAACCCTACCCCCCACAACAACCGATGTACTACCCGCCCCCACAACAACAAATGCCGCCCGTAGCAGGGCCCAACGTGCAGTCCGTTTCTTTCCAGCCGTTGGATTACAACACAGTATTCCAGCAGAAGGAAAATATGGGCATCATCATGGATGTGCCGCTGGAAATAACGGTGGAGCTAGGGCGCACGCACAAGAAAATTTCGGAAATATTGGAGTTTTCGCCCGGTGTAGTAATAGAGCTGGATAGGCTCGCGGGCGAACCCATAGATATACTGGTAAACGGCAAGTTTGTAGCCAAAGGCGAAGTTGTAGTAATAGACGAAAACTTTGGCATCCGCATCACAGATATTGTAAGTGTAGAAAAAAGGATTTAACCTGATAAAAGGCTAAGGAGTGAACGTAAATGGCTGACAAGACGATTCTATTGGTGGACGATGCGGCTTTCATGCGTATGATGCTGAAGGATATCCTCACCAAGAATGGCTACAACGTAATTGGCGAGGCGGAAAATGGCGTAAAGGCCATTGAAAAATTCAAGGAACTGAAGCCTATGCTGTGCATACTGGACATTACGATGCCAGAAATGGACGGTATCGCCGCGGCGAAGGGTATAAAAGCCGCTGACCCCGGCGCGTTAATTGTCATGTGTTCGGCCATGGGGCAGCAGGCGATGGTTATCGAGTCCATACAGGCGGGCGCAAGGGACTTTATAGTTAAGCCCTTCCAGCCGGATAGGGTACTGGAAGCGGTCAAAAAAGTTATCGGATAGCGCGCCGAGCGTTATGGGGTATTCTTTGTTATTTCCCACGGACGGGACAATAGGCGGCGGCGGAGTGCTGGCGTCGGTTGGCCCGTTTTTGTATATGCTTGTGGTGCTGCTGTTTATTATTGCGCTGTGCTGGTTTATTTTGCGGCTAACGGGTGCGGTAAAACGGCGCGGCACGACTTCGGGCAATTTGGAATTAAAGGAAAGCATTTTCGTTGCTTCGCAAAACATGATACAGCTGGTGCGCGCAGGGGATAAGTACCTTGTGCTTGGCGTGAGCAAGGAACGTGTAACCTTATTAGCCGAATTGGACGAAAAACAAATTAAGGAAGCCGAAGAAACGCCGCCCATGGGCGTGACCTTCGGAAAGGTACTTGAACGATTTTTACCTCCCAAGGATGAGGCAAATGACGGCGAAAATAAAACCGACCCGGAATAAAATTACGCGCATAATGACTTTTTCACTGCTGCTAATTTTTTTAGTGGCGGTTTTTTTTCCGTTAAATGTAATGGCGGGCGCGGCAGAACCCGTTCCCACGCCAACGCCAATACCCGACCCCGCTCCCGTAGCCCCCGAAGGCTGGAATATAGAGCAAGTAATGCCGGACGGGGTATTCCCCGGGCTTAATGTAATATGGGACGGCAGCGACGACCCACACGAGGTTGCCGCAACCTTACAAATTCTATTTTTAATGAGTTTAATTGCGCTTGCGCCGTCGTTGTTGCTTCTAATGACGGGCTTTACGCGCATTATGATAGCCCTTTCATTTATGAGGCAGGCCATGGCAACGCAGCAAATGCCGCCCAACCAAGTGTTAATCGGGCTTGCGCTTTTTCTTACGCTTTTTCTTATGACGCCCGTCTTCCGCGATATAAACAACAACGCATTACAGCCCTTTAGCCAAGGCGAAATTAGCTTTGACGAGGCATGGGAAGAAGGCTTGCGCCCTATCCGCCATTTTATGCTTGACCAGTTAAGCCGCAACGAAAGCGGACGGTATTTGCAATTATTTATGGATATGACAGGCATGGATTATGTGCCGGGCGATGAAGAGGACGGCTACCAGTGGGGCGACGGCATACCCAACTATGTGCTTATTCCTGCCTTTGTAGTAGGGGAACTTGCTTGGGGCTTTATGATTGGCTTCTTTATGTTCCTGCCGTTTATTGTTATTGACATGGTAACGGCGAGTGTACTGATGGCAATGGGTATGATGATGCTACCCCCCGCAATGATTTCGATGCCCTTTAAAATTATGCTGTTCCTTGTTGCGGGTGGATGGGGACGTTTTATTAGCTTGGTAATGCTAACATTTGCAGGGGGGTATTAGCGTGATTACAGACGCAACAATTGTAACGGTTATTACACGTGGGTTATTTACCATTTTAACAGTGGCAGCGCCGCCCTTGGTTATAGGGTTGGCGGCGGGTTTGATTATGTCTATTTTCCAAACGGTAACAAGTATACAGGAGCAAACGCTTGCTTTTATCCCGAAAATTGTGGCGGTGCTTGGCGCAATTGCTTTGTTTGGACCCTTTATGGTGGGCAGGCTTCGGGAATATTTGGAATTTATGATGACGTATCTCATCACGCATTTCGCGGGGTAGCTTATGGGTTCATTGCCAATTATTGCCGCGTTTTATGAGCAGATAGACGTTTTTATGCTGGTCTTGGTACGAACGCTGGCATTTTTTATTATCCTGCCCATCGTTTCGGGTATGAGCATACCTATGATTGTGCGCATAAATGTGAGCGTAATTATAGGCGCGGCTATTTTTTCATCGGGCTTGGTAAGCGAAGCGGTGTATGCGCCCACTATCGGCGGTTTTACCATGATGGTGGTAATGGAATTTGCCGCGGGCTTTATGCTGGGCTATATGGTATTTTTTGTATTCAGTATTATCTTGTTTGTCGGGCATATACTAGACTTTATGATGGGGTTTGCCATGGTAAATATGGTAGACCCTTTGTTGCAAATTCAAGTACCTATTGTGGGTAACTTCTTCTTTATGGCAGTGATGGCGTTAATGATAGTTACGGGCGGGCTTGCCAATTTTATTGAAGCATTTGTAGCAAGCTTTATGGTGCTCCCCCTTGGTGCTGCCAATATATTGGACAACCAAGACATTGCGGTATTTGTGGTTGGGCAAATGACGGCGTTTTTAATCATTGGGGTGCAAATTGCGCTGCCTATAATGGGCGCACTTACGGTCATTAATGTAGCGCTGGGGATTATGGTTAAGGCATCGCCGCAGATGAATGTATTTGTTATTGGTATGCCGTTAAAAATTTTGGTAGGACTTTTCTTGTTGATGCCAACCATGGCCGGGCCACTGGGCAGTATATATAATTCGTTATTTGAACATGCCCTATACGCACTAACAGAAATGATATGGGGGTTGCGACCGTATGAATGGTAGATTATATATGCCCCTTAACCTGCAATTTTTTGCCGATGACGGGGGCAGTGAAAAAACCGAGGAAGCCACGCCAAAAAAACGCCAAAAAGCGCGGGAAGAAGGGCAAGTCGCCAAAAGCCAAGAGGTAAGCACTGCATTTATGCTATTGGTGGCGTTTTTTACGCTGCGTATGTTTGCCGGGGGTTTGCTGGACGGGATTGTAGCCATGTTTGATTTCCATGGACAGTATATTTTTCTGGGTACGCGGGCGATTGATGATGTGCAAATTGCTCGTCACGTTGCGTGGGTATTTGGGCAAATTTTATTAATGGCTGCGCCTATGTTTTTGGTTGCCGTTGTTATTGGTGTAATAACTAATGTGATTCAAGTGGGCTGGAAGGTAACATCCAAGCCATTAATGCCTAAGTTTTCGAAGTTAAACCCGCTTAAAGGGTTTAAAAAAATCGTTTCATTGCAAAGCTTAATGAATTTAGTCAAGTCATTGCTTAAGCTTGCCATTATTGGCTCGGTCGTATATATAATGGTCATGGGCGCGGTAGAAACTACGCTTCCCATTTTGTTGGGTATGGAGCCCTTGCGCGGCATGATTATTATTGGCAACCTTATTGCAAACATGGGCTTGGCTATCGGCGCATTTTACCTATTTATCGCGGCGTTAGACTTTGGTTATACCCGTTGGAAGCATAATAAAGACCTGCGCATGACCAAGCACGAAGTAAAAGAAGAATGGAAGCAAATGGACGGTAACCCGCAAATTAAAGGGAAAATACGCCAAAAAATGCGCGAAGTAAGTATGCGCCGTATGATGCAAAACGTACCGCAGGCTGATGTAATTATCACCAACCCCACACATTATGCCGTTGCGTTAAAATATGATTTGTTAGGACCTTTAACTGCGCCCATTTTGGTAGCAAAGGGCGTAGATTTTATGGCAAAGCGCATACGCGACGCCGCCATAGAGCATGACATTACCATTGTAGAAAACCCTCCGCTTGCACGTGCGATTTACAACGATGTAGAAGTGGACAAGGAAATCCCCGAGGAGCTATATGTAGCCGTAGCCGAAATTATGGCATACGTGTTCCAGCTAAAAAATAAGGTGTAAGTTATTTTTCTATTTCCTCAAAGGTGCAGATACAATCTCTGCCCTTTTTTTTGGCAAGAAGTAGCGCTTCGTCGGCATCGGCGATAAATTCAAGCTCGCTGTATACGCCGTCGCGTTCGGGGATATAGCAATGTACGCCAATGCTTGCCGATACGCGAATGGTTTGGTTATCGTTTAATACAATATTGGTGCTTTTTATTGCCGCGAGGATAGCGTTGGCGACTTTTTTTGCGCCTGCAATTGCCGTATTGGGAAGGATAACGGCAAATTCCTCGCCGCCCCAGCGTGCCACTCTATCGCTTGCGCGTACCGTTTGTGCGCTAATGATATGGGCAACGGTTTTTAATACAACATCGCCGTTTAAATGCCCGTACCTATCGTTAAATGTTTTAAAATAATCTATATCCAAAATGAGCAAGCCGATGGGGCTTTGCTGGCGTTTTGCGCGCTCCCATTCTTGGTTAAGTAAGTCGTTAAAATAGCGGCGGTTGCCTATGTTTGTTAGCGTGTCGGTAACGCTGTTGTGCCGCACCTCGCGCAACAGATTAACGATTTGAATTTGGTGCTGGACGCGCATTTTTACCGCGTGTGCGTTAAAGGGTTTGGTTATATAGTCCACTGCGCCGTGTAAAAAACCGCGCACTTCGTCCTCGGGGGCATTTAATCCCGTTAAAAATATGATGGGTATATTTTTGGTATGCTCGTCATTTTTTAGGCGCTTAATTTCATCAAAGCCGTTTGTGCCCGGCATTAATATATCTAACAAAATTAAATCGGGCTTTAGTTTTAATGCCGATTCAAGGGAATGGGTGCCGTCGCGTTCTGCATATACGGTGTATTCGTCACGCAGCATGTCTACTAATGCGCGTAGATGCATTACCTCGTCGTCTATAATTAATACACTGTTTGTCGCTGCCATATTATTCACCCTTTAATCGTGTTTTTAACTCCGTAAGCAATATAAACGCAGTGCTAAAATCATATTCTTCAATTTTTGTGCAAAGCATGGAGGCGTTAGGAATTTTGCGCAAATCGTCAATCCTGTCTACGCAGGTGCCGTTTTGGGACGCCAGCAACGGGGCGACCTCGTCTAACAATGCAACGGCCTCTTCGTTAGAAATGTACGCATTATTAATTGGCGGGGGAAGCGCTTCGCCGCTGATATTGTTAAGAACAAAGCGCAAGGCTTTTTGCAAATTATCACACTGTAAATCGCCGGGCAGCTTCCCTTCCCGAAAGGTTTGCTCCATACTTTCTGCGGCATTTTCCAGTACGGTTTCATTGATTAGTGCCGCTACGGTTTTAAGCGTATGTGCTAAACGGTGCGCTGTGCTTGTATCGTTGGCTTGTAATGCGTCGTTTATCTCTGCATCTATGTTGCTATACATTCGCAGGAAGTCATTTTTTAATTGAATCTTTAACGTATCGCTTTGTTGAAAGTTTATTATATCAGTTTTTTTAATGGTTGTATTGCTTATTGCCTCGGAAATTACTTCGGGGGTTTGTTTATCTCTAATAAATTTGTGCAGTATTCTGTCTAAAATTTTGGGTTGAATAGGCTTGGAAATAAAACCATCGAAGCCGCTTTTAATTAATTCCTCTACTTGCCCTAACAACGCGCTTGCGGTAAACGCTACAATGGGACTGTGGTAACCCAGGTCGCGCAGCTGTTGCATGGCTTCAGTTCCGCTTATGCCGGGCATCATATTATCCATTAGAATAACGTCATATACCTTGCCGTTTTTAATTTTTTCAATGGCTTCGTAGCCGTTGATGCAGGTTTCTGTATTAAGGTGGTAGAAAGCAAGCATTTTTTGCGCTACGTATAAATTGGCTTCCGTATCGTCTACGACAAGTACCTTGCCATAGGGCATAGGCTTGGGCGTAAATTCGAACCGCTTTCTGTCTATACGGATATTTGCGTGGAATTGTTCAAGATTTCTTACCGTTTCCGCCCCCAGGGGGATAGCGTTTTCTATCTTTTGGGGTATACGCGCCACAACATTTGTGCCCTTACCTACCTCGCTTTTAATAGAAAGCTTTGCTTCCATCAACTCGGCTATGCTGTACGTAATAGGCATACCCAAGCCCGTACCGCTAATAAAGCGGTTCTCATTTTCATGGAAGCGGGTGTAATCGCTTTGGCTGGAGAGCGCTTCTACCTGCTCGGGCGTCATACCCAAGCCTGTGTCGTTAATGTCAATAACCAGCATAATTGAATCTTCTGTATTTTTTTCACAAAGGAAGGACAGTGTAACCGTACCCGATTCCGTATATTTTATGGCGTTGGAAAGCAAATTGCTAACAATTTGCTCTATACGTAATGTGTCGCCGATAAGGGACGTGGGCAGGTTTTCGTCTACATGCATGAGGTATTGCACGTTTTCATTTTCTAAGGTTGCCATATAAACGGACGCCACGTCGTGTATCATGGATGCGACGTCGTATGCCTCTTCTACAATCGTCATTTTTCCCGATTCTATGCGGGAAATGTCAAGTATATCGTTTACAATGCTAAGCAGCAGGTTAGAGGAATTGTGTATTTTTACAAGGGATTCTTCCAATTCGGGAGAGAGAGTGGGGTCTTGCAAGTGAATGGTAGAAATGCCCATAACCGCGTTGATGGGGGTGCGTATCTCGTGGCTCATACGGGCAAGGAAGCGACTCTTGGCTTGGTTAGATTCCTCGGCTACGTCTATACGTTTGCGTTCCTCGTATACGCGCTCCAGCAGCTCTTGCTCCTTGGCGGCGGCATCGCTCATTTTTTTAAGCATTTCGGTAATGGTGCGGGAAAGGTCGCCAATTTCGTCGGGTCTATTTTCGCCGTATACGGCGGTGTTGCTTTTATTTTCGTCCGTAACAAGGGCAACGCTAAGGGTAAGATTTTCGATAGGCGTAAGCACGCCGCGGCGAATAATAAATAAACTTAAAAAAGCAAACCCAACAAATGCGGAAACAAGAATAATCACAATAGGCAAAATATCGGCTATGCTAAACAGCATACGGCTGTCGAAGAGGGTAATAATCATCCACGACGAGTGGGGGATTGGTGCAATAGCGGCGTAATCGTGGTCGCCGTCACGCAGGCGCACCACCTCAATTTCCGTATATTCCGAGAAAAACAGTTCATACCTTGCGCTAAAATCATGCACAACCACGCCAAGCCCCGTATCAAGAGTGCTAATATGAATGCTCTCGTATTCCCATAGCGCGTAATGGTCAAAAGCGTCGCTTTCCATGTGGATAAAGCCGTTGCCGTCCACAAAATAGCCGCTGATAAATTCATCATCGTATTGACCAAAAACGTCGCCAAGCACGTACTCGATACGGAAGGGGATACACAAAAGCCCTACGTCCTGTCCGTTATGTACCACGCGGTGCAGTATCCAAACGTTCCATGTATGGGTGTATTTGTCTATATCCACGTTAAAGGTAAAGGGCAAATCCGTTCCCATCATATTAAAAAACCATTCGTCCATCGGCACATCGGGCGACATTGTGCCGTGGGCGGTAAAGGTGGCGACCGTTGTATCTAGTCCAATAATATATTCGTTTAACGAGTTGGCGACGCCCATGTAAAATTCGGGTATTTGCAAAAAAGGGGCGGCGGCAATGAGTTCGTTTAGGGCATGGTATTTTTTTTCTTCGTTATGCTCGTCGGCAAACCATTCTTGCACCGCGCCGGAATTGGCAACCATACGCAGCAGCGCAAGGTCGTTGTTTAAATGCATCATAAGCCTGCCCAGCGATTCCTGCGAATGCAGCTGCGCAATACGCCGCGAAGCGGTGTCTGTAATTTCTGTCACCGATACCAGCGAAAGCGCAACCACGATGATAAGCACCAATAAGAGTACGCCTAAATTTAATGTCATAATGCGCCCCGATAAACGGCTGCGGAATAAACGATTTTTAATCATAATTGCTCCTTTTTTACGAATGTGTAAGCATGTGCAAAACATTCGCCGTATCTTCTTTTGTGGGGGGCAATACATCGGACAATTGATAGTCCAGGTTAAGTTCTGCCCATTTATGTTCGCCGTGTTTGTGAAAGGGAAGTACTTCAATTTTCTGTATATTATCAAAACCGCGGAAAAATGTCCCCATTTCGGTAATTTCTTCGCGGTTGTCGGTTAAATTAGGCACAAGCACATAGTTAATTTGCACGGGAATGCGCAGTCGTTTTGCCGCGTGCAGGGTTTGTATCGGGCGTTCAATCCGCGAGCCTGTAAGCCGTTTGTACGTATCCTTGCGGAAGGCTTTAACGTCCAGCAGCAATAAATCCACCAGCGGCAGTATTTCATTTGCCAGGTTTTCTGTGGGGAAGCCTGAGGTGTCTAACACTGTGTGTATGCCCTCTGCGCGGCAGGCTGTAAGCAACGCGCGCAGGAAGTTGGGCTGCTCGGTGGCTTCCCCCCCCGAAACGGTAATCCCCCCGCCCGAAAATTTGTAATACGAGCGGTATTTGCATACTTCGCCCATTACGTCGTCCACCGTTTTAAACGTACCGTGGGAGCGCTCCCATGTGTCGGGATTATGGCAATACAAACAACGCAAAGAACAACCCGCGAAAAAAACCACGGTGCGTATGCCAGGCCCGTCCACCATACCGCCTGTGTAAATGGAGTGTACGCTGCCTGTCATCTACATACTTTCGTGGAAGGTGCGGTGGATAACCTCCAGCTGCTGGTCACGGGTTAGCTTCACAAAATTTACCGCATAGCCGCTTACGCGCACAGTAAGCTGCGGGTACAGCTCGGGTTTTTCCATCGCATCCAATAGGGTTGCCTTGTCGAACACGTTAATATTAATGTGGTGCCCGTTATCGTGGAAGAAGCCGTCCAGTAAATTGGATAGGTTGGTAATGCGGTCGCTTTCGTCCCGCCCTAACGCCTTTGGCACAACGGAGAAGGTGTAGGAAATACCGTCCTGGGAATATTCATAGGGCAGCTTTGCCACGCTGGACATGGACGCAATCGCGCCTTTATGTTCGCGCCCGTGCATGGGGTTAGCACCCGGGGCGAAGGGCTGCCCCGCTTCGCGCCCGTCGGGGGTTGCGCCCGTGGCTTTGCCATATACCACATTCGATGTAATGGTTAGCACGGAAAGGGTCGGCACGGCGTTGCGGTAGGCGCGGTGCTTCTCCAGCTTTTCCATAAACAGGCGAATCAGGTCGTTGGCGATTTTGTCCACCCGCTCATCATTATTGCCGAAGGTGGGGTACTCGCCTTCGATTTTATAGTCCACCACCAGACCTGTTTCATTGCGGACAGCTTTTACTTTTGCGTGCTTGATGGCAGAGAGCGAATCCACCACAACAGACAAGCCCGCAATACCACAGGCATGGGTACGCAGTACCTCCATATCGTGCAATGCCATTTGCAGGCTTTCGTAGTTATACTTATCGTGCATGTAATGAATGATGTTGAGTGTAGAAATATACAATTGCGCAAGCCAATCCAGCATCTGGTTTAGCTTGCGGTACACCTCTTCGAAGTCCAGATATTCCCCCATTACGGGAGCGTATTCCGGGGCGACTTGGATGCCGCTTTTCTCGTCCCGCCCGCCGTTGATAGCATAGGTGAGGGCTTTCGCCAAATTTGCCCGCGCGCCGAAAAACTGCATCTGCTTGCCGATACGCATGGCGGAAACACAGCACGCAATGGCGTAATCGTCCCCCCAATAACCGCGCATCAGGTCGTCATTTTCATATTGCAGGGAGCTGGTTTCGATGCTCATTTTTGCGCAATAATGCTTAAAATGCTTGGGCAGTTGGTTGCTCCACAGCACGGTCAAATTCGGCTCGGGGGCAGGACCCAGCGTAGTAAGAGTGTGAATAATGCGGTAGCTGTTCTTCGTAACCAGCGTTTTCCCGCTTTCGCTCATGCCGCCGATGGCCTCCGTTACCCAGGTCGGGTCGCCGGAGAACAGGGCATTGTATTCGGGCGTGCGCAAGAAGCGGATAATGCGCAGTTTAATCGCAAAATGGTCGATAATTTCTTGGGCTTCTTCCTCTGTAAGTACGCCGTTTTTCAAATCCCGCTCGAAGTAAATATCCAAGAACGTAGCCACACGTCCCAGCGAAGTAGCTGCGCCGTCTTGTTGCTTCGCCGCCGCAAGGAAGGCGAAATACGTCCACTGCACCGCTTCCTTTGCCGTTTGTGCAGGTTGGGAAACGTCAAAGCCGTACATCTGCGCCATTTCCTCCAACTGCTTCAAGGCGCGGATTTGCTCGTTTATCTCCTCGCGCAGTTGAATCTCCTCCCGTATGCCAATGAGCTTGCCCGCAAGGCGCATCAAATTTTCGTGCATCAACTGTTGCTTTTTATCCGCAATGAGAAATTCCGTGCCGTACAACGCCACGCGGCGATAATCGCCGATAATGCGCCCGCGGCCATAGGCGTCGGGCAATCCCGTAATAATGCCAGAATTACGCGCCGCGCGCATATCGTCGGTATAAGCGTCAAAAACGCCGTCATTGTGGGTTTTGCGGTGCTTCGAGTATATTTCCTCAATGGCGGGGTCTAACTCGTAGCCGTAGGTTTTAAGCGCATTCTTTATCACGCGCACACCGCCCTTGGGCATAATGCCACGCTTTAAGGGCTTGTCCGTTTGCAAGCCCACAATTTGCTCCAGCTCGCGGTTAATATACCCCGCGCCGTGAGACACGACCGTAGAAGGCTTCTTCGTTTCCACGTCCAAAATGCCCTTGGCGTTTTCTTCTTTAAGCAGTACGCATACCTCTTCCCACAATTTGCCCGTACGCGGGGTGGCGGGGGAAAGGAATGCCGCGTCCCCCTCGTAGGGGGTTATGTTTTTTTGAATAAAGTCGCGCAGGTTGACCTCTGTCGTCCACGCGCCTGTGGTAAAGCCGTTCCAAGCTGGGTGCATGAGAATTATCCTTTCTATACTTTCCTGGAATACAACACATTCATGGCATGTTTGTGGGGTATGCCCGAAGAATCACAATCGAATACATACTCTCCGAAACCTTCGGTAAGCCAGCCCGCAAAATGGGCAAGCAATTCCCCCGACTGCCATAAAAAAGCGTGGCGCTCCTCGTCCTCGGGGGGTGGGGGAATGAAGGGCTTTTCTACGAAAACATTAAAGGCGACCAGACCGTTTTCGTTTACATGGGCTTTGTAATTCGCCATAATTTCGTCCCGCAGCGTGGGCTTTACGTAATGCAGCACCCCGCTGGAGTATAATACATCAAAGTGCGCGTCCAGTCGATAATCCAAAATATTTGCGCGAAAGGCCTGCACCTGTACCCGTGCCGCTTCCGCAAGTCGTCGGGTTTTCTCCACCCCCGCCTCGGAAATGTCAAAGGCCGTCACATCATAACCGCACCGCGCGAAAAATACCGCGTCCTTACCCTCGCCGCAGCCTATGTCCAGCAGTTTGACCCGCCGCGTAGGCGGCATAAGCTCCAGCACCCGAAAGCACCCGCGGTTGGGTGCAACACCCCAGTAATACCCCTCGTTTTTATACGCCGTTTCATAGAAGGTCGTATCGTCCCGAAACGCCGCATAACCCAGCAACGTATCAATGCTCACCTGCAACGCCCGCGCAATGGCGGGAAGGAGTAACGTATCGGGTACGGTTTGCCCCGTTTCCCACTTGCTCACCGCTTGAAAGCTAATATTTAATTGCCCCGCCAGCGCCTCTTGTGTAAGCCCCAGTTGCTTGCGGTACCGTGCGATATTACCCGCCAACACACTACGCATACAACCATCCCCTTAAAAATTATAAGTAAATTATGCGTAAAAAAAATCCCAAACACAATAACCTTGTGTTTGAGATTTTTTAAAATTCGCTTCTTAGGTTAACCGATGGTTAAAACACAATTAAAAAGCGGGTTTTCCCCGTTTCGAGGAAGTAGCAAAAAAAAGCTGCGTCATATGTTAAAGCAAAAAGAGTAATTACGAATCCTTGTTTTCAATTTAATAGCTCATAGCAATAAAAGGAGGCGTTTTGCATGAAAAATGTAAAAATCAAGACATGGCTCATTATATCATTTGGACTGGTTATTCTGATGACTGTCGGATTAGGGTTATTTGCCGTGTATCGCGCAAACCTTGTAGACAAGCAATATCAACACTTAGCAGGCCAATCCCTGGAACGCAGAAAGATAGTTACCGAGTTGAAATTTGAGTTTGCACAAATACGTATTAATGCGTTCCAAATGTTAATTTCATCCGATTTTAACGTAATACAAACCCGTCTTAACGAAATGCTGGGCCGCTATCCAACCGTAGAGGAATTAATTACCCGCTTTAACCAAAACGTAATGAATGACACAAGCCTATCCGAATGGGAGCGGACCCGCTTACTCTCCGACATGAGCGGAGCACAGACCGCCATGTTAGCTTACCGCACAATTTATAATGATTTATATACCCATATACTTGCAACACAGGACTTATCCCTTAATGTTATTAACCCCGTTGCGGCGGCATCTACTACAGACATTAACAATAGTTTACTTGCCTTGTTTGACGACGCCGTAACCCGTGCCGACACCGACCTTACCCGCAGCATAAACGACAGCCGGCAGTCTATACTTTGGATAGGCATAATATCGGCAATTTCTGTTTTAGCGTCCTTAATGATGGCACTGTGGATTATAAAAATAATAAGCAAGTCCATCGAAAAAATTAAAATTGCATCCAAAGCAGCGGCAAGGGGTAACTTATCTGTTCCCCTGCGTACCAGCGAAACCACAGAAATGGGGGAACTTTCAAATTCTATTGCCGACATTGTAGATGTGATTAAATCCGTGGAAGATGACCTATTGGAAATGGAGCATCAATTTAACGTAGTGGGTAACACAAAATATCAAATAGACCCCAAAAAATACCAAAATGATTACAAATTAATGATAGACGGCATTGGCAAAGTAACCCGCGGTTTAATGAAAGACGAAGCCATGATGCTAAACGCATTAGACGATATTGGCAGCGGTAACTTCAACACTTATATAGAAGAACTACCCGGGGAAAAACAAATAATAACCCGCACCTTGCAAGCCGTTACAGGCAATTTAGAAAATGTAAAAACAGAAATGACCACCATGATAGATGCAATGGTAAACGGCAACACCACCCACCAAATAAAAGACGGCGGCTACAAAGGGGACTGGTGCATCCTTATGGCAGGGCTTAACCGCATTAGCAAAGCCATAAACGACCCGTTGCAAGTGATTGAAATGGGCATTGTTGAAATGAAGGACGGCAATTTTGATATTGACAAAATAAATAAAATAATAACAAATGCGGGATATGATACAAATACAAAAAACTACCATGGTGCGTTTAAAAATATTTTGGAATCCCTTAACACAAGCATTACAAAAATCGCTTCCTATATCAATGAAATAAATAAAACCTTGGCGCAAATGGCAGAAGGTGACTTGCGCACAACCATAAAGCATGAATACGTGGGTTCCTTTGACGGTATCCGACGCTCGGTTAATGGCATTCGGGATAATTTGCATAAAACCATGGCAGGGATTACAGGTGCATGCGAACAAGTTTTGGCAGGGGCGCATCAAATTTCCAATACCGCCACCAGCCTGGCCACCGGCGCACAAGAGCAAGCAACTTCTGTTGAAAAACTCAATGCCACCATCGAAAGAATCCACCAACAAACCCGGCAAAACGCCGAAAATGCAAATACGGCCAACGAAATGTCTATCAAGTCCACAGGTTACGCAGGGCAGGGCAATGCTGCCATGAAGCAAATGGAAGCGGCCATGCTGGAAATTAAAAATTCTTCCAAAAACATTGCAAAAATTGTAAAAACGATACAGGATATTGCCTTCCAAACCAACTTGCTTTCCCTTAATGCTTCGGTAGAAGCCGCACGGGCCGGGGAACACGGTAAAGGTTTTAGCGTAGTTGCCGACGAAGTGCGTAACTTAGCAGGCAGAAGCCAAATCGCCGCAACAGAAACCACCGAACTTATCGAAAACTCGATAACCCGGGTAGATATTGGCTCAAACATTGCACAAAGTACCGCAACTGCGTTAGATGCAATCGTAACCAGTGCGGATGAATTGCTTGCCGTAATTGGCAACATTTCTGCCGCATCAAAAGAACAAGCAGAAGCCATCGCCCACTTGGTAGGGAATTTGTCACAAATATCCCGGGTGGTGCAAAGCAACTCGGCTGTTTCCCAGGAAACCGCCGCCACCAGCCAAGAATTAAACTCCCAAGTAGAAGTACTGCGGGAATCCATCCAATTCTTTAAATTATAACAGCAATTCACGCATACAATCATCCCCTTAAAAATTATAGGTAAATTATGCGTAAAAAAATCTCAAACACAATCACCCCGTGTTTGAGGTTTTTTATTTTTCCTTACGGGGGGCGTTATGTATAAGAAGCCCTTGGCGGGATATATTTATGTAATGGAACTTATTCGATGTTTATCCGTCATGATATGTGAGAGAAAAAAATAAAAAACGAGGTGCATTGAAATGAAAAAATTTTTACTGATGTTTGGCATGGCGGCTTTGCTTGGGGTAGGTTTGACCGCTTGCGGTGGCAATGGCAGTAATGGAAGCAACGGCGTGGGTGTGATAGTCGATGGCGATGATTATAGCTTCGATAATGATTTCGATTATGACAGCGACCTCGACTTCGACCTTGACGGCGGCTTTGGCTTTGGCGGCGATGACTGGGTATTTAACGAGGGCAACCCCGATGCAACGCTGGTATCCCTTGTATCACAGTTGCACGATAACTTTGATGCCGCTTTTATTCCCATGCGCTTTGACGTTGAATTAACCGCCCAAAATTTTGAGCGTTATTTAATGATTGAATATATTGAGGGCATAACAGGGGTTATATCGGAAGCGGTAATTAATGTTCACCCCCATGTGGTGGTTTTGATGGAAGTCTCGGAGGGCATGGACGCTTCCGCCATTGCCGCACAAATTGAAGCGGCGGCTGACCCGTCAAGATGGATTTGCGTAACCGCAGAAGCATTTGAAGTGGTTGCCTACGGGAACTATATTGTATTTGTCATGTCCTGGGCAGATGTGGTTACAGGTGTTGTGGGCAATATCCCCACCGTGCTTGCCTAAGGGTAACCAACAAATTTATTAGCCAATGGTATTTTCAGGTTTACCGTTTTTATATTTGTTTATGCCTGCGGTTTTGGTGGCTTATTTTGCAGCGCCGAAAAAATACAGAAACGCCGTGCTGTTGGTATTCAGCCTGGCGTTTTATTTTTTCGGCGAGCAGTTTTATACGATATTGCTTTTAATTTCTTCAGTATCTGATTTTGTATTTAGCTTGCTCATTGAAAAATACCGCGGCACGGCAAAGGCGAAAATATTCTTAATTTCTGCCATCGTTGTAAGCTTGGTTATGCTGGGGTTTTTTAAGTACATTGATTTTTTCATCACTACGGCAAACGCCGTATTCGGCAGTGACATCGCGGTGTTGAACGTGCGCTTGCCCATCGGCATCAGCTTCTTCACCTTCCAAACCATGAGCTACACTATCGACGTTTACCGCGGGCGGGTACGGGCACAGGCGAATATTGTCACTTTTGCCACCTTCGTTTGCCTGTTCCCCCAGTTGGTGGCAGGGCCCATTGTGCGGTACTCCGATATTGCCGAAGAATTGGAAAACCGCAAGGAACGGCTGGCAGAAATTTCGGCGGGGATTAGACGATTTTGCATAGGTTTAATGAAGAAAGTAATCATCGCCAATTCGATGGCTGAACTAACGGAATATTTCCGCTACGCCGATGAACGCACGGTGCTGTTCTATTGGATGTACGCCTTGGCCTTTACTTTTCAAATATATTTTGATTTCTCGGGGTACAGCGATATGGCAATTGGCTTGGGTAAAATGTTCGGCTTCACCTTTCCCGAAAATTTCAATTATCCCTATGTCTCGCGGTCAATTACAGAATTTTGGCGACGTTGGCATATGACACTGGGGAATTGGTTTCGTGATTATGTGTATATTCCCATGGGGGGTAACCGCGTAAAGCAATCACGGTGGATTTTTAACATCGCCGCCGTATGGATGCTGACAGGGTTTTGGCACGGCGCCGATTGGAATTTTATTGTGTGGGGCTTGATGATGGCGGTGTTGCTGGTAGCCGAAAAATTCTTTTTGGCGAAACTGCTTAATCGTGCATGGCGGTTTGTCGCCCATGTGTATACCATGCTCGTTATCATCATCAGCTTCGTCATTTTCAACGGCGAAGGCATGAGTGGCGCATGGGCGGATGTGTCGGGCATGTTTGGCGTTGGGGGTTTGCCCCTTGCGGGCACTTTGTCCTTGTATTATCTGCGTAGCTTCGCGCCGATGTTTATTATTGCCGCGTTTTTGTCTACGCCTGTGGTGAAAAAGGCGGGAGATAAACTATTGGAAAATAAATCTAAGCTGACGTTGCTGGAACCGATTTTGGTAGCCGTTGGTTTAATTCTTGTTACCGCAAATTTAGTGGATGGTTCCTTTAATCCTTTTATATATTTCAGGTTTTAAATAAGTTCTAAGGGGTGAGTTGAATTGGAAAAAATGCGGAACATAGCAACCCTCGCCGTCTTTGTCGCTGTCCTGTTTGGGCTGTGCATTGCATTTTTTGTTATGCCAGATGTGCCCCGCTCCCAAGCCGAGCGGCGGTTGCTTGCCCAAGCGCCCCAACGAAGCACAGCGGCTATTTTAAACGGCACCTATATGTACGCCCTTGATGAATACATGCAAGACCAGTTTCCCCTGCGGGAAGCCTTCCGCACCGTAAACGCCGTGAAGCGCCTTGCCTTAGGCAGGCGCGATACCAACGGCTATTATTTCGTAGCGGGCCATTTATCGAGCTTGGAATTTCCCCTAAACGCCGAAGCGGTTCACCGAAACGCCGCCCATTTGAATGCCATCAGCCAATGGCTCTTTGAGGGGTTGAATGTATTTTACGCCGTAATACCCGACAAAAATTATTTTCTTGCCGCGCAAAATGGCTTCCCTGCACTGGATTATGCCGAAATGATGCGCATTATGCACCACCGCATGGGGGCACATACTTATATTGATTTATTCAGCCTTTTATCCATAGAAGATTTCTACCGCACGGATATTCATTGGCGGCAGGAAAATTTATTACCCGTCGCCGAGCAATTAACGCGGTATATGGGGGTTGATTTGCCGCCGCCAAACACATATACCGCCCATACCTTGTTTCCCTTTCGGGGTAGCTTCCACGGCCATGCCGCTTTGCCCGTCCGCCCCGATGAATTAACTTTCTTAACCAACGAATATACGGAAAACGCCATCGTATACACCCTGCTGGAAGAAGGCGGGCAGATACTTTTTTCGCGCTATATAACCGTGGACGGGGAACGTCTGCCCCTGAGGGTGTACATGCCCGAACTATTCGGCGGCATGGACGGTTATGATGTTTTTTTAGCCGGTGCCCAGGCGGTTATGACTATCGAAATTCCCAACGCAACCACCAACCGCGAACTCATCATCTTCCGCGATTCATTCGGCAGCAGCATAACGCCGCTACTCCTCGGCGGCTACGCAAAGATAATATTGGTGGATATTCGCTATATCTCCACCCACCTGTTGCCTACCTTTATTGAAATTACCGACCAAGATATTTTATTCCTTTTCAGCACAACGATACTCAACCAGAATGGATTGTTTAGGTAAGTTTACGGTTGCTTCCCAATATACGCCAAAATGCCGCCGTCCACATATAAAATATGCCCATTTACAAAGTTAGACGCATCGCCGGCGAGGAAAACCGCAGGTCCTGCCAGGTCTTCGGGTACGCCCCAGCGCCCTGCGGGTGTTTTGGAAAGAATAAACTTGTCGAAGGGGTGGGGGTTGCCGTCTGCGTCCTTCTCACGAAGGGGCGCAGTTTGCGGCGTGGCGATGTAGCCCGGTCCAATGCCGTTACATTGGATGTTGGCGTGTCCAAATTCCGAGCAGATATTCTTCGTAAGCATCTTAAGCCCGCCCTTGGCAGCCGCGTAACCCGAAACGGTTTCGCGCCCCAGCTCGCTCATCATAGAGCAGATATTGATAATCTTACCGTGACCTTTTTCCAACATGCCCGGCAGTGCCGCCTTCGCCATTAAAAACGACCCGCTCAGGTGAATGTCCACCACTTTGCGGAAGTCGTCCGCCGTCATTTCCAGCATGGGAATGCGCTTAATAATGCCCGCGTTATTAATCAAAATATCCACAATACCCACATCGGTGCGGATTTGCTTAAACATGGCATTTACGCCCGCTTCGTCCGTTACGTCGCACACATAGCCGTGGGCGTCAACGCCCTGCGCCTTATACTCTGCAAGTCCTTTCTCTACCAGCTCCGCATTAATATCGTTAAAAACAATCTTAGCACCCGCGTCCGCCAGCGCCAACGCCATACCCATGCCAATTCCATACGACGCGCCCGTGACCAGCGCAATTTTACCGTCCAATCTAAAATTAACCATGCAAAAAACCTCCAAAAAATAAAGTTTTGGTCAACCCTTTTTAAAAGGTTGTAGGGTGTGGGACAGCGTCCCACGGTTTTCATCTTTTATTTTTATATCCCCGCCAATTCCTTCAAGCTATTTAAATCCTCCATAAAGCTGTCCATGCGCACCTCATCACAAAGCAAGCGAATGCCCGACTTCTCCGCCTTCAGCCACGTAAAAATATTCTCATAGCTAAATGCGCTGCGGTGTATATTTGCCCACACCTTCTTGCCGTCTTCTATGGTAATACCCTTGATATGCATGACGGAAATTTCTTCGCCGTTTAAGCGAATCATTTCATCGAAAATAGCATCATACTTATCCACCGTGGCGGGCAGCAGCATATTTGCGGGGTCAAAAATAAGTTTTAAACGGGGCGAATTTACCTCATCCAGCAAACGGCGGGTAAGCTCGGGCGAGTTGAGGGTATGGTCAGCAACGGGTTCGATGCCGATGCTTACGCCCGTTTTTTCCGCGACTTCCGCCATGCGTAATACGCTGTCCTTGAGCAAAGCGTACTGCTTTTCCCGTGCTTCGTGTGTGCCGTCCGCGGGGAAGCCCGTCGTTTCCGTGCCTACGTATTTTACGCCCAATTTTTGCGCATGGTGCAAATTATCGCAGAAAAGGCGTACATTCGCCAGCCGCTGAGTTTCGTCCGTTAGGGCGGGGTCGATGTAGCAGCCCAACACCGCAATTTCCAAATCGTGCTTGGTAAACGCGGTGCGAATTTCTTCCAAGTGGCGGTCGTTTATCTCGCCAATTGCGTTAATGCCCTCTATCGCCTTGGCTGGGGCAAGCTGTACACAGTCGAAGCCGTTCTTTTTAATGAGCGATGCCAGCGCGTCCGCTGTGTGCCGCCCAAAATCGTGGGCGCGCGCGCCTAAAACGAATTTTGTGTTTTTCATAGAGTCACTCCCGTTTTAAAAATCGCTAAATCGCGTATGCCGTGCTGCTCCGTTTTTGTGCGTTTTGTACCCGAAGCAAGACGCAAAATGTAGGCGTAAAAGTCTTCTGCCAAGGCTTCCTGCGTCGTTTCGCCAAGTAATGGCTCGGCGTTAAAATCAATCCAGTGGCGTTTTTTTTCGTATAACGCCGTGTTGCTGGAAATTTTAACCGTAGGCACAGGCGCACCAAAGGGCGTTCCGCGCCCCGTGGTAAACAGCACAATATGCGCCCCGCTTGCCGCAAGCGCGGTAGAAGCCACAAGGTCATTTCCCGGGGAATTAAGCAGATTTAGCCCTTTTTCGCGCAGTATTTCGCCGTAGGCAAGCACGTCAATGACCGTTGCCATACCCGCCTTTTGCGTACAGCCAAGCGCCTTGTCCTCCAGCGTAGAAATGCCGCCCGCCTTGTTGCCGGGGGAAGGATTTTCATAAATCGGCTGCTTATTGTCGGTGAAATATTGCTTAAAATCGTTGATGAGCCGCACGGTTTTTTCGAAGGTTGCTTCGTCCTTACAGCGGTTCATTAGAATTTCCTCTGCGCCAAACATTTCAGGCACTTCGGTGAGAATGGTTGAGCCGCCCTCGCTGATTAGCATATCCGAAAAAGCGCCAACCAGCGGGTTTGCCGTAAGCCCCGAAAGCCCGTCGCTTCCGCCGCATTTTAGCCCGATAATAAGTTCAGAAGTCGGAATTTCCTCGCGTTTATCGTGCTGCATTTCCGCGAGTATTTCCTTCACTAAATCTACGGCGGCGGTAACTTCATCGTCTACATCTTGGCAATTTAAAAATTTTACGCGCGTTTCGTCCACCTCGCCCAGCATTTCACGCATTTCGGCGATGCTGTTATTCTCGCAGCCCAGCCCAAGGATAAGTACACCCCCCGCGTTGGGGTGGTGCGCCAAGCCGCATAGGATTTTTTTTGTATTTTCATGGTCGTCGCCCAATTGCGAGCAGCCAAAAGGGTGGGGGAAGCTGTACACGCCGTCAAATTGCCGTGCAATCGCATCGCCCGTTGGGTTTACGCAGCCCACGGTGGGGATAATCCAAACCTCGTTGCGAATGCCCGCCTTGCCGTTTTTACGCCTATACCCCATGAAGGTGCGCGGTGCGCGGTGCGTTAGCGCGGGTGCAACGGGCGCGTAGGAATATACAACATGGTCTGTTAAGCTCGTGCGCACATTGTGCGTATGCACATGCGCCCCGGCGGGAATATCCGCCGTTGCCGTGCCAATGGGGTAGCCGTATTTAATCACCACTTCGCCCGTTTTTATAGCGCGAAGGGCAACCTTATGCCCAAAATTAACCGCGCAACAAGCTTCAATTTCCGCGTCGTCAACTACCACGCGTTCGCCTTTTTTCAATGCACGCAACGCCACGATTACTGTATCCGATGGGTGAATTTTTATCACATCGCCGCGCATAGGGGCGCTCATTGTACTAACGCCTTTACCGCGTCGCGCATATCATGCGTGCGAATGTCATCTAAATGCTGTGCTACAAGGCTTTCCAGTCCGCTAATTTGCGTTAGGTTTTGTCCCCAAAAATCCTCGCGTTTGAGCAGGGTGCTCGTTAATTCCTGTGCGGATAGTGCCTTATTCTTTGCGAAAAACGCAAGCACGGCGCTGTCGTCCTTTAAATCATATGCTTTGCCGTCACGTTCCCCCGTGCAGTAAAATTGTGCAAGTGCGGCAAACGAGAAGCAAAGCAACTGCGGTAACGTCCCGGTTTTTGCTTGGGTTTCCAAAATCGTGGGCAATACACGTACTTTAAATTTCGAAACGGAATTTAACGCAATCGAGAGCAAATTGTGCTGTATAAACGGATTTTCGAAGCGCTCAATGACCGACCGGGCAAAGGCTTTTACCTCGTCTGCGGGTAATGGAACGCAAGGGGAAAGCTCATCGAAAATCGCCCGTTCTATGAATGGGCGCATTACCGCATCATTCATCATTTCGCCCACGGTATTTACCCCCGCAAGGTATGCCGCAAGTACGCCGGATGTATGCGCACCGTTTAAAATACGTACTTTGCGCTCACGGTAGGGGGTTAAATCTTGGGTAAAAATCACGGGTAAATCTGTCTTATCCAGCGGAAATTTTTCTGCAACCTCCGCAATTTTTTCATGGGCGATAACCCACAGCGCAAAGGGCTCGCCCGCTACCAGCATTTTGTCGCGGTAGCCTAATTCCTGCTCCAGCGCTGCCGCTTCTTCTTTTGGGTAGCCCGTTACAATGCGGTCAACCAGCGTATTACAAAATATATTGCACTCCGTTAGCCATGCCGTAAAATCGTCGGAAAGCCCCCACAGCGCCGCCAATTTCATACAGCAGGAGCGCAGCTTTTCGCCGTTTTGCTCAATCAATTCCACAGGAAGGATAATTAACCCCTTGTCCCTGTCCCCGTTGAAATAGACATAGCGTTCGAAAAGCAGCTTTGTTAGCTTGCCCGGGAAGGAATTAGGCGGCGTAAGCGCGCGGCGGTCGGTTTCGTCGTAGACGATACCCGCCTCCGTTGTGTTGGAAATGATAAACTGCAAGTCGGGGTTTTGAATGAGCGTTGCGTATTCTTCATAATCTGCGTAGGCGTCGGTTGCGCCCGCAATCGCGGTGATTTTGCGCTTTTCTACGTACTGTGCGCCGTTGCGTATGCCGCGCAGCAGCACGGTATATTCACAATTTTGTGCAAGTAAAGGGGCAAGGTCGCCCGCTTTTATCGCCTTTACGATTTGCACATTGCCGTTAAAAACCCCCGCTTCGTTAGCGATATCAATGAAATAATCGGCGAAGGCACGTAAAAAATTGCCTTCGCCGAACTGTAAGATTTTTATAGGTCGCTCGCTCATCGTTGTACCCGCGCGCCTGCGCCTTTCATCAAGCCTTCTACTTCTTTTAGGCGTGCCGTAGTGGTATCGCCGGCAGTTGTCATGGCAAGCGCGCCGTGGCACACGCCGTAGTTAAGGGCGGTCTGGTAGTCGAAGCCGTTCATCAAGCCGTAAATAAGCCCCGACGCAAAGCTGTCGCCGCCGCCTACGCGGTCCAAAATTTCCAGCCCATCGAACTTCATGCCTTCGTATACCTTGCCTTCTGCCCAGCAAATTGCCGACCAATCGTTTATGGTTGCGGATTTTACCTCGCGCAGGGTTGTGCCGATGGCTTTAAAATTGGGATACGCCGCGGATGCCGCGTTTATCATTTTTATATAGCCATCAAGGTTAAGTTCGCTTAAATTTTCGCTATTACCTTCAATATGCAAGCCAAGGCAGGCTTCAAAGTCTTCTTCGTTGCCTATCATTACGTCCACATATTTTGCAATTTCCTTGTTAACCTCCTGCGCCTTTGCCTTGCCGCCAATTGCCTTCCACAGGGAAGGGCGGTAATTAAGGTCGTAGGAAACAATCGTGCCGTGTTTTTTGGCGCATTTGGCGGCTTCCAGCGCTACTTCTGCCGCCGTTTCAGATAACGCGGCAAAAATGCCGCCTGTATGGAACCATCTAGCCCCTTGTTTGCCAAAAATTTCTTCCCAGTTGATATCGCCGGGTTTAAGTGCCGCCGCTGCGGTGTTGGCGCGGTCGCTAATGCCCAGCGCACCCCGCACGCCATACCCACGCTCGGTAAAATTCAAGCCGTTGCGCACATTGCGCCCAATGCCGTCGTAGGGCATCCATTTAATGTAACGCGTGTCCACGCCGCCTTGCTGAATAAAATCTTCGATGAGATAACCTATATCATTGTCCGCAAACGCCGTGATAATGGCGGTATCCAGCTTAAAGCACTTGCGAAGCCCACGGGCTACATTATATTCACCGCCGCCCTCCCACGCGCGGAAATTACGCGCTGTACGCACGCGTCCTTCGCCCGGGTCCAGCCTTAGCATCACCTCGCCCAGCGATACCTCATCAAAACGGCACTGTTCTTTAGGTTTTACAGATAACATTTAAAACTCCCCTTTCAAATGATGTGAATGATGCAGCGTTTCCGCATACGCATATAGGAAGGGCGCAACGCCCTTTGCGTCGTTGTTTACCCGCGGCTCGGAAATATAGTATTCATACGTGCCGTCGCGCGGCTTGTAATCGCCGTGCCCCGGCATTCCGCCAAGTCCTGCCACTAAGCATACATCTTTTAACACAAAATTGCTATGCATAGCGGATTTTGAAGAAATTTGCGGCTGCGTTAATTTGTGAAAAACTACGGAATCAAAAACCGCCTCGCCTCTATCGTAGTAAAATTCGGGCAAAAGACCCAGCCGTGCGCCCTTCATAAGTGCGTAGGCAATGGCGCACGAGCCGCTGGTTTCCAAGTAATTGCCCTTGCGCGTACCTTGGTCGGTAACTTGGAAGAACAGGTTTGTTTCCGCATCTTTAAACGCCCACGATGCATCCATTAATTCGTGTAATATTTTTTGCATAAACACGCGTTCGGGAGCGTTTTCCATTTTCTCCAGCGTGTCCACCAACGCCATGGCAAACCAGCCGATGGAGCGCGTCCAAAAGTTGGGGCTTAGCCCGCTTACTTTATCCGCCCAAAATATTTCGCGGCTTTCGTCATAACCATGGAAGTATAGACCCGTTTTGGGGTCGCGCATAATATCGTACACGTTTTTAAACTGCGTGAAAATATCATTTATGTTTTTGTTGTTATTAAATGTTGTTTCATATTCCAAATAAAACGGCTGTACCATGTAAAGCCCGTCCAGCCATACTTGATGGGGGTAAATTTTTTTGTGCCAAAAATTGCCCGCGTCAATGCGCGGATGGGTTTTTAGCTGGGAATATTGCAGCGCAATTGCGCGTTGGTATTTTTCCTTTTCGTTTGTGCTTGCGTGGTACAGGCGAAAGAGCATTTTTCCCATATTAATGTGGTCGCAATTATATTCTTCCACTTCGTAGCCCTTTAGCGAGCCGTCCGTGCCGATGTATTCGTCCATATAATTTTTGGCAAAGGCGAAGTATTTTTTATCGCGGGTTACATCGTACAAATCGAAGACGGCTTTCATCATACAGCCGTCTACGTAATTCCATTTCGGTTCTTTCTTTTGCAGGGTGTGTTCAATATTCCACGCAGGTTTACTTGGGGTGGAAGTTTCCAGCAGATGATTTACAAAGCTGTTAATTTCCTTCATGTCATACCACCTCGGTTTCGCATACTTCGTCGTGCTTGCCTTCCTGCCCAAATAAAACGGGAAGGCACATAAAATAACAGGTCATTACTTTGGCAAATAATTCCCGCTGAAAAATAATTCCCGCCGCCATAGGGCGTGCGTCGTTGGTAGAAATTACACGCAACCCAAATAATGCCTTGCCAATGGTTTGGTTTACCAGCATAAAGGGATACTGGGCGAGAAATGTCGCCCCGCATACGCCCACCATTACCACCCCCGCCCACGGTAGGGAAAGCCCTTCCCCCGCGGGAATAAAAAGAGGGATAATCACTTGAAAACATACGACAATGATGGCAATAAACACGAATATATCCACGATATTTGCCAGCAAGCGACGTATTATTTTCATAGGTCACATCCCTAAAGACAGTTTATAACATATTCACTTACCGTTCCTCCGTGGGTGGGGATAAATGAAACGCGCTAACGCGGAGATGGGGCATTTATGGTACGTGTTGGGTAAGTGGTTGCGTTTGTCATTAATGCCAAACGCCAACCACATATACCCACCACGCACCAACATACCCCCTATCCGCTAGACGCGCTTTTTCATTTATCCCCACCCACGGGGTACGACAAGTATATCTTGATAAAAAAAATTAATGTTGGGGTAGAATATTCGGGGCTACCCTGTTTGCGGTAAAAGATTTGTTTTTACTTGTCGATACTGTACAAATACGCTGGGTGAAGAAAATGCTTATACCACTGGTGGCTATAATTTAATAGTCATATTGCCTTTACTGTCATTAAATCCGTACTTCTTATAAATGGAATGAGCTTCTTCCGATGAAGTATATAAGTGTACTGCTTCACAATGTTTTGACTTGGCAAGTTCCATAAGTTTTTCTAATATAATTGATGCAATTCCATTTCTTCTGTACTTTTCATCTACAAACATACTTGTTATATATCCGTTTTTACCTGACAAATTATAGAGAGAAGGTACGGAATCAAAATAATATACCAATCCTGTTCCAACAATGAAGTTATTGGTATATGCTAAAATCACATCGCATTTGTCATGTTCAAAACCGTTTAAGAAATAATTATATATATTGTTTTTATAGATGACATAGTTTTCATCAGTTTTTTCGATTTTTAATAGTTTTAATCTATAATTAACCAAAACATCAATGTCACAGGAAGATGCTGTTCTATATTCTATTTTCATTTTATAACACCGCCTAATATAAATTTTCTACAGCAAGTTAAGCATAGTTCTACTCCCCCAACTAACTGCCTTTCCCTGCGCGAAGGGCAAGAAATAGTGGTAGGGTGGGGTGAAAAGCGCGGTGCGGGTAGGGGTATTTCGCGGAGCGCGTCTAGCCGTTGCGCGTATGCGGGATTAGAACGCGAAGCGTTATCATCCGCGTTAGCGTGGAGTGAACATACCCCGCTTCCCGCGCTTTCCCCCGTACCCCGCTTACCTATCTATTCCTTGCCCCCTGAACGCGCCACGCCTTCTACGAAGTATCGGCTACAGGCGAAGAATATCGCCAGCGTGGGGATAAGCCCCATAAACGCCCCTGCGAAAATTTGCCCAAAGTGGGTGACCTCGTATTCCGAGAGCAAGCCCCGCAATGCCTGTGCCAGCACGCGGTTATCGGGGCTGCGCAGGAAAATGAGGGGGCCTTGGAAGTCGTTCATGCCCCACATGAAGGTGAGTAAGCCCACGGTGATAATGATGGGGCGTAAAATGGGCACAAGAATAGAGATGAGTGTGCGCAATGGGTCACAGCCGTCTATATGGGCGGCTTCGTCCAGCTCCCGCGGAATGGTACGCATAAACTGGATAATCATGAATACGAAGAATGAGTTTACACCAAAAAAGTCTTGGATGTACAGGGCGGCGAAGGTATCTATCAGCCCAATGTCGCGGTACAGCATAAATATGGGGATGCGGAACGCCAGCTCGGGCATGAGCAAGGTTACCAGCACAATGCCGAACACGATTTTCTTGCCGGGGAAGGAGAAGCGGGCAATGGCGTAGGCCGTCACCGTGCAGGAAATTACCGTACCGATTACACGGGGGATGAGAAAGCGCATGGTATTCAAAAAATAAAATAGCATATTATTGCGTGGCGTCAACTGCCAGGCGGCGGGGAAGTGTTCAAAGGTCCAACGCCCCGCAGGGGGTAGAATTGCCATATTGCCAAAAATGTCAATGTTATGCTTAAACGACGAGCCAATCATCCAAAACAGTGGGTACGCGAGGATAAACCCCACGGCGATAAGAATCACATAGCGGATGGTGGCGTTAATGTTTGTGCGCGTTAAATATCTGCGATGGTTCATGGTAGCCCCCTCCTAGTCGCTGTAATGTACCCAGTATTTGGATGAAAAGAATAGTATTACCGTTAGCAGGCCAATTGCCGCAAGCAAGAACCATGTCATGGCAAGGGCAAAGCCAAACTCCAGCCTTCTGAAGGCATAGTCGTAGATGAGTACGTTTAAAAAGTCCGTAGCCCGTAGGGGGCCGCGGTTGGTAATTAAATAGGGTGCGTTAAATTCCTGGAAGTGGCGGATGAGTACATTCACCGTGTTAAAGAGCAGAACGGGGGTGATAATGGGGAGGGTGATTTTGAATAACTGCCTCCACTTGGATGCCCCGTCAATACTCGCCGCCTCGTATAAGGAGGGCGAAACGTTTTGCAAAGCCGCAAGGAAGATAAGCATAACCGAGCCAAACTGCCATGCAGAAAGGAAAATAAGGGTGAAGGGTGCGAAGGTGGTATCTCGTATCCATGAAATGGGTTCGACGCCAAAAATGCCAAGGACTTGGTTTACGGGACCGTTCCCACTAAACAATTGCGACCATAAAATCGCCACCGCTACGTTCCCCCCTAAAATGGAGGGAACGTAATAGGCGGTGCGAAACAGGTTAATGCCCTTTAATTTGAAATTCAACACAAACGCAATGAAGAATGCCGCAATAAGAACCATGGGCGTACCCCAAAGCACATAGCGCAAGGTAGCCCGTACCGAATCCCAAAAATGGGGGAAGCGAAACAATAGACGGGCGTAGTTATCAAAGCCTACAAATTCCCGGGTGCGCAGTACGGGCTGGAAGTCGAAGAGGCTGTAATAGAAGGACGAAATCATTGGGTACACCCGAAACACGGTGATACCGATAAACCATGGTATCAGCAGGAAAAATGGGGCGTACTTCGTCATATTGCGTTTGCCCTTTTCCATGATTAACGGAGTGCGGCTTGTTGCTCGTTAACCCAATGTTCTGCGGCTTGGCGAGCGTTCATTTGCCCGTAGCGGAAGGCGTCGATGGCGAAGAAGCGTGGGTCCCGCAGGGAGGGGTCTTCAAACAAATGGCACATGTCGCCTACGTTGGCTTCCAGCAAATGCAAGCCCGCAAGCTGTAAACCACGGGTGTTGCCCTCTTCGGCAGAAATACGCGCCGCCGTACGGGACAGGGGAATGCCAAATTGGTTGCCAAGCAAACGCAATGCCCCTTCATCCGTATAGAACCAGTTAAGGAAATAAGACGCGATGTAGTGGGTGCCGCGTTCAACGCTGGCTTGGGTTACCGCATGTACCAAGGAGGTGCGTTGCATGGAATTTTGCGTGCCCCCTGCACGGGTAGCGGGCAATAATGCCACGCCAAGGTCGGCTTCGTTGCCGTCCAGGAAGTTGCCGATGGGTAAGCCGATATTGCCCACCCATTCAAATACAGAGCCGCCGCGCCCTTGCATCCACACGGGGTTGGTTGCGTCGTGGGGGGCTTCTTGTTGCTGCATGGTGGGGATAGTACCGCTGTCAATCATACGCCCAAGCACGTTAAAGGCGTATTCCACTTGGTCAATGGTGGGAAGAATCCGCCCGTCGCTTTGCAGATTTACGTTAAATTCATTGAGGATAATCGTCATTAAAACAATATCCAGCGTTTGGTCGCCCAGCGGGAAGAATGCATACCGGTTTGCGCCTGTGTCAATAGCCGTATTGTCGGCGGAAATACGCTCGCCCAAGGCTATCCACTCGTCAAAGGTGGCAGGGAAGGCAGAAAGCCCATGCTGTGCAAGCATGTCGCGGCTGTAAATGATTACGCGCCCTGTAATACCATGGGAAACACCGCTTAATTGTCCGTCTGCCGTGGTGGTAAAGGAGCGAAGCTCGGGACTCCATTCGGTAAGGTCAAGATAAGGCAGGTATAGGTGGTTGGCAAAAACATTTTGCCCGTTACCCAGCGAGTGTACCCACGCGAAGTTGGATTGCACGATGTCGGGCTCTGTTCCGCCTGCCAAGTCCATGGTCAACTGCTCAAGGAAGCCGCCGAATGCACCAAACTCGGCATTAACGGTGATGTGGGGGTAGCGGTCTTCGAACAAGGCAATGGCTTCCAACGTTGCGTTGTGGCGGGCGTCGCCGCCCCACCAGCGGAAGGTAATTTCGGCTTCTTCGCCGTCGGAAACGCGGATGCCGCCTGCATCATCGCTGCCGCACGCACTAAGTACAAACATTGCGGCTAGCAGCAAACCGATAAAAACTACAAACTTTTTCATTTTGGAACTCCTCTCGATTGCGATTTGTGTGCATTATCACAATGTTACAAATTAATTACAATATTAAATTAAGCGTTTTTTGCTTAATTATTTACTTAATTTTTACTAAAATTTATGATATTCTTTACAAAAGTTTATTTTAAGAGGGGTTTGTTATGGGGATTTCGGGGAAAGAGTTGGCAAAAATGCTTAATTTGTCGGAGGCGGCAATTTCCATGGCATTACGCAGCAAGCAGGGCGTAAGTACCGAAACGCGCAAACGAATTATCGAAGCGGCAGAATTACATGGCTATGATTTTGAAAAGCCCTACAAGAAAAAAGCGGCGGGGTGGCACATCACCTTTGTCATTTACAAGCGCCAAGGCGCGGTGGTAAGCGAAACGCCGTTTTTCTCCGCCCTCTCCGAAGGTATCGAAACCGCGTGCGCCGAATACAATTTTAAACTGCAAATCGCCTATATACACAAAGACGAAGACGTGCAGCGAAAAGTTGACGACCTTGCCCATAGCGATAGCGCGGGCATTATTTTGCTGGGTACGGAAATGCAGTTGGAGGATTTTCGCCCGTTTAACAGCTTGCGGCGGCGTATCCCGCTTGTGTTGCTTGATGTAAATCTCGATTTTACAGACTACGATTGCGTGCTTATTAACAACGTGCAAGGCGCGTTCGAAGCCACCAACTTTCTTATTTCGCGCACCAAAAATCAACCGGGTTATCTTCGTTCTTCCTATTTAATAGGCAATTTTGAAAAACGCGCCGAGGGTTTTCAAAAGTCGGTGCAGATGCACGGCATGTCGGTGTCAAAATCCGTCGTACATAAATTAGCGCCCTCTGTGGAAGGGGCGTTCGTTGATATGATGGAAATTTTAGAGCGCGGGGACGAGCTTGCCCCCTGCTACTTTGCCGACAGCGACCTTATCGCAATGGGTGCGATGAAGGCCTTCCAGCGCAAGGGCTTACGTATCCCCGAGGATATTGCCATCATCGGCTTTGATGATTTGCCCATGGCATCGTACATCGAGCCTTCCCTCACCACCGTACACGTGCCAAAGAAATACATCGGCGAAACGGCGGTAAAACGCCTGCACGAAATTATCAACGACACCGCCCAACCCCCCGTGAAAATCCTCGTTTCCACCAAGATAAAGAAGCGGCGCTCGGTGTAAAATGCTAAAAAACTTGCAATTCAATTACGAAAAAGTTAGGGCTTAACGGGGGTAAATTAAACCGCCGACGCAAGTAAAAAATCCGCAAAAATATGCGGATTTTTTGTACAGGGACGCACAACAACTGCCCATGACCTTAATCTTTTAAATTTTCCCCCAGCGCCGCCTTAATAAACGCCTTAAAAATGGGGCTTGGGCGTGTTATGCGCGACTTAAATTCGGGGCGGAACTGTACCCCCACAAACCACGGATGCATCTTGTTCGGTAATTCTATAGCTTCGCAAAACGCATCATCGGGGGAGCTTGCGGACAGGATAAGCCCGCTTTCAGCAAGGGGTATGCGGCATTGGATGTTAATTTTATAATTATGGCGGAAGCGTTCGTAAATTAAGTTTTCTCCATAGGCTTTAGCAAGCAATGTGTCGGGCGTAAGCTTTACGGGAATTGCACCCTTGCGCATGGGTACGATTTTATTATTGCCTTTGCCTTCTTGCGGGGGGTGTACAGGAATAATGATGGGCGAAACGGTTTCCGCATTAAATTCCACACTGTCGGAATCGGTGCAGCCTGCTACATTGCGTGCGTATTCAATAAGGGCGCAATGCATGGCTTGCCCTATGGCGAGAAAGGGCTTTTTATTTACGCGGGCGTATTTCGCCGCGCTGATAAGCCCGCCTATACCCCTTTCGCCGTAACCGCCCGGCATAATGACTGCGTGTTTGTCTGCCAAGAATATATGCGCGTTTTCGTCGTTAATCTCCTCGGCATGTATCCAGTCGATGTTAATTTTTACACCGTGGAAAATACTTGCGTGCTTTAACGCCTCGGCAGAGGAGATATAGGCGTCCTTAAATTCCGCATATTTGCCGACTAAGGCAACGTTTATGGTTTTGGTAAGGGATTTTTGTGTTAATGCAGTCCATTCCGAAAGGTCCGGCATGTTGGGCGTTAAACCAAGGCGCTTGCACACAATGTCGGCAAAATGTTCCTTCTCCAGCATTAGCGGTACGTCGTAGAGGGATTTTGCGTCCAAATTTTCTATAATACAGTCGTGTTTTACGTGGCAAAACCGCGCAAGTTTGTCGCGCATTTCTTCTTCCAGCGGGTGTTGTGTACGGCAAACAAGCACATCGGGTTTAATGCCCAGTGACAATAATTCTTTTACCGAGTGCTGGGAAGGCTTGGTTTTCGCCTCGCCCGCAAAGTCTAAATACGGTACAAGGGTGACGTGAACAAACATAATGTGTTCCGCGCCGATATCGTCGCCAAATTGGCGTATCGCTTCTATGAAGGGCAGGCTCTCAAAGTCGCCTACCGTGCCGCCAATTTCAGATATAACAATTTGCGTGTCTTGGTTGCACACAATGTGCGATTTTACCGCATCGGTAATATGGGGGATAATTTGAATGGTTTTGCCTCTGTAATTGCCGTTGCGTTCGCGGCTCAGCACTTCCCAAAAAATCTGCCCTGCGGTTATGCTGTTGTTTACGCTTAGGTTTTCATCTATATAACGCTCGTAATGACCTAGGTCCAGGTCAACCTCTGCGCCGTCCTCGGTTACATAAACTTCGCCGTGTTCGTAGGGGCTGAGCAGACCCGGGTCGGTATTTAAATAGGGGTCAAACTTTTGAATGGTTACGCGGAAGCCGCGTGCCTTCAAAAGCCGCCCCAAAGATGCTGCAGTAATGCCCTTTCCCAAACCCGAGCACACGCCGCCTGTCATAAAAATGTACTTTGTTTGCATACCTGGCTGCATAAAACCCTCCACAACGACACAACTCGCCCAAAAAGGAAAATTTGGACGAGCAATTTATTGCGATTATATTCAAAAATATAAGGGGGTGTCAAGGAAAATTGCAACATGTTATGATGATAGATATAAAAATTTTTATGTATAAGGAGCGGTACGCATGAAAGACGGAATGAACTACGCCCCGCAAGGCAAACCCAACCCCGTGGTAAGCCAAGGGGAATTTATTTTTGCCGCCGTTGGTTTAGACCATGGGCATATCGGCGGGCAGTGCAATGGCTTAATAGAAGCGGGCGCAACCCTAAAATGGATATATGACCCCGACCCGTCAAAAATGGCGCATTACTTAAAAATGTATCCCGCCGCAAAACCCGCGCGCAGCGAAGCAGAAGTGCTGGACGACAAGGAAGTACAGCTGGTAGCGGGCGCGTGTATCCCTTCCCAACGGTGCGCGTTGGGGGTACGCGTAATGAACGCGGGCAAGGATTATTTCACCGACAAAACGCCGCTAACTACGCCGACACAATTGGAAGAAGCAAAGACCGCCGTACAAAAAACGGGTAAAAAATATGCCGTCTACTACTCCGAGCGCTTACACTGCGAAGCCGCCGTATACGCGGGGCAGCTTATCCGGGACGGCGCGATAGGAAAAGTAGTGCAGACCCTTGGGCTTGGTCCGCACCGTTTTAATGCGCCAAGCCGCCCGCCATGGTTCTTTCGCCGCGAAGAAAACGGCGGCATTTTATGCGACATTGGCAGCCACCAAATTGAGCAGTTCCTGTACTTCACAGGTGCAACCGATGCGGAAATACTTGCAGCGCAAATAGAAAATTACGCCAACCCCGCTTACCCGGGCGTTGACGATTTTGGCGATTGTACTTTGCGCGGAAACAACGGCACAACGGGTTATTTCCGCGTAGACTGGTTTACCCCTGACGGATTGTCCACGTGGGGCGACGGGCGTACCTTTATCACAGGCACAGAGGGGTATATCGAACTGCGAAAATATGTAGATATAGCCCGCGCCAAACGCGGCGGGCATTTATTCCTAGCCAACCACAAGACCGAAGAATACATTGATGTGCAAAGCAATGTAGGTTTCCCTTTCTTCGGGCAGTTAATTTTAGATTGCTTAAATCGTACCGAAAACGCAATGACGCAGGAACATGCCTTTAAAGCGGCGGAGCTATGCGTAAAAGCGCAAGTGATTGCGGAGCAAGCGAAGGGGATTACGCGAGCAAAAGATTAAAACCTAGTCCTTTAATCTTTCGGGCGGGTTTAAATAATGCTTCCTGCATACGGGGGTGTACACGACCTTTGCTTCGCCGTCTACATCGCCCATAACTACGTCGCTCCCTTTATATTGGGGAATGCCGTTGACACGCAGCAGGTTTTTGGTTGCCTTGCGTTTGCAATATTGGCATACGTTTTTAATTTCTTCGATGGTATCTGCCCAGTACATGAGGGCGGCACTGCCTTCAAAGAGTGCGCCGTCTATGTACGAGCAGCGCAAGCCATAGCATAGTACGGGAATGCTTATTCTGTCTACAACGACGGCAAGTTGGCGCACCTGTGCAGCAGAAAGGAACTGCGCTTCTTCTACCAGCACTGCGTCTATATTGCGCTCTTCTTCCAATGAGCGCATTTTAACTAATTCGAATAAATCTTGGTGGTCGGATACCAACTCTGCGGGTAATGCCTCGGCAATAGCGCGGGATTTGACCATCTCCCACCGCGTATCTTTTGCGGGCTTTAGGATAAGCACGCGCTTGCCCTGCTTGATGTAATTGTCTGCCACCATAAGCAGGTTTGCGGTTTTACCGCTGTTCATTGCGCCGTAACGGAAATACATTTTTGCCAAAGTCATCGCCCTCTTTCTTCATACTTTAATTATACGCACTGTTGACATTTAGGCAAGCCCGCCGTATAATTCCCCCCAAATAAGCCATAAATAACAAGTCGGAACGTTTCGTCCGGCTTTTATTTTTATTTGTAAGCGAAAGGATGAGAACCATGGCCGAAAAGAAAACTATGCTAACCTATGAAGGGTTAAAGCGGCTGGAAGACGAATTGCAGGAACTAAAAGTGGTACGCCGTAAGGACGTAGCGGCAAAAATTAAGGAAGCGCGCAGCCAAGGCGACCTTTCCGAAAATGCGGAATACGATGCGGCAAAGGAAGAGCAAGCGGAGATTGAAGCCCGCATCGGCTTGCTTGAAAAAATGCTGCGCAACGCAGAAGTAATTGACGAGGACGAGCTTGACGCAGATTCGATAAGCATTGGCTCAAAGGTAACGATTTTGGACAAGGAATATAACGAAGAAATTGAATACTTAATCGTTGGCTCGACGGAAGCCGACCCCGTAGGCGGGCGTATTTCCAACGAGTCACCCTTGGGTATGGCACTTTTGGATAAAAAAGTAGGCGATGATATTTCCGTAGATGCGCCCGACGGCGTGATTAAGTATAAAATTTTAAAAATCGCGTAGGAGGTAGTAAATGAGCGAGCAGGTACAAGTTCGTTTAGAAAAACTGCAAGCCCTGCAAGCCCAAGGGCGCGACCCCTTTTTGCGTACCATCTACACGGTGGATACGCACAGCAAGGATATTCATAATAATTTTGAAAGCTTTGAAGGCAAAAACGTAAGCGTTGCAGGGCGGTTAATGACCAAGCGCATGATGGGCAAAGCGTCCTTTATTGATGTGCAAGACGAACACGGGCGCATTCAAGTATACGTGAAGGGCGAAAATACAGGCGAGGACGCCTATGAAGACTTTAAAAATTTCGACATTGGCGACATTATCGGCGTACAGGGTACGGTTTTCCTTACGCAGAAGGGCGAAAAGTCTGTAAAAGCCACGGGCATTGATTTGCTGGCAAAGAGTCTGCACGTATTGCCCGAAAAATTCCACGGCTTAACCGACAAGGAAACCCGCTACCGCCAGCGTTATCTTGACCTAATCGTAAACCCCGATGTGCGCGACGTATTTGTAAAACGCACCGCGATTGTGAAGGCGATACGCGCGTTTTTGGATGCACGCGGGTATTTGGAGGTGGACACGCCTATCCTGCAGACGATAGCCGGCGGGGCTTCCGCACGCCCGTTTATCACGCACCACAATACGATGGATATGCAAATGTATATGCGCATTGCGCTGGAGCTTCCGCTAAAGCGCCTTATTGTCGGCGGCTTTGAGCGCGTGTATGAAATGGGGCGTAACTTCCGTAACGAGGGTATTTCGCTGAAGCATAACCCCGAATTTACTATGCTGGAATTATACGAAGCCTATACCGACTACCACGGCATTATGGCGCTGGTAGAGGAAATGTTCCGTCATGTGGCGCAAACGGTGCTGGGCAAGACCACCATTTCGTATGAAGGGCATGAGATTGACCTGTCAAAGCCCTTTGCGCGTATTTCCATGGCGGAGGCGGTAAAACAGCATACGGGTGTGGATTTTTACGCCATTTCTACGCCGGATGACGCCTGCGCCGCCGCAAAGGAGCATGGCGTACATGTAGAGCCGCATTTCGGCAAGGGGCATGTGCTGGAGGCGTTTTTTGATAAATTTGTGGAGCATCATCTTATACAGCCCACCTTTATCCTGGACCACCCTATAGAAATTTCGCCCCTTACAAAGAAAAAGCCCGACAAGCCGGAATACACCGAGCGGTTTGAGCTTTTCATCGTAGGCAAGGAATTTGGCAACGCCTATTCCGAGCTTAACGACCCCGTTGACCAGCGCGCCCGCTTTGAGTATCAAGAATCGCAACGCGCCGCGGGTGACGATGAAGCAAACATGATAGACGAGGACTTCCTAACCGCCATCGAATACGGAATGCCGCCCACAGGTGGCTACGGCATGGGCATTGACCGTTTTGTTATGCTGCTTACGGATTCCGCCTCCATTCGGGACGTGCTATTTTTCCCCACCATGAAGCCTGTTTAACAGGATTTGTTTTTCATTTGCCGCAGGCTCGCGCAGTATGGCATCCAGCAAACCCGCAAGCGCCGCACCCATTTCCTTACCCCGCGGGAAGCCCGTCGCGTGTAAATCATCGCCGTTTATGGCCAGGTGCTTGAGCAGATACGGCTCGTTTTTGGATAAAACATCATCGGCGAGTTGACGCAATAATTCGTTGTGCGCGGTATCGGAAACGCCTGTGATTTGTTGCAACGCAAGCAATTTTTCAAACGAATCCTTCACCAAATCCTGCGGTAGTTGCTGCAGGATTTTTTTTATTGCATACCGTTCGGCGGGAATGGGGTGGGGAAGCAGACGCGCAAATAAGGCTGCGGCGTGGATTGTTTTATTATCGTAGCGCAAATCGCGCATAATTTTTTCTACGGTGGGAGCGCTCCCGTTTTGTTGGAAGGGGGTAAAGAATAGGGATAAGCGGAGCGTTTCATCGGTGGGGGCGCTTTCTAAGTATTGGACGGTTTGCGCCAATGGGGCGGGGTAGGGTGTACCGCGTAAAACATAGGGCAGTAAGCCTGTGCTTTCCAATAACGACAATGCGCCGGGGAGTGTACCGCACAGCAGGCGCGTTAATTCCTCGCGAATGCGCTCGGCGCTAATACGGGTTAGGTTTTCGCGCAGCGCTGTAATGGCGTTAATGGCGGCAGGGTCAATGACGAAGCCCAGCGTCCCCGCAAAGCGCACGGCGCGCAGCATTCGCAGTGCGTCTTCTGTAAAGCGGTGCGTGGGGTTGCCCACACAGCGAATGGTTTGGCGCGTAATGTCTGCCCGCCCGTTAAATGGGTCGGCAAAGCCGTGGGTGGGGTTGTAGGCGATGGCGTTTATGGTAAAGTCGCGGCGGGAAAGGTCTTCCTCAATTTGTGCGGTAAAGGTGACGCTATCGGGGCGGCGCGCGTCGGTGTAAGTGCCGTCTATGCGGTAGGTGGTTACTTCAAAGGGTTTGCCGCCCTGTAATACGGTGATTGTGCCGTGCTGTATGCCCGTATCAAAGGTGCGGGGGAAGAGTGCCTTCACCTGTGTGGGTGTTGCGGAAGTGGTTATGTCCCAATCCTTAGGCGCAACGCCGCGCAGCATATCACGCACACACCCGCCCACGACAAAACCCTCAAAGCCGGCTGCCTCGAGGGTGTGTAGGATTTTTTGTACTTCTTTTGGAATGTTCATGGACATACTATAAAACGAAAAAGGGGCATTTTGCAAGCCATGAGTGTAGCAGGGGAGGGGTACATGGCATTGGGGTGGCAAAATGCCCCGCGGGTTTGGCTAATTACACCTTAAAGAACGATACCAACTGCTGCAACACTTCGGCTTGGGAGTTAAGCTCTTGCGAAGCCGCCGCCGCTTCTTCCGATACAGCAGAGTTTGACTGCACTACGCTGGAAATTTGGGACAAGCCAATGCTGATTTGCGAAATGGATTCGGCTTGCTCCTTGGATGATGCAGAAATATTGTTGATAATTTCCAATATATCTGCGGCGTTGGTAACAATTACGGAGAGGGACTCGCTCGTTGCTTCGGCAATGGACGAGCCTGCATCTACACGCGTAATGGATTGGTTAATAAGTTCGGTGCTTTCCAGTGTAGACTGCTGCGACTTGCTTGCAAGGTTACGCACCTCGTCCGCTACTACGGCGAAGCCGCGCCCATGCTCGCCCGCTCGTGCCGCTTCCACCGAAGCGTTAAGCGACAATAGGTTGGTTTGGAAGGTAATGTCTTGGATTGCTTTGATAATCTTGGAAATTTCGTTAGACGAATCCTTAATTTGATTCATCGCGTCAAGCATTTGGGTCATGGTTTCGCTGCCTGCGTTAGCGTTTTCCGTAGACTTGCGGGAAAGCTCGCTTGCTTCGTTGGCGCTTTGGGCATTTTGTTGGGTTTGTTGGTTAATTACGTCTATGCTTGCGTTTAATTCTTCTATACTGCTTGCCTGTTGCTGCGCGCCGTTTGCAAGGTCGGTTGCGCTGGTGGAAATTTGCTTAGCACCCGCAAGCACTTGGGAAGACGCCGCCGTAATTTCGGAAATAGTTTTGTTAAGCGTGGTGGAAATGTTGTTAATCGCCTCTTTAATGCGGTTAAAGCTACCCACATATTCACGCCGAATGGTGAAGGTTAAATCGCCTTTTGCCACGCGTGACAATGACTCAGAAATTTCGTTAATATAACCCGAAAGTTCGCCAATGGTGGCGTTTACCGCATCTTGGATGGCTTTAAAGTCGCCTTTATAATCGCCCTTAACGGTTACACCAAATTCGCCTTGCGAAAGGTTGTCCATAACTTTTTTAATTTCTACAAGGGGTGCATCTACGGCTTGGGCAATTTTGTTAAGCCCTTGCATGAGTTCGCTCCAGTCGCCTTGATAATTAGAAGCATCAATTTGGAAGCTCATGTTCCCTTTCATGGCGGCGGCGTCTATCATTGCGTTAATTTCGCTGCTTACGGAGTTAAGGTTGCTTGTAAGCTCTTGTACTGCCTTGGGCATTTTTGCCCAGTCGCCGGGGAATTTGGACAGGTCTAGTTTTACGTCAAAGTCGCCTGCGCCTACTTTTATCAGCGAGTCTGAGATAAAAGCAATGTCGCGGGTGTTGGAAGAAAGCAAGTTATTTACGTTGTTAATTACGTCTTTGTAGGAATTCTCGTACCGTGTTGCATCAATTTGGTACGACATGTCGCCCGCTTTCATGTATTGGTTGTATGCGCCGTCTAAATCGCCTACGATGTTTTTAATTACGCCTACAAGGTCTAATACGTCGCCCGTAAGTGCGCCAATTTCGTCCTTGGAAACATCTTCTTTGTTAATATTCACATTCAAACGCCCTTTGGAAACGTCAGATACCAAAGCAACAAGGTTTTTAATGGGCGCAACAATGGTGCCCGTGATATAGAACAGTATACCCAGCGCAATCACAAGCCCTACGGCGGCGATAACAATAGCCATAAGCATGGTGGAATTTTGCCGCGCATGAATATCTTCCATAGGAAGTGCAACAAGGATTACACCCAAGGGGGCGCCGGTGGGGTCTTGGAACGGGAAGTAGAACGCGCTGTACTCGCGCCCAAACAGGTTTACATATTCCATAAATTCGCGGCGTTGTTGCATTACGGTACGCAGAATTTCCTCGTTTTCCATATATGTGCCAACCACGCTGTTGCCACGCTCGTCCAACATGGTGGAAGAAACACGCTCGTGGTTGCCGGGGGAGGTTTCGAATAAAATCGTAACTTCGGCGTTGTAACGGGCGGCCAATTGCTCTACGGCTTTGGGGGTATCCAGCGCAAAACCTACAACGGCTACACCAACAATTTCCCCTTCATGGAAGATAGGTACAGAAGAACGGATGGGCAAACGGCGTACACCTACGGGGGTGTAAGCAACCGAGATAATGCCGTCCAACGCTTCCAATAAGGAAACCGTTGCAAAAGCGTCGCCGTAGCGGTGGGGCTCGTCTGTACGGGCGAGTACGATGGTATCTGCACCGGCTACGGTGATGTACGTAACGCCGTGGTAAGCGGCTACCTGGTTACCTACACTTAAAATCTGCGGTGTGTTTGCAGTAAGTACGGCTTGTACCAAACGTGGGTCGTTGGCTACGTTAATGCCTACTTCAATTACTTGGCGACGGATATCGTCGGTAAAGGTGCGCACGCCACTTGCGGCGGCTTCCAAACGTTGCTCGATTAAGTATGAATTAAAATCGTTATATTCCCTAATGGTGATTACCATTACAACCAACATAAGTATCGCAACCAATGCCGCTGTGGGAATGAGAATCTTGCTCTTCATCTTCAGGTTCTTCATGGGGTCGTTGTTCTCCTTTTTTCTTGTTTTTTTCTAAATTTTGTGTAATTATAATAATAATTCGACGCTGTGCGAGTTGCCGTAATAACGTAAGAAATATCTGTAACAAATGCAGGGGGAGGTGCATTAAATGGCATTGTTTGTAGCTATCTGCGATGATGAGAAAAATGTATGTGCCGATTTAGAATGCATATTAATAGATTTTTTTACGAAAATAAAAATCAAACACGAGATTGATGTGTATTACAATGGCGAAGATTTTGTAAAAAATATTGAAAAGCAAGCGACGCAGTACAATGTAATTTTCTTAGATATAGAATTTACCCAAAGCACACAAAATGGTGTAAGCATAGGCAAGCAAATACGTGAAACATATCACGAAAATGTCGTTTCTATCATTTATATATCGTGGCAGCAAAATTACGCGATGTCGTTATTTGACATACGCCCGTTTCATTTTTTAATTAAGCCCCTTACGTATGAAGCGGTAGCACAAGTAATGCAAACGTACTTGAGCATCAACGACATTAGAGCGGGCGAATTTATTTATAAAATCGGACACGACACATACAAAGTAAAAACCAGTGATATCGTGTATGTACAAGCCATAAAGCGTAAAAATTACCTGTACATGAAAAACGGAAAGTCTGTTGAATTTTACGGCACGTTAAAAGATATATATGAAGAGCAGTTAAGGCAAAATGACTTCTTATTTGTCCATGCAGCATATGTAGTGAATTATGACTACATAGAAGTAATTAAATATGACGAGGTTATATTAAACGGCAATGCGGCGGTACTGCCCATTAGCCAGCGCAAGCTAAAGGAAGTACGCGAAGCTTACTACGCAATTATAAAGCGCAGAAGGGGTGTAGACGCTCCCCCTAATACTTTTGTTTGACACGTAGGTATCTTTTCTCTATTATCGCCATACGTTTAGAAAAACAAATATCTAGGGGGAATTTTTATGGCAATTTTTAGAGGTTCGGGTACGGCGCTATGCACGCCGTTTGATGCAGCAGGCAAGTTTAATGCGCAAGCGTATGAAAAGCTGATTGACTTCCAAGGGGAAGGCTGCGCAGATGCGATTATTGCGTGCGGTACAACGGGCGAGGCGTCTACCCTTTCTAAGGACGAAGTGGTAGAAGTGGTGCGCACGGCGGTATTGGCGGCAAAAAAAGCGGGTAATTTACGTGGGCGCAAGCTGCCCGTTATTGTGGGCGCGGGCGGTAACGACACCGCCCTGTGTGAAGAAATGGGCAAAAAGCTGGTACAGGCAGGCGCAGATGCACTTATGTATGTTACGCCGTACTACAACAAAACTTCGCAGAAGGGGTTAATTGCGCATTATACGCGCCTTGCAAGCGCGGTAGATGTCCCCATCGTGTTATACAACATTCCCGCGCGCACGGGGTTAAATATGACGCCCGTTACTATGGAAACGCTTTCAAAAATCCCCAATATTTGCGCGGTAAAGGAAGCTAGCGGCGATTTTGGGCAAGTGGCGGAAATTGCCGAACGCTGCGGCGACAGGCTGGACATTTATTCCGGGAATGATGATTATATTTTGCCCGTGCTTTCGCTGGGGGGCAAGGGCGTTATTTCCACCATTGCCAATATTGCGCCCGCGCAGGTGCATGATATGGTAGTTTTCTTTGAAAAAGGCGATATCGTGAATAGCCGAAGAATGCAATTGAGTATTCTTCCTATTGTGCGTTGCCTGTTTGCCGACGTAAACCCCATTGTAATAAAAGCGGCATTAAATCTTATGGGCTTTGAAGTAGGCGAATGCCGCGCACCCCTTGTCCCCCCCGAGGCAGAATTGTTGGAAAAATTACGCAATGCCATGCAGGAGTACGGACTGGTATGACGCGGATTATTGTATGCGGCTGCTTTGGGCGCCTTGGCGCGGCTATATGTAAATTAGCAAAGGAAGACACGGCAACCGAATTGATAGCGGGTATAGACGTAGTTACCCCTGCCGGCGAAGCGGGCTTCCCCGTTTTTACTAATTTTAAAGACTGCGAAAGCCCCGCCGACGCGGTTGTAATTTGTATGCCGCCTTCCGCCGCCGATGAAGTGGCAGCGGTGGTAAATACCTGTACGGCGCGCAAAATCCCCATCGTACTATGCACCACTGCGTTACCCGATGCGGTAATGGACGCCGTTAAAAAAAGCGCGGAAAATATCGCGGTGCTGGCTTCCGCCAATATGTCGCTGGGTATAAATTTGCTTAACTATATGATTGGCAAAGCCACCCGCTTGTTACACGACGCCAACTTTGACATTGAAATTATTGAACGCCACCACAATAAAAAGCTGGACGCGCCTTCGGGTACGGCATATTTACTTGCCAATACCGCAAACGCCGCCTTAGACGGAAAAATGACGCTTACAACTGACCACAGCCCGCACAAAACCCCGCGTAACCGCAACGAAATTGGGTTGCATGCCCTGCGCGGCGGTACATTTATTGGCGAGCATACCGTAGTATACGCAGGGTTGGACGAAGTGGTAGAGCTTACCCACATTGCCCAATCCCGTGATGTATTTGCCGCAGGAGCGTTAAAAGCTGCGCAGTTTGTAAAAGAAAATCCCGCAGGATATTACTCCATGCAGGATTTAATTGAAGGGGTGTAAGGGTTACCGGCGCAAGCGATTACCATCGCAGTTCCCCTTTGCGGTGCATCCACACAAAGGCAAGCAAAATTACCAAGGCGGTAATGCCGATAATAAGAAATGTGCGTTGTTGTAGCCCGTCTTGGATATGGTAAATGCCCAAGTTGACTTGCTGGGTGTAGGTGAAATGCAGCCAACGTGCCAGATTTTCGTTAAAGGTGGAAAACATAGGACCGAAACCAAACGCCATGCTTATGGGGGTGGCAACCCATGGTGCTTTCGATAAGCCCATGGCAATGCCAAAAAGTATGGATACCAGCGCTCCCGCGGCGGTAAGGGCAAGGAAGTGCAAGGTTTCTATGCCAAAGTGCCGCCCTGCAAGGGCATACAACAACAAAAGCGCAATTGCAACCATAAACAACGCCGCCCCTGTACCAATCAGGTATTGGTGCGGCTTCATGCCCGACATGGTCATAAACCGTAGATTGTGGGTGGTTTTATCCTCCTGTACCAGCGCAGACGAGCAGGAAATAAGCACCATGCCCATAAACATTACGCTAAACAAGCCCGCCATGGTAGGCGTGGGCAGGCTATGAATGGGATTATCCCGCAGGCAGGCTTCGCAAACGTGGGCTTCTACGCAGCGGTCGTCGGTATAGGTGGGGCATTCCCTGTCCGGTCCTAACAGGAAGGACATGACCACAATCATAATAATAAACATGATGCCCTGCCCAATCAGCAAGGGCATTTTTATCATACTGCGGATTTGTTTGATAAAGATGGCTTGGATGTTTTTCATAGTTCTACCCCCGTAAGTTGTAGGAAAACGGCTTCTAAGTCGGGTACGGTGCGCATGGCGTTGTAGTTGCTGCACAACGCTTCGGGTGCGCCTTGCTCTACAATTTTACCCTCGTGAAGCAAAGCAACGCGGTCGCATAGCTTTAGCGCCTCGTCCATGTTGTGGGTGGTGAGGAAAATGGTCGCCCCTTCGTCGCACAGCTTACGCAGAAGCTTGCAAATACCACGTGCCGTGCCCGGGTCTAATGCGCTGGTTGGCTCGTCCAAAAAGAGTAATTTGGGTGAATACAAAATGGCGCGGGCAAGGGCAAGGCGCTGGCTCATGCCGCGGGAAAGCTGGGACGCGGCTTTTTTTGTGTCCTCGCCCAGCCCTACATTTTCCAGCACCTTTTGCGCCGTGCCCTTGGGCAGGTCGTAGATGCGGGCGTACAAATCCAAATTTTCCAAGCAATTTAAATGGCTGTACAGCCCGCCCGAGTCCAACATTATACCCACCTCGCGGGGGGTAACGTCGATGAAGGCTTCGCCGCCGTCGGGTTCTATCTGCCGGGTTAAAATATTAATAATCGTGGTTTTTCCCGCGCCGCTTGGACCAAGCAGGCCAAAAATTTCGCCCTGCTTTACTTCGAAGTTTACGTCTGCAAGTACGGGCTTGTCGGCGTAGCTTTTAGTGACATTGCGCATGGTTATCATTGAAAAACTCCTTTGGGAATAGTGTTTTTACGTGCATCTTTTAACGTTTGATTAATAAAATCACTTTTTCCGTCTACATATTTAAGCCTGCCTTCATCGTAGGGAAATAACGATGCCAAGTTTATTTTAATCGTTTCATATTCTTTTGCAACCGAAGGATGGGCATTTAGATAGTCCCGAAAAGTAATGTAGTCATTCCAATCGGTATCTCCATATTGAACGATATGGATATAATGCGTGGTAATTCTATCGTCGGGGGTATCTTCGCCCATAGAAAATACAACGCTTTGCTTGTCCAGCAGCATGCCGCGGTTAGAGAAGCCGCTTCGCGCTAATTCGTCGTATTTTTTCTCGGCTTTTGAAAAATCCGTTATCAAAACCCCTATGTCAATGATTGGCTTTGCTTTAATATTATCAATAGCGGTACTTCCAATGTGTTGAATGTCAACGGCAACCGCGCCAAATATATTGCGGAGTCGTTCTATCGTTTCATTGGCGGCATTTTTCCATTGGGGGTTGGGTTCCGCGAGTTCAATGACGCCGCGGGGTAATCCTAACTTCATGTTTGCACCTCATTTGTCATTAAACTTTTTATAAGTAAAATCTCTTCCAAATCCACTTCATCTTCGTGGCCTTCCTCTATGAGCAGGCAATTTAACGCGCACAATTCAACATAAAGCAACGCACGTATATCTTGTTCGTTTACGCTCATTTTTGTGCAAATTGTTTGAACGATATGTTCATAATTTCCTTTAATATCCCAATCAATTTCATCCAGGATAAATAAAAGAATGTCAAAAATCGGGTCGCCAATCACACCCAGCGGGTCGATAGCGATGTAGCCGTTTACGCCCAGCAGAATATTATCATGGTATAGGTCGCCGTGCAGGAGTTCCCGTTGGGTGTATTTTTCCCACAAAGGTTGAAAAATTTCCTCGGCGTGTGCCATTTCGGCGTGCAAGGCGGCGTACTCGGGGCGCGTTTGTATGAAGGTGGTGCAGTAGCGGATAATTTCGATACATGAATCGTATTGCTCGGGGTTTTTGGGCGTTTTGTGCAGATTTTTCGCCAGTTCGCAGAATGCATTTATGCGCGTGTTTTGGTCCGGTTCGTCGAAAAGCTGCGTGCCCGGTGTAATGCGCTCAAGCAGTAACACGCCGTTATCAATGTCTGCTTCGTGTACCTTGCACATGCCGTCGCCGTTAAATTCTTGCAATGTATGAAATTCAGCTTCGGTTAATTTCTCGTCTGTACCGATTTTTAAAATGCACATGCCATGCCTCTTGGAAGCGCAGGAAAACAAGCAACTAAGCGAATAGTAGTCGATTTGTACAAGGTTGGATAATTGCCACCGCTCGGTGTAAATGGGCAGCATTTCTACAAGTTTACTGTGAAATTTTTTGCCGAAGTTCTCAATAATTTTATCAGTGTTCATTTCCGCCTCCAACAGGGAATTTGTATTACACAAGCAAATCAGGGCGTTTTTGCTGTGTGCGTTGGCGAGATTGTATTTTGCGCCATTCTGCGATTTTCCCATGGTGACCGGATAACAAAATATCGGGTACTTCCCGCCCGCGGAAAATGGGGGGGCGCGTGTAGTGGGGGTATTCTAATCCGCCCTGTAGGTCTACACCAAAAGATTCGTCTTGGTGGGAGGCTTCCTTGTTTAGCACATTGGGCACAAGCCGCGAAACCGCGTCCATGAGTACCAGCGCGGCGGGTTCGCCCCCCGTGAGTATATAATCACCGATGGAAATTTCATCGGTGACGATTTCTTCAATTACGCGTTCGTCAATGCCTTCGTAATGCCCGCAAAGCAGAATAAGGGAGCGCTCCCGCGCCAGTTCTTCCGCGATGGCTTGGGTAAGGGGCTTCCCTTGGGGGGAGAGGTAAATGGTGCGGGTTTTTTTACTGTATGGGAGCGCTCCCATCGTTTCGCAGGTATGCGCCCACGCATCATATACAGGCTGTGCCATCATGACCATGCCCGCGCCGCCGCCGTAGGGGGCATCGTCTACCTGTCCGTACTTATTTACCGCGAAGTCGCGGATATTTATTGCGTTCACACAAATATGGCCGTGCGTTACCGCCCGACCCAGAATACTGTACCCCGCCATGCCCTGTATCATTTCGGGGAAAAGTGTTAGCACGTAGAAGGTCATGCCTTTAGCTCCCGAAGCCCGTCCATGAGCCGAAGTGTAATGCAACCCGCATTCATATCCACGCCCCGTACCACGTCTTTTATTGCGGGTACCATAAAGGACGCCCCTTGAGTTGGGCGTATTACGTATACGTCGTTTGCGCCTGTGCGTAACACGTCCGCTACTTCGCCCAGCGCTTCGCCCTTTTCGTCAACGGCGGTTAGCCCAATTAAATCGCGTACGAAGTATTCGTCCTCGTCCAGAGGAAGCGCCCATGTATCGGGTATCACCAACACCGCGCCTACGAGGGCTTCCGCCGCGTTGCGGTCGTTGACGCCCTCCAACGTAAGCATGACAAGTCCCTTCTGCTGGCGCGCAGAAGTAAGGGCATATTTTTGCGGTTCCCCTTTTTCGCGCCGTACAAAAACTTCATTTAATAAACCAAACCGTGCGGGGTCGTCCGTTGTGGGCAGTACCCGCAATTCGCCGCGAATACCCTGCGGCTTAACAATTATGCCAATTTCGAACATGAATGCCTCCAAACTTTGGGGCGTTGCCCCAAACCCCATGAACTTTTTTAAAAAAGTCCAACAAAAACTTCGAGAAAACCCGCATTCGTGGGTTTTCTGTTAAAGTTTTGACAGAGCTTTTTCAAAAGCTCGCGGGGGTTTGGGGGCAGCGCCCCCAAGGTTTTGCATTTAGTCTTTTACTTATTCTTCAAGTTAAAGAACGCACCCAGCCCTAAATATTCTGCTACATCATCTAATTCTTCTTCAATGCGCAGAAGTTGGTTGTACTTCGCTACCCTGTCACTGCGTGCGGGTGCGCCCGTTTTAATTTGCCCTGCGTTTACGGCTACACAGATATCAGCGATAGTCGCGTCTTCCGTTTCGCCCGAACGGTGGGAAACTACGGTCGTCATGTTATTGCGGTGCGCCATTTTCATTGCGTCAAAGGTTTCGGTAAGCGTGCCGATTTGGTTTACTTTAACCAAAATGGAGTTTGCCGTGCCTGTTTCTACGCCCTTTGCCAAGCGCTCGGGGTTGGTAACGAAGAGGTCGTCGCCCACAATTTGTACGCGCTTGCCTAAACGGTCGGTCATCAGCTTCCAGCCGTCCCAGTCGTTTTCGTCAAGACCGTCCTCAATGGAAACCATGGGATATTTGTTGCACAGCGCTTCGTACATATCCACCATTTCTTCCTTGGTACGGTAAATTTCTTGCCCTTTCATTTTCGATTCGCCTACGAAGTAGTATTTGCCTTCTTGACCGTTTTTCTTGGCATCGCCGTACAGTTCGGTAGCGGCTACGTCTAACGCAATGCGAATGTCCGAACCCGGCTCGTAGCCCGCTTTTTTCACAGCTTCAAGGATAAGGTCAATTACATCGTCGGGGGTGGCAAGGTCGGGGGCAAAACCGCCTTCGTCGCCTACCGCGGTGGCAAGCCCTTTGGATTTAAGCAGTTTTTTGAGCGTGTGATAAATTTCTGCACACCAGCGCAAGCCTTCTTTGAAGCAACATGCGCCCACGGGCATAATCATAAATTCTTGGAAGTCTACGGTATTGTCCGCATGCTTGCCGCCATTAAGGATGTTCATCATAGGCACGGGTAGTTGTTTTGCGTTAAACCCGCCAAGGTATTGATACAGGGGAAGGTTAAGTGCGTTTGCTGCCGCCTTCGCCACCGCCATAGAAACGCCAAGAATCGCATTTGCGCCAAGGCGTGCTTTGTTTGGCGTGCCGTCAAGGTCAATCATTAAACGGTCAATTGCCACTTGGTCAAGGGCGTTTTCGCCGATAATTTCCTCGGCAATGATGTTGTTTACATTGTCCACGGCTTTTTCCACACCAAGACCCATGTAACGTTGTTCACCGCCGTCGCGAAGTTCTACTGCTTCATGCTCGCCCGTAGACGCGCCGCTGGGAACGGCCGCAATACCCGAGAACACCTTGCCGCCGTCCTCGTTTTCCACAATTACTTCCACCTCTACGGTCGGATTGCCGCGAGAGTCCATGATTTCGCGGGCGATAACGTCCACGATGATTACTGATGATTTTAACATTTTGAATCCTCCTTGGGGAATATTATTTTAAATTGTTAATCTTCATCTTCGTCGTTGGTTTTTGCGAAGATTGATTTGTCTTTGTTTTTACACTTTGGACATTTTGCATTTTCAGATTCATCATAGACTTTATAACAATCTCCACACATTTGCACTTTACTTGCCTCCTTCTTTGGATATTAATTTTTTAGCTTCTTCAATTTTTTCCTTAACTGCCGCAATGTCATCTTTTGTACACATCGCTTCAATTGCAATAATAGCTTCATCCAATGATTGTGCTTTTCTTGCTTGGTACAAAATTGAGCGTAATATTACCGTTGTTTCCATCATGAAAATTACCCCTTTCGTATAAGAAGCGACTTGCCCGTCATTTCCTTCGGCACTTCCAAGCCCATTAAATCCAGCAAGGTTGGGGCAATATCCGCCAGCCGCCCGCCCGGTTTTAGGTCCATATGCGGGCAGTTGAAAAGCGCGAAGGGCACGGGATTGGTGGTGTGTGCGGTGAATGCGCCGCCGTTTACCTCGTCCAGCATTTTGTCGGCGTTGCCGTGGTCGGCGCAGAAGAACATGCGCGCGCCTGTTTTCATCATCGCGTCCATGGCTTGCGCTACGCATGAATCTACAGTTTCCACCGCTTTTATTGCCGCGTCCATCACGCCTGTATGCCCAACCATGTCGCAGTTGGCGAAGTTGACCACAATCAGGTCATACTTCTGCGAATTTATTGCTTCCACCAGCTTATCCGCTACGGCGGGGGCGCTCATTTCGGGCTGTAAATCATAGGTCGCCACCTTGGGTGAGGGGACAAGAATCCTGTCTTCGTTGGCATACGCTTCCTCACGCCCACCGTTAAAGAAGAATGTAACATGGGCGTATTTTTCCGTCTCGGCAAGGCGCAACTGGGTTTTGCCCTTATCGGCAAGATATTGCCCAAGCACGTTGTTCATGCTTTGTGCCGTAAACGCCACATGCTTGTTGGGAATGGTCGTATCGTACTCCGTGAAGCAAACGTAATGTAGCGGGAAGTGACCCTTCGGGTGGGTAAAGCCGTCGAAGGCGGGGTCGCAGAAGGCACGGGTAATTTCTCGCGCACGGTCGGGGCGGAAATTGAAGAAGATGACCGAGTCATTTTCTTTAATCAGCCCGTGTGTGTCAATAACCGTGGGTACAACAAACTCGTCGTTAACCTCTGCGGCGTAGGATTTGTCGATGCATTCCTCTGCAGATGCGGCGGTTTGTACGGTTACTTCCCCTGCGGTTTCCGACTTTCCCAGTACAAGCGCATCATACGCGACCTTTACCCGTTCCCAGCGGTTGTCCCTGTCCATGGCATAGTACCGCCCACTAATGCTGGCGATTTTACCCACGCCCAATTCAAGTAGTTTTGCTTGAAGTTCAAGTAAAAATGCTTTGCCTGATGTGGGGGGCGTGTCGCGCCCGTCCAGGAAGGCATGTACGTACACATTGGTTAAGCCGTTGCGCTTTGCAAGCTCCAGCAAACCATACAGGTGTGTGTTATGGCTATGCACCCCGCCGTCGGAGAGTAGTCCATATAAATGAAGCGCAGTATTATTTTTCTTGCAATTTTCCACCGCGGCGAGTAAAGCAGGATTTTCAAAGAAGTCCCCGTCCTCGATTGCCTTGGTGATGCGCGTAAGCTCTTGGTACACCACGCGCCCTGCGCCGATGTTGGTATGCCCCACCTCGGAGTTACCCATTTGCCCGTCGGGCAAACCAACGTCCATACCGCTTGCCGCGCCCGGGTGGTTGGGGAATTTCTCCATCAGCCAGTCCAAATGGGGCGTTTCGGCTTGGGCAATGGCGTTGCCCTCGCGCTCGTTGGAAAGCCCGTACCCGTCAAGTATCATTAGTACGACCGTTTCTTTATTCACAGCGCACCACCTGCTCAAAGGATGGCTTTACACTTGCGCCGCCAACCAGCCCGCCGTCAATGTTGGGCATGGCGAAGAGCGCTTTTGCGTTTTCGGGGGTTACGCTGCCGCCGTACAAAATGCGTGTATCTTCGGCGGCTTCGCTGCCCATGCGTTCCTCAATTTGCTTACGAATGAGGGCGCAGGCTTCTTCCGCTTGCTCAAGGGTTGCGACTTCGCCTGTGCCGATTGCCCAAATGGGCTCGTAGGCGATAACCACGTTTTTCATCGCTTTTGGAGAAATTTCGTCCAGTGCGAAGGCGATTTGCTTGCGAAGCACGTTTGCTGTGCGGTTTTCGCGGCGTTGGCGCTGCGATTCGCCCACGCAAATGATGGGGATAATCCCGTGCTTTAAGGCTTTTAATGTCTTCAAATTTACGGTGGTGTCGGTTTCGCCAAAGCGCTCGCGGCGTTCGCTATGCCCGATAATCACGTAGGGTACGCCCATGGAAGCAAGCATTTCGCAAGAAATTTCGCCCGTGTATGCGCCTTCGTCCATATAATGTACGTTTTGCGCACCCACCTTTACGTTAGAGCCTGCAAGGGCGTCCTTCACCGTTTGTAACGAAACGTAGGGCACACACAGTACCGCGTCCACATCAGGGGTGTCGAGTTTTGTTTTCATTTCTTCCGCGAATTTTTTTGCCGCGGGGGGCGTGAAAAACATCTTCCAGTTGCCCGCTACTAATTTTTTTCTCATATTATTTTGCCTGCACTGCGGTAACGCCCGGCAGTGCTTTTCCTTCCAAGAATTCTAATGAAGCGCCGCCGCCTGTGGAAATGTGCGACATCTTATCCGCGAAGCCCAACTGAATTACCGCCGCCGCCGAGTCGCCGCCGCCGATAATGGTGGTTGCGTCCAAATTCGCCATGGCTTTTGCCAGCGAAAGTGTGCCTTGGGCGAACACTTCAAATTCGAATACGCCCATTGGACCATTCCAAATTACGGTTTTTGCGCCTTGCAATGCGTTAGTAAACAACTCCTGTGTTTTTGTACCAATGTCCAGCCCTTGCCAGCCGTCGGGGATTTTGTCCGCGTCTACACATTGCCATTCTGCGTCGGCTTTAAATTCTTTGGTTATCATCGTGTCGATGGGAAGGAACAGTTCGACGCCTTTGTCCTTCGCTTTTTGAATCATTTCTTTGGCGTAGTCGATGCGGTCCTCTTCCACGATAGATGTGCCCGTGTTGTAGCCCTGGGCGCGGAAGAAGGTGTATGCCATTGCGCCGCCGATGATGAGTTTATCCACTTTTTCAAGCAGTGCGTTAATTACGCCAATTTTGTCGGATACTTTTAAGCCGCCAAGAATGGCTACGAAGGGGCGTGCGGGCTTATCCACCGCTTCGCCAAGGAATTTCAATTCTTTTTCCATAAGATAGCCTACGGCAGATTCGCTAACCAGCGCGGCAACGCCCACGGTAGAGCAGTGCGCACGGTGCGCCGAGCCAAAGGCATCGTTTACAAAAATGTCTGCCAGGGTGGCGAGGTCTTTTGAGAAGGCTTCGCCGTTTTTGCTTTCCTCTGCGCGGAAGCGCGTATTTTGCAATAACGCAACCTCGCCGTCTTTCAGCGCGTTTACGCCCTCGCGTACCTTGTCAGACACCACGTTATCGTCCTCAAGGAATTTTACTTGAATGCCCAATTTTTCGCTTAAACGCTGGGCTACGGGCGCAAGGCTAAACTTTGCTTCCGGTCCGTTTTTTGGCTTGCCAAGGTGCGAGCACAACACAAGGCGCCCGCCATCGGCGATGAGCTTCTTCAATGTAGGCAGTGCGGCAACAATGCGGTTATCGTCGGAAATTTTGCCGTCGATAAGCGGTACGTTGAAGTCGCAGCGCACTAAAACGCGCTTGCCCTTTACTTGGATGTCGTTGATGGATTTTTTCATATTTGCAGCTCCTTCTTATGGAAAAATTGTGCATCGCGTATATTCTAGCATTATGGGCAGTGTAACGCAAATGTCATTTAATATACGGTGAAAAAGCGGGTGTTTTTGACGGGGTAAAATTGCCTTTTGACAATAAAAAAAGCCCGAAATAACGGGATTATTTTGTGTCTTGTACTAAACCAACCGATTACAAATTGTAATCGGTTGGTCAGTTTGAAGACAAACCCCGTCCATTTGCCCGGATGGACGGGGTTTTTGGTATAATAAAGAAACAAACCAAAGCCCAAGGCGGAGAG
>WQRX01000009.1 GCA_009786535.1 Defluviitaleaceae bacterium | reverse complement strand
CTGTTCCCTTCATGCTTTTGGTGATTTTGGCGTTTTCTTCGTCCATCAATCGCCAAAGTGGTGCGTCTCTTAATTCTTGTACTTTGCCTTCGCATAAGAACGCGCCGTTTTTCCTATAAATGCATACATATCCATGCTCACCAATTTGTTTGTCAAGATACACTTTTAAATTTTTATACATTTTCTTTCGCTCCTTTGGGTGGGGGGTTATGCAATTAATTTTCTTATGGTTTCAATTTGCGCTTCTAGTTCGGAGTTCCGCTTTAATACCTTTTGCATTTCCTCTAGGGGGACGCCGTTTGTGTAACGATTTACTTTTATGCGCCAGTGCCCGCCGTCTGTTTGTGTTGCGATTAGTTCATTGTTACGGCACATGCGCTGTACCTCGGTTACTCCGATTCCTGTTTGTTTGGCGTATTCTTTCGCACTTAGCCAGAAATACGGTGTTTCGTGTGGGTTTTTCATGGCTTTTTACTCCTTTTCCGTAGACTTTTTTGAACTGGGTGCGTATAATGGTGGGTAAAACACTCGATTTCATTCGCACCAACTTTCATCTGGTCACAGTTTACACTAGATGAAAGTGGGTGTCAATGGTTTTTAAAATATTTTTTTTGGAGTGGTCGCATGACTGTTACAGCGAAAAGATTGAAAGATTTGCGAAAGGGAAAGGGGGTAACACAAAAATATATTGCTGATTTGCTAGGCGTTAGAGAATCGTCATATCAATATAACGAGTATGGTAAGAGCGCGCCAAATAAAAAAAACCTTATTAAGCTGGCAGAGTTTTACAAAGTAAGTGTTGATTATCTTTTGGGGGTAGACGAGCTACCGTTGGATTGGAAACCAATAAAAAAAGAATCAACTGCCAGAGAGGAGTTGATTCGAATGATTGATAGCGTGCCAGACGATAAGTATGAAGCTTTTAGTAAGCTTCTGCGCTCTGCAATTGATATAGTAAAGCAAGCGTAGCCTCTGCCTCGCTAGTGGATAATGTGCGTACTTTTCGTTTATCATCTTCTTTTTGCTTGCGAGTGCGTTCCTTATCCATAGAATCACCGTCTTTTGTTTTGTTTGACGATTATAGAACGTGTGTTTGGTATTTGTCAAGTGTATTTTGTTCGTGTATTCGTTCGATTGTCTTGTAAACTTTTTTGTTTCATTTTCGTATTTTTAAATAAATCTATGGGGGTTTTAGCATGAAATATTTAAACATTCGGTCGTTACGGATTGTTTATCTGCTTTTATGTGTTATGTTTTTCTTGAATGTTTGGCAACAACGATTTTTTGGAGTATCATTATTTAGCATATCACCTTTTCGTTTTGCACATGGGGTATCACTGTTTTTAGTGCGTGTTGGGGGCAACCAAATCGGTTGGCTTTTACTGATTATTCCCATATACGGGCTGATTACTACTTTTTCGTACAGTCGTAAACGGCATACAGCTTCTTTTCTGTTTATTGGCTTTTCTGTCTTGCTTTTAATTGCGTCTGTTGGCGATGATTTGTACTTTACGCTAATAGGGTTTGCATATGTTGGTTTGCATTTTGTAGCGCTTTTATTTGAACTGGTATTGTCTATTCTAAAACGGTATCCTGTTGATAAAACTCATTCATTTACGGATTTTAGTGAACCGATTGACATTGACGAATACCGTTAATTTAATATAAATCTAAAGGAGTTGTTTTTTATGCTAGACAAGTACCGCATCAATTTATGGTGGGATAGTGAAGTTGATGTTTGGATTGCTACAAGTGAAGACATAAGAGGGCTTGTGTTGGAAGGCGATAAGCTTGATGAACTTATGAAAAATGTGCATTATGCAGCTTCTGATTTGTTAGAATTGAATCATGGCATCTTTGAACCTGTTAAACTTGATTTTCACGCACACCGTGAAGAGATGCTGGCTGTATAATGGCTGATTATGATAAACAGCTAAAGCGCATTTTAACAGATAACAACTGTAATTTTGTGCGTGCGGGTAAGGGTAGCCATCAAATTTGGTATAGTCCTATTACAAAGGATACTTTTTCTGTAAACCGTAGCATTAAGTCTCGTCATTCTGCTAATGAGATTTTAAAAGATGCGGGTATTAAAAAGATGTTCTAGGTGATTTATGGCTAAAAAAACGAATGTTAGCATAAACGGTAGTAATTATTTTAAAGTTACGGCTACCGTTGGTATTGATTCTGATGGTACGGCGATTAAGAAGCAGTTTTATGGTTCTTCTAAAAAGGAAGCCATTCGCAAACGTGATGAATATTTGAATGTTTCAAAAAGCGGAATAGCGTTGCGATATATTGACGTTAATTTTCTAACGGCTTTTAATGAATGGTTTGAGAATGTTATGCGTCCCTCGGTATCATTGTCAACATTTAATCGACATGAAACAGAATTTAACAAGCGGATTAAAACAAGCAAGCTGGCAAATATGAAATTGAACGATGTGCGTTCTGTTAACGTGCAGGCTTTTTATAATGATATTCTTAAAACGTACACGCCGTCTACAGTTAAATCTACGCACAGATTATTAAGTAGCTTTTTTATTTATTGCGTTAAAGCCGACATTATTATTAAAAATCCATTGAATGCGGTTGTGTTGCCTAAAATAACAAAGCTGGAGAAGGTTAATAAAGCGTTATCTGATGATGATGTAAAAATCCTTTTGCAAGTGGCTAGAGATAATGTTAAATATTTTCCTTTTGTGTTTGCACTTTTTACGGGCTTACGTGCCGGGGAAATGTTGGCATTACGTAATAGTGACATTGATTTTGGTGCGGGTATTATTCGCGTAGAGAGGTCAATTAAATTTTTAAGCGTTAACGGCGAATATGTTCCTGTTATTTCAGTACCCAAGACTGCCAGCGGGATACGCTCTGTGCCTATATTATCCGATATACGCGATTTGCTTGACGCTCACATAATTTACGAGCAGGAAAAGCATAAGCGCTTAGAGATAGAATACGGAAACGAGAGCATTTTATTTTCCAGTGACACGTGTACTTACAGGGAAACGCCTAACATGTTGACCACCTTTAAACGGTTGTGCAAGCGTGTAGGTATTGAGCTCTACACGTTACACAGTTTACGTCACACCTTTTGCACGATACTTGCGAAGCAGGGAGTACCGTTAAAAACCGCTTCCGTGTTAATGGGACATAGTGACATTTCCGTTACTGCGAATATTTATACATCTGTTGACGATTTGGAGTTGCGTAAGGGAATTGAGCGCCTTTCTACCTACTTTTGAAGTGATTTAACTACTTTTTAACTACTCGGTTTTTGATAAATTCTTTTTTTGTTAGTTTCATCGAACATTTAAATGTTGCTATTCATGGGTTTTTAGCGCTTTCATCGAACATGATTTTAGTCGGTTCTCGTTTCCTGCATTCGAAGGTTCAAATCCTTCCAGCTCAGTAAAAACCCCGTAAACATAAGGTTTGCGGGGTTTTTCTTTTCTCAAAATTTATCTCTTTTTTGTTTATTATCCCATTATTATCTCACATATTTTGCATTTGACTAAACATTAGATGCTAAAATGGCATTGTGTCATCGTCTTTTACTTCGGTGAAAACGGCATTATTATATTCGGGCTTGGCTAGTCGTTTTTGCTTGTTATAATTTTCGTATTCGTCACTAGGGGTATTGTATTCTATATAATCGCCGTCATTTGTTTTGTAATGGTAGGTTATGTTGGTTATACGTCTACGCAATTGCTCATAGCTATCTACCTTCCTATGGTTTGTTATCATGTTTTCGTATAGCAAGTCGGGTGGAAACACAGATGTTATATGAACCTCGTCCCATAATCCTACTACGTTAGAATATCTTGCATAGGTTTGGACTTTGTAGCCACTAAGCAGTGCTAGTAATTGCTCATATTTTATTTGACCACGAAATTCGTCAAGGAATAGAATTTTTTCACCGTTGTATTTATCGAAGCCCCTTTCATATTCACCTACGAGGTATACATGCTCCTCACCATGTTCTTCTACCTTTTTGACGTAAGTATATGATTTACCGCTACCAGATTCGCCCCAGTGCCATATTACATTAATATCGCGCAGTACAGGCGTTTCCTTTGAACGTTTACGATAATACGCATCACGTATTAGTTTTTCATGTTTTCGGTAGGACATGGACATATCCATTATTTCCACGGGGGTTAAATCTTGATTTATTAATTCTTCCAAAATATCAAGGTCACGCCGTTGCCCTTGTCTACCTTTTATTTCACCGTGTCTACTGGTATATATTACCTGTTCGCCCATTTCATCAAATGGGGGTTGCTTGTTTATATATTTTTCGGCTTGCTCTTTATTTCCTTTGGTTGCTTCAATATGCATAGATGGAAAGACTTTTTTAATCTTTGTAAATCGCATTGCGCGTACATCTTCGAAAACCGCATGTAAATGTTTTAAGCCATCAGCAGATATACAGTAGGTTACAGCACAAGTGCGTTGAGGGTTGTCTTCTATCCATTTGGCTATTACTTCGCTTACTATTTCTGCTGGTGTACCTTCATAGCCATGCTTTTCGGGATTGTTGAAAACACAGAACCAGCTTTTACTCACATCTTCTTTCTTCATAACTCCCCCAATTTGTAACGGTTTGATATTTGTAACGAGGTTGTAACGAGGTATTGGTTACAAATTCCTTCGCTATATTGCTGGGTTTGTTGGCATTTGTAACTTTGTAACGAAGTGGGGGGTAATACTAACCCCCACTTCGTTAAAATCTCTGGCTAACTGCGAGGTGGCGCGAAGCGCGCAAGCGCGCTTTTCGCGCACACCAAAACCTCTAGGACTAGGCTTTAATATCCAAAATTTACCACTCCCCAGCACTCGCCAGCCTACCAAGATGGTACAGGGCTATCAAGCACCGTGAAAAAATTTTTTTCTAGCCCCGCCATATGTACGAGGGTTTTTATTTAATATGGGCTAGAAAAAATTTTTTTCACTATACCCTTGCGGGTATTGCTTGACACCCCTCTACCATCTTGGTGTGTATACGAGTGCCTGTGTAGGTGATGGCTTACAGGTGGATGACGAACTCAGTGACGTATACGCAGTGGGCAGTACGTTGGGTGCGTTCTGTTTCCTTTGATGGGGGAATCAGAATCTAGCAACGTATATCGCGCCTAAATGCCCGCGCGGGCGTAATTCTCGCCACGGCTTAGGGGCTACAGCGTTTTTTTTGCCGTAACCCCAGTAGCTTGTAAATTACTTTCTAGCGGGAATAATTGCATCGAGCTTACCCCGCTGGTTAAAAAAGCATTCTATATTATCGCCGATTTTTATGTTGTCGGGAAACACAAAACCCTTTTTTGCAAATATTTTTGCCGTTGCTTGCCCTTCTACGCCATCTTCTTTGAAGCTAACAAATAGGCTTGTACCTTGTACCAAATTGCCTGTTTGGTCTTTGAAATCCAGTTCCCTTTTTCCTTGTAAAGTCATTAACATGTAAATCGCTCCTTATATATTTTTTTCTGCGCGGGGATAACCGTCACAGCCTTTATAGGTGGGGTTAGTTTGTGTTTAGCGTTAGCGGGGGCGTTTCTAGTCCCGTATATTCAAGCCCTTTGAGGTAATCTAAGCGTTGGTAGGAATCGTAGCGACTACGCAGGTAGTCCGTTTGTAAAAACCGTTCACGGCGTTTGGGTTTGTTTTTTATTTTGCGGTCAATTGCTTTTGCTTCTATTCGTGCTTCGTATACTTCGCGCTTGTAATATGCACTAGTGGTTAGGCGTTTGAAGTAGGTGCGACAATCTACTACCATAGTAGTAAGGCTACGAAAATTTTTATCTACTGCGGTAAAAGTCTGCGTGGTATATACAACTTGTTTACCATGCCCCTTGCGATTTTGGGTTAATTCATGGACTAGGGGCGTTGGAAAACCTTTATATTCCCGTGAATTAAATTCGTTTTGAAGCTCGTCCCACGCGAAAATTACGGGGCGGTCGTATTCGTCCATAAGCATTTTCCAATCTTTTAAATGGGCATCTTGCCCTGCGTAATAAAAATTCGTAATGATAATTATTTTATCCCCGTATTTTCGCCGTTGATTGTCTAGGTAATTTACTAACGACATTGTTTTACCAGCACCCGGCAAGCCGACAAAGCACCATATACCAAATAAATGTGCTTTTTTGTCGCGGGTTTTTATCGCACGAGCTAGGTCGAGGACGATGTAACCAATTAAACGTATGATATGGGATAGCAAACGTATTACGGGGAAGTCGAATAGAAAAAATGTTTCTGCAAAGGGTGGGGGCTTTATTTCTAGGTGGGGTTGTGGGACGGGTTCTTTTATGGGAATTTCCTTGGGAGTACGTTTTATTAGTTGTTTGATTTTAACTAACATGTTTATCATCCTTTTTGTATTTATTCTGTGTTAATTAACGCCAGGGATTTTTTTGTATACCCATTCTATTATCGCCCAGCCCATATGAGCCGACATCCAAAACATGGAATTAGCTATAAAGATAAAAAATAATTGTGGTGGAAAAATATAAAATGCTACTCCAATTATTTCCATAAGATAAACTACTTGTACAGGTGCTTCTGCGTTATCGCCCATGCTTGGGATAAACTGCATTGCAAACCTTAATAGCGCAAATATGGGGCGCAATAACAATTCTATTATCATTTTTAACTCCTTTTACCCTGCTTTATCAATGCTTATTGGCGATGTGCCACGGATTAGCCATAACAATTGCCTGTAGTTAAATAGGGCTAGTAATATTCCATATAATGCGCCTACTACATTTCTTATTGCGTTTAAATGTGGGCGTATTAAGTTTGTTACCATGGAAATATATTGCTCGGGGTTATCTAGTGATAGATTTGTTGCATTTGCCGTTGCATGGGTTATTGGTAATGCGCGTGTAGTCGCGGACATATCTAGCGCGGTTTGCATGTTTCTAAGCTGTCCAAATGTATCAATGTAAATTTGATAGGGTAAACGTTCTCGCAATTCGTCTTGCAATTCGTCAAAATTATCTTGAAAAAATGTTTCACTTGGGACAAATAAATTTTGAAACATGGTTGTCATTCCGTCGATTATTGCGTTGGGCAAGTTACGTACAGAATTTCTAATTTCCCGTAATATATCCATTAACGCGCCATCAACTGGGGGCGCAACGGGTAATGCCTGTCCTTCTACTACATTGGGCATAACTGCATTTACTAATTGTGGTACATTTTCTTCTACCCTAATTAATAATTGCGTTCCACCTACCGTTGTTTCTGCTACGCTTCTTATTGCATTTTCTGTATTGGTTTTGTTGGTGAAAATATTATTTACAGCTAAGTCTGCGCCTATTGTATTAAATGGTTCTAATGCATTAGCACCAAACGGCGATTCGGACGTAAATGCAAAATGAAGTGTATGGAAGCCATTCCAATACGTAATTTCTGTTACTTGCATAAATCGTATGGTTGAACTTCCAAAATGATTAAACCTAAATAATCCGAATCCCAATGGATTTAAAAATGTTCTTTCACCCCAACCACAATCTATTCCAAAAGAGTTAAAAAAACCGTTTCTTCTTATTGCTATTTCCCAAATACCTTCACTCGCTATATATTCTCTTTGTGCCGTCCAATGCCCTACATTAAAATACATTGGGTTTTGCAAAACATTATAAAACGGTACCATGTCTGCCACGTTCATTCTGCCTAAGCCAAAGCCTATCCAATGTGTATTAAAATCTAATGTGAAGTCACCTAGACAAAATACTGGGGTATTTAATATAGTGCCCACTGCCCTTAATCTTCCCAAGTTTCCTAAACTCGGAGTTTCTTCTATTTCCAGCCTTGTTTGATTGTCGCAAACATAAATGTAATTTTGCCTTATAAAAATATCCCATATTTCTCTTATCGTTTCCCAAGATATAGCCGTTGTATTAATTGTATCCCCAGCTACAGAGGTACGATTCACATTTAATTGCGTTGAAGCCGAATTTAATTCATTAATTTGCGCGACTGTTAATTCACTTGCTAATTTATCTATAAACGTTGTTATTGCGCTGGTACTATCGAAAGATACGCCACCTGCGATTATTATTGCTGTTAATGTATTTCTGGCTACATTTGTTAATCCTTCTGCGCGGGTGGGTATTGGATATGCGACAAATGTTATTGCTATAATTAACACGCTTATGATTATTTTTTTATACATTTGCCGTTTTCCTTTCTGTTTTATGTATTAGGGGAGCGGGTTACTCCCCTTGGTTATACCTTATGGTTCTAATAACCTTCTTCTTAGCTAATTATATGGGCAAGTTAATTACCCGTACTTATAGATAAGATTCTAGTTTTTACAACCATACGCATAACGATTAAACGAATGCGCCAACAATACGACGCACGATACGAGGAGCGGCTAATACGAGGATTAAGCCAACGCCTACGGGCAGAAGCTCAACTATCATACCGCTTGCATCGCTAACGAACGATTGTAGCGCGGGTACAAGGTTGAGGTCACCGAAAATACCAGTAGTAGGGGTCATTGTAATTCTCCTTTCCTTATTTTTTATATCAACAGCATGGTTCAAGCCATGGCTGGATATAGCTGTAGTAAATAAATTTAATTATGCCAACGAGTGCTAATATGATAAACGATACCAGCAGAGTTACTGTTATCAGTTGTATCTTCATGTTAATTGCTATTTGATTTTCTTTTAATTCTTCGATTTGGCTGTAAGTTGCGGTTAATATTTGTAGCTCATTTATTATCGCTTGCAAATGTTCGTTTGTTTGGGTTAAGTCTATGGGAGTATAGTTACATGCTTCGCACGGGTTATTTATGGGCGGTATGGGTATTTGGTCGGTTATACAATCGCACTCCCTATATGCACCTGTTAAACACCAATTTGTTATTGCTTGGGTTTGTATAGGGACTAGTGCGATAAATGCAATTATTGTTATTAATACGATTGTTTTAATCATTTGTTGCCCCTACTTTTTTATTTTTTGTTTTTTAATGCTTCATACGCTATTATGAAAAAAACGTAGGAATGCCAACTGTTAAATACTATTTGTTGAGCTTCTATTTCTACCATGTATATGGCATCACCTTGTGGATTATCGTATATTTTTGAGGTTATACCGTTTTTTTTAGCCTTTTCTAACACCTCGTTATAAGTGGTTGTCATATAGTTACTTCCTTTGCAGGATATTTTTTACCGAGGTGAGGGTTATATTTCTTCTAGTTTTATTATTTCTTCGTATGCTTTTTCGTAGTTTTCTATTTCTTTTTGGAAAACTTCGTTACGGTTAATCTCTTTCCATGATGCAATTTCTTTGGTTATCGCTAAAAGTGCTAGTACTTTTGTTTCTCTGGTCATTTGAGTTCGCTCCTTTGGGTGGGGTTGGGGTTATTTTTATCCGAGGGTGGGGAAGGATGGACTAGTCCCTGTTTTCTTCTCTTGGGTTTTACAACCCGCTCCCCCTGTACCCCTTGGTAGTGAAGGCGAGTAACCCATGGCGCAGTAATCGAGGCTTGCCCTCTAGCACGCGCTTCCGCTTGTGCTTACACCGCTCCCTTTGGTCGGGTGTCTATTGGAGAAGGGACGCGAATGTTATATAAAAAAGTTTGTAATTTACTGGCTCGCGTTTGAGGTATTGCGCGGGTTCACGTTAAGGGCAGTTAGTTAAAGGCACGGGGTTTCTGCCTTCACTACCAAGGGGCGCAGGGGGTACGGGTTGTAAAACCCTGCGTTCATTTGCCCTCGAAACCCTCGGATGTAAAAAAAAATGTTATGCTATTAATTTGCGTATGGTTTCTATTTGTGCTTTTAAGCTGGAATTTTCTTTTATTACTTCTTGATACTTTTCCAGTGGGACACCGTTTGTATAGCGGTCAACTTTTATCCGCCAATGTCCCCCGTCGGTTTGGGTTGCAATTAGTTCTTTGTTACGACACATGCGAAGTGCTTCTTCATAGCCTATTTTTGTTTGTTTGGCGTATTCTTTTGCGGATAGCCAGTAATATGGTAATTCTGGTGGTACTTTCATGCGTTTTGCTCCTTTTTCGTTGACTTTTTGGGGCAAGATGCGTATTATGGGGTTTAAAACACTATCGTTTGGCGCACCTATCTTTAAGATGGTTGTATTTTAAACTATCTTTAAGATAGTGTCAACACTTTTTTGAAATATTTTTTTGGAGTGGGTTTTATGAATATTACAGCAGAGAGATTAAAGGATTTAAGAAAAGGCATGGGCTTTACACAGAAGTATGTAGCTGAATATTTGAACATTAAAGAAGTTCCTTATCAACTTTATGAATATGGCAAAAGACGTCCAAGGAGTGATAATCTCATAAAACTGGCTGAATTATATGATGTTTCTATTGATTATCTTTTAGGCGTTGGTGAATTGCCTTCGGGTTGGCAACCAATAAAAAAAGAATCAACTGCTAAAGAGCAGTTGATTCGCATGATTGATAACGTGCCAGATGATAAATACGAGGCGTTTAGCAAACTTCTTCGGTCTGCCATTGATATAGTAAAGCAAGCATAGCATTTGCTTGTGTGTCCGTTATGGCGCGCACTGCTTCCTTGTCGGCTTTCCGTTGCTTGGTTGTTTCGCCGTTTGTCATATAATCACCTTCGCATGTAATGTTTGCAGATTATAGAACAGGCGTTCGCACATGTCAATATATATTTTATATTCGAAAGGAGTTTCGCTATGCTGGAAAAATACCGAATTGATTTATGGTGGGATAATGAGGTTGATGTTTGGATTGCTACGAGTAATGATATTTATGGGCTTGTATTGGAAGGGGATAAGCTTGATGAACTGATTAAGAATGTTCATTATGCTGCCTCTGATTTATTGGAATTAAATCATGGCATTTTTGAACCTGTTAAACTTGATTTTTACGCGCACCGTGAAGAAATGTTGGCAGTATAATGGCTAATTATGATGATAAGTTAAAACGTATATTAATGGACAACAATTGCCATTTTGTACGGGCAGGCAAAGGCAGTCATGCCGTTTGGTATAGTCCGATTAAGGATAAGAATTTTAGTGTTAATAAGGGCATTAAATCAAAAGTTTCTGCTAATGAAATTTTGAAAGATGCTGGCATTAAAAAACATTTTTGAGGTGGCGCGTGGCTAAGAAAACTAACTTTAATGTAAACGGGCATAATTATTTTAAAGTGTCTGCTTCTGTTGGTTATGGCGCGGATGGCTCACGTATTCGTAAAGTGTTTTATGGTTCTTCTAAAAAGGAAGCGATACAAAAACGTGATGAATATTTAAACATGGTCGATAATGGCGTTGCGCTTAAATATGTTAACGCTACCTTTTTAACTGCCTTTGATGAATGGTTTAATAATGTTGTACGCCCGTCTGTATCTCTTTCTACCTTTTCGCGACATGAAACGGAATATAATAAACGGATTAAAAATAGCAAGCGGGCTACAATGAAACTAATTGATATAAAGTCGGCTAACATACAGGCTTTTTATAATGATGTTTTAAATGTCTATACACCTTCTACCGTTAAAACTACGCATAAATTATTGAGTAGCTTTTTTATTTATTGCATAAAGGCAGATATTATTATTAAAAACCCTTTGAATGCAGTTGTTCTGCCCAAAATTACAAGAATGGAAAAGGTTAATAAAGCGTTATCCGACAATGATGTTAAAATTTTATTAGATGTTGCAAAAAGTAATATTAAATATTTTCCATTTGTTTTTGCTCTTTTTACTGGCTTACGCGCTGGGGAAATGCTAGCTTTAAAAAATAGTGATATTGACTTGAAGGCGGATACGGTACAAGTAGATAAGTCTATTAAATTTTTGACCGTTGAAGGGGAGTATGTGCCTATTATTTCCTCTACCAAAACTGCTAGCGGGATTCGCACAGTGCCTATATTGTCCGATATTCGCGATTTACTTTTATTGCATCTTACATACGAGCAGGAAAAGCATAAACGCTTAGAGATTGATTACGGCGATTCTAGCGTATTGTTTTCTAGCGATACATGTACGTATAGGGAAACGGCTAACATGTTGACCGCTTTTAAGCGACTGTGTAAGCGCGTGGGTATCGAGCCTTATACATTACACAGTTTGCGGCATACCTTTTGCACGATACTTGCTAAGCAAGGTGTACCATTGAAAACTGCTTCGGTGCTGATGGGACATAGTGACATTTCCATTACTGCGAATATTTATACCAGCATTGATGAGTTAGAATTGCGAAAAGGTGTTGAAAAACTAGGGGCATATTTTGGGTCTTTTTCGATTATTATCCCATTATTATCTCACAAGTTTTCGGTAAATTGTGATTTTCGCATTTTTATCGAACATAGAAATGCGATAAATGCAGGGTTTTGCGGGTGTTTATCGAACATGATTTTAGTCGGTTCTCGTTTCCTGCTTCGAAGGTTCAAATCCTTCCAGCTCAGCTTCATCGGACCCCGTGAACAACATGTTTGCGGGGTTTTTATTTGCGTTCGCATCCAACCCTCGGTTGAATTTTTGCCCATTTCCCTCTATTGTCCCAACCGTGGCTTTGCATTACAATTTCTGTGTAACAATTATTTGGAAACAAAGGAGCGGCTCAACCATGCAGGAATTTTCCATTGGTGTGCAGATTAGCGAGTTGCGCAAGGCGAAAAACATCACCCAGGAAGCCTTGGCGCGCGCCATTGGCGTTAGCGGGCAGGCGGTGAGCAAATGGGAAAGCGGCGGTTCGCCCGATATTGCCCTGCTCCCGGCGCTGGCAGATTTTTTTGGCGTAGCCATAGACCGCCTGTTTGGGCGCGAGGCGGGTAATTACGAAAATATTGAAATGAGCGTACGCCATTATATTGCCGAGCCGCTGGATGCAAACGAAACCCGACCGGGGGAATGGGCAGAGGACGCAATGGAAGCCGCCTTCGAGCGGGCGTGGCGATTATGTTGGGCGGTTATGCTGGGCATGATGGGGACAAAGGTATTCGATAAAGTGGGCGTAACTTTCATGCAAATTTTCGAAGAAATGACGAAAAAAGGGGACGATGACGACCCCGTTTACGGGCATATTTTATACGAAAAGGGCATGATGCTATCTTCTACCAAGCAAAAATTGCCTTACTTTTTACTCATGCCCGAGCCGCCAAAGGGTTGGGAAACGGCGTTGTTCCCGCAGGAAGAATGCCGCAAGGCCTTCGCCGCGTTGGGGGATGGGGATGTGTTAAATGCCTTATTTTTCCTGCATGCCAAGGAAAAGAATTCGAAATTTTCTGCAAAATATTTCACAAAAAACACGGGTATAACGGAAGAAAACGCCCCCCGTGTGCTGGAAATGCTCATTGAAATGAAATTTCTCAAATCCACCTTTATCGAATTGGACGACACACGGCAAGAGATTTACGAATTTACCCCGCGAGACTGCTTCCTTGGGGTGCTTGCGCTGATGCAAGCCTTTAACGCGCCGCCCCAAATGATGATTATACAAGGCGATTCACGCAAAAAACCACTTTTCACAACGGGAGGTAATATATGAAAATTTTTACCGCAACCATAAAAAACGCCAATTTCCGTTACGCCCCTGTGCTGGTGCTGTACATTTTCGCCACCTGCGGGGCGGCGGTGGCGCTGGTGGTTATGAATCGCCTAAGCGGGCAAATGGGGGAAGCCGCCCTGTATGAAAATACTTCCACCCTAATCCGATTGCTCATTTTACTTACGGGCGTAATGGCGGTGCGGGCGGTGTTTTCTGCGGCGGCGACCTTTTCCATGGCGCGGTGCGCTTCCGAGGTGGGGTACGGGTTACGGGGGAATTTTGTGCGGTATTTCCTGCGGGTTCCTTTTTTCCAGGTGGAACGCGCCGCCAGCGGGGAGCGGCTTTCCCTGTTTACCAACGACGCACCCAAGGCAGAGCAATTGGTGGCGACGGGCTTGTTTGACTTAATTTCAGATTTTATTTCCTTTGTTTCTGCCTTTGTGTTTTTGCTTATTTTAAGCCCGCGTTTTACGGGGATTTCCTTCCTAGCCGCCATTGGCATGTTAATTTTACAAGTAGCCCTTGCCATGCCCTTGCAACGCTGGGCAACACGGATGAGCGAGAAAAAAGCGGCCTTTAACGCCGTGGTCAACGATTCGTTACAAAATTTGTCGCTGGTGGCGGCGTATAATTTAGAGGAATTGTTGGAAGCGCGGTACATGCATGTTTACGGGCAATATTTCGCCGCGTTGAAGAAATTTGCCGTTTCGCTGGGTATTATGGTGGGTTCTATGATGGCGATTTTAATGAGCCCGCTGATTGTGATTTTCACTATTTTGGCGTTTGCGGTTATCGGTGGGGAAATGACGCTGGCGGAATTTATCGCCTTCGTAACCACCGTCACCATTGCCTCAGGGTCGGTAATGATGCTGGCGCAGAACGTAGGGCGGCTTGCCGAAGCAATGGCAGGGGCAAAACGCCTACACGAAAACACCGACTTCCCCCTGGAAAATACCGCAGAAACGGACACCCTCACCCCACAAATTACAGGGGACATTACCTTTAACAACGTAAGCTTTGCCTACAACGCCGAGGATGAAACCCCCACCTATGCGTTGGAAAACGCCAGCTTCACCATTCGTGGGGGCAGTCGGGTTGCCATTGTTGGGGCAAGCGGTTCGGGAAAATCAACGATTTTGAAGTTGCTTCTTGGTTTGTACCGCCCTACGGCGGGTTCGATTACCATAAATGGACAGGATATTTCCCAAGGGGACGGGATGCGTGGCTTGCGCGCATCCTGCGCTTATGTGCCACAGGATTCCTTCCTGTTTCCTGTAAGCATTGGCGAAAACATTGCCGCAGGGGGCGAAATTCGGCTGGCGGATATGGAAAAAGCTTGTGCCCAAGCGGGGATTTTAGACTTTATCCAATCCTTGCCCGACCAATTTAACGGCACATTAACCGAAGCCGCAGACAATATCTCCGGGGGGCAACGCCAGCGTTTGGCTATGGCGCGGGCATTCTACAAAAATGCCCCTATTATCCTCTTTGATGAAGCCACCGCGTCACTTGACCCCGCAACGGAAGCCGCTGTCCTCGCGGGCTTCGCAGAAGCCACCCGCGGAAAAACGGTAATTATGGTCGCCCACCGCCCCCAAGCCATTGCAGCGTGCGATGTAGTAATTCACGTAAGCGAAGGGAGGATAACGGCATGAGCCCTTATTTCTATAAGATGTTCCGTTTTATGCGCCCCTACGCGGTGCGGTATGGGATTACCCAATTTATTTACGCGTCACAGGGTTTTGCCTTCCCGTTTATCTTATCGGTTTTTGCGGCAAATATTATGGAAGCCATTGTAGCGGGGGAACGGGATGCCATTTTTTCCGCCGCGGTTACGCTGGCAATTATGATGGGGGTTTACCTCGCCGTATTTCTGGTGGCGATATATGTGAACATTATTGTCATTGAACGGGCGGGCATGGACATGAAGCAACAATTGTTCCGCACCTTCGTACGCACGGGCTTGGAGGATATTACCCACAGCGGCGAAGGCATTGCCGCAATTAACACCGACGCAAACACCGCGCTGGCAATTTTCGAAACACCGCTTATGCAATTAATCAATAGTTTAATTACCATTGTTGGCGCGTCCATTGTAGTATTTGCCGTGGATTTGCGACTGGGGGCGGCGGTATTTGCCGTAGGGGTTGTAAGCTTTTTTATGCAACACCGCTTTACGAAACCACTGGCGCGGATTGGCAAAACGCAACTGGAAGCCAACGCCGATGCGGTAAAATCCGTAAGCAATATCTTCGCGGGGGCGATTACCCTGCGTGCGTACCATATGCAATCCCAGGTGTACCTGTCCTTCGACAAGGAGAATGCCCGACTTAAAAAATTGGAGTTCCGCCGCGGGTTAATTCGTATGGGGCAACGGCTTTTTGGCACGGTGGAGGGCTGGCTTACGTTGGCGGTGGTATTTGGTTTTGGCGGATATTTGGTAACGGCGGGGTACATCCCCTTCCCTGTGCTGGCTTCGGCGTATATTATGGCGGCTTCGTTGACTTCTTCTATCGGAAGCCTTGGGGAAAACTTCGCCAATTTGCAACCGCCTATCGCAGGCGCGGAGCGGGTTTTCGCCATACTGGAGCGGGAATTGCCACAGAAAAATGGGGCTTCCCAAACCGCCAAGGACTATGCCTTACGCTTGGAGAACCTCACCTTCCAATACCGCGATGCCCAAAGTCCTGTGGTTGAAAACTTCTCCCTGCACATTGCGGAAAATGAAATGGTTGCCTTCACGGGGGCATCGGGCAGCGGAAAATCCACCTTGCTAAAAGCCATCACAGGCTTGTACGCCCGCGACGATTTGAATATGCACATTGGCGATTTATCCTTCGCCCAAAGCACGCTGGAAAATTGGCGGTTGCATTTCGCCTATGTAGACCAAAGCGGCAAGCTTTTTGACATGACTATCCGCGAAAATATCGCCCTTGGGGCAGGGGGCAACGCTACCGACGAAGAAATTATCGCCGCCGCAAAAGCCGCCGCCATCCACGATTTTATCGAAACCTTGGAGCAGGGCTACGATACCCCCTGCGGCGAAAAAGGCGCGTCCTTTTCGGGCGGGCAACGCCAGCGCATTGCCATTGCCCGCGCCCTCATTAAAAAAGCACCCGTCCTCGTCTTTGACGAGGCAACAAGTGCCTTGGATGCAGAAACCGAGCAGGAAATTTTACAAACGGTTGAAACACTGCGGAAGGAATATACGATTCTTATGGCTACGCATAATTTGGAAAGCGCAAAAATGGCGGATAGGGTGGTTTCGCTTACCCGCCCATAACCTTCCTTACCAACGCCAGCACCCAGCGCATGGGCAACGGTTCAAATTTGCGGGCTACCTTTTTTAGGGATTTGCGAATGGGTATATACTGCGGGCAATGTTTTTCACATTTTCCGCAGTCGTTGCATTTGCGGGGGCTTGTGTTTTCCTTGCGCAGCGCCGCCGTAGAAGTGAGGTACATGGTCATGGAGGTAACAAGCCCTTGCACATACCGCGCATTATACGCCGAAAGCACGGCGGGAATATTAATCCCCTTGGGGCAGGGCAAACAGTAGTTACAACCCGTGCAGTTAATTTTATACGCCGCGCGGAAGTGCGCCACCACATCGGCATAGACGGTTTTTGTGCTTTCTTCCAATGGGGTGAAATTTTTTACCGAAAGAAGATTCTTTTCAAGTACAGCGGTGTTGGACATGCCGCTAAGCACCACCGTTACTTCGGGTTGGTTCCATAACCAGTGTAGCGCCCAGTCTGCGGGGCTTTTTGCGGGGTCGGCTTTTGCGAATATTTCTTGTGCCTTTTTAGGCACACCTGTAGCCAAGCGCCCACCGAGAAGGGGTTCCATGATGATGACAGAAACGCCGCCTTGCGCCGCCGCTTGTAACCCCTTGCGTCCTACTTGGTAATTTTCATCGTAGTAATTGTATTGAATCATGGTGAAACCCCAGTTATACGAGGCGAGTATTTTCAAAAAATCATCACAGGTACCGTGGTAGGAGAAGCCGATGTTGTGGATTTTCTTCTCCTTTTTCCTCTGCGTGAGCCAATCCTCAATGCCCAGCGCGCGCATTTGCTCCCATTGCGCAAAATCCGTGACGTTGTGCAGGAAATAATAGTCAATATAATCCGTTTGCAGGCGTTTTAGTTGCTCGTTAAACAAGCGGTCAAAATCCTCGGGGGTTTTGCACATCATTAATGGCAGCTTGGTAGCGATAAAAACGTCCTTGCGCTTGTTATTTCGCGCAAGGATATCGCCCAGTGTTTTCTCACTGCTTGGGTATATGTATGCTGTGTCGAAAAAGTTGACCCCGCCTTTTATTGCGGCAAGAATCATACGCTCCGTTTCCGCCTTATTTGACGGAAAACGCATACAACCCATACCCAGTGCGGATAATTTGTTGCCCGATGCCCTGTCTTCGCGGTATTGCATTAGAAGCACTTCCTTATCTTGGCAGAAAATTTTACATGCATTCTAACAATATGGTATTATTTTGGCAAATTATGCGCAAAATTCGACAGGCAGGTAATAATATGGCAACCTACACCCCCATGATGCAACAGTATTTTTCGATTAAGGAGAAAGTGCCGCAGTGTATATTAATGTTCCGCCTGGGTGATTTTTTTGAAATGTTTTTCGAAGACGCAAAAACCGCGTCGCAGGCGCTGGGCATTGCGCTAACGGCACGGGACTGTGGGCAAGAGGAACGCGCTCCCATGTGTGGTGTGCCTGCCCACGCGGTGGACGGCTACATCGCGCGGTTGGTTGCGCAGGGCTTCCACGTAGCAATATGTGACCAAGTAGAGGACGCGAAGTTAGCCAAGGGCATTGTAAAGCGCGACGTTGTGCGCGTAATTACCCCGGGCACGGTGACGGACGCCAATCTTTTGGAGGAAAACCGCTATAACTACATAACATGTATCCATAACGAGAAAGATGCATTTGCCATTGCCACGGCGGATATTTCCACGGGGCTTTTTATGGTTACGCTGGTGGATAGCAGCCAAAAAATGACGGACGAACTCACCCGCATACAGCCCGCAGAAATTTTGTTGCCCGAAAACTTTCCCCTTGCCCGCGTGGTGGAAAATATCACGGGTCTAAAGGCAACCGCCGCCCCCCTGTGGACGTTTACCCAAGCGAATGCATTCAAATGCCTGACCGAGCATTTTTATACGCTTCACTTAGAAGGGTTTGGGCTTTCCCAAAACGCGGCGCAAATCCCCGCCGCGGGTGCATTGCTTGCCTATTTGGCGGAAACGCAAAAGAACGCAATGACGCAAATTACCGCGTTAAAGCCCTACACCCAGCAAAGCCACATGGCGCTGGACGCGGCTTCGCGCAGAAATCTTGAGTTGACCACCCGTATGCGCGAGCCTGTTAAAAAAGGTTCGCTATTAGGCGTGCTGGACCATACAAAAACCGCAATGGGCGCGCGGCTTTTGCGCAATTGGGTGGAAATGCCGCTGTTAAATACGGCAGAAATTAACCGCCGCCAGCAAGCCGTGGCGGAATGGCACAGCCTTGCTTTACAACGTGCCGACCTGCAAATTCTTTTGCAAAATGTTCACGACCTTGAGCGTGTAATGGCGCGGCTTGCCGCACGCACCGCCAACGCGCGTGACTTGGTAACCCTGCGGGCTTCCTTACACGATTTACCTGCCGTTCATACGATTTTGAAGGAACTAAAAGCCCCTGCCCATGCCGAAATTGCTGCAACCTTTGACGACCTTTCCGATATTTTTCACCGCATTCATAACCGCATTGTTGAAGCGCCGCCTCATACCACCCGCGAAGGCGGTATGATACGAGAAGGCGTAAATACGCGGTTAGATGAGTTAAACCACGTGCGTAATAATGCGTCTAGCGTGTTAGCGCAAATAGAAATGCGCGAACGCGAGCAAACGGGCATCACCTCTCTAAAAATTAAAAACAACCGTGTATTTGGCTATTACATCGAGGTCACCGCCGCCAATGTTCCCAAGGTGCCGCCCCATTATCAGCGCAAGCAAACGATAGCCAATGGCGAGCGTTATATCACAGACGAGTTAAAAAAATTGGAAGAAACTATTCTGAGCGCGGACGAAGAAATTATCGCGCTGGAGTACGACCTCTTCGACGCCACCCGCCGTGAAACGGTGGAAGAAATGGCGCGCATTCAATTTACCGCCGCGGCGTTGGCATTGCTGGATGCACTGCAATCCCTGGCAGAAGCCGCCGACCGCAACCGTTACAGCCAACCTATTGTGGATAACGGGACGGATATCTTCATTAAAGACGGGCGCCACCCCGTGTTGGAAAGCCTTACGATAAACGCTTCTGCGGGCAATTTTATTCCCAACGACACAGATTTAAACAATTCCAGCCACCGATTGTCCGTGATTACAGGACCAAATATGGCGGGTAAATCTACTTACATGCGGCAGGTGGCGCTTATTGTGTTAATGGCGCAAATCGGCTCCTTTGTCCCTGCTTCCGAAGCGCGCATAGGCGCGGTGGATAGGATTTTTACCCGCGTAGGTGCATCGGACGACCTAGCAACGGGGCAAAGTACCTTTATGGTGGAAATGACGGAAGTCGCAAATATTTTACACAACGCCACCCAAAACAGCTTAATTATTTTAGATGAAATAGGGCGCGGGACAAGCACCTACGACGGGCTAAGTATTGCATGGGCAGTGCTGGAGCATATCGCCCAAAGCATTGGCGCAAAAACCCTGTTCGCCACCCACTACCACGAGCTTACCCGCCTGGAGGAAAAAATCGAGGGCGTGTTAAACTATTACATTACCAACCAAGAGCAAGATGGGGAAATTGTTTTCCTGCGGAAGCTGGAGCGGGGTGCGGCAGGGCAAAGCTATGGTATTCATGTGGCGCGGCTGGCGGGTTTACCGCAAAATACGCTAACGCGTGCCGCTCATTTATTGGACAAACTATGTGTTGACAGTGTTTAAAAATTTCGTGTATAATCGTGTTCCTTTCTTCAAGCCCGCGTGGCGGAATGGCAGACGCGGCGGATTCAAAATCCGCTCCTGGTGACAGGGTGGGGGTTCAAGTCCCTTCGCGGGCAGTTGTATGAAATAAAAGCCTTGCATTTTAAACGCCTGCAGGGCTTTTTTTTACCACTTTAAAACGAAAGAGGCCGCACAATGCTCGAAAACTTACCCGAATACAAGGACGTAGAAAGTAAGCTTGTTATCCTGTACCTGATTAACCGCATGGTGCTTCCCATGTCGCGGGGGCAGATTGTGGATATGATAATGGAAAATGAGTTTATGGACTTTTTTACGCTACAGCAAAATTTGTCGGAAATGACAAGCATAGGGCTGCTCGAATCCACGCAGGAAAATGCCGGCGATAATAACACCACCCGCTACACCGTAACCGAAGACGGCTTAAATACCTTGGAGTTTTTTGAACGCCGCATTTCTGTTGCTACGCGCCAAATCATTAACCAATTTGCGAACGAAAACCGCCACATAATAAAAAAAGATTACGAAAAAACCGCAACCTTTTTTCCGGACGAAACCCTCGACGAATTCCGCGTAAAGTGCGGCATTTACGAAGACGAACGCGCCCTACTGGAGCTTTTTATTACCGTAGACACGCGCGAGCAGGCGCGGCTCATTCAAAATAACTGGCGCACCAACGCAGCGGTGTACAGTAAAATTTTAGACGCACTTACCATGGCAGAAGAAAGCCCCGAGGACTTACCTTCTAATGACACCGCGAATGCGTTGGACTAGGTTAAAAAACCTTTAAATCCATTCCAACTTCGCCTGAAAATGCCTTAAAATAGGCGGCTCCCATAGGATTTTTAACCCGCGCTTTTGTTCATGGGCGCGGCTTTTTATTGCAATCAGCGCTTCTGCCATAATGTCAAAATGCGCTTGGGTATAAACGCGGCGGGGGATAGCAAAGCGCGTAAATTCGAAGTCGGACTTTAATTGTACGCCTGTGTCGGGGTCGTTGCCCAGCATGTAACTGCCAATGTCGCAGGTGCGAATGCCGGCTTCTTTGTACAGCTCAATGGCAAGCACTTGGGCGGGGAATTCGTGGTGCGGGATTTGTGGATACATTGCCGCCGCGTCTATAAAAAGCCCATGCCCGCCCACGGGGCTTTGGTAGGCGATGCCTGCCTCGTCCAACTGGGCGGCTAGGTATTCACATTGGCCGATTCGGTAGCGCAGAAAATCCTCGTCGATGCCTTCGTATAAGCCTATGGCGAGGGCTTCCATATCGCGACCGGACAGCCCGCCGTAGGTATAAAAGCCTTCGTAGGAGATACAGTTTGCCTTAATGCCCGCAATAATAGGGTTTGCGCCGTCCTTTACGCCCAAAATACCACCGATGTTTACAATTGCGTCTTTTTTAGAAGACATGTGGAAAATGTCGCCGTAGCTAAACATTTCGCGGATAATTACGGGCAATGGCTTATGCGCGTAGCCCGCTTCGTCACGTTTAATGAAAAAGGCGTTTTCCGCAAAACGGGCTGCGTCAATTTCCATCACGATATTATACTTTTTGCATATATCCGCCGTTGCCTTAATATTTTCCATGGAAACGGGCTGCCCGCCCGCAGAATTATTGGTAATGGTAAGCACAATAAGCCCTACATTTTCTGCGCCAAGCTCGTTGATGGTTTTCTCCAGCTTTTCGATATCCATGTTGCCCTTAAAGGGGGCGCGAACGGCGGGTTTTTTCGCCTCTTCGCTTACGCAGTCAATGGCGCGGGCACCCGCAAGCTCAACATGGGCGCGGGTGGTATCGAAGAAGGTATTCGATATTGCGTACTTCCCCTTGCTTAAAAACAGCGGGAAAAGTACCTTCTCTGCTGCGCGTCCTTGATGCACGGGCTGGATATAATCGTAGCCGAAAATATCCTTCCCCGCTTTGATTAAATTGTGGTAGCTTTTCGAGCCCGCGTATGCCTCATCGCCTAACATCACGCCCGACCACTGGTCGCTGCTCATTGCACCCGTCCCCGAATCTGTGAGCAGGTCAATATACACGTCCTGTGCATGCAAGCCGAAAAGGTTGTAGTCGGCGGCTTTGATGCGTTGCTCTCGTTCTTCGCGGGTGAGCATTTTAATTTTTTCTACCATTTTTATGCGGAATGGTTCGGGAATGTATTTCATAGCAATTCCTCCGATTTTATGAGTTGCGCCACGCGGTTAATGTCGGGGGCGATGATGCGGTCTTCCATCATTGCGGGTACGTGCGCGCGTATTCTTTCGTACACTTTTTGTGTGCTTGTACCCAAATTTTCGGGGCGTGTTGCGCCATTTTGCCATTTTGGGCGTTCTTTTTCGTCCAGCCCTGCGCGTTCTACGCCGTTACGGCGCAGGTCAACCGCTTGGGCGGCGGTGAGCAATTCCATGGCAATGACATTGCGCACGTTTTCTAAAATTTCCGTTGCTTTACGCGCTGCAATTGTCCCCATGGAAACGTGGTCTTCTTGATTATTTGAACTGGAAATCGAATCCACCGAGGCAGGATGCGCAAGCACCTTGTTTTCGGAAACCAGCGCCGCCGCTGCGTATTGCACCAGCATAAAGCCCGAATGCAGGCCGCCCTTGCCCGCGTCTGTAAGGTAGGGCGTTAGCCCGTTGGAAAGGTCTTTATTTACCATGCGTTCCAACCGCCGCTCGGCGATATTGGCGAGCTCTGCCAGCGCAATGCCTAGAAAGTCCATGGCAAGCGCCACAGGTTGCCCGTGGAAATTACCTCCCGATATGCCCCGCTCACCAATAATTAATGGGTTATCGGTGACGGCATTCATTTCCCGCGTGATGATGGTTGTAGCATATTCAATCGCGTCGCGGCTTGCGCCGTGTACCTGGGCGATACAACGCAGGGCATAAGCATCTTGTACGCGGGCGTACTGCATTTCGGTTGATAAATCATACACAAAGGACGAGCCGTGCGTGTGGGCGCGCATTCGCTGTGCGCTGGTTATTTGCCCCGTTTGCAGGCGTTTTTCGTGAATTTGCGCTTCAAAGGCGTCTAACCTCCCGTTTAACGCTTCCAGTGACAGCGCGGCGGAAAGTTCCGCAACTTCCAGTAAATGAAGCGCATCATGCACCGCAAGTGCGCCGATGGCGGTCATGCATTGTGTGCCGTTATTAAGCGCAAGCCCTTCTTTTGCTTCCAATTTGATGGTGTTTATACCCGCCCGTGCCATTGCCTGTGCGCCCGTTAAGCGCTCGCCTTCGAAGAAGGCTTCCCCTTCGCCAAGCATGGGAAGAATCATGTGCGAAAGCGGGCATAAATCACCGCTTGCGCCCAGCGAACCCTTCTCGGGCACGACGGGAATTACGTTTTTATTCAACATCTCAAGCAGTACCTCCAGCGTAGAAAGTCGAATGCCCGAAACCCCTTGCGAAAGCGACTTTACGCGAAGCAACATCATTGCGCGTACCACGTCCATGGGTAGCGGGTCGCCAACGCCGCAGGCATGGCTTACAATAAGGTTGTGCTGTAGCTCATGGGTTTCATTTTTGTCGATAGTCTTATTGTAAAAACTGCCGAAGCCAGTGGTAATACCATATACAATGTCGCCGTTTGTCACCATTTTTTCTACCACCGCGCGGGATTGGTTAATCACCGCGCGGGTGCGGGGGTGCAAGTCAATTTGTACGCCGCCGCGGGCAACGGAAACCAGCTCGGCAAGGGTTAGCGGCTCGTCGGGGGTGATGAAGTTCATCAGATAACCTCCAAAACAGATTCGTAAATTTTGGCAGAAATTTCTTGTGCTTGGGTATCTAATGCTTTACCTTTTTGTGTGTATTCACGTACAAAATTTTCGTCCTTTATCCCCGCGAGGTTAATTTTTACATTTAACCATGCGCTCATTGCCCCCGTGCCAAGGTTTAACGCCGCAACACCAAGGTCGGACGCGGCGTTGGTGTTTGATTTGCCAATAGCCTGCTCGGTGAGTTTAAGCGCTTCCACGCATTTTTGCATTACTTCGAAGGGAATAATTGCGGCGGTTTTTAACGCCGCTTGCATAGCGATTGAACGGGCTGATTTTTCCGCGTCCGTTTCCTTAGGCATAGAAAACACTGCCGAAACGCCGTTGTAGGCGTCTGTGTCTTTGTCAATGTAATCGGTGAGCTGTGCGGTGAGTATTTGTGCTTTTTCCGCAATATCATGCATTAGCGCATCATGTTCGGCATATTTTTTCTTTCCGATGGTCAAGAGTGCCACCATTCGCGTTAATCCAATGCCCTGCGCCGCCGTAACCGCCGCCACTGACCCGCCCCCGGGGGCAGGGGAATTTGACGCAACTTGGTTAACGAAATCTTTTAAATTTAGGTTGGTTAGCATGATAACGCCTCCATTGTTTGAATGTGAATACTTCACGTACTTGATTGTTACCGTAGCGGTAACATAAAAAGTCTAAATCGGGACAGTCCCAAATTACAATATTTGCATAGTGCCCCTTCCGAATGCAGCCCGTGTGTTTCGGGCTACCTATTGCGTGTGTGGCATTAATGGTTGCGGCAATTAATGCTTCCTCGGGGGTAAGCTTAAGCTTTAGGCACGCAAGGTTTAACACAAATTGCATGTTGTAATTTGGGCTGGAGCCCGGGTTAAAGTCGGTGCCAAGTGCAACGGGTATGCCCATATCAATCATAGTGCGGGCGCGGGCGTAATTTTTATTCAAATAAAAGCTAGTGGCGGGCAAAAGCACGGCAATTACGCCAGCGTCCGCCATTTTTTTTAAGTCCTCGTCGCTGGTTTCCAATAAATGCTCCGCGGAAATTGCGCCCAATTCCGCCGCAAGCCCCGCGGCGCCCATTGCGGTTATTTCATCGGCGTGAATTTTTATGCCCAAGCCATAATGTTTTGCAGTTTCTAAAATTTGGCGGGACTGTTTGATGTCAAATACCGATTCTTCGCAGAAAACATCGCAAAAATCTGCAAGTTTATACTTGGCTACGGCGGGTATCATATTCCGCATAACCTCACGCTCATACGGAAAAACACGATCGTTAAAATCACTGGGAATGGCGTGCGCCCCCATAAACGTAGATACAACATGAAAATCCTTTTGCAGCGATTTTATAATGCTAAGCTGCTTCATTTCGGTTTCGTAGTTTAAGCCGTAGCCTGTTTTAATTTCTGCCGTGGTTGTGCCATGGTTTAGCATATCTTGTAAAAAAGCGGCGCTTTTTTCGTGCAAAACACGCCGCGGGGCGGCACGAGTTGCCTCTACCGTAGAGTGAATGCCGCCCCCCGCTTGCAAAATTTCCATATAAGATTTGCCCGCCAGCTTTAATGCAAGCTCATTTTGGCGAAAGCCGCCAAAAACGGCATGAGTATGTGCATCCACCAAGCCGGGTGTAACTAAACAGCCCTCTGCATCAATAATATGCCCCACATTGGTGGGTGCGTTTGCCATGTCGCCTACATAGTGAATATAGCCGTTGCTAATGGCAATGGCAGCATTTCGAATATACTGTACCCGCCCTTGGTATGCACCCCTGTGAACGCGGGTACTTTTCGGCGTGGCAAGCAGTCCAATATTGGTAATCAGTGCGCTTACCATAAATGGTTCTCCAGCACTTGCTTGTTGTAGTCAAAGTTTTCTAATTGCAAGTAGTACTCTGCACTGTCGGTTAGGGCTTTTACGGGGGTTAAACCTATTAATTCTGTGCCAATTACGTGAACGCCGTAGCGTTTGGCTTCTGCCTTAATTAATTCCACCGCGCGGTACAGGGGCGTACCTTCGTAGTTGACAATATTCATAGAAACCTGTGCGATATTTCGGTCTTCCAGCGCAATGCCGATGGCTTTGCAATATTTTAACCCGCCGCCGGAACCGCGTATAACTTTAGCGATATTATTGGCAATTTCCACATCACCGGTGGAAAGGTTTACATTAAACGCCACCAACGGCATACGCGCGCCCACGGCGGTTACACCTGCGGTAGGGTGGGGGGCGGCATCGCCAAAGTCGGGCCTCCATTCGGGCTTTGCCATCTTTTTTGCCATGCCTTCGAACTGTCCTTTGCGTACATTGGCAAGGTTACGGCGTGTTTCCTTTGAGCAGGCCTCCTCGTATAAATACACAGGAATGTTTATTTCTTTTGCAAGAATTTCGCCCACTTCTTTGGCGAGTTCCACGCATTCTTCCATGGTTGCGTTTTTAATCGGCACGAAGGGGATAACGTCGGTTGCGCCCATGCGGGGGTGCTCGCCCTCGTGCCGGGTTAGGTCAATTTTTTCTGCCGCTAATTTTGCCAGCGTAATTGCGGCGGCTTTGATGCCCTGCGGGTCACCGATAAGCGTAAAAACCGAGCGGTTGTGGCTTGCATCGGCAGAATAATCTAATAACGTAACGCCTGCGATGCTCTTCGCCGCATCGGCTAACGCTTCCACCACGTCCATACGCTGCCCTTCGCTAAAATTGGGGATACATTCGATGATTTTTGTCATGTTTGACCTCCATTTTATTTAGTTAACTGCATCAAAAATATTTTCGCCGAATAATTCACGCGCATAGGCGAAAACCTCTGCAATAGATGTGTTAAATTGTGCGTGGCGGTTTAGCCATTCGGGCAGCCACTCGTCTTCATTTGGATAGAAGTTTTCTTCGGGGTGCAGGTTGCCGTACCTATCCACCCGCGCGGTAATGGAGTGAAAGCTATGCGGCGTGGTGCGTATGGTTAATGCCAGCCCAATCGTATCTTGTCGTTGGCGAAAATTTACGCTAACACCATATTCTTCCCTTTGTAACGATACGCTAACCGTTCCGCCAAAATCCCATAATCTGGGTCTATCCACCGCTGCGGAAAATTCGCTGTCGTTTCTGTAATCCAGCAATGGGTATATGCGCCGAAAATCGGGTGATTCAAATTCAATTCGTTCAAATTCGGATACATCCAACACGGCAATAAACGGGCTAAATGTACTGGAAACATAGCGAAACCACATCGCCGTTGTAACGCCAAGTGTAGTTATTGCAAAAGCCAGTGTTGCCAAGGTAATAATTACAATTTTTTTGCGTTTTCCTGTTCTCATTTCAAACCTCCTCATATATCCGTTTTAAATTATCCAAGCTCACCTTTGTGCCGTATAAACAGTCTTCCATTCCTTCAAATTCTACGAAAATTGTGCCTTCGAAGCCCGCCCGCTTTATATCTCCCAGTATTTTATACATATCTAAATCACCCTGCCCAAGAATTGCCCCGCGTAAATATTTGCCCCCCACCGAGCGAAACCACGAACCCGAACAGTCGAACTGCGTTGCGTCGCCGGGGTCTTTTTCTCGGATATAAAAATCCTTCACGTGGATAGTTTTTGCGAAGGGAAGCAAGCGCGACGTTGCAATTTCTGCACGGTCGTCCACACATTCAAAATTGCCTGTGTCCAGTTGAAAACCGAAGTTTTTTCTATTAAGGGACGTGATAATTTGGCGTACGCGTTCCGCCCCGTTTACATGAAAGCCGTGGTTTTCAAGCAAAACAGTCATACTGTGTTGGTTGGCGTAGTCGCATAATTTTTCATAGGTTTCTATAATTATGGGCAATTCTCGTTGAAATTCCTCAGTGGTGTTGGTTTCGATTGGGCGGCGAAAACTGGAACAATCTACGCGAATGGTGGATACGCCCAGTGACGCCGCCGCGTTAATATGTGACTGCACGCGGAGCATTTCTGTTTCGTATTCTTCGTTGGTAATTTGCAAAAAGTTGGCATTTAAGGAATAGTTGGTGATGAAGGAACCCCCTTCCCGAGCGGCTTTTTTTAGCAGATTTATTAAAGTTGGCTCGTTAATTAAATCTATGCCGAAGGGGACAATTTCGACGGCTTGGGCGCCGTTTTCGGCAAGCCATTTTACCCCTTCGGTGGGGGATATTTCTCCCTTTGTAATTTTGCGCGAAATACTGTAGATGCTTACGCCGAATGTGGGCATGGTCTAGTCTCCTTTTTGTGCCGCACCTCTGTAGCTGCGAGGTTTTCGATATACATGAATTTCTGCAACGCGGGGAATGTCGGATAACTGCATTTTACGAATCACTTGTTGCTTCGCTCCTTAAAAGTTTAACTTAAATTTCCCCTCATTTATCATTGCCATAATCATTAATGTGCTTTCGTCAATCGTGTATAATGTTGTGTCAATAGTATGGTTTTTATGTGAATTAATACTAGAAAATGAATTCCACATGTCTGTAATCGTTTCAATCGGCAATTGTTTATTCCTATTATTGTTTCTTGTAATCGCTGTTTCTAAATCGGGGCATAAAATTATATATCTAACATCGAAACCTTCTTTTCTAAGAGCCCTCCACGGTTCAAGGAACCATGCGCCAATTACGCCGTCTACAATAACTGTGTAATCATTTAATGCAAATACTTTAGTGCTTGCAACGTAGGATTCAATTACTATGGTATTTTGTTCGCTGGCTTCGGGTAGCCATGGTTTAATATATCCTTTGTGAATGTAATTGTAAAAATCATCGGTATGAATGTGTACAATGCGGTCGTTTGGCAGTTTTTCTGCCAACGCTTCAGCGATGGATGTTTTACCCGTTGCGGGCGAACCCGAAATGATAACTATTTGCGCTTTTTTACTTAACATAGTGAGTATCCACAGCATTTTGTATTAATTCATCTTCCGCCAAAAACGGCAGTGTTATATGCCCTTCTCCCCGATAATGCTCGTTATACGCCGCCGCGGTTGTGATGGAATTTTCATTCCTTGCCCATGCGCGGCGGGCAATACCGCCCATTACGTCCCACATCATGGCAGATTTTATGGTTTCTGCCGCCATTTCCGAGCCGTCCAGCACCATGCCGAATCCGCCGTTGATGGACTTTCCGATGCCTACGCCGCCGCCATTGTGCAGGGCGACCAGGCTCATCCCTCGCGCGGCGTTGCCCGCAAAGCATTGCGTTGCCATGTCCGCCATTACATTGCTGCCGTCCTTGATGTTTGACGTTTCGCGGAAGGGCGAATCCGTGCCCGATACGTCGTGGTGGTCGCGCCCAAGCATGATGGGACCTACCTCGCCGTTTTTCACCATTTCGTTAAAACGCAGGGCAATTTCTGTTCGGCCTTCCGCGTCTTGGTACAGAATGCGGGCTTGCGTACCTACCACCATGCGGTTTTGCTCCGCGTCCCGCACCCAAATATAGTTGTCGCGGTCTTGGGCGCGGCGGGTAGGGTCGATGCATTCCAAGGCGGCGGCGTCTGTTTTTTGCAGGTCTGTGGGGTTGCCGCTTAGGCATACCCAGCGGAACGGTCCGTAGCCAAAGTCAAATAATTCCGGTCCAAGAATATCCTCTACGTAAGACGGGTAAATAAAACCGTCCTTTTCGTCTACGCCATTTTTAGAAATTTCCTTCACACCTGCATCATATACGGCTTTTAAGAATGCGTTGCCGTAGTCGAAAAAGTATGTGCCGCGCCGGGTTAGTGCTTGTATTAACTCGATATGCTTTCGTAGTGTTTCGTCCACCAGTGTTGCGAATTTGTTGCGGTCGGAACGCAGTAACTCCGTACGTTCTTCGAAGGAAATGCGCGGGCAATAACCACCTTCATATACATTGTGGCATGAGGTCTGGTCGGAAAGCAGAGGAATTTCGATATTTTTATCCACAGCATATTGCAATAAATCCACGATATTGCCGTGATAAGCGACGGACATGGGTTCTTTTCTCGCGAGTGCGTCTAACGCAATGTCGAAAACTTCTTTTAAGTCGCTACTGACTTTGCGTACCCAGCCCTGCTCGTGGCGGGTTTTTATACGATTTTCGTCCACTTCGGCAACAATGGCTACGCCCCCTGCAATTTCCATTGCCTTGGGCTGTGCGCCGCTCATGCCGCCTAAACCGCTGGAAACAAACAAAATGCCGCGTAAATCTTGGTCATTGGAAAGCCCAAGCTTTAAGCGACCTGCGTTAAGTAATGTGTTATACGTTCCGTGTACTATTCCCTGCGGACCGATGTACATCCAGCCCCCCGCCGTCATTTGCCCATAGTTAGAAACGCCCATTTGCTGGGCAATTTCCCAGTCATTTATATTATCAAACATGCCCACCATCAGCGCATTTGTGATGATAACACGGGGGGAATCTTTCTTCGAAGGGAATACCCCCAGCGGGTGCCCGCTGGAAATAACCAAGGTTTGTTGCTCGGTGAGGGCTTCTAGATACATTTTGATTAATCGGTATTGCATCCAATTTGCGCACACGCTGCCCGTTTCGCCATAGGTTACCAGTTCGTAGGGGTACAGGGCGGTGGCGAAGTCCAGATTATTGTCAATCATTACTTGGAAGGCGCGCCCCGCAAGGCAATTTCCGCGATATTCCTCCACGGACTTGCCGTAGATGCGCCCCCCAGGGCGAAAGCGGTAGCCGTAAATGCGCCCGTAGGTAATTAGTTCATCCATAAATTCGGGGGCGAGGGTTGCGTGCCATTCCTGCGGCACGTAGCGCAGGGCGTTACGCAGCGCGGTTTGGGTTTGCGCCTTCGTAAGGCGAAAGCCACGGCTGGGCGCGCGGTTTATGCCTTCTACGAACGCGGGATAGTCGGGCAACGTACCGTTCAGCTTAATTTCCATGTGAAGCCCCCTGCATGAACAACTATTTTTTTGTCATTGTATAGGCTGGGGGAATTAAGTCAAGTGCGCGCGATTGAGAAGTAATTGCCGCCATAGATGAAATGATGTTTTTGTTGTGTTATAATCGCAAAAATTTTAAGGAGTGAGAAAATGATAGCCTACGTAAAAGGCGCACTCGCCTACACCACGGAAGCTCACGCCGTAATCGACGTTTGCGGGCTGGGGCTTCAAGTACAGGCTTCCCCCGCAACGCTTAGCCGTTTGCCCGCCAAAGGCACAGAGGTGCAACTGTTTACATACCTTCAATTAAGCGAGAACGGACAAGCCCTGCATGGCTTTCTTACGCGGGAAGAGGTGCGGATTTTTACCTTGCTCATCGCAATATCGGGCATTGGACCGAAGGTGGCGACGGCCATTCTCGGTACGCTTGCGCCCGACCAGCTCATTATCGCGGTGATGGCAGAGGACGCGACGGCGCTAAGCAAAGCGCCCGGGGTGGGGAAGAAAACCGCCCAACGCATTGTACTGGAGCTGCGCGACAAGGTGAAAACCGAGGACGCGTGGGCATCGGAGGGCGGCGCGGTATCTTCGCCGGCGTTGCCCGTTGGGGGTTCTGCAAAGCAGGACGCAATGGACGCATTGCTCACGCTGGGTTATGGGCGCGCCGAGGCGATGCAAGCCGTAATGGAAATTGCCGAGGACGATATGAAAGCCGAGCAGATTATTAAGTTGGCGTTAAAAAAACTGGCAAGATAATGAGGGTAAAGCATGACCGGATTATTAAATACAACAGGTTTTAACCGCGAAGAAGACGAGGAAATAGAACAGCAGCTGCGCCCCGTTAGCTTTGCCGAATACATTGGGCAAGACAAAGTAAAAGAAAACATGCAAGTGTTTGTTGAGGCTGCGCTAAAACGCGGCGAAACCCTTGACCATGTGCTCTTATACGGGCAGCCGGGGCTTGGGAAGACCACGCTTTCGGGCATTATTGCGGGGGCAATGAACGCCCGCTTACGCATCACCGCAGGTCCGGCGATAGAACGCGCGGGCGACCTTGCGGCTATTTTGAACGATTTAAACGAAGGCGATTTCCTTTTTATCGACGAAATTCACCGCCTAAGCCGCAACATAGAAGAAATTTTATACCCCGCGATGGAAGATTTTGTGCTGGACATAATTATAGGAAAAGGACCTGCGGCACGTAGTATTCGCTTGGATTTGCCAAAATTTACGCTCATCGGCGCGACCACGCGCATTGGACTTTTAACCGCACCCCTGCGCGACCGCTTTGGCGTTGTCCACCACCTTGAGCCATACAATGTAGAACAATTACGTAAAATTATTACCCGTTCGTCCGATGTGCTGGGTGTAGAAATTCAAGAAGAAGGCGCAGACGAAATTGCCCGCCGTGCCCGCGGTACGCCGCGTATCGCCAACCGCCTGTTAAAGCGCGTGCGGGATTTTGCCCAAGTGCGCCACGACGGTATTATCACCCACGAAGTGGCAAAGGATTCGCTGGACAGGCTGGATATCGACCCCATGGGGCTGGATGCAGTGGACAAGAAAATCCTGCGTGCCATTATGGAAAAATTTGGCGGCGGTCCTGTAGGACTGGACACATTAGCCGCCAGTATCGACGAGGAAGCAGGCACGCTGGAAGATGTGGCAGAGCCATATCTTTTGCAACTCGGCTTCATTCAACGTACCCCGCGCGGGCGGGTGGTAACACGGAACGGATACAAGCATTTAGGGCTTTCCGCCCCCGAAAATCTGCAAAATGCGGAGCAATTATTATTAGATGAGGTGTAATTATGCAAAGTGTAAAAAATCCTATTCTTGCAGGGTTTTACCCCGACCCTTCTATGTGCTTTGCCAACGGAAAGTATTATCTTGTCACGTCTACGTTTGCGTATTTCCCGGGCGTGCCGATTTTTGAGAGCGAGGACTTGCATAGCTGGCGGCAAATTGGGCATGTGCTAACGCGTTCGACCCAGTTGCCATTACTGGGTGCGCGGCAGTCGCAGGGTATTTTTGCCCCAAGTATTCGCTTCCACGACGGTATTTTTTACATGATTACTACGAATGTTTCGCACCGCGGCAACTTTGTGGTGACGGCGAGTGACCCCGCAGGGGAATGGAGCGACCCGCATTACATTGAAGGCGCGGCGGGCATTGACCCAAGCCTTTTCTTCGACGACGATGGAACGTGCTATTATATCGGGCAACGCGAAAATCCCGCAGGACCTAAATATTACGGCGATTGTGTGGTGTGGATACAAAAATTTAACACGCAAACCATGCAGTTGGAAGGCGATTTTACCGCCGTTTGGGGCGGCGCCATGAAGAACGCCATTTGGCCGGAAGCGCCGCATATTTATAAAAAAGACGGCTATTATTACTTGTTACATGCGGAAGGCGGCACAAGTTTTTCCCACGCGAATACGATTGCGCGTTCGCGGGAAATTTTTGGTCCCTATGAAGGTTCGCCGAATAACCCCTTTTTCTCGCACCGCACACTGGGCAAGAATTTTCCCATACAAAATGTAGGGCACGCCGATATGGTGCAAACGCCCGACGGCGAGTGGTACACCGTAATGCTTGCCACACGCCCAAAATATGGGCATACGCTGTTGGGGCGCGAAACCTTTATCGCCCGCGTGGCATGGGAAAACGGCTGGCCTGTATTTAACCCAAGCGAAGGGCGCTTGCTGGACACGCAACCCATTCATTTGCCGAAGAAAAACGTAACACCCGTAAGCAATTTCTATCGCTTTACTGCGAAAACACTGGACAAACGATTGGTTGGCATTCGGTTGTTAAATGAAGAAATGTATGCCCTTGGGGCGGAGTTGAACTGCCTGCGCTTATTTATGCGAAATGTGCCAATCACGGATATGCAAAACCCATCGTATCTTGGTGTTCGGCAGCAGCATCACAACTTTTTCGCCCACACGTTTTGCGAGATAAAGGGCGAAAAAGACGGCGATTTAGCGGGTCTTGTGCTTCATCAAAGCAACGAAGACCATGTGCAATTTGTGGCGCAGCGGCAGGGCGGTGCATATGCGTTAAAGGCAATTGTGGTTAAAAAAGGCGAAGCGCGTGTGGCAGAAGCAGCATTATTATCGCAGGGCGAAGCATTGCGCATCTACTTGCGCATAATACAGGAAGAAAACGTAATTCGCTTGGAGTATGCGTTGGAAGACGGCAATTTTCTCCCATTTGCGGATAATATTTGCGCCAATTTTATGAGTACCGAATCGGCGTGGGGTTTTGTGGGCTGCACGGTGGGTATGTATGCCGAGGGTGCTGCAAATTCCGGCGGGTATGCGGATTTTGATTATTTCGCGTATGAGGCGCTGTGACAAAAAGCTTTATATTCCTTGCGGAAAGCGCTGGATTTTTTCTGCGAAAGTGGAATTTGACTGCCGTCATTGAGGGTGATTATATAATTTTTAACAGTTCTAATATGCTTTAGACTTACGATAAAACCCTTATGCACTTGATAAAAGCCGTGTGTGCCAAATAATGAAAGGACATTGCGCAGGGTATCATCACAAAAAAATTCTTCCGACGCGGTTTTTATGCGGATTTTTCGGTTGAAAAACTCGAAAAATAATATTTTGTCAATGGCGATGCTGCGAAGTCCTTTGTCGGTTAAAAATTCCACCGCAAGGTACATGGACGTGTACGCAAGGTGCTGGCGAATGTAGTTAATCGTTTTTGTACAATCTTCGTCGGAAATAGGGTCGTCGACATAATGCACAAAGCTAAACCGCTCCTTGTGGGTGCGGTTTTCCTTTGCCATTTCATTTTGAAGATATTTAACCAGCGAATCCATTTCGTGTAGTAAATTTTTGTTGAGAAACGCCATATCAAAATACAAACCGATTGCCAGCATTTCGTGTATTGTTGCAAATTCATAAAATGTATATTTTGCTGCCGTACCCAAAAAGTCGGTGATTTTTTCTTCTATAATTCGGCGGCTGTTTGGGCAGTTGCATATCGCTACATTAGGCATGGTTTACCGTGTAAAGACTATAAAAATAGTCCTTCCTTTCATAAAGTTCGTCGAAGGTCCCTGTTTCTACTAATTCGCCGTTACGCATTACCAGTATACCGTCGCATTTTTGCAGAAGCGATTTTGTATAACGGTGCGTAATGAAAATACAGGTCGTTTCAGGTGTTTCCAGCAGCGATTTCTCAATTTCGTAGGCGGTTTCGTTGTCTAGGCTTGCGGTAGCTTCGTCCAGGAAAATGGCTTCGCTTCCTTTAATCATGGCGCGGGCTATGGCTACACGCTGGCGTTCGCCCCCTGATAAAGTATTCCCGCCTTCGCCAATTTTCCCCCCATGGGGAAGGGATTGGGCGTATGCAGTGAGTTGTGCTTTTTGCAGGGCATTTTCGTATTCATCTTGTTTGTAGGGGTTGTAGAGCGTGATGTTGTTGTGAAGGGTATCATCTAGCATAAATACGTGCTGGTGCATTAACGATAGCGATTTATAAAGGTTATCTCGGTCAATTTCTCGTATTTCGTTTGCGCCGATTGTAACATTTCCTGTGTAATTGTCATAGTAGCCCATGAGTACACGCAGGAATGTTGATTTTCCGCTACCGCTGCCGCCTACAAGCGCATATTTTCCGCCTGCGTTAAATGTGTAAGAAACATTTTTTAGCGCCGCATTTTTGGGTGCCGGGATAGGCGGATTTTGTAATATATCGTTAAGATTGTCAAGGTTTTTGGCTTGTATTACGTTGGCTTCTGCCATATCTATGCCGTGTTCGGCTAATGCATCTTCTATGCTTTGCCCTGCCTTTGGTGTTATCATTTTTATAACGGGCGCTTTTTTTACAGGATTTTCTTTGGGGTTTTCTTGCACTTCGTAAGAAAAGGACAGCTTTTCTACCGTTATTCCTTTAGAAAAATCCGCTTCTTTACTGCGAATTATGGCTTCTGTGGGTTGCGTTGTTTTTAATAAATTATTAAGCACTTCGCGTGTGGCATTTATGTTTGCGATATTCATAGATACGTATTGTATAGGTGTCATTATACTGCCGGAAAGCCCCGCAATGGCAATAACTGCGCCAATTGTAATGCTTCCTGTGATGACAAAATACCCTGCAACCAAATACGTTAAAATTTGCGTAGCAATAAGAATCGTACCCGAAAACGTACCTACTTGCACGTTCACTTTACCCGCTTCGTAGCGGGATTTTTCAGATTCATTGGCAGAAGCTACGAATTTTTCGTGTATGTTTTTCTCTATGCCGAAGGTTTTTATTATTTCAAAGCCTGATAGAAAATCCTTCACTTTTTCGTTAAGCTCCGCCATTTTTTTCATATGTGTCATATTGGCTGTGCTTAATTTTTTACTAAATATAGCGGGTAAGACCAAGGGCGTGGAAGACAGGAGCAATGTCAATAATGCGTTGACGGGGCTTAAAAACGCCATCGCTCCCAGCGCAAAAACCATGGTGGCGATGTCCTTCGAGAGGGCTAATATGCTGTTAATGTATTTTTCGTCCACCATTTTTATGTCGTTATTTATTACGGAAATATGCCTCGCGCTGTTTGATTGGTTAAAATCCGATATTTTTGTGCCAAGAATGGCGGAAAATATATCATTTTTTAGCGCTAGCACGGTTTTGTAGGAATATAAGATACAAAGCCGTGTGTACGCCAGCAGCGAGAAGAAAAATATCGCAACAACCCCCGCACCCAGCTGTGCGGCAAGAATAAGCCCCGCCATATCGCCCGCTGTAATTGCGTCAATTATAAACATAATAAAAAGCGAAATGGCGGTGCCCATACCCTGTGTAAAAATGCCCAGCAATACCGTTGCGGCAAAAATAAACGGGTGCGCAAGCATGTATTTTTTCATGCGGGTTTTTCCCCGTTTTCGGTTTGGATAACCTGTATCTTCGAAAGGTCAACGCCTGTAATGCCGTTGGCGGCAAGGATTGCGGCAATGTCGGGCTTGCCGTCCTTCATGGGTAGGGTGTCCATTTTGATTACGGTGGGTTTTTCCATGCTAAGCAGCTCCTTTAAAATAAATGTGATGTAGGCAGTATATTTAAAGGAAAAACAATGGCAATAGGTTTTGTATGAACGACAGGTTTAACGTTTAAACGACAGGTTTATACTTGCAAAATATGAGGAATTAATTAACGGAATGCTCTATTTAATACCGGACAACTATACCGCGCCCGAAATATCTAAATAAGCGGCATGGTAGGCTTCGCGACGACCTTCGGTGATGCAGTGGCGCAGTGCTTCTACCAGTGCGGGGTCGTTTAGGGCTTCGGCAATTTCGGGGGAATAACGCGTACCTGCTTGGTCGTGAATTTCTGCGATAACTTGCTCGATGGTGAGCGTGTTCGCGTAACTACGCCCTACGGTATCGGTTGCCGCGTCTATCGAATCTGCGACGGTAATAATGTCTATGAGAAAGCTGTATTTTGCGGCACGGTTATCGTAATTTTGCAAATAACCCTTTGTGCTGTCGTACCATTTGTGGTGTCCCATAATAATTTCGGAAATACAGCGCGCACGCTCGTCGTCGATTTTTTGCAAATTATCGGCGCGGGCGTGTTCTTTTATTATGTCAAATTCGAAGTCATACAGCTTGCGCGACGAAAGCGCAACGGTGTTTGCATAGTAAATCTTGTTAATGTCGTGACACAAAGCGGCTTGCGAAATTAATTCCATATCGCAGGGAAGGCGATGGGGCGCGTGTTGTTGGAAATAGCCTGCAATAATTTCGGTTATATTTTTCACTTGAATGGAATGCACATACGTAGGCAAATGGCTAAAGGACGTAAATTTTAGCAGCAAATAAATATAGTCCTCGAAGTTGATGTAACGCATAATCGAATCCATAAAAATAATAATGTTTCGGTTAATTTCGGTTTTGCTAACGCCGCCGGGTACGTTTTTAAAATAGGTAAGTACCCGCCGGATAATATGTTCAATTTCTTTATTAAGTTCGGCTTCGGGAATGTCCTTATCCCAGCCCAGTTGGGTGATTAAATAGCTGGAAAGGCGCGTCATATAAAATTGCCCGTTGTCGGTATAATCGTCGTCTACCGCTTCTTCAAACATGTCGCGGAGCTTGTTTAGGGTTGCATTTTGCGTGGTTGCGCCCGTATAGTAGTCAATGGCGATTTGCGTGTACTGTGTGCGCGCAATAGGCCAAAATTTATTTAAATGTACGTTTGTTTTGTTAAACGCATCAAAGCTATTGCTGATATGCCACGCGAGGGAAATATCGCACTGTTCTACGGAATTTGCACGCAACTCGTCTAACCAAGCTATCATGTTTTGGTGTGCGTTGTTTATATAGGTTTCCCACGGGAAGTCGGGGTCTTTTGCGCGTACTTCTTCATTGTTCCAAAAACGCAGCGCCGCGTTAAGGCTGGATAGGAAGAAGGGCAATACACGACCGGGCTGGTTATATCGGGTTGCGCCATGCATGGAATACACATTGCCAAGGCAACGGACAATATATTTGCGGGTTGTCTTATTCTGCACATCAAAATAACGCGACGTGTATGCCGCGCCCTGTTGGTACATCGTTAATGCTAAGTTGGCGAATTTTAAGCGATTGTTGTGGTGCAACACATAGTTGTGCATTTGCTGATAAATAAAACCGATGCAATAGCGGTTGTGTACAATATCGTCGATATCGTCTAACTGAAGCGCGCGGGCGAGCAGTGTTTGGTGAATTTCCAGCGCCAGCCCTGCATCAAGGCTTGTGTGAAAGTCAAGTAATTGTTGTGTGAGCGTGAACAAATCTTCCGCTTCTTCGGGGGTTAGATTAACTTCTTTTGCCAATAACGGGCGCAGTTCGTCATTAAGAATTGCGTTGTTTTCCGCCATAATTTCCGCATTGCGGGCGGCGCGCTGTTGTAGGTAAGCAATTAAATCTTCTTTGTTATAGCCCGAATCTAGGGTTGCGCTTTCTAAGGCACGAAATTCCTTGATATTATTTATTAACTTTTCGGCGAATGAGAGAGACATAAAAAAAGTCTACCTCCCTTAGAATGATGAGACTAGTTATATCATATTTATGTAATAAGGTCAAAAATTCTTTGCAAATTTTAAATAGGAAAAATTGACCGGCATATTGCAAGATGTTACAATTTCGTAATATATAAACATAATTAAAAGGGGTGTAAGTAAGAAATGAAAGAGGACAAAATCGTTTTTATTGTGGACGATAATGAGACAAACCGTGTAACGGCAAAAAATGCGTTAGAGGGAATTTATAAAACGTATGCTATGCCTTCTGCGGGCAAAATGTTTGAAATGTTGGAAAAGATTAAACCCGATTTAATTCTATTGGATATCGAAATGCCGGGCATGGACGGGTACGATGCGTTAATGCTACTCAAGCTCGAAGACGCGCATAAAGATATTCCCGTAATTCTGCTAACCGCAAAAAATACCAAAGACTCGGTGCTGCAAGGGGTAGATTCGGGCGCTGCCAGCTATATTATTAAACCATTTGAGCCTTCGTTGTTGGTAGAACGGATTGCGCAATATGTTTAGCAACAAAGCGGTTCACCGTCGGTTTGTTGTTTGGGTATTAAGTATAACCCTTTTGTTAACGGTGGTGGGCGCGTGGTTTATTTACTACCGCGTGGGCAATATGATTACTAACGAGGTACACAATCGCGTTTCCGCTACTACGCGTTACAGCGCTACGCGTATCAATAGCTGGTTTATGGAACACAGTAGCATTATTGATGCCATGTACAACATGTTCCCCATGTTGCCCGACGATGAAACGCGCCTGCAAGTGCTGGAAAGTATGCACAACTTGTACGTGGGTTTTGCAGATGGGTCGGCTATTTTTGGCGATGGTTGGGTGCCTGCGTATGGCTGGTACGCCAACCATCGCCCGTGGTACATATCCGCTATAGCAAATCCCGAAAGAACCGTAGTTTCCCCCGTGTACATAGACGCTGATACGGGAGAGTTGACGGTTACTTTTTCGCGTGCGTTAACGGGGCTCTGTGATTATGGCGCGGTAATTGCTACCGACATGTTTTTATTAGAAGTGAAGGACATGGTGTGGGAGTCGCTCACCATTGAGGGGTCTTATGCTTTTTTGGCAAGCCATTACGGCAATATTGTTGTGCATACGCGCAGAGATGATTTAACCCCCCAAATATTGGACGATGGTTCGCTTTTTATCGTTAACATGCGTGATATAGAAATTTATCGGGATTTTTTGAATGTAGTGATTGATGATAATACCATTTTCCCGTTTAGTGATTACGATTATAAAGATTGGCACTTACTTTCCCACCCCATTCACGAGACGGGATGGATGCTTTTTTTGGCAACGCCCGAAAGTTACGTACAAAGAAGGATAGCCGTTTTAATGCGCACGGCGGCGGGTTTTTGGTTTCCCGCCTCGCTTATCATTATCGCTTTTGTTGGGTTTGTGTATATGCGTTTGTACAAATCCAGCCAACGCAGGCGCACTTATTTAGACGCTTGCCCCATGTACATTGAAGTATGGGACGAAGACGGCAACCTCTTGGACATTAACCAAAAAGCCGTAAACATGTTTGGCTTGGTAGACAAAGACGAGTACTTTCGCCGTAAGGATGAACTCACCCCTACTAATCAACCCTGCGGGAAAAATTCTGCACAAAAACGCAAAGAATTATTTGATGAATTATTAAATGGATTAGATGAGACCATTCAATACGAATGGACACACAACATCCCCGGTAAAAACGAACCCTTGCCTGTAGATGTTACGTTAACGCGTTTTGTGCAAGACGGCAAACGTATGATTATTGGTTACAACCATGACCTACGGCAAATGGTTGCTTCCATGCATAGGGAAATACAAGCCGCCAACGCCCTGCACAACGAAAATGTAGTAAAAGAACGCTTGCGCGTTATGTTGGATTCATCTCCCTATATTTGTGGCGTGTTTGACGAGGAAGGCAACGCAATAGATGCAAACGAAGCTGCCGTTACTTTCTACGGTTTTAAAACCAAGCACGAGTATTTGGCAAATTGGTATAAACTGTCCCCTGAAATTCAACCCGACGGCACAAATTCCCGCGATTTAATATTGGGGAATATTAAAAAAATGCTGGCAACGGGGGAAGGCATGGTACACCCTTATTGGATGCACCAAACCATTACGGGCGAACCACGCCCCATAGAAGTAACCATGACTCCTGTAAAACGTGGCGGGCAAAACATTATTATTGCCTACGCACGCGACTTACGGGAACATCTTTCCCTAAAAGAATTGCAGGAAGCGGAATGGCAACGCGCGCAGGAAGATAAATTCCGCGAGGTGGAAAAACGTAACCAATTTATGCTGGACGTAGCGCCCATGGTTATCCAATATTGGAATGCAGAATATGTGTGCGTAGACTGTAACAAAACCACGTTAAATTATTATGGGTTTACGTCTAAAGAAGAGTTTTTTGCACTCGCTAATTCGGGTCAGGCGTATACCTTCCAAGCAGACGGCACGTCGTTTGACGATAAATGGAACGCGTTTTTGCAAGAAATATTTGAAGAAGGCAGTGGCAATGCAGAGTTTGCGGAGCGCCCGTGCGGAGGTACGCTTACGTATTTTGACGTAGAGGGCTTGCGTACGGAATACAATAACGAAACCGTGGTAATTACCTATGCGACAGACGTTACGCTGTCCCGCGAGAAGGACCGCTTCCAAGTTATGTTGGATTCTTCCCCCAGCATTATTGCGTTGTTTGATAAAAATGCAAATGTGTTGGACGTGAACCAAGCCGCATTGGAATTTTACGGATTTACTTCTAAGCAGGAGTATATCGACAACTTCCGCGAAACTACGCCCGAGCTACAACCCAATGGCGAGCCGTCTATCCCCATGATGTTAAAGATGTTCAAGCAAGTGATAGAAACAGGTGAATCTATGGTGTACGATAATTGGATGCACCAATCCCGTAGTGGGGAGGAACGTCCCCTAAAGGTAACCCTTGTACCCATACAAATGGAAGACGAGGTTTGCATTATTGCCCACGCAATAGACTTACGTGACCAATTTATGCTGGTGGCTGCATTAAATGAGGCGAGCATCGCCAATACAGCGAAGTCGCGCTTCCTTGCGCATATGAGCCATGAGTTGCGTACCCCGTTAAATGCGATTCTTGGGCTGTCTCAAATTGAGCTAAACTTTAACGATTTATCGCAACGCACGGCAAATACCTTCCGTAAATTATGTATATCGGGCGACGAATTGCTGGGCATTATGGATGATATCCTGGATATGTCTAAAATTGAAACGGGTAAAATGGAACTGTATAACGACGAATACGAAGTACCCAGCCTGCTAAACGATACCATTAGCATAAACACGGTGCGTATCGCTTCCAAGGATATTCAATTTTCGTTGCAAATTAACGGCACGTTACCCTTCCGTTTGTTTGGCGATGCATTGCGCATTAAACAAATTTTAAACAATTTAATTTCCAACGCGATTAAATATACCGACATGGGGCAAGTGACCTTGTCCGTCTCGCAGGAAACCGAGGGCGAGGACGTAGCCTTGTGCTTTATTGTACAAGATACGGGGCAGGGGTTAAAACCCGCAGATTTAAAGGCGTTGTTCTCTGAATATTCGCGCTTTAATATGGACGTAAACCGCACGAAACAAGGCACGGGGCTTGGGCTTAGCATTACCAAGCAACTCGTGGAAATGATGGACGGTACAATTACGGCGGAAAGCGAATACGGCAAGGGCACTACGTTTACTGTTGTCATTAAACAAAAATGGGTGGATAAGGACATAATTGATGAAGCGCTTGTTACACAATTATGCGACTTTACTTTTGCGGGACACCGCCATATGGACAATTTGCTGGGTACACGCTATGCAATGCCTTATGGGCGCGTGTTGGTGGTAGACGATGTGGAAACCAATTTGCAAGTGGCAACGGGGCTACTTACGCCTTACGAGTTGCAAATTGAAACGTCTCTTAGCGGGTTTGACGCGATTGAAAAAGTGCGAGAGGGCAACACCTACGACATCATTTTTATGGACCACATGATGCCCATCATGGACGGGATAGAAACCACCCGCAAGCTACGCGAGGCAGAATACGAAGGCGTAATTGTTGTGTTAACGGCAAACGCCTTGGTGGGTAACGCGGAAATGTTTATGCAAAACGGGTTTGATGAGTTCATATCCAAACCGATAGACATACGGCAATTGGATGCGATTTTAAACAAATTTGTACGGGGGCGCCACCCCGAAGAAGCGGAAAAGGAACTGCCGGCCGGCGCACCCACCGCCATAGATACGGGGTTACTTGCCCGCGCTTTTAAGCGCGATGCCCACAAAGCGCTGGATGTAATACGCGAATCGTTGGAAAACAATGACATAAAACTGTACACCGTTACCGTGCATGGGATGAAATCCAGCCTTGCCAATATAAACGAGGCGGAAATGTCTGCAATGGCAAAAAAATTAGAAGAAGCGGGCGACAGCGGAAATACGGACTATATCCACGCCAATTCAAATGCGTTTATTAAACAACTAGAAACTTTCTTGCAAACTTTACAAGAACCCGAAGAAATAAACGGGGAAGACGTAGAAGAAGACACCCCCTTCCTGCACGAACAGTTAATCCTTATCAAAAATGCCTGCGAAGACTATGACGACACAACGGCGTACAAAGCATTTGATGCACTGGCGCAAAAAACGTGGAAAACAAAAACTGCGCGTTTCATAGAAGACACGCGCAGTCTGTTGTACTCGGATAGTGATTTTGATGGGGTGGTGGAAGCGGTACAGGAATTATTACTTACGCATACAGCTCATCTACCGACAACTCCGTCATAACGCCGTCGGTGCTTAGGCTGTGTGCCATTACTTTTAGCATATTGTCCTGCCCTACGTGGAAGATGACCTTTACTTTTTCCTGCCCGCGCGGACCTTGGGGAATGCCGCGAAGGGACGTACCCGCAAGGCGCTTCATGCCCTCTTGGTTGACGGAAGGCGTTTTTTCGCCCGTGGGCAAAGTGCTTTCGTAGACTACGATGGCAACGCTGGTTAGGTTATCGTGGTTGGTTACAAGCGGCTCTGCCGCGTCTATGGTAAGTCCTTCTTTGGGGATATCCTGCCCCGCGGGTACAATTTCTAAGAAGCGGCGACCGGAGATTTCCAGCCCCAGCGGGTGAATGGTACGTTCATGTACCACGGGACCGCGCACGGTGGGCATCATAATCATATTGCAATAATGCGCTGCGCCCTGTGAAATGGATAGGGCAGGGGAAATACGCGATTTAAACGGCTCTTTACCAAAACGCTCGGTGATTTTTTCGCCCACGTAGAGAATGGACGAGCTTCCGCCAACAAGGAAAATTTCGTCAATGTCGGCTTCCTTTAATTCGCCCGCTTCCAGACAGCGGGTTACGCATTGCAGGGTTTCTTCAATTAAATCCGTAACGGATTTGCCTTGAAATTTTTCAAAAATCGCGTCGCTGTCGCCCAAAGCATTAACTCTTTGATGCGAAAGAAATTGCTCGCGCGTAATTTCCATATTAATATTCACGATGCGCGGCTCTTGAATGAGGGGTGCAAGGGTGATTTTGGTGGATTTGGTGTGGGAAAGGCGCTCCTTTGCTTGGTTGGCGGCTTGCTGCAGGCGCACAAGGGCGACCTTTTTCTGCCGTTTGGATACGCCGTCGTCGGCGTTTTCGTCAAACAGGTCAATTTCTTCGTTGGTGAGTTTTTTAAATTCTTCATATACGATATCCATAATAATTTTGTCCACATCATTGCCGCCCAGGTTGTTATCGCCGTAGGTGGACAGGATTGAAATGGAAGGCTCGCCTGTTTCTTCTACTTTAATTTGCAGTACGCAGGCGTCGAAGGTGCCGCCGCCAAAGTCGTATACCAGCACTTTTTTATCTGCCGATTCGCCCACGGCGTAGGAAATGGCGGAAGCGGCGGGTTCCAGCCGAAGGAAGATGCTCTCGGGGTCAAAGCCTGCAAGCACGGCGGCGTCCTTGGTCATTTTCTTCTGCTTGTCGGTAGAGTTTGCGGGCACGGTGATTACACAGCCCGAAAATTCCCCCGTAATGCCCAATTCCTCTTGTGCGTATTCGTCGGCTTTTTGCTTGAGATGCCCCAAAATTTCCCCCGCGATTTGCTCAGGGGTGAAGGGGTATTCCTTCTCGTCCACCACTACAGAAATTTTTTGCTCGCTACCCAAATAGCGCTTAATGGAAAGCACCGTGGACAGGGGGTAAATGATTGCCGCTTCCTTGGCTTGTACGCCAAAAATGCGCGAAAGCTTGTTTTCGTCCTCCGGGTCGGATTCAAATTGTATAGCCGTTGGAAAAATGTTAGAGCCGTCGATGGGTATAGTCTGCGCTTCCCCTTCTTGGAAATTATAGATGCTTACCACAGAGTTGGTTGTACCGAAGTCGATGCCTAAAAATAAACCGCGTTCCGTGTCCAGTCCAAGTGTGCCCATAAAATTGCCCTCCTAAGAAAATGTAATATGTTCTTATATACGTGCGGTGCGTGTTGTTTTGTCTGCCCATCATACTATTTTTGACGAAAAAAATCTAGATGATACAAATTCGAATTAATTTGTATTAACCGTCGAGAAGACTCATGCATAAGATGAAGTGTACAAATTATCGCATGGAGGTTTATGTATGATGAGAAGAATTTTCCGCCCGCCTGTGGGAAGACCGCGCCCGCCGTATCCCCCGCCGCCACCGCGTCCGGTACCCCCCCAGCCCCGCCCGCCGTATAACCCGCCGTATCATCCTGTTCCGCCTCCTCGTCCACCCTACACGCCGCCACCACCACCCGAAATGATTATCTGCGACCATGGCGGACAGCCCTATGTAGTTAATATTAATGCGGCTACGATGCAAAATCAAAACTTCCGTACTACGTTATGGACGGGGAATAACTTGCAATGCACGTTAATGACCATTCTTCCGGGCGAAAGTGTCGGCTTGGAGGTACACCCCCATACCGACCAGTTTCTGCGCGTAGAAGGCGGGCAGGGGCTTGTACAAATGGGTCCATCCAAAAATAACCTCAGCTTCCGTCAAACCGCGTTTGAAGATTCTGCCATTTTTGTACCTGCAGGTGCGTGGCACAACCTTACCAACATTGGCCATACGCCAATAAAGCTGTACTCCATCTACGCACCGCCCCAGCACCCCTTTGGCACGGTACACCCCACAAAGGCAATTGCAGAGTTGGAAGAAGGGCATTAAGCGCACGTAAAAAATATTCTTTGACAAAATCTTAGGAAATGTCAAAACCCGTGGTGTATACTGGGCGCAAGTCAAGAGGCACATGACCGACTCCCGCACGCTATATCGAGGCTATTGCAAAGACCCGACTCCGGCGCAAAACGGACGACGTACTGACCCCTCAAGACTTACCCCTAGGATAACTATGTATCAAATTTGAAAAAACCAAGCGAGTATCACGTATATTTACACGCGTGGTGATGCTTGTGCGGTTTGTTGTTTTCAAACGCGAAGCCGCCGGTTATCCGACATGGAAAAGTGCGTTGTCGTTCGTTGTTTACACGTTAATTTTAACTGTACAGGCGTGTAAGCAGCGGTAAAAATGACAATGTGCCTACCGTGTGCAGTACCGCAAAGCAAACAACCTAATTTATTTACAATGCGAAAGCACGGCTATGTGACGATATGGTCGTGCTTTTTGTGTTGAAAAGGAGAAAGCTATGAAAACATACGGTTATTGCCGTGTATCTACAGCGGAGCAAAACGAAGCGCGTCAATTAAACGCGCTGCACGCGATGGGCATATTGCCTACACATATTTATGTGGACAAGCAGTCGGGCAAGGATTTTGACCGCCCCGCATGGCTGGCATTGATGGGTCGATTAACGGCGGGGGATTTGCTGTACATTCATTCCATAGACCGCCTGGGGCGCGATTATGAGGAAACCCAACAAGTATGGCGCACACTTACCAAAGAACGCGGCGTAGACATTGCCGTAATTACCATGCCTTTGTTAGACACGCGGCGTGAAAAAGGCTTGGTCGATTTATTCCTTACAGATGTAGTATTGCAAATTTTATCTTTTGTAGCGCAGAACGAGCGGGAAAACATATTTACCCGCCAAGCGGAAGGCATTACCGCCGCCAAGGAACGTGGCGTACAATTTGGGCGTCCTATAAAAAAGCCTCCCGAAAATTTCGCAGAGGTGGTGGCGCAATGGGAAGAAGGGGTGCTAACGTTTGAAGAAGCACTGGTGCAAACAGGGCTAACAAAATCAACGTTTTACAGGCGTTTGCGGGAATTGCGCAGTATAAAGTCAATATAATAACAGTTTCATAAAGTGTACCTTTTGAAACTGCGCTCGCGGGTGATTATGGCATACTGTGTAAAAAAATGCAACACAAGATTTTACTTTATTTATCGGGGTTTCGGCAATTTCACAAAAAAAGCCCAATCGGATTTTTAACACATAATTATCCGATTGGGAGCCTTCTCAAAAGGTACACTTTATGGGAGCGCGAATACACTACCGGCAAAAACCGGTAGTGAAATAATTAAAGGGGTACATTTATGGCGCAGGTAAGTAATATAAACGCATTAAAATATATATTTGAAGAAACCCTCGCATTGGTGAATGCAACCAATAAAAAAATTGCGTGGTATGGGAAAACGTCCTATACAGATGTTATCCAAAAAGCATTATTACACCACGGCAAGCGCATCCATTACGTGATAGAACAAAATAAAGCGTATCATGGCGATATTTTATATGATAACTTGCTTGTTGTGCCTATGGATTTTTCTATGAAAAGACACGAAGCAAATGTTTTATACATAATCCATGCTGAAGACGCGGTGGAAATTAAAGACGCATTATGCGCTATGGGGATTGATGCGTGTCATATTTGCATTATTATTTGCCGTACGCATGCGGTGCAAAAAGCATATCAAACCTTTAACAAAGAATTGCAATTTCTTAAAAAAATGAGCTTAAGAGAAATACAAAATACGCTATTTAATTTATTAGTTGTATTCCGCAATTTTTGTAATGCCCATCAACTGCGTTATTTTCTTGGCGGGGGTACGTTAATTGGTGCGGCAAGGCATAAGGGTTTTATCCCATGGGACGATGATGTGGATGTTTTTATGCCTTATGAGGATTATCTTCGTTTTATTGATATTTACCCAAGAAATGAAAGATATGAAGTTATCCACTGGCGTACAGGATATAACGATGCTTTTGATATAGCAGGCTTTGCCGATAATGAAACCACGTTGTTGGATGGCCGTTTCCTTAGTGTGCGTAAAAAGCCTTTAACCATGTGCATTATTCCTTTAAACGGCGCCCCCAAGGAACCCATTGCATTTGAAAAATATATAACGAAAAAGGCAGCCCTTGATTTTATGTGGTACAAGCATATGAATGAACGGGATTTGCTAGGTGACGCTGTTCCCGATATGCGAGAGGATATTGAACAAGCAAAGCGGGACATGCCTTACGAAGGTAGTGAAGTGGTGGTGCAGCTGCATGATTTTGTTAAAGAGCCTTTTTTCAAGTTGAAGTCTATTATATTTAATGAAGTAAGAGAAAAATTCGTAAAACAACGGTTTTTATATAAAAAATATGTAAGCAAAGAATATTTTAAAGATAGTATTCAAATGGAATTTGAAGGTGAATTATTTTCTGTTCCTGTGATGTGGCATGAATATTTAATGCAAATATATTTATTGGATTATCGTATGCTACCACCGGAGGAGCGACGTTATACACATGACAGAATGTGTTATTTTAATTAAAGATCGGATTGATCGATTTGTCTATATTTGAGGAAAAAGCTATTTTATTTGGTGCAGGTGATGCAGGGCGTACTGCTTTACATCATTTTGGTTTTGATAAGGTTGCTTGCTTTGTTGATAACAACCCCAACAAAGCAAGAGAACTTTTCTTAGGTAAAAAAATAATTTCCTTTGATGAATATATAATAACATATAAAGGAAAAGCAGGATTTCGTTTATACTTAACTTCCAATCATTACGCGAATGAGCTTGCTGAACAATTACTTTCTGTGGGAATATATGAATTTACAAATTTTTATGATTTTCTTCCCGGTATAGACGAGCTAGTACTGTTGGTAGGTGAATACAATATATGTAAAGGCGATAAAATCGCGTTGGTAGGAACAAGCAATTATACGGAATATGTAATAAAAGCGTTGCACAAAACAGATTTGTTGGATTGTGTAGTTGCCTTGTTTGCTGCGCCTGATAATTGTAAATTAATTAATTATCATTTCAGAGGATACCCCGTACAAGATATTAATGAATTAAAAACTACCATTCATTTATATGATTTTACGATTGTGGGAACGGGAATTGGCATGTTTTATACCTCAGCAGATGTTAGGAATGACTATGAATCACTTGGCGCAAAAATAATTTTTGCAAATGAAGCAACAAAATACATAGGCGATGATGAACGGGAAAGAAAGGCAACCCTCGTTAAAATTGATCCTCATAAAATTTTAAGCAGCAACAGATTGGACATATCCATTCGGTATTTGCTTTTTAAGGATATTGTGCACGGTATTGACGATGAAAAACATAAATCATTGTATGCCCGCATGATTTTATCACTGGTTGGCGGTGAAGAAAAGATTGGTACATTCACAGCGCAGGCAAAGCATACAGTCCATGAATTTATAGAAAAAGCAGAAGAACTGTGCGTAAATATTAAAGAAAACGGCTTTGATAAAAATCATTATATACCTGTTGCAGAAAATACCATATGTAATGGCGCACATAGAATTGCTGCTGCGCTGGCATTAAATGAAAAAGTTTGGGTTAATTTTTATCCTTTTACTCATGAATCGCCTAATTATACCTTCGATTGGTTTGTAAACAACGGATTTAACCTTGAGGAACGTATAAAAATATTGCGTACCTTTGCCGATTTATATTCATCCTGCGGAATATTCATCTTATTTTATCCTGCATTCCCACATTGGGAGTATATAAGGGCGCAACTATCAAAAAAACTGCGCATTGTGGGTGATGTTGATTTAGATTTTACTAATAACTATTTTGCGTTTCATAATGTGATAAACGAAATGTACTCAGTCCAAGGGATTAAAATAAAAAGTAAAATAAACATTTTAAAATTTGCCCCTTTGAAACTAAAAATAGTTCTTGTAAGTGATGAAAATAATATAAACGAAAATCTGTATGGCAGAATGACTTATATCAAACAATCTTTACGAGATAATTTATCTTTTGATACTGATAAAAATGGATTTTGTTTATTACATGGATGTGATAAACGAAGTGAATTTCTTCATATGAAAAATGTATTATTGTCACATAATAATTTGAATCATTATAAAATGATGATAAACATAAAATATCGAGATGAATTTTTAACATCAATAGACCGCTTTAAGCAATATTGTGCGATAACCCAAATTGACTTAAACGATGTTTGTATCGTTGGTGGATCTGTCCTCGAAGTGTTCGACATTAGACAATCTAAAACTGAAATCGACTTCGTTCCTCTAACAAAACATAGGAAATTATTTGGTAACAGCCGACGAACCGTTGAAACGAATATAGATGTGCGCCCGTTGCGGCATATTCAAATTGGAAATGATAAATATTTAGAAGATGACGTGCTTATAAATAATGACGCTTATCATTTTATCTTTTTTGGTTGTAAATTTGCCAACTTAGATATTATTCGTTTGCAAAAAAAACATGATTCCCGAAGTCGGAAAAAAGATAAGGATGATGTGAAACTTATTGAAATATTCCAAGATTTTGCAATGTTTTTTGATGAAAAGGAGCAATTCAAAAAACAATTAACTAAAGAATTGGAGCGAAGAAGAAGCCATGTATCATTATAAAACATGGCATGATTTTCATACACATAGAGATAAAAGCAGGATATTTGTGTTGTATGGATATGGGATAAACGGCAAGCGCTTTCTTAGCTCAAGTGTATTTCCTATACCTGATTTTATATGTGATATGAAAAAAGTGGATCCAATAATTTTAGAAAACGGAACAAACATACCTGTTATATCAATAGATGAAATGATGGGGATGGAGCATGACATTGACTTGCTTGTAAGTATAACAAAAGCCGAACTGGGGGGGGGACAATCCATTGCAGATATGATTGCAAGGGCATTTCCCACGCCAAAAAATCAAATACATGTATACTATACAACTAACCATTGGGATTTGTTTACTTTAGTGAAAATAGACGATACTCAAAAGAAATGGTATAGAACAAGACAACTTTTTCATGACCAATTTAAGCGGGGCGGAACCTTGGACAGAGTAGATATTATTATAAGATATATGGTCCTTGAAGAATTTGACGGAAAAAGCGTGAATGGGATTAATTTTTATGAACGGTTTTTTGCATATCTCGGACATATAAAAGGTATTGATTTATCGGGTAAAGTAAAAAAATTTAAACATTTATTCAAGATTATTAACGAAAACGGATTTGATAAAGATTGTGAAATTTCAATTTCCAATGACCGGGATATAAAAGATGGTACACATCGGTTTGTAATTGCTTTATATAACGATATTGAATGGATACCATGGATTAGACAAGAAACTAAGCGCATATTGTTTTATGACTATGCCTTTATATCAAATATTTTTTCGCCGATAGAGTTAGAAATAATAAAAGAAAAAGAACGGTCGTTGCTTCAAATGATAATAAAGGGATGATAGTCATGAGAAAAAGCATAAATGCAAATCAAATTATTAACGATACTGTTATCCCATGGGAAACCTTAAAAAACGCCGTTATTTTGATTACAGGTGCAACAGGCTTGGTGGGGGGTGCGTTGGCGGGAGCGCTTTCTGCCGTTAGCAATGCGCGTGGGCTTTCGTTGCATATCATTGGGCATGGGCGTAGTCGTGAAAAAGGAGAAGTCATACAAAAGAAGCACGGTATTGATTTTATTTATGGCGATATACGTCAACCCCATTGGTTAAAAAGCTTACCCGAAAGGGTGGATTACATATTTCATTGTGCCGCAATAACTGCATCGGCACAAATGGTGAGCGAGCCTGTACAGGTTATGACAACTGCCGTTGATGGAACTGTGGGCATTCTTGCTTTAGCAAAAGAAAAAAATGTAAAGAGCTTGGTCTATCTTTCTTCTATGGAAATATATGGACAAATGACACAAACCGAAGTGTGTGAAATTGATTTGGGTTATTTAGATTTATCCAATCCAAGGTCATCCTACCCCGAAAGTAAGCGTTATTGCGAAATGCTGTGCACTGCCTATGCTTCCCAATACGGCACACCCGTAAAAATTGCAAGACTCGCTCAAACCTTTGGTGCGGGTACGCCAATGGACGACACACGCGTTTTTGCCCAATTCGCACGGGCAGGTGTAGCGGGGCAGAATATTGTTTTACACACTACAGGGCAATCGCGGGGGAATTATTGCGATATTTCCGATGCGGTACGGGGGTTAATACTTTTATTGGTAAAGGGAAAAAACGGCGAAGCTTACAATATTGTTAATCCGCAAGCCGGCAAAACCATTCGCGAAATGGCAGAAATGGTAGCGGTTGAAATTTTTGGCGGAGCAGTAAAAGTAGTAGTGGATATACCCCCTGATATTAATAAGCGCGGTTATGCGCCAAGCAGTAATTTTACATTAAACGCGGACAAGCTAAGTGCCTTGGGTTGGAAACCCACCTACGGGTTGGCGGAAATGTATAAAAATATGATTAACGAATGGCAGGGGTATAACGTATGAGAAAATTTCACAAAAACCAAATCATTGAAATGCTGGCTACAATACGGCAAGCACAGTCAGTGGGGCAGTATGCGTTGTGTCAAGATGCGGCGCTTTCTCTTTGTGATTTTATTGATAATTTAAAGGGAGAAGGCACGGAAACGGTAGCGCTGTTAATTGCTTATTGTGAGCTATTATTTAAAGCAAATAACGGGGAGCTTACTATAAAATATTTGCGAAAGCATGTAATTAAAATAGAAAATAGCATAAACAATGAGCTAAAGCCAAGCAAAATTGAAATTGCTTTTATAAGCTATAAAGCAGCATTAAGTGATTGTATCGAATCCATTTACCTTGCTGCTAAAGCAGACCCCGCTTGTGATGCTTATTTTATTCCTATCCCTTATGATGAAATAAATTCCGACAGTAAAGTAATAAATACAGTGTATGAAGGCGCAGAAAATTATCCTGATTATATCGAATGTACCGATTGGCAAAGCTACGATATAGAAGCACGCCGGCCCGATATAATTTTTACTTTTGCGCCATATGACGAAATGAATTATTTAACCCGTATCCATACGGATTATTATTGCGCGCGGCTGCGCGGATTAACAGATATGCTGGTATATGTGCCTTATTTTATTACTAACAGAACCGTACACGAGCGGCTAATTACCTCTTCGGGGTGCTTGTATGCGCATAAAACTATTTTACAATCTGAACGGATAAAAAATATTTACAGCAATGCATTTAATAAATACAGCGAATACAATAGTAAAATACATGGGAAAAAATATGCAACTCAATACGGAAGTGCTGCCACTAAATTTATTGCTATGGGCAGCCCAAAGTTGGATAAAGTGATTAACACAAATCGTAAAAACTGCCCGCTGCCCGAGGATTGGAAGGAACGCATCGGTAATAAAAAAGTATTTTTATATAATACAACCCTTGAAGCGTTGGACATAAATAACGCTCATTTAATTGAAACGAAGCGCCGTTGCTTTGAATTGTTTCATAACCGTACAGATATTGTTCTTTGGTATCGACCGCACCCGTATTATTTAATGCAACTGCAACAAGCACTTCCATCGTATTACAATGAATACAAAGACATGTTAAATGCCTTTATCCACGCAGGTAAGGGCATTTATGATACATCTCCCGATTTGCACCGCGCTATAACGTGGGCAGATGCGTATTATGGAGATGGCGGTTCGATGTGGGCATTATTTGGCACCACGGGCAGGCCGCGGCGTATAAGTAAATACCTTAACCAACCCCCGGATGCGGAAGAAGCGCGGATTTCCGCCTTTATTAATAAAGTAGTTGCAAATGAAATTCCAAGCAAACCTGTTATAAATGATTTTGCAAATTCTGATGGCACAAGCGGCATTAAAATTTATGAATACGTAAAAAATCAAACGGGGGCGTTTTAGGTTATGGTGACCGCGCTCGTTTTTGCCGGTGGTATGGGAGAAAGGATGAATACCCTTGCCAAGCCCAAGCAATTTTTAGCATTACACGGCAAGCCCGTAATTATTTATACCCTGGAGCATTTTGAAAACCATCCGCAGGTGGATAATATTATTGTTGTTTGCATCGCAGGGTGGGTGGATAGGCTGGCGGATATGCTAAAGCAATACAATATTAACAAAGTAAGCCGCATTGTAGAAGGCGGCGACGGGGGCGACCGTTCTATTTTTAATGGGTTAAATGCCATGCAAAATACGGCAGAGGATATTGTATTAATCCACGATGGCGTGCGCCCGCTAATAACTGCCGACCTAATTACTGCCAACATAGAAAAGGTAAAGGAATGCGGTAACGCAATTACTGCCGAGCCTGTAAAGGAGAGTGTAGTACGTGTAAGCCGCGGCAGTGGAAAAATTGTTCAAGTGCCGCCCAGAAATGATATGTATGTAGCCAAAGCACCCCAGTCTTTTCGCTACGGTCAAATAAAGGACTTGTATATTCGCGCTCGCAGGGAGGGCAAGCGCAGTATAGATTCTGCCCATTTGTGCAGCCTGTATGGGGTAGAAACCTTTACCGTACCCAGTACCCCTAATAATCTAAAAATAACCAACCCCGCAGATTATTACATCTTCCGTGCCCTTTTTGAAATAACTGAAAATCAACAGATTGTTATGTGGTTGTAATGTAAATTGCTTAGTGTTACTCTGGGTGCATAGAAGTGCCTTGGAGGGATGACTTTGAATTATGATTTTAATAAGGTAACCGACCGGCAAAATACCTACAGCATAAAATATGACCCCGCCGCGCGGGGCAAGCCCGCCGACGTACACCCCATGTGGGTGGCGGATATGGACTTTCCCGCACCGCCCTGCGTTACCGAAGCGCTGGCGCAGTACGCCCGCTTTGGTATATTTGGTTATTCCGAGCCGGACGCGGCGTATTTTAACGCGGTACAAAGCTGGTTTGCCCGCCGCTTCCATTGGCAGGTACAGCGGGAATGGCTCACCATTACCCCGGGGGTAGTTACCGCTATTTTTATTGCCATTCGCGCCCTTACCCGTAAAGGGGATGGTGTGCTTATTCAACAGCCCGTGTATTATCCTTTCGAGGGCGCGGTGCATCACACAAAACGCACGCTTTTGGTAAACCCCCTGCGGTATGAAAACGGGCGTTATTCCATTAACTTTAAAGACTTCGAAGAAAAAATTAAGCAAGCGAAATTGTTTATCCTATGCAGTCCCCACAATCCCGTGGGGCGCGTGTGGACACAGGACGAGCTTGTGCAAATGGGCGAAATATGTCTAAAATATAACGTCCCCGTTTTTGCCGATGAAATTTGGCAGGATTTAATTTACGCACCGCATCGACACCGTACCTTTGCCATGCAAAAACCCGCCTTCGGCGATATTACGCTTACCGCGACTGCGCCTTCCAAGACATTTAACCTTGCGGGGCTGCAGCTTTCCAACGTATTTATCGCCAATGAAAAAATGTGCGAAAAATACCGGCAAACGTACTTGGCTTCCGGCTTGGGGCAACCTGCGTTAATGGGGCTGGTATCGTGCAAGGCGGCATACGAACACGGCGCACCGTGGCTGGAGGAATTGTTAAATTATCTTGCGGGTAATATGGCGCTAACCCACGAATATTTACGGGTGAATATTCCCAAAATAAAGCCCGTTCAAGCCGAAGCTACGTACTTAGCGTGGCTGGATTGCACTGCCCTTAACATGACCCCGCAAGCACTGGACGACGCCATTACAAACAAGGCAAAACTATGGTTAAGCGACGGACGCATATTTGGTGAAGGGGGCGCGGGTTTTGCCCGCATTAATGTGGCTTGCCCCCGCTCCGTTTTGCAAGAGTCGCTATGTAAACTGGAAAGGATAACCCAATGAAAAAAGATACCCTATGCATTCACGGTTATAAGCACAAAACCGATAAAACAGGGGCGATAACCGTGCCCATTTTCCAAGCATCTACCTTTGTGTACCCCGAGGTAAACGCCAACGCCCCTTATTGCTATACGCGCTTGCAAAACCCAACGCGGGAAGCGGCAGAAGAGACCGTAGCCGCCTTGGAAGGCGCAAAGGAAGGCTTCGCCTTCGCCAGCGGTATGGCTGCAATTATGACGGTAATGGAGCTTATCCCCCCAAATTCCCACGTTATTGCTACGGAGGATTTGTACGGCGGCTCTATCCGCTTGTTTAATACCGTCTGCATAAACCGCAATATCGAATTTGATTATGTAGATACCGCCGATATTGCGGCAATACAAGCCAAAATAAAGCCAAATACCCGCGCCGTGTATGTAGAATCACCCACCAACCCCATGATACAAATTACCGATATCCCCGCCGTAAAAACCGCAATACAGGGGCTTGACATACTCCTTATTGCGGATAATACCTTCCTTACGCCGTATTACATGAACCCCCTTGCACTTGGGGCAGATATTGTTATACACAGCGGTACAAAATATTTAGGCGGTCACAGCGATACGTTGGCAGGTTTTGCCGTATTAAACGACGATGCCCTGCGCACACGCCTGCGCACGTTGCATAAGTCTATTGGGGCGTGCTTGTCCCCCTTTGACAGCTTTTTAATTATCCGCGGAATAAAAACCCTTGCCCTGCGCATGGACAAGGCGCAAGCCAACGCCATGGCCATCGCCGAATGGCTTAGCGCGCAGCCTAAAATCACTTCGGTCAATTATGCGGGCTTGCCTACACACAAAGGACACGAAATACTTAAAAAGCAGGCGCGCGGCTTTGGTGCCATGATTTCCTTCGAAACCGACACCCCGCAAACCGCCCGCGAAATATTAAACCGCGTGAGCATCATTTCATATGCAGAAAGTCTGGGTTGCGTAAATACGCTTATCACCATTCCCACGCTATGCACCCACGAGGACGTACCCCCCGAAGAACGCGAAGCCCGCGGTATAAGCGACCGATTATTGCGCCTTTCCGTAGGTATAGAAAACGCCGAGGATTTAATTGAGGATTTGCGGCAGGCGATAGGGTAAATTATTGTGAAGTAAATGAAATTTTGCGGAAGTAAACAAAAAAGCCGGCTTATCCAACAAGCCAGCTTTTTTTGTTATTGGCGTTATCTACTCCGCCCAAATAATTTCTATTGCTTGGGTTTGGTCGTCCCAAGTGATGTGTGCGCCAAAAAATTCGCTAATAAACCGCAGGGGTACCAAAGTGCGGTCGTTTACTATTTGCGCGGGTACGTCCATGCCCAGGCGGGCAAGTTCGGGCGCGATAATGCCCAGCGGTATTTGCAAGGTTGTATTGTTTTGCGTAAGCAAAATGGTGGCGGGGTCGCGTTCGGTGGCGCGTATCCAGTCTACTTCGGCATTCAATACATTGGAGATAAACCGTAGGGGCAGTAGAATGCGCCCGTTGTGTGTGATGGGCAATACGTCCATTACTTGGGTTTGCGCGTTGTCTGCCAGGTCTACAATAACGGGCGAAAACATGTGCAGTACCAGCCTTCTCAGCGTTTCAACATACGCAACGGTGAATGTACCCGCATGGTATACGTTGAAGGTAAACTCCTCTGTTTCGTGGTTAAACGCCCCGCCAATTACTTGTGGATTGCCGTATAACGCCACAAGGCGGTAGGTGTTGCGCTCCGCTAGGTTTTCGTCCGTGAGGGGCACGGTAATTGCGATTGCCTCGCGCAGGTGCGAAAGAGGCATTTCATTAACCGACACGTTAAGCGTAAGCGTGTAGAGGTGGTTATCAATTTCGCCGGGCATTGCGGTAAGGGAAAGAAGAATTACCGCATCGGGGGTATCGTACACCTGTGCCAGTTCGTTTAACAATTGTGGCGTAAGGGTGAGGGATGCATTGGGGAAAATGAGTTCCACGGTTACGCTATCTTCCGCAAAGGTGTTTGCCGTAGGTCCGTAGAACGACATTTCCGTTGTATCGGCTATTTCAGAGAAATCTATAACAATGAGTGCGTTTTGCGCATAGAGCTTGGCTTCCATAAGATAATCGTCTATGCGCGTGGAATATACGTGTTCCTCGGTTACGGTTACTGCGGCGGTGTCAATTACGGGTGCGGTAGGCGCAGGCGCAGAAGGTTCGGGCGTTGTGGTGGGTGTGTAGGTGTCCTGCGGGGGCGGTTCGGGTTCTTGGTTGCCATTGCCATTGCCGTTGTTATCGCTTCCGTTATCGTTCCCGCCACCATTTCCACCGCCGTTTCCACCGCCGTTCCCGTCACCGCCGTTCCCGCCATTACCATTCCCGCCATTAACAGGGGGCAATACAGGAGGCAGTACGGGGGGTAGTACAGGGGGTAATTCGGGGGCTTTTTCGATGGTAAGGGTGAAGGTGTACGTAAAAGCGTACGTTGCCCCTGCAAGGTTGGTTGCCGTTATATTTACAATAAACGTACCCGTTGCCGTAGGCGTGCCGGAAATTACGCCAAGGCTCGTCATTGTTAACCCTGCGGGCAGTCCGTTTACGCTCCATGTTATGGGCTTTGTACCCGTAGCGGAAAGCGCAAAATTGTAGGGCGTGCCTTCCATTCCGTTGGGTAGTGCCGTCGTTGTAATGGAGGGCAAAACCAGCGTAAAATCTACCACCAGCATAGCAGGGGCAGAATATACCGTACCCGCGCTATTACTTACGCGTATGCGGTACCAGTTGCCGTCCATATACGCCATTGCGGTGGGAATGGTTAGCGTTTCGGTAGTGGCGTAGGGGATTGTACTCCACGTTGCGCCTTCGTTTGTGCTTACTTGCCACGTGATTTGCGCAAGTGGGTAGCCGTCTATAACAATGGCGGTGAAGTAGGCTTCCTCCCCTTCGTCTACATATTGGTTAAGGGGTTCGTTGAAAATGATGGGCGCGGTTGCCTCTGCTTGCGCAAGAGTAAGCGTAAAGTTTTGTGTTACCGTTCCGCCTGCGTTGGTTGCGCGTATTTCTAAATTGTAAACGCCCGCGCTTACGCTATCCGCAATGGAAATTACGCCCGTGTTTGCTTCAATACTAAAGCCCGCAGGGGGCGCAACCAGCGAAAACGTCGGTAATGGATATCCACTCGCCGTTACGCGGAAGCTATAACGCGTGATTGTTGTTGTGGTAAAGTTGTTGGGGGAAGTGAACACGGGCGGGTCTGATGGGTAAATGTCGTGGGGGGTGTTGTTAATTATCACGCCACTGTCGCCTACGTTGGGGTTAAGGCGTAGGACGGCGGTTGGGGGATTCATCAAATTTACGCCCCCGCCATTACCCGATGCGGTATTACCCGAAATTTCGCCCCCATGCATGGTGAAGGCGAGCGCCAAGTTTACGCCCCCGCCATTGCCTGTTGCGATATTGTTTATTATTCGACCGTCCAACATAGTAAAGGTACTATTACCAAGCGCAGATACACCGCCACCATTTTGGGCTGTGTTATTAGAAATTTCGCCATATGTCATAATAAACACACCGCCACCGGTAACAAAAACGCCACCGCCACCTGTGCCATTTGCGCCACCCGAAGTTGAATTATTTGCGATGCGTCCGCCATTCATATAAAAACGAGTGGTAGCTGCACCCGCACGTACACCCCCTGCTGCGGTATTACTCGCCGATGTATCACCCCTTACGTGGTTGTTAATAATTTCACCACTATTCATGATAAACGTACCGCCCGTGGTAAGCATTACACCCCCTACCATGTTTGTACTATTCCCCCCTGTTAAGGTAGGTCCTTCCAAGGTAAGGGTTGCGGGACGTCCGCCACTTGCGCGCCCTACAGAAATGACGTATCCGTTGGTTTGAGGTAAGCTAGTCGCTAGTCCACGGTCAATTGTACCTCCGCCGATTAGCGTAATGTTGCGCCCGTTTTCTACAAGTAGCGGGCTTGCTCCTGTAGGTGCGACAATGGTTGTCCCCGTGGGGATGTTAATAAACGTGGGTGAGGTTGCCCCCTCAGGCGAGTCGGTAATCATACCTTGTAAGTTTGCCCATGCAGTAGCGGAACGGATGGGGGCGCACAAGCACGGTGGCGTTTGAATTACCCCAAGCCCCATGAGTTGGGTTGCACCCGCGTTAATACGCCACGGGTTGCCGAAGGGGTCTTCCCATACTACGCCTACGCCCAGGGTGGTCCAGTTGGGGTTTAACATGTTTCTGCGGTGGGGTGGGGAATTCATCCACCCTGTTACTACCATTTCGGGCGTTACAAAGGAATAAAAACCGTTGCGTACGGTAAGTAGGTTTTCGCCTACCCATGCGCCCAAACGGTGCCAGTTAACAAACAAGTTGGGGATGTTCATCATGTCGCCGTAAACGGGGCTGTTGTGCGCCATGTATTGCAAGTCTACCATTTCCTGCGATTTAAAACGCGCAGCCCGTGATAAACCATAGTCCAGCGTAAGGGGCTGTGCGCCTACATTTGCGCGTTGAATGTTGGTTAAGCGAAGCACTTCGCGTTCAAAATCACTTACGCCACCTGTCGCGCAGTAGTGGGCTATCCACGCTTGCAACTCGTCGGCGGTAAGCTGACGGCGGGGCAAGGGTTCGGCGGGTGTCCACGCCGACAAGGGCGCAAACAACGATGCAGGCATAAAAGACACCTGCAAGGGGTCGCCCTCGGTTGCACTCATTTCTATTACGGGTTCGTCTATAACGGGCGCGAGTATTGCCACGGGGGGTTCTTCTTCTGTGTAGTAGTATTCATCGTCGTAGTCATAGTATTCTTCACAATCTTCGTATCCTTCTGTATAGTCGTAATAATAATCATAGTCATCTTCATAATATTTTTCTTCATCTTCTACGTAATAATTATCTTCTACATAGTAATCACAATAATAATAATCGTAGTAATAATTATTGTAGTAACCATAATCATCTACAACATTTGAATCGTAATTGTCGTACACATCATCAATGTCATAGGGGATGTATTCGCCCGCGAATGTGGGGAGTGTGGCAAGTGTTAGCACCGCCACCAACATAAAAGAAACAGCACACTTCCAAGTTCTTTTCATGGCTAGAGCCTCCTATAAAAAAAGGACTGTATTATTCGACCAATACAGTCCCTTGGGTTAGATGTTTAAACTACGCGCCCGCTGCCATTAATGGGGCTACGGTTTGTTGCTCCTCAAGCTGCTGCTCTTGTTGCTGCATAAGAATTTCCATTTGGTTTAATACGTTGGCTTGCTGTAGCTCTGCCATTTCTTCTGCAATGTCTGCATCTTGGATTTGGCTTTGTGCCAAAATGAGATTTTCGGAGGCTGTGGCGTTGTTTTCTACAGCAGAGTCCAGGCGGTTGTTCATTGCGCCAAGGTTGGCGCGTTCGCCGTTTACATCGGCCATTACTTGGTCAAGGTTTGCCAGCGCGTCAAAGGATAATTCCTCGGTTACGTTGAAGGAAGTGATTGCTTGTGCCACTTCGCTCATATCGCCGATATTTACCATTTGTCCGCCGCCAAAGTTAGGACCGATTTGCGTGTTTTGGTTCTGGTACGAGCCGTCTAAAAGGGGCATTGTGTTAAATTGCGTGTTGCGGGTGCTTGCTTCGATATGGTCAACCATTTCCGATATTTCGCTTTGAATACGGTCACGGTCGGCCTGCGTTAGCGTGCCGTTGGACGCCTGAATGCTTAGCTCGCGAATGCGGTTAAGCCCGTCGCCTATGTTCTCCAGCGCGCCGTCGGCGGTGTTAAGCAGGTTTTGCATGTCGCGGGTGTTGTCTATGCCTTGGTCAAGTCCGCGGATTTGACCCTCCATACCTTGCACAATGGCAAGACCTGCGGCATCATCAGCGGCAGAATTAACGCGTTGCCCGCTGGCTATACGCGCCATAGAGAGTGCCATTTGGTCGTTTGCAATGTTGTTTACCGTCATTAAGCATCATCCTTTCGATTTTTATGGGGCGCTGCCCCAATCCCCGCCGCTACGCTACGGGCGGGTTGTAATATTCGCTTCGCGAATACACGCTGGTAATTATATGCAAAAAAAGAGCAGGACGCAATGCCTGCTCTTTAGTGGTCATAAATTAGCGGTTAAGAAGCGCAATGTCCGCTACGTTGCCGTTGGCTGCCCATTGGTCAAGCCCTTCCATAACGGCGGCGCGGGTTTGTTGGCTAATTTCGGGGAGTTGACCGCCCCAAATGCGCTCGGCGTTTTCAAACGCTTGCTCGATAGCGCCGCGAAGCACATCAAGACGCTCGGGGTCGCCGCCGGAAATAGCCACGGCAAAGTCTAAAATACGGGCGGCGGTTTCTTCCACGCTAAAGTACCCGCCTTCTGCCACCTGTTCGGCTGCTGCTGCACGCATTTCGTCGGTTAATTCAATTTCTTGGGGGTTCCATGTGCCGGCAGCAATGCCCTGCTCTTGCGCTTGGCGGTTGAAGAGGACCTCCATCATGCGGCGGAAGTTATCCACTTGCTGCTGGTGATGGTTCCACAACTGCTCCATACGGGCGCGGTCGGGGCGGAAGTTGTTATTTGCAGGGGGCGTTTCACCGCTTGGGGTGTACACACCAGCGGGTTCTTCCTGCGCGGGGGGGGGCGTAACGGGTGCTTCGGTTACGGGCGGGGTTGTTTGTGTACCGCCTGTTTGGTAGTTTTGCGCGGGATTGTTCACCGGGTATGTTGTGCCGGGAATGCTCATGGGATTACCTCCTTGTAATTGTGCAAAACTGCACATTTGTACTCCTCTATGTGTGTATCGGATAAACATTTAGAAAAACTTAACATAAATGAAATATTTTTGTAAAAATATTTTTGCCGCGGGTTTATCCCAAGTTTGTGCGGATAATTTGCGCCAAATCTTGCGCCCACATAGTAATTTGTGCTTGGTCGCGCCCTTCAATCATTACGCGTACCAGCGGCTCTGTTCCCGAGGGACGTACCAGAATGCGTCCTTGCTGTGCCGCCAGCTTCTCTTCAATTTCCTTTTGGGCGGAAACAACGGCAGGGTGGGTAGAAAATTCATTCTTCTTCGCCGTGTCCACTTGCGCATTTACCAGCACCTGCGGGAAGTCCGTCATTATTTTACGAAGCTCCGAAAGGGGCTTGCCCGAAGCCGCCAACGCCGCCACAAGCTGCAAGCCAGTGAGAATGCCGTCCCCCGTATCCGCAAATTGGCGGAAAATTACATGCCCCGACTGTTCGCCGCCCAGCGTAAGCCCGTCGGCAAGCATTTTTTCCAGTACATAGCGGTCGCCTACATCGGTACGCACAAGGGTAATATCATTTTCGCGGCAGAAGACATCTAAGCCTTGGTTGCTCATTACCGTGCCCACGATGGTGTCGTTTGCCAACGCCCCGCGGTTTTTTAACGAAAGTCCGCAAATTGCCATAACTGCGTCGCCGTCCAGCATATTTCCCTTTTCGTCTACGGCAAGCATACGGTCGCCGTCGCCGTCGAAGGCAAGCCCAATATCCGCGCCTTTTTCCTGTACAAATTCCAGTAGCGAATCCATATGGGTAGAGCCGCAGTTATCGTTGATATTTAGCCCGTCGGGGTTATTGTGCAGGGTATGCACCGTTGCACCCAGCAGCATAAATACGCGGGATGCGATATTGCTTGTTGCGCCGTTTGCACAGTCCAGCGCAATGGTGAAGTCGGCGGGCAGCTTTACATCGGGTACGGTGGAAAGTAAAAAGCCTGCATAGTCCGCCTCGGCGCGGTCGCAGGTTTGTACAATGCCTATGTCTGCGCCTTCGGGGCGGGGTAGGGTATCATTTGCTTCAATTTCATATACCAGCGCTTCAATTTCTTCTTCCAATGCATCGGACAGCTTTTGCCCGTCGGAATTGAAGAATTTTATCCCATTGTCGGGCATGGGGTTGTGCGAAGCGGACAGCATAACCCCTGCGTCAAATTTGTATGCTTTAATAAGGTATGCCACGGCAGGGGTTGGCATGTCACCCGCCAAATACACCTGTGCGCCCAGCGAGCATAAGCCCGCGGTAAGCGCGGCTTCCAGCATTTCGCCCGAGCGGCGGGTGTCTTTTGCTACCAATACTTTTGGCGCGTGGTGCGTCTCCCGCGTAAGTACGTATGCGCCTGCACGGCCAAGGCGAAGCGCAAGCTCCGGTGTAAGCTCGCGGTTGGCTACCCCGCGCACGCCATCTGTTCCGAATAATTTTCCCATATCGTTCCTCCAATTCAAAAATCGTGCGGATTATATCACATATTATATGTAACGCGTGCAAATGTTGTGTAAAGACCGTTATTAATGGTAGACTGCTTTTTATGGAAAATAGAGATTACCTTGACCGCTGTCACAGTCTTGCTGTGTTTGGCGGTACATTTGACCCGATACACAACGGACATTTAGCCGTGGCGGAGGCGGTGCTTACGCGGTTTGCACCGCAGCGCCTTCTTTTTATGCCGTGCGGACAGCCGCCGCATAAGGATGGGAAAATAAGCAGCGCCGAGCATCGCTACCAAATGGTACAGCTTGCCACGTGTGACCACCTGTTTTATGATGTTTCGCGCATGGAGTCGGACGGGGCAGGCAAATCGTATACCGTGGATACGGCACGGCGACTGGTGCAAGCGTGCCCCAAGGGCGCGGATATATATTTTATCATTGGGGCGGATTCGCTCATGCATTTGCCTGCATGGAAGGACGCAGAAGCTTTGTTAAAGCTGTGCTGCTTTGTGGTTGTGCCGCGGCAGGGGTACAGCAAAAAATCCGTTTCGGAAATGATAAAGATGATAAATAAAAAGTTTGGCGAGCGCGTATTTTTGTTAGACATGAAGAAAGTTGATATTTCCAGCACGGAGATTCGGCGGCGGTTTGCGGAGGGGAAGAGCGTTCGCGCTTTTGTACCCCGCGCTGTAGAGGATTATGCGCTGGCAAATAATTTATACCGCCCCGCGCTTACCTTTGACGCGGTAAAGGCGGCATTGCAAAAACGGCTTTCGCCCAAGCGGTTTGTGCATACGTTGGGCGTAATAAAAGAAGCGGATAAGCTTGCGCGTTTTTATGGTGCAGATGTAGAAAAAGCACGGTGGGCGGCGCTTTTGCATGATTGTGCGAAGGAGTATTCCACCGAAAAAAAGAAAGCCCTGTGCGCAAAATGGGGCATTCCGCTGGACGATGAAAATACCTCGGCGATTGACTTAACCCATGGACCCATGGGGGCGGAATCGGCACGGCGGGACTATTATGTAACCGATGAGGCGATTTTGCAGGCGATTCGCTACCATTCCACAGGGCACGGCGAAATGACAATGCTGGATAAAGTTATAATGCTTGCCGACTTCATAGAGCCCTACCGCGAGGATTATCCCCCGCTGGCTAAAATGCGCGCGCTGGCATACACGGACATAAACAAAGCATTGCGCGCGGGCATAAAATATACTATAAAGGAAGAAATGGCGGCGAAAAACCCCGTACACCCCGCAAGCTATGATGCACTTGCGGAGTTAAAAGCTTCCGAGAAAGGATGATGTAAATGAAGGATACTTCAATGGAGGGCGCGGCGGTGAACGCGCTTCGCAAAGCATTGGACGACAAATTTGGTGAAGATATAGTGGTAATGGATTTGCGCGGTATAAGTACCATTGCCGATTATTTTGTGATAGCTACAGGCACGAGCCAACCGCAATTAACCGCCCTTGCCGATGCGGCAGAAATCACGCTAAAAGCAAATGGCTTGCAGCTAAGCCATATCGAAGGGATGCAATCGGGTAACTGGGTACTGCTTGATTTTGGCGCGGTCATTGTGCATTTGTTTGATAAAGAGAATCGCCGGTTCTATAACCTGGAACGGGTGTGGGGCGATGCACGGGTAACGCACGCTTCGTAAAGTGGTATAGTTTTTCCATTTGTTGTTAATACTTCGGGGTAAAAGGAGTGTTGCACGATGGAAAATGAACGTAATCAGTTGTTTTTGGTATTAGGCGCGTGTATGCTTTCTATTTTGCTTGGCGTTGCTTTTGGCTATGTAATGTTTGGCGGGGCAACGGTACGTGCCAGTATTTATGCGGGAACGCGGGCGCATGGGACCGTTCCCGTTGTTTCGGGTACGGTGTATGAGGTGGTTGCCGCCGCGGAAGAAGCGGAAGAAGTGCTGCTTATCTCCGAAGAAACCCATCGCTACGTGGTAACGATGCTGGACGGTTATATTGCCGTTTTCTATGCCGAACACGAGGGCGGTGGTTTAATGGAGCTAACCACAACACCCGCCGATGTACTGCCCTATACCGATAGGGCGCGTTTACAAGAAGGCATTCGCATTTACTGTGAAGAATCCTTGGCACGGCTTTTGCAAGATTATGGGAGTTGATTTTTTTGGCATATATCATGGCGTTTGACCAAGGAACGACCAGTTCGCGGTGTATTATTTTTGATAAAAGCGGGCGCGTAGCGGCGCGGGCGCAGCGGGAATTTCCGCAAATTTACCCCGCGCCGAGCTGGGTAGAGCATGACCCCGCCGCTTTATGGGAAACGCAATACGGCGTGGGCAAGGACGCCATGCAAAAAGCGGGTTTAAAAGCGGCAGACATTGCCGCCTTGGGCATTACCAACCAGCGGGAAACCACGCTGCTATGGGAACGTGCTACAGGCAAGCCCGTACATAACGCCATTGTGTGGCAGTGCCGCCGCACGGCGGATATGTGCGATAGGCTGCGTGAAGACGGACATGCGCCTCTTTTTTTGGAAAAAACGGGGCTAACTCTGGATGCGTATTTTTCCGCAACCAAGCTGGCGTGGCTTCTTGGGAGCGTTCCCAACGCGTGGGAACGGGCAAGGCGAGGAGAATTGTTATTCGGTACGGTAGACACGTGGCTGATATGGAATTTAACCGAAGGCGCGGCGCACGTAACCGACCATACCAACGCTTCGCGCACCATGCTTTACAATATACATAAGCGCGAATGGGACGCGGAAATATTGGATTTGCTGGATATCCCCCGCGAAATGCTGCCTACAGTGCATTCGTCAAGCGAAATTGTGGCGCATACGTCCGTTTTTGGCGGGGAAATTCCTATTGCGGGCATTGCAGGCGACCAGCAAGCCGCGTTATTTGGGCAGGCGTGCTTCGAAGCGGGGCAGGCGAAAAATACCTACGGCACGGGGTGCTTTTTGCTAATGAATACAGGGGAAAAGCCCGTGAAGTCAAACCATGGCTTGCTTACCACCATGGCGGCTTCCTACGGCGGTAAGGTGCAGTATGCCTTGGAAGGGAGCGTTTTCATTGGCGGTGCGGTGGTACAATGGCTGCGGGATGAGTTGGGTTTAATCACCCACGCGGCGGAAACGGACGCACTGGCAGGGAGCGTTCCCGATACCTTGGGGGCGTATGTTGTCCCTGCTTTTGTTGGGCTTGGCGCACCGTATTGGGATGCCCACGCCCGCGGCGCAATAACAGGGCTAACGCGGGGTGTAAACCGCGCACATATTGTACGCGCCGCGTTAGAGAGTATGGCATACCAAGTGCAAGCCATTGTGTGTGCCATGGAAGCGGATATTAGCGCCGACGGGGTAAAGCGTGCCTTGGGAGCGCTCCCCGTGGACGGCGGCGCTTGTGCAAATAATTTTCTTATGCAGTTCCAAGCCGATATTTTGGGCGTACCTGTGGAGCGCCCAAGCGTAATAGAAACAACGGCGCTGGGTGCGGCATATCTTGCGGGGCTTGCCGTTGGGTATTGGGCAGGCGTGGAAGAAATTACGGCAAACCGCGGCATTGAGCGTATTTTTTCGCCGCAAATGAATGTAGAAACGGCAAGAAAGCTGACAGCAGGTTGGGATGCGGCAGTTCGCTCCACATTAAAAAAGTAAGGGGAACCGTATGAATCCTATAAAACGAATCCAGTATAATGCCCCCGTAATTCTCACCTTTGCGTTGTTGTCGTTATTGGTGTTGGGGCTACAGCAGGTTTTTGAACCGATAACATACCAACGATTATTCTCGGTTTTTCGCGCTTCGCCCACCGACCCGCTAACGTATTGGCGCATGTTTTCCCATGTATTCGGCCATGCGAATTACGCGCATTTTATTGCCAACTTTATGATAATTCTGCTTATCGGACCGTTGCTTGAAGAGCGCTACGGCGGTAAATGGCTGGTTATAATGATGGCAGTAACAGCGCTGGTTACGGGACTTTTGCACATTATGGTGAGCGACGGCGCAAAGCTTGGCGCAAGCGGGATTGTATTCATGTTAATTCTGCTGGGTTCGTTTACTAATTTACAGCGCGGGCGCGTTCCGCTAACGCTTATTCTGGTGCTTGCTATTTTTATCGGGCGCGAGGTGGTGGCGGCAATCGGCGCGGATGCAGATAATAACATCGCGTATTTAAGCCATATCGTGGGCGGTTTGTGCGGTGCGGGCTTCGGTTTTTTTGCTAACAAAGAAGGCTGGCGAGGGGATACAATATAATGCAAATTACGGCAGATGTACTAAAAATGCACTGTGCGGCGTGCGCGGCAAACGTGACCGCAACGGTAAAAAAGCTGCAGGGCGTGGAAAAATGCACGGTCAACTACGCCACAGAAAAAGCGACCATCGACTTCGATGAATCGGTAATTACGTACGAAGAAATTGAAGCCGCGGTGGTGAAGCGAGGTTTCGGGCTGGCGCGGCATTCCAATGAAAATATTCAAACGCAGACGGCGCAACGCGCCGCCCGCAAATCTGCCGAGGCGGATGCCTACAAGCGGCGGTGCATTTGGTCGGCGGTATTTACCATTCCGCTGGCGATTTTTTCCATGGTGCCTATGTTTGCAGATGGCTTGGGGCGTCCGCTTCCTCATGCTATTGATCCGATGCACTATCCTGCATTTAACACAATTACACAATTTTTATTAACACTTCCCGTGCTTTTAATTAATCGGCGCGTGTTCCGTGACGGGTTTAGAAATTTGTTTGCGGGTGCGCCGAATATGGATTCGCTTATTGCAAAAGGTACACTGGTTGCCTTTGTTTACAGTATGTATTTAACGGGAATGAACATATTCGCCGATGCCCATTACATGCCGTATTACGAGGTTTCTGCAGTAATTTTAACACTGATTGTGCTTGGCAAATACTTCGAAGAAAAAGCAAAGGGTCGTACCGGCGAAGCGATTGAAAAACTTATCGGGCTTGCGCCGAAAACGGCAAAAATTGTCCGCGACGGCACAGAACTAGAAGTCCCAATCGAGGAAGTGCGTGTGGGCGATGTTGTACAGGTGCGCCCCGGGGAGAAAATTCCCGTAGACGGCGTTGTGACCTCTGGCGCAAGTGCGGTGGACGAATCCATGCTTACAGGCGAGAGTATGCCTGTGCAAAAGCAAATTGGCGATGCGGTAATCGGCGCTTCGATTAACAAAAACGGCGCGCTGCAATACAAGGCGACAAAAGTGGGTGCGGATACGGTGCTTGCGCAAATTATTCAACTTGTGGAAAACGCGCAAGCAAGCAAAGCGCCTATCGCAAGGCTTGCGGATGTTGTTTCGGGTTATTTTGTACATGCGGTTATTATTATTGCGTTGCTTACGGGCATTGGGTGGCTGATTAGCGGCGCGGGGCTTGCGTTTTCGCTTAGGATTTTCATTTCCGTACTGGTCATTGCCTGCCCGTGTGCGCTGGGACTTGCTACGCCCACCGCCATTATGGTAGGGACGGGTAAGGGTGCGGAGAACGGTATTCTTATTAAAAGCGGCGCAGCGTTGGAAACGGCGCATAAGCTTACCGCCGTGGTGCTGGATAAGACAGGTACACTCACCGAGGGGAAGCCCACGGTAACGGATATCCTTGCCCTTGGGAACGTTCCCAAAGAAGATTTGCTTCGCTTAACCGCACGGGCAGAGGTGTATAGTGAACACCCCCTTGGCGAAGCCATTGTACGCTACGCACGGGAAGTGGGAGCGCTCCCTGCGTCAGATAGTTCAGAAAAATTTGAAGCCATTACAGGGCAAGGACTTATCGCCGAAATAGAAAGCCGCCGCATTGCCGTAGGCAACCGCGCGTTAATGGAAGGGCAGGGGATTGATTTTTCTGTAGCTTCAATTGATTCGGCACGCCTTGCAAATGAAGGAAAAACGCCGATGTATGTAGCAATTGACCGTCAGTTTGCGGGCATCATCGCCGTTGCCGATACTTTAAAGCCCACCAGCGTAGCTGCCGTGCAGCGCTTGCGCGATATGGGATTAGACGTAATTATGCTAACGGGCGACAATGCCGCAACAGCGCAAGCCGTAGCCAAACAAGCGGGCATTACGCAGGTCTTAGCCGAAGTCCTTCCCCACGAAAAGGCAGAAGCAATACAAAACCTGCAAACCTCGCCTACAATTGCAATGGTGGGCGACGGCATTAACGATGCGGTGGCGCTTACCCAAGCGGACGTAGGCATCGCCATTGGCTCGGGGACGGACGTAGCCATAGAATCGGCAGACATTGTGCTTATGCGGGGCGATTTGATGGGCGTTGCGTCGGCAATACGACTTAGCAAGGCGACCATTAGAAATATCAAACAAAATTTATTTTGGGCATTCGCCTACAATGTAATGGGCATTCCCGTAGCAATGGGGCTTTTATACATCTTCGGCGGACCGTTGCTTAACCCTATGATTGCGGCGGTTGCGATGTGCCTTAGCTCGCTATCGCTGATTGCAAATGTGCTTCGGTTGAAAAAAGTGCGGTTACGGGGATAAATGCCTTCGCACCATATCCCGCACTGCCTGCGGACGGTGGTGTGCGAAGTAACGTATTGCGTCGCGGCTTTCCGCTACGCTGTAGGGGGTTGGCCACCAATCGTTGCCTACGCCAATTCCGTCCATTTTTATCATATATTCATGTTCGTTTTGAATTTGTGCGATGAGTGAATCCAGTACATATTCCACATTGTGCGGGGCAAATGCGCCGTTTATGAGTTCTTCGAAGGCTTCCGCCAGCATTTGGCGCGTTTCCTCGCGGTCAACGAAGGCTTGCAAAATTGCCGAACCGCCCGCCCAATTCCACCCGGGCCCGCTCCCGGTTAGAATATAATGTAGCGTGTCGTCATGTACACGCCGGTTGTAATTATCCCAAATGCCCCATGATGCTTCTAAGTCGTGGGCAAAAACACGCCAGCGCCCGTCGCGCAAAAATGGGTGAAGCGTGGAGTCGTTCGCTTCCTCGGGGGTGGGGAAGTAGCGCCAAAATTCGATGTTATTATTCGGCCAGTCCAAATTATTAATGTAAATTTGCATGGCGTAATAGCGAATAAGCTCGGGCAAATCTACTCGTTGCTGGAATTGTGCAAAGCGCGCCTCGCCCCCCGTACCTGTGAAGCCCTGCACCGCAAGCTGATGCACCTGTGTAAAGTCTTCCACGGCGGGAGCGTTCCCGTCCCACCAACTCGTGTGGCGGTTTTCGCCGCCGCCGATGATTTCAAATTGTGAGGAATTGCCGCCAAAAATGCGGGCGAGGTGGTTCTCGGTGCGTGGGGTTTTTAACCATGCCGCGCCGTAGTATTCGCCGTTGAGGAACACCGCAGCGGGGCGGTGCGTTTGCGTTGTGCTGTGTCCCGCTTGGCGGAAAAGCGCTTGGCTCAACTCGTCGCGCAAAAACGCGGGATAACGGTCGCTTCCTCCATTGCGGAGGCGCACACGGCGGTAACGGTCAATTAGGTAGCCATCGTGGGTAAATTCGTCCGGGAAAAAGGCGAAGGCAAAATTGTTGCGGTCGCCGTATTCTTCCCGTGCGAATAATTCCAGCGATTTTTGTGGTTCGCTTGCGCGTGAAAATCCCCCGCGTACACGTATACCAATATGTTGGGAAATATGCAAAACGCCCGTATAGTCAAACATTTCCACATAGGCGACCCGCTCCGATTCGCGCCCGCGGCGGTTAAAATTGGCGGGTGTTGCGGGGTTTTCGTCTGCGCCATTGTAGCCATAAATGGGTGCGCGCCCATGGCGAAGCGTAAATTCATAGCGCCAGCGTTCGCGGTCTACGCCCGCAACCAGAATGCCTTCATAGTGGTCAAATAAGCCATGCGGGTCGGAAGTTAGGGCAAAAATAAGTGTGTTTTCGCAGAAGCGCGTAAAAACATCCGTCCCCATTACAAAATTGCGGGTTATCGCTTCGGAGGCGCTCCCATCGCGAATAGCAATGGCGCGAACCGTCACGGCTTGTACCCGTGAAGCCAGTATTTCCGCATCACGCGCAAAGCCCTTCACCGCAAGGTCGGGCGAAGGTGCGTACAAAAATAACGGTGATGTAAACCGCGTTGCATACACGCCGGGAATGCTCCCGTCCAGTGTAAAGAAAATCTCCGCACCCTCGGGCGCGGAGATTTCTAAGTAGAACGATGCATCAAAAAAAACCGCCTCATGCGAAAATTCCACATAAATCGCACTATCTACAGGAAGCAATGCAGGCGGCGGGTTTATATGCCGTATGGGAATACCCGCATCGGGTGGCGTAATGCCCGTAGTTTGCTGGCGCGGCGTGCTTTCATGGATAACGAGGAAATAAAACAACCCGCTGCACAAAAATGCAAGCAGCACACAGGCGGCGATAAATCTACGGTTCAAATTACGGTTCCGTCCAGTTCCCTATCCAAGGCTTCATATAATTTGCGGCGCGTTACCTTGTCGTCACTCAGCACTTTTGATGCGTATTTTGCCACGTCTTTTGCCACCGCACGGGGCACGGCAATTACGCCGTCGCCGTCTGCCACGATAATATCGCCCGGGAAAATGGTGACCCCGCCAATGGCAACGGGCACATCTTTTTGGTCAAATTGTATCTTGCACTGTACCATCGACTGGGAAACAAAGCTAGACCAAACAGGTACTTTTTGCAGTATCGTTTCGTCCGTATCGCGTATGCCCGAGCCGTTGGTGACAAAGCCTCTTACCCCGCGTTGTACCGCGCGAAGTGTGTTTTCCGAACCCATTAGTCCCACGTTTACGCCGCTTACGTCTATCGCCATGAAGTCGCCGTCTTGTATTTCATCCATCCATGGATAGGTACAAACATTGCCGTAGTACCAGCCCTGCCACTCGGTGTAATCGTCGCCGCACTTGTCGGGATACGGTCCTACGAAGGGCAAATACCGCGTCGTGCGGGCAATGCCCACTGCGCGGGTGCGGAACAACGGACGCACCTCGGGCGAAAGCGAGCCGAAGTTGTGATAGCCTACCCAGTCCATTCCGTCGCGTACATCGGCTACGCGAAAATCTCTGTACAATTCCAGTAACAATTTGTTTTCTTCTTGCATGGGAAAACCTCCTGTAATTTTTTTATTGTGCTAGCATAGGTTTGTCAACGCGGATATGCCATCGTTGGTATAAATCAGCCATTTTATTAAATTGTTCATCGTTGGTTATCCATTTGACAGCATTAAAAAAATCGTCGTTTGCGGTACATCCCCCTTTGGGCTCGCCGATATAAATAAGTTTACAAGATGGGTTAACTTCCCGCATTTTTATTAATGCATTGTGAATGGTAGGGTCTTGAAATGACGGCCAGCAGCACAGCAGAAAACCAATTTCCGTGCCGTATTTTTCTACCGACTCAACGCCGTCTAACTGCGCAACGTTGTACCACACGTCTTCTTCCTTTAACGTCTGCGCGTCCGTAGCGTTCGTATTTTTCACCCATTCCCATGCGAAATTATCAGTGGCTCGAATTTGTACGCCGCAGTCGCTTAACGCCTTCGCGAGTACGCCCTTACCCGCCATAATTTCTAAGCACGGCGTGTTGCCAATATATTTTGCCAATGGTTGCACCCAACGTTTGGAGATTTGCGCAAAGGCGGAGAGGTTTACAAATTCGTAACGGTCAACATAGTATGCATCTTCCGGTTTTGGGCGACGATTTTTAGGCGGTTGCGGGTATACATCAGGAATTTCTCTATTCAATAATTGAAGCTTTATTTTCTGCATTTCGTCGAAATACTGTTTTTCGAGGTTGACAGCCGCTTCCATTTAACACCCGCCCGAAGCCGAAGCCGCTGAAGAAACTGCCACAGAATTTGCCACAATTATTGCCGTCATCATTGCCGTTTGCTGGGCAATAAGCATATTTGTAATGGCTGTAGTGGTGGTTGATTGGGCAAGGTGCGTGGTGCTAATCAGCGCCGTCGCCATCATATTTGCCTCGGCTTGCATTACGGAAAACGCGCCGAAGCCCTTTTGCGTGCGCAAAAAATTAACGACAGAAATTATTTCGTTTGCCAGTGAGTCGGGGTCGACGGGCAGCATAGAAAGTATGCCCAGTGAAGGCAATACCATTGCCCTGTCCAGCTTTACTTTGTGCGAACGCAGAACGCGGTTCATATGCACGAGGTTGGGTACGCAGTGGTTGGTGCGGTCGCTTAATACCATTATTTGTGCTAAATGCAGCAGACAGCTGCGACTTACCGTGAAGGGAAAATCCGCCCGCAGGTCGGCATACATGTGCTTTACCCTATCGCTTGCCGTTGCCGAGTCAAAGCCCGCGAGGGCAAGCATTGCCGCGTAAATATAATCGTCTGCATCTATAAGAAAGCGATTGTTTGCCCGCATGGCAAGGAAAATTTCGCGGGTATTGTGTACGATAGTTGCATAGTCAGCTTCTTTGGCTTGGGATGCAATTTCATACGCGGCGGCTACGAGATAGTCCGAAAAACGGAACTTTTCGGCTTTTAACAGGTCGTATACGTGTAACGTGTCCATGATACGGGCGCGGGGGTTGTCTGCCGTAGAAGCCATTGCCGCAATCAGTACCGACAAATTACCGCGGAAGGTGGAAAAAATGCCCGTTTCGTCCTTGAGCAGCTTGTGGGTTTTTACTACGGCGGGGGCGTTCATGTCGCGCCCTTCCATGGTGAAAATAAGGGCGGCAAGCCGTTTAATCATCATTTCCTGCCATGGGAAGCTACTTTTTATACTGTGGGTATTTTTTACGAAATGTGTTAGTCGGTTTTCCAATTCACGATTCATTGCTAAGCCCTCCTGTGGCATCAATTTCGTTAATTAAATCCACCCTGCGGGCGTGACGCCCACCCATAAATTCCGCGTCCAGCCATGCGTCTACGATGGCTTTTGCCATTTCTGCGCCCACTACCCGTGCGCCGATGGCGATGATATTTGCGTTATTGTGTTCCTTGGAAAGCCGCGCCGTGTACGGCTCACTGCACACGCAGGCACGGATGCCCTTCACCTTGTTTGCCGCAAGGGAAATGCCCACCCCCGTACCGCATACCAGCACGCCCGCGTCAAATTGCCCGCTTGCCACGGCCTTTGCGGTGCGGTAGCCAATTACAGGGTATTCGTATTTTCCTTCGTCTTGCGGGAACGCTCCCATGTCGGTAATTTCAATGCCGCGGGCTTGAAGGTGGGCAATAAGTTGCGCCTTCATTTCGGGGGCGGCGTGGTCGCTTCCTATGGCTATTTTCATACAGCACTCCTAAGTTCGCGCACAGTGGCGGCGTAATTTCGTTTCGATATATCTTTAAAAAACATGACTTTCGTGCCCAGCACAAAGGCATGAACACCCATCTTGTGCAGTTCGCGCACCAGTTCGGGCGTCATTGCGCCGTCCACGCATAGGGTAAATCCGTGGGTGCTTGACAGGGCACACAGGTCGCGGATTTTATTCATGGTAAAGGGCAAAAATGCTTGCCCCGCGAAGCCCGGATTCACCGTCATTACTAATACATGCCCGCATAGGGGCAGTAATTCCTTCACCGTTTCAATAGACGTGCCCGGGTTAATTGCCAGCCCCGGTACCGCTCCCACGTCCTTTATTTTTGCCAAGGTGCGGGCGGCGTGGGGGTCGGCTTCGGCATGGATGGTTATCATATCTGCGCCAAGTTTTCTAAAAAAGTCGATGTGGTGGGTGGGGTTTTGCACCATAAGATGCGCGTCAATTGGCACATTGCTAAATTGCTTTAGGCATTTAAAAACTTCCGTGCCGCAGGCGAAATTCGGCACAAAACTACCGTCCATCACGTCAACATGGAAGTAGTCGATACCCGCCTCGGTGAGCAGTTTTATCTCGTGTTCAAGATTGCCGTAGTCGGCACACATAATGCTTGGGTGCAGCTTCATAGTATCTCCTCCACTTCGCGCGCGGTGGGAATAGACTCCTGTGCGCCCGCTTTTGTTACGGTTAATGCCCCTGCGGCGTTGGCGTAACGGATAGCCTTTGCTATTTCGCCGTGCTGTAGGTATTGCACCGCCATTGCTGCTGTAAAAACATCTCCCGCAGCGGTGGTATCTACCACTTTTACGATATGAGGCGCGAAGTGCTTGCCCTTTTCGCCGTGGTAATGGAATGCCCCATTTTCACCCAATTTTAACACAATATGCGATGCATCGGCACGCCTTTGCAAAATTTCTGCCGTGCGGGTGTAAGAGGCTTCGTCGGAAGGCTTGACGCCCGTTAGCGCCTCGGCTTCCGTTTCATTGGGGCTTAAAATGCGTGCGCCGCGTATTTTTTCCAAGGGAAAGTCCATAGCCGGACCTGTATCCACGATAAAGGGAATGCCGCGCTTACGTGCTTGCGTACAGGCGTGGATAACAATTTCCTGAGAAATTTCGAAGTTAATAATCAGCCCGTGGTAGGGCGCTGTGAGGGCGCGGTCAATTTCCGCCGTTGTGATGTCCGCGTTAGCGGCGAGGTGAGAAATAATGCGGTTATTGCCGTCTTCCAACATAATGACGGCAAAACCCGAAGGGTTTGATTTGCTGGTATTTACATTTGCGGTATTTATATTCTTCGATTGTAGCGTGTTAAGCAGATGCTCGCCAAACTCGTCGTCGCCCACTTTACCCGCGAAAGAAACATCGCCACCCAGCAGTGACGCGGCTACGGCTTGGTTTGCGCCTTTACCGCCGGCACTGAATTGATATTTTTCGGAAACCAGCGTTTCACCCGCGCGAGGGATACGCTGCGTGAGCAAAAGTAAATCCATGTTTACGCTGCCAATGCATAAGATTTTCGGTTTCATAGGATTCTCCTTTGTGATACACTGTGCGTATTATACACGAAAGGGTTGATTTTGTGGACTTTCCTCGTACAACGGTGGCGGGCATATCCCTGCCGCGTATGATTATGGGTACAAATTGGCTTGCGGGGTGGAGTCACCGCTCCCCTTCGGCAGATAATCACATTAAAATGAAGTTTGCCGATGCAAGCGCCGTACTTCCCGTTTTGCTTGCTTATTTGGAAAACGACATCGACGCCATTATGGCGCCCATGGGGCTTGTCCCTGCCATTTACGACGCGGTAAAAATGGCGGAAGATAAAACGGGCAAAAAAATCATTATCATAGACACACCCATGATTGACGTAAATGATACTACGGAGGGGCGTGTAAGTGCCCTCGCCTCTATTAAAAGGTGCAAGGAGTTGGGCGCGACCTTTTGTCTGCCGCACCATTCCAGCGTAGAGGAATTGGTGGACAAAAACGCCCGCAAAATACGCCGTATCGACGACTACACAAAAATGATACGCGACAACGGCATGATACCGGGGCTTTCTGCCCACATGCCCGAGCTAATTACCTACAGCGACGATAACGGCTACGATGTGGAAACCTACATTCAAATTTATAACTGCCTTGGCTTTCTCATGCAAATTGAAATTGAAACCATCGCCTCAATTATCCACAACGCGAAGAAGCCTGTAATGACGATAAAGCCCATGGCGGCGGGGCGCTGTACCCCCTATGTTGGGCTAAATTTCGCGTGGGCTACGTTGCGTAAATGCGATATGGTAACGGTGGGTGCGCATTTGCCTCAGGAGGTGTATGAGAATATCGAAATTTCCCGTGCGTTTTTTGAAGGGCGCTATCCCGACCTTGAAAAACGCGCAAGCCCGAATATGAACCAGTCGGCGTTTGGTTAAATTGAAATTTCAAACTCAATTTCATCCCGCAAGGGTATGCCCTCTTTTCCGTGAAGCGGAATGGATGGCTTTATTTTACGTGCGGCTTCGTAGGCGTTGATACGCACCTCGCGCAGGATAAATCCGCGCCGTTGGTAGAAGCGAATGGCGTGGAAATTGGCGTTGTTGGTTTGCACGATGATTTTTTGCACGCCCTTTGTGCGGGCAAGCTGCTTTGTTTCCTTGATAAGGGCAGATGCGATGCCGATGTTTTGCGCCAAACTCTCCAGTACCATAATTTCACACACATTGCTATGAAATTCGTAAAGCAAATAGCCCAGCACCTCGCCATCATGTATCGCCGCGAAGCCTGCCATTTCCCGCGTATCCCACAGTTTTGCGTTTACGGCGATGAACGGACCGCGCCACGATTCATTTAAAACAGGCTGTATTTCTGCACGATAGGTGTCGTTGATGGGGCAAATTTCATACGCGGGCGGGGCGAGGGGTTTTGCGAAGTAGATGCAGCGTTCCGTTTCCCGGTAGCCGATTTTTAGGTGGAAATTACGGCTAACGGTATTGGTAATTTCGCAGTCGCTTGCGGCTTGACGGCAGCCGTTTTGCGCCATCCATAACTCGGTGAAACGGACAAGCCGGGCGGCGATACCGTGCTTGCGATATTCGTGCGTGACGTAAATCGCTTCAAGAAAGCCCACGGGGGATTCATCTGTGCCGTTTACGTATTCACGGCGGATAGCGCCGTGGGAAACGGCGACGGGATTTTCATTATCGTACGCCAAAAAAAAGGCTTGATTCTTGTCTGCGAAGAGTTCTTCATTTTCTTCCCGCATCTCGTCAAAGGGCATTTCGTATAACGCGGCAAGCAGGGTAGTAATTTCGTGCATGTCGGCGGGGGTTGCCTTGCGGTATGTGATTTTCATAGGAATACCTCCATTGCCGCGATAATGTGGAGTTTTTCTTCGTCTATTTTGCTGCGCCCGTAGGCGTCTATGAAACGTTGGCGGTAATTATCCGTGTGCAAATTGAAGCGCAAAGACCATATTGCCCAGAAAATATCTACGTGCGAGTCGCCAACGCCCGCATTGTCCAGGTCGATAAAGCCCGCGAAATGCCAATCGTTGAGCATCACATTGGGCAAACAATAATCGCCGTGGATGAGGGCGGTATTTTGCAAAATATTGCGGTTTGCTTGTACCACCGCCCATGCTTCGGCTTCATTTTTATACCCGAAGCTGTCGGGGAAATCGTCTTTATTGTATGTGCCGTTGCGGTAGTTTTCTCCGGTTTTTGCAAGGTACCATGCCGTGTGGTTTTGGGTTGGACAGTCGGAAAAATCCATTGCGTGTAGGCGTAATAATTGCTCGGCGAGCAGGTCGCATAATTTTTCGGGTCGGGCAAGATATTTCTCCGCCGTGCAGTCATCGCCGTGGATTTTTTCCGTTAGTAAATAGTCCATTTCCTCGGAAATATAACTTAAAACCCGTGCCGTTAAGTCTTTCTTATGGAAATAGCGCATATGCTCGGCTTGGCGGGTTAGTGCGCCTTGACTTCCGATTTTTAAGAAATACCCGTTATCCTTGTCTATGAAAATAACCCGCATCTCGGGGGAGCAAGCGCTGTCGTAGCACATGGCGTTGCGGAGTAGGGGACGCAAATCGGCGGGAAAACTGTCGGGGTTTATGGTGATGGGTGTGAGCGTCATTTTATTTTGCCGCCCTCCATTCTGCGAGAAATTGTAAAATGCTTGGGTGTCGGTTTTCGCGTTCTTTACTAACTGCTTTTGTTGCAATTTCGTATAGTTCCTTATTTAACAACCATTTTTCTTGGGAGCGCTCCCCATACGCAAACAGGGCAAACGCCGTTGCGCCCATGGTGTATACGTTTGTAATCTCGTCCAGCGTTTCATCTTCGATATATTCCTCGGGCGAAACGTATCGCACAGAGCCGATTAACCCCATTTTTTCTACGTTTACGAAGGGAGATTTTTGGTATAAATCAATGTCGCAGACAATCACTTTTTCCTTGTCGTAGTCGTACAGGATGCTGCCATCGTAAAAATCGAGGGCGACATAACCTTTTTGCGCAACGTGGATATGGAATTCCACAATATCTTCAAACGCCTTCATTTTGTGTATGATGGGCATTTGCATAAAGCGTAAATAATCAGGCGAGTCTTTCGGCTCAATGCCTACGGCGTTTTCGTATTCAAATATTGCCGCGTAGCCGCCGCCAATTTCCTCGGCGGTGATAAATTTTATTAAAGTTGGGTGCGCCAGTGTTTTGTACATGGATACAGCCGATTCTAACAATTTTATTGCCTGTGCCGCGTCCACTTCGCCGCTGTCGCGGTTGGCAATGTAATTAGGCTTGGGCGCGCCTGCGAATTTTACGAAATACCGCTTGTTATCCTTCTCCACGCCAAAGGCAATATTGCCTGAGCCTTGTCCGTCAAAGGCTTTAAACACTTTGCCGTACTTGCTTAGAAAGGAAAAATCGAATGGCGCGTTTAACCTGTAGGAAATACCATTCACCCACTGGATATGCGTGTTGTTTGCCATACTACGTTACCGCAATTTCAAAGGGCGAAGCGGGGAGATTATGAGCATTGTACAGGGTTACCGGGGGGCAGTCTGCCCAGGCATAACGCAGGGTTTTTACGGGGGTGGGAACGCTCCCAACGTTTATGGTGAGGGTTTGCCCGTTAATGGCGGCGTAAAGGCGGTGGATTATGCCTTCATGGGTTTCCACCTCTACCAGCGGACGCCCGTTTTTTGCCCACAAGCCGCGGGCATGGTCAAAACAGACAATTATTTTATTATCCTTTTGTGTAGCTTTAAAAACCGTTGGACCATCGGCTTGAATATCTAATCCGTATACATTGCGCAGTGCATGTAAGGCAAGGCGTTCCCCTACGGTTTTTTTATCCTGCGGGTGTAGGTCGTTGTACTCGCCGCAGTCGATAGCTACCGCCATGCGGGTGTTGGGGATTTCCAAGCAATTACGCTGTGCTTCACGCAGAAATGCCCAGTTTTCCCCCATATTGTTGGGGTCAACATAATCGGCAAGCTGTGTGAAATAGACGGGCAAGTTTTCTCCGCTGTGCTGGCGCAGCATTGTTATAAAGCGGGTGAAAAGTTCCTTGTATACCGTTGGGTTGCCTACGTTGGACTCGCCCTGATACCAGATAACACCGTCCACCTGAACGCCCAATACAGGCGCGAGCATGTAGTTGTACACACAGCACGGATAACCGTAGAACCACGCCCCACCCGCAAGGAGGGGCATCTCCACCCCAACGCGGCATAACCATTCCCCGTCCAAGGGAATACGCCCATCGGGAGCGCTCCCGTCCCCCCGCCACGCGAGAGAATACTCCTTCCCCGCGATGAACTTCGGTTTTTGCCCGTTGCCGATTAAACGTAGGGCGATTTCGTTTTCCCCTTGGCGAAGCACCTCTTCGGGAATTTCACACAGGCAGGGGGGGTATTGATAGTCCACGGATTTAACTTCCGTGCCGTTTACATACACCTTAACGCTATCCTGCGCGCGCCCAAGGCTTAGTGTAACCGCGCTATTGGGAATGCTCCCGATAGCAACTTTCTTTTTGTACCATACCGCGCCGTGGGGTAGGTCGGTATCGTCCAGTAACATGCGTGTATGCCAGCCGTCCTCGCCTGTTGCGCATTTATCCTTGCGGGTTAACTGCTCGTACCAAATACGGTTGGCTTCGTCGTTTTCTTTTTGCAAGTTTTCCATGTAACCCGTGGCGCGGACGGTTTCCAGTTTCTCATACAGCGCGGGGTATTCGCGAATAATTTCCTCGGGAAGCCAGCCCTCTATGGGCGTTCCCCCTGCGGCGATGTTAATTAAACCCACATGTATGCCGTCGTTTAGCGTCTCTATAATCAGCTTCGCAAAAAAATAGGGTACGGCGTACAGGTGCTGTAAAAAGTCCCCTGCTGCGGTATTCCACTGCCCTGTTACGTCTTGCGCGGGCGCGTCAAACTTAACGTCTTTCGTCACTTGGAAGGCGTGCAACTGTATCAGTGGACTAATACAGTCCCCCAGCAGCGCGCGGGCGCGTTCCAGCGGCTGCTCCATGTTGGATTGACCGCCGCACAGCCATAAATGCCCTACGTAAACATCTCGGATTACGCGGTCGCCGACTATCATTTCGTGGGGACCGCCGTAGGGCAGGGCTTCTAGTTCAAAGGCGAATTTACCGCTTCTATCCGCCAAGGTTTCCTGCGTTTTCCCCATAAATGTGAGTCGTACCGCTTCCCCAACGGGAGCGCTCCCAAAGATGCGCGCGCGCTTCCCAACCACCATTCCGTCCGAAAAAATTGCCGGTAATGTAATCATATTATCACCCTTTTTATAGAATTATTGTGCGCTTATTCCAAATGAGATAAAGTTCACAAGCTGTTCAATTGTCGCATCATCGGGTTCGGATTTATCAAACACGAAGCATTTAAGCGCAACAAAGCTATATATCCCCATTAGCGCATAGGATATTACGGTAGAGTCAACATTCCGTGTTTCTCCGCGCGTGTGTGCTTTGGAAATTTCGTTGATATACCCCTGCGAAAACCGCTCGTAATAATTTTTAAACGCCGCTTCGTCAACAAACTGTGCTTGCCACACGATGCGAAACAAGCCGAAGTGCGCCCGCACAAATGAAAAAAATACGCGGATAGAAATGCGCTCCTGCTCGATAATGGATGTATCGGTGCATTTGCTCTTTGCGTCGCGTATTTCGCGCCGTAGTTTGCGCCCAAGCCCGTCCATCAAGTGAAGGAATAGACTTAGTTTATCAGGGAAGTATACATAAAGGGTTCCCGTCGCTACCTTTGCCAGTTGGGTTATGTCCTTAATTTCTGTGGCGTAGTAGCCTTTTTGCGAAAAAAGCGTTTCTGCCGCGTCACATATTTTTTTTAGTGTTTTTTCGCCGCGTTTGGTTTTTGGTTGCTTTACGTATTCCATCACGTTCCCTCGTTTCACCATGACAATCCACACAAATGTAACATATTTCAATAATTACGGCAAAGTTTGACAATGCCTTTGGCAAAATAATATAAAAAATTGTTGACAACCGCTAAATCATATGTTAATGTTCACAAAATTTGAAATATGAATCACTATTCATGTTTACGGGAGTGCAGTTTATGGACTTTAATCTTTCGAAGAGGCACCTGCTCATGCGCGATTTATGTACCAAATTTGCCGGCGCCGAGGTTAAGCCCCTTGCCGCCGAGGTGGACGAGCAAGAGCGTTTCCCGCACGAAACGGTGGAAAAATTGGCACGTTACGGTCTTTTGGGCATTCCCATACCCGTCGAATACAGTGGCGCGGGCGCAGATAATTTAGCCTACGCCATGGCGGTAGAAGAAATATCAAAGGTGTGCGCCACCACGGGGGTTATAGTTTCCGCCCATACCAGCTTGTGTGCCGCACCTGTTTTTGAAAACGGAACAGAAGCGCAAAAGGAAAAATACTTGCGCAAGCTTGCAATGGGGGAATGGCTTGGCGCCTTTGGGCTAACCGAGGCGGGCGCGGGTACAGATGCGGCGGGGCAGCAAACCACCGCTGTACTTGACGGCGACAACTATATTTTAAACGGTACAAAGCTGTTTATCACCAATGCAGACGCCGCACATGTGTATATTATCATCGCAATGACGGACAAAATGAAGGGGACGCGCGGATGCAGTGCGTTTATTGTTGAGAAGGATTTTGCGGGTTTCTCGGTAGGGAAAAAGGAGAAGAAGATGGGCATTCGCGGTTCGGCAACCTGCGAGCTGATTATGCGCGACTGCATCGTTCCCAAGGAAAATTTGCTGGGCAAAGAGGGGCAGGGGTTTAAAATTGCCATGCAAACGCTGGACGGCGGGCGCATTGGCATTGCCGCGCAAGCGCTGGGCGTTGCCCAAGGCGCGATAGATATTACCGTGAATTATGTAAAAGAGCGTGTACAATTTGGCAAGCGAATTTCCCAATTTCAAAATACGCAATTCGAATTGGCGGACATGCAAACAACGGTGGACGCGGCGCGTTTGTTAACCTACCGCGCCGCCTTTTTCAAAGATAGAAGCGAACCTTACGCAAATTATGCAGCAATGGCAAAATTGTTTGCGTCGGAAGCGGCATCAGACATTACGCGCCGTTGCCTTCAACTGCATGGCGGTTACGGCTATACCCGCGAATATGCTATAGAACGCATGATGCGCGACGCAAAAATTACGGAAATTTACGAAGGTACGTCCGAAGTGCAAAAAATGGTTATCGCAAGCCATATGAAAGTGAATTAAGGGGGGCGCTATGAAAATTATCGTCTGCATAAAGCAAGTGCCAAACACCAACGAAGTACGGCTTAACCAAGAAACAGGCACGCTCATGCGCGAGGGTGTACCCTCTATTATTAACCCCGATGACCTTGCCGGTATCGAAGCGGCGTTGTTGATAAAAGACAATGTAGGCGCCCATGTTTCTGTGATGACCATGGGACCGCCCCAAGCGGACATTGCCCTGCGTGAAGCGCTGGCAATGGGTTGTGACGAGGCGTATCTTATCTCCGACCGCGCTTTTGCGGGGGCGGATACGTGGGCGACTTCCAGCACCCTTGCCGGCGCGGCAAAATTACTGGGTTTCGACCTAATTATCACAGGGCGGCAAGCCATCGACGGTGACACCGCGCAGGTTGGACCGCAAATGGCGGAGCATTTACGTATTCCCGTAATTTCTTATGCAGAGGAAATTAATGCGACCCGCGATAACATTACCGTTAAGCGCCAATACGAAGACCGCTATCAACGTATCCAAGCCAATTATCCGCTATTAATTACCGCGCTTTCGGAGTTAAACGAGCCGCGTTACATGTCGGTGGGCGGCGTGGTAAATGCGTATGAAAAAGAAATTCGCACCCTTACGTATGAAGATTTAAAGGCGTACGTGAGCCAAGAAAATATTGGGCTAAAAGGCTCGCCAACGCGGGTTAAAAAATCCTTTACCAAACAACCCAAGGGCAAGGGCGAACTACACCAAGTATCGGATGATGAATCCGTAAGCATCATCATCCAAAAGCTAAAGGAGCATCACATACTATGAGCCAATCAAAAGATGTGTTAGTTTTTTGCGAGCAACGCGACGGCATTTTGCAAAAAGTGTCGCTGGAGCTTTTGGGCGAAGGGCGCAAGCTCGCGGATACCCTTGGGCAAAATCTGGTGGCGTTATTACCGGGTAGCGGCGTAGAAAACCTATGCAGCACTCTTATCGCACACGGCGCAGACGAAGTAATTCACGTAGATCATCCCTATTTAGGCGACTATATGAACGAACCGTACACCAAGGCAATGACCGCCGTACTGCGCGAAGGTAATTACGAAATTGTCCTTATCGGCGCAACGGCTATCGGGCGTGATTTAGCTCCGCGCGTAGCCGCCCGCGTAAAAACGGGACTAACCGCAGACTGTACTTCCTTGGAAATTGATGGCGAAACGCGCCAATTACTCATGACGCGCCCCGCATTCGGTGGGAATATTCTGGCAACTATTATTTGCCCCGAACATCGTCCGCAAATGGCGTCGATTCGCCCGGGTGTAATGCTTGCCCCCGTGCAAGACAATACACGCAAGGGTATTATCCGTAGCTTTGACGCGAATTTAAAAGAATCCGACAAAAATGTAATTATCCTAGAAACGGTACGCGCCGCGAAAAAAACAAAGGACATCACCGAGGCAAAAATCCTCATTTCGGGCGGCAGGGGAACGGGCAAGGAAGGTTTTGCCGTATTGGAGAATGTCGCGCAATTGCTTGGCGGGCAGGTGTCCGCTTCTCGCGCGGCGGTGGACGAAGGCTTCGCCCCTAAGGATCGCCAAGTAGGGCAAACGGGTAAAACCGTGCGCCCGCAGCTATACATGGCATGCGGAATTTCGGGCGCGATACAGCACCTTGCGGGCATGGAAGAATCGGAACTTATTATTGCCGTTAATAAAAACGCGAGCGCGCCCATTTTTGATGTTGCCGATGTGGGCATTGTAGGCGATATGCACAAAATCCTTCCCAAGCTAATTACGCGATTGGAAGCGATAGCAAATGAATAGCGTAGGTATTGTAAGCGTTGGCACGTATATCCCCCGCACATATATCACGGCGGGCGATATTTCGGCGGCAACCCAAGGGAAATGGACAGAGAAAGCTATCACCGACAAGCTGGGTATCGTAAAAAAGCCTGTCGCCGCGCCCAACGAAGGCACGCAGGAACTGGGTTATCTTGCTGCAAAAGCGTGCTTGCAAAACGCAAATTTTGACCCGCGGGAAATTGATGTAGTGCTGTGCATGGGCGAGGAGTACAAGGAATACCCGCTTACCACAAGTGCGCTGTATATCCAAGACAAAATCGGCGCAACCAATGCGTGGGGCATAGACCTGCAAAACCGCTGCTGCACCACCGTTGCCGCAATAAAAATCGCGAAGGATATGCTTATCGCAGACGATGAGATAAATACAATTCTTATCGCAGGTGGTTATAGGAACGGCGATTTTATCGACTATACCGACAGCAATGTATCGTTTATGTTTAACCTTGGCGATGGCGGCGGCGCGATTTTATTAAAGAAAAATCATGGGCGCAACCGCGTATTGGGTACGCACATTATTGCAGATGCATCTTTGTCGCGTACTGCAGGGGTGGAAATTGGCGGGCAGGTAAACCCGATTACAGCACAAAATATTTCCCAAGCTGCTAAATCTTTGCGGTTAATGGACGCACAAGCCATGAAAGCCCGCCTTAACGAAGTGTCCATGTCCAACTGGTTCACATGTATTGACAAAGCACTGGAAAAATCACAACTCACGCGGGTGCAGTTGGATTATTTGGCGATTTTGCACATCAAGCGGTCGGGGCACAGCGCGATGCTTAACGAGCTTGGACTTACCCCCGCGCAGTCAATTTACTTGGAAAATTACGGGCACCTCGGGCAAATTGACCAAATCCTTTCCCTGGAACTTGCGCTAAAGGAAGGAAAGGTCAAAGACGGAAGCACAGTATGCATGTTATCGGCAGGCATTGGCTATGTTTGGGCGGCAAATATGATTCGCTGGGGGTAAAGCCCGGGGGACGAATCACCACGTGATTCATCTAGGAGGTAACATATGAGTATCTTCATTCAAATTCTGTTTAACTCGTTGGAAACGGGCAGTATCCTTGCCCTTGCAACCATGGGGATTATCCTCATCTTCCGTACTTCCAAGGCATTTAACTACGCGCAGGGTGCAATTTCCATGTTTTGCGCGTTTATTGCCGCGTATTTTATGGCAAATACGGGCGCTAATGTGTTTATTTCTACCATTGTGGGGGTGCTTGGCGCGGTGGGCGTTGGCGTCATCATCGACCGAGTGGTTATTAAGCGTATGATTAAGCTGCACTCCGTTTCCAAACAAATTGTAACGCTGGGCTTGGTCATTGTTTTTCTGGGACTTGCCCCCATGTTTTTTGGCAATATCCCGTACACCTACCGCCGCTTTGCACAGGGCACGCATTCTATTTTCGGCGCAACCATTACGTACAGTGCCATGGTGAATATCGCCATTGGCATTGCCATCATGGTTGCGTTATTTTTTGTGATACAGAAAACTAAATGGGGGCTTGCGGTGCGGGCTACCGCGTCTAACGATGTGGTGGCGCGAATGATGGGTATTCCCACTTCCATTGTCACCATGGGGGCGTGGGCAGTTGCGGCGGCGCTGGGTTCTCTTGCGGCGATGATGGTTGCGCCTACCACTACTGTTAATTTCGTGATGATGGATTCCATACAAATTACCGCGTTGCTTGCCTGTGTGCTTGGCGGGCTTGGCACGTTTTTTGGTCCCGTTTTTGCGGCGTATCTCATTGCGCTTGCGCGGAATTTAATTTCGTTCTACATTTCCAGCGTGTGGGCAGACGCAATTGTATATCTGCTAATTTTAGGCATTTTGCTGATTAGCCCTAATGGGATTTTCGGCAAAAAACTCGTAAAGAAGGTGTAGTCATGAATGTGCTTGCACTGTATAAAAAAAGCCGCCCCTATTCAAGTTATGTGATTTTTGGCGTGTTGCTTGCCCTGGCACCGCTGATGGTGAACCTGGGGGTGTTGCGCTTCTTTCACCTTACGTTAATCGCGGGTGTAGTTATTTACGCCATCGTTGCCCTTGGGTTAAACCTCTTGATGGGCTACGCGGGGCTTGTGTCGCTGGGCACGGCAGCGTTTATGGGCGTTGGGGCATACCTTACAGCGTTTTTCACGCAAGATTTGGGCATGGACTTCTTGCCCTCGATTGTGCTAACGGTAGTAATTACCAGTATACTGGGCATTTTGGTGGGCTTGCTTTCTCTGCGGGTGGAGGGGTTCTTCCTTGCTATGGCAACCTTAGCAGTGGCAGAAATTCTGCGGCAGGTTTTCATCGAATTTACCGGCTTTACCAACAGCTTTGTTGGGCGCACGGCAAATTTCCCCGAATTTTTTGGCTTTACGATGAACCGTAACCAAACATTTATCCTGCTTGTTGTGTTCTTGGTGTTGGCAATGTTTGTTACACAAAGCTTTGCCAATAGCTATACAGGGCGGGCGTTATCGGCAATGCGGGGAAGCGAGGCGGCTGCCTCTGCCATGGGGATTAATATTTTCAAATACCGCTTAATCGCGTTCTCTGTTTCTACGGCGTATGCGGGCTTGGGCGGGGCGCTGTATATGCACTTTATTCGCTTCACCTTCCCCAATGTATGGATGTTTACTTTGTCGCTGATGTTATTCGCCGTGGTTGTAATTGGCGGAGTGCGTTCGGTGGCGGGTACGGTGGTGGGCGCCTTTGTTGTGTTTGGCGTGCCTGATTTAATTTTGGTGAATATTCCCGTTATCGGCGATATAAACGGCATGGCATTTGTATTTACGGGCGTCTTAATTATCGTAGTGGTGATGTATTACCCTGCGGGGCTTATCTACATTTGGCATGATATAAAAGTGCTGGTACACAAAGTGCGGGGGAGGGGAAAGGTATGAGCAATGCATTGTTAAAGGCAGAAAACCTCTCCATCGCATTCGGCGGGCTAAAAGCAGTAGACGACTTAAGCTTTGAAATGAATGAGGGCGAAATTTACGGCATTATAGGTCCAAACGGCGCGGGGAAAACCACGGCATTTAACTGCATTACCCAATTTTATCGCCCCGACGCGGGCAAGGTGCTTTTTAACGCCAAGGAAAAAGGCATGATTGATTTAGTCGGCAAAAAACCTCATGACATTATTGGGCTGGGCTTGGTGCGTACCTTCCAAAATGTTGAGTTAATCGTAAGCCTTTCGGTTATTGAAAATTTGCTGGTGGGCGCGCATACGGCGTTTAAGTCGAGTTTATTCTCGCAAATATTAAAATTGCCCAAAGCGCGGCGGGAGGAAGAAGTCCTGCGCAAGCGTGCCGAAGCCGTGCTGGAAAGTTTAAACCTGCTGCACCTCAAGGATATGCCCGCGCTCATGCAGCCCTATGGTATTCAAAAACGCATAGAACTTGGGCGTACGCTTATGCTTAACCCTAAGCTGATTATCCTGGACGAACCTGCCGCAGGCTTAAACGATGTGGAAACGCAAGCGCTGGTGCAAACGGTGAAGGATATTTCCTCCCAATATAAATGCGGTATTTTGCTTATCGAGCATGACATGAACTTTGTTTCCAACGTGTGCCAACGCATATGCGCGATAAACTTCGGCAAACTGCTTGCCATCGGCACGCCCGAGGAAATAAAAGTAAACCACGACGTGCAGGAAGCATATCTGGGGAAGGATGAAGCATAATGTATGCGTTGCAAATCCGCAACCTTGAAGTTAGCTACGGCTTCATTAAAGCGGTGAAGGGTATCAATATCACCGTAGAAAAAGGCAAAATTGTTACTTTGCTTGGCAGCAACGGCGCGGGAAAATCGTCTACCATTCGTGCCATATCGGGGGTCATGGAGTCATCCGGCTCGATATCCCTTTTCGGGCGCGAAATTGCAAAAACGGCGGTGAATAAAATTGCCAAGCTGGGAATGCTGGTCGTTCCCGAAGGGCGGCATGTGTTTAAGGAATTGACCGTGGAAGAAAACTTGCGCACGGGCGCATTTACCGTTAGCGGCACAGCGCGCAGTAAAAATTTTGAACGCGTGTACCGTTACTTTCCCGTTTTGCAAGAGCGCAAGAACCAAATTGCGCAAACGCTGTCGGGCGGCGAGCAGCAGATGCTTGCCATTGGGCGCGCGCTCATGGGCAGCCCGAAAATTCTGTTGCTTGATGAACCCTCCCTTGGGCTTGCACCGTTGATTGTGAAGGATTTATTCGAAATTATCCAGCATATCCGCGAAGACGGAACCACCGTACTTTTGGTAGAGCAAAATGCCTTAGGCGCGTTAAAAATTGCCGATTATGCGTATGTGCTGGAGGTGGGGCAAATTCGCATGGAGGGCGCGGCAGATGTATTAATTAAAGACCCGGCGTTAATTGAGGCCTATCTGGGCCATTAGGGGCAACCCCCCATAAAGGAGGAATCTTAAATGAAGAAATTTGCAGCAATCATTTTCACAGGCATGCTGGTTTTAATGCTTGGCGCGCTATCGGCGTGCGGAAGCGACTCGGATTACGCCCAAGGCGTAACCGGCGACACCATTACTGTGGGCAACACGGCGGCTACGTCGGGTGGTTTTGCTATGGTAGGCGTGCCGTTTAACGACGGCATTCGCGCCTATTTTCACCGCGTAAACGAAGCGGGCGGCGTACACGGGCGGCAATTGCGCTTCGTACACCATGACGACGGCTTCGACCCCATCAACGGGCTTGCCTTTACGGAAGCATTAATCCATGACGACCAAGTTTTCGCCATTGTAGGGCATTTTGGTACGCCCACCATCGGCGCGACGCTGGGTTTACTGCGCGAAACGGGTATCCCCACCGTGTATTTTGCGTCGGGCATTGGCGCATTGTTTAGCGACGATGCATTCGACAACGCGCGCGGGCGTAATATTTTCCCCGTACAGGCGATTTTCGTAACCGAGGGGCGTGTACTTGCCGCCCGCGCCATCGAGGAATACAACGCACGTACCATCGGCGTAATTTACACCAGCGACGAAGCGGGTATGGACTATCTGCGTGGCGTGCGTATGCAAATTGAGGCAATGGGTGCAGGCTTTAGTATTGTGGAGCATCAAATCAGCCCGGGGCAGGCAGACGTTTCTTCCGCCGTACTGGATATGATTCACTCCGATGTGGACGTAGTAATCGCCGCAATGTCGCAAATTTCGTTTATTATCGTGGCGAATGCGATGGCAAATGCAGGGCTTACCGTGCCTGTGTTTACGTCCTATGTAAGTGCAGATGCCGTGGCAATCCACAGCATTGCACCGGATTATATCGGCGCGGGTGCAACGTTCCCCATTTACTCTACCGCATGGCTGGACCCCGACGGCATTGTAGATTTTATGGACTTTGTTGACGGCGTAACCGCATTCGGTGACCCCACTTTAGCAGGAAGCGCGTTTGCAATGGCAGGTTGGGTAGCGGCAAGCACTTTTGTACAGGGCTTACAAGCTACTGACCCCGATGATTTGACTTGGGACGGCTTTATTTCCGCCATGGAAAGAACGCCCATTAGCGTACCCATGGCGGGTGTTATGGATTTTTCCAACGGGCAGCGCACAGGTACGGAATATCTTGCATTGCTTCGCGTAAATTTCGAAACACAATCATGGGATACGGTGCGCCCGCTGGAATCGTTACACGCGGTGCTCGCACGGGTTGGCAACTAAAATGAAACTCATATCATTGCACGATGCGCTAAATTTAGTGCAAAACGGGTGCAATATCGTAACGGGCCTTGGCGCGGCCGAGGCTCGTGCGTTTATGGGGGAAGTACACACATTGGCGGGCAAGGTGAAGGATATCTCCATCACCAATTGCTTGCCAATGGGTGTACACGCCTATATGAACGAGGAATTTTCCGATACCTTCCGCGTAAACGGCTGGTTTTATTGCCCTGCGTTACGCGATGCGCACCCTAACGGCAATATTTCGTTTATCCCCAACCATTTGCACCTTGCGGGGGTAAAACGCCTTGCGCATATGCGCCCCACAATTTATATCGGTGCGGCGACAAAACCCGACCGCCACGGCTATGTAAGCCTTTCCGTAAGCAATACCTATGAGCGGAAAATGGTAGACGCGGCGGATATTGTTATTTTGGAAATTAACCCTAACTACCCGCGTACCTTTGGTGATGTGGAATTATCCATCAGCAAAATCGACTACGCCATTGAAGTGGATTACCCCGTTCCCGTACTGCCCGATGCCGTTGTTTCGGACAAGGATAAGAAAATCGGCGGCTATATCGCCGAGCATATTAACGACGGCGACTGTATTCAACTGGGCATTGGTAAAATCCCTAATGCCGTGGCGGAAGCGCTTGCGGGCAAAAAAGACCTTGGCGTGCATACGGAAATGCTTACATCCGGTCTAATGAAGCTGGCGAAGCAAGGCGTAATTACGGGCGAACGTAAAAATTTGCACCGCGGTAAAATGGTGGCGACATTTATCCTGGGTACACAGGAATTATACGACTTTGCCAACGACAACCCCGCCGTGTGTATTATGGACGGATTCTATGTGAACAACCCGTCGGTGATTGGGAAAAACGATAATCAAGTTTCTATTAATACCACGCTGGAGATTGACCTAACGGGGCAATGCTGCAGCGAATCCATTGGTCCGCGCCAGTTTAGCGGTACGGGCGGGCAAGCGGATACGGCAATTGGTGCGCAACGGGCGAAAAACGGGCGCTCATTTATTGCGCTGTATTCCACGGCGCAGGTAAAAAATGCGGAAGGCGAACGCGTGCCCATTTCCACCATTGTGCCCATGCTAAAGCAGGGCGCGGCGGTTTCCCTTTCGCGCAACGATGTGGACTTTGTTGTTACCGAATACGGTGTTGCGGCACTTCGGGGCACGTCCATACAAGAACGCGCCGAGCGTTTAATAAACGTTGCACACCCCGACTATCGGGAAGAACTCGCAAAAACCGCACGGGAATTGATGTACCTATAAGGAGGCACATATGGCAACTTTCGATTATAAGGATAAAAAAATTCACTACGAACTACACGGCGAAGGCGCGCCGCTTCTTTTGCTGAACGGGATAATGATGTCTACGCTTAGCTGGCACTCGTTTATCGCGCCGCTTTCGGCAAATAATCAGCTCATTCTTGTGGATTTTATTGACCAAGGGCAGTCCGCGCGTAACCCGGACGAAGCATATACACTGGACTTGCAAGTGGACGTGATTAAAGAACTGCTCAGTCATTTGGGTATTGCCTGTGTGTCAATCGCGGGCATTTCCTACGGCGGAAATGTAGCGTTAAAATTTGCGGCAGCCTATCCCGACAAGGTGCATCGGTTAATGATTTTTAACGCGGCGGCGAAAACGGGCGCATGGCTACGCGAGCTTGGGCAAAGTTGGACGGCGGCGGCCGGCGACCCTGTGCAGTTTTACAACACGACCATTCCCATCATCTATTCGCAGGAATTTTATAACGGAGGCCCCGACTGGGTAAAAGTACGGCGCGACTTTCTCACCACGCAGGTATTTACGAATAAGCTTTTCATGGACGGCATTGTGCGTTTAACGCGCAGCGCAGACGATTATGACGTGGAAGCGCAACTATGCAACATTACCGCAAAAACGTTGCTTGTAGCCAGCGAATCCGACCCAATCACCCCGCCCGGCGACCAATACAAACTGCGTGACTTGATAAAAGACAGCGATTTGGTATTATTACCCGGCGTGGGTCATGCCACCATGTATGAACGCCCTGCGCTGTTTATCAGTTTAATTACAGGCTTCGCAAATGCGAAGTTGGAAGGATTGGTTGTATGAGAAAGGTGTACATCGTTGCCGCAAAACGCACCGCTATCGGTAGTTTCCTCGGTACGATAAAGGATTTGCACCCGTCGGAAATGGGCGCGGCGGTCGTAAAAAATATCTTGGAAGAAAGCAAATTAGCGCCCGATTCGGTGGACGAAGTGATTGTGGGCAACATTCTTTCCGCAGGGCTGGGGCAGGGGATAGCGCGGCAGGTGTCTGTCAGGGGCGGTATTTCCCACGATGTACCCGCCTACGCGATTAACCATGTGTGCTGTAGCGGTATGAAGGTCGTCATGAACGCGGCAAACGCCATCCAAGCTGGGCAAGCGGAGCTTATCCTCGCAGGCGGGGTGGAATCTATGAGCGGTGCGCCGTTTATTCTCCCCGGGAAGGTACGGGGCGGTAACAAATTAGGCGACATCACTGCACTTGACCATATGGTTTATGATGCATTAACAGATGCATTCGAAAACTACCACATGGGCATTACCGCCGAAAATGTGGCAGAGAAATATAAAATCACTCGCGAGGCGCAGGACACATATGCCATTGCTTCCCAGCAAAAGTCCATCGCTGCCGTTGACGCGGGGCATTTTAAAAACGAAATTGTTCCCCTTACCGTGCGGCAGGGGCGCAATGAGGTTACCTTCGATACAGATGAATACCCCAACCGCGCAACCGGCCTTGAAAAACTCGCCGCGCTTCGCCCCGCTTTTAAAAAAGACGGCACAGTAACGGCGGGCAATGCGTCGGGCATTAACGACGGCGCAAGCTTTATGCTTATTGCAAGCGAAGACGCTGTGAAAAAGCACAATCTCACGCCCATGGCAGAAATTGTTGGCTACGCGCAAGCGGGTATAGACCCTGCCATCATGGGGCTTGGTCCTGTTCCCGCCATTAAAAAGGCGCTGGAAGTCACAGGGCTTTCGCTAAACGACATGGATTTACTTGAATTAAACGAGGCATTTGCCGCGCAAGCGCTGGGCGTTGTGCAAGGACTTGCCGATGAGCATTCGCTTTCCCCCGAGGCAATTATGGAAAAAACCAATGTATCGGGCGGCGCGATTGGGCTGGGGCACCCCATTGGCGCAAGCGGCAACCGCATTATGGTAACGCTTGTGCATGGGCTAAAGCGCACGGGCAAAGCCTATGGGCTTGCATCGCTGTGTGCGGGCGGCGGTATGGGTACGGCGGTAATTCTCAAGAATGTAAATTAGCGGCAATTTTGGTAAACCAAAATTGCATATAGGAGGAAATTATGCGTTTACAAGATAAAGTTGCCATTGTTACAGGTGGTTCGAAGGGTATTGGGCAATGCATTGCACAGCGTTTTTCCCAAGAGGGCGCAAAAGTTATCGCCTGTGACGTGGGCGAACTCACCTACAGCGACCCCAACGTGGAATACTACAAGCTAGACGTAAGCGACGCAACCGCGTGCAAAGAATTTTTCGACTACGCGGCAGAAAAATACAAAAAAATAGACGTGTTAATCAATAATGCGGGCATCACCCGTGATGCACTTACCCGCAAAATGACCGATGAACAGTGGTCGCAGGTCATTGACGTGAACTTGAACGGCATCTTCTACCTAACGCGTCATGTTGGTCCGTTTATGCAAGCAGCGGGCGGCGGTTCAATCGTCAATATTTCGTCTGTGGTTGGCGAATACGGAAACATTGGGCAGGCCAATTATGCCGCAACCAAATCGGCACTCTTCGGTCTATCCAAGAGCTGGGCAAAGGAATTTGCCATGAAGGGCGGAAACGTGCGCGTAAATACCATTAATCCGGGCTATGTAATGACTGATATCCTAAAAACCGTACCGCAAGACCTACTCGACAAATTTGCTGCCCAAACCATGCTTGGGCGCTTAGGGCAACCCGAAGAAATTGCAAATGCGGCGCTATTCCTCGCCGGCGATGAATCGGTGTACGTTACAGGGCATACGCTAAGCGTGAACGGCGGTATGCGGTTGTAAGGCTGTCAATTTCACGCTTCACCCACGCAAACGAAATCAACTCTTGCTCTAATCGAATATTTTCGCCCCAATGATTTTCTTTTAGCGCGGAAAACAAGCTTTGTTCTCCTTCGTCCAAATGCGAAAGCGTTCCGACGAAGGTTTTTTTTTCGTGCCCCCATAAATTTTTATGTGCAAATAAAATATCCTCGTCCATTAAAAATCGCTTCGTATGGGGTAAAAACGTACGCACTTGATTGAGCATCGCAAAGCCATGGGTATCCAAATCGCCCCAATAATAAATTTCTCGTTCTCGCAACCAGGTAACGGTTTTTAATATATCCACGGCGTACCCCAGACCGAAAATGACGATGCTATCTTTCATATCCGGAAAGCACAAGCCGTTTATTTCGTTTTCTGTGATAAAAACCCGTGAAGCAATTAACGGATTGGCGGCTAATTGCTCCACAGGAATTGCAATGTCCGAAAAGCCGTGTAAATACAAGTGTTTATCTAAAATTCGCAAGCGTACTTGTGCGGGCTTTGCGCACAAGCCGAACCGTTGCGTATACGTTTCTATATTACTATTCATTTCCGGTAATAAAATTGTCATTAATTCGGCTAATATTTTTTCCCGTCTTTCGATAAATTTCGTATCAACACCGGGTAGGTCAATTTGCCGTACATACAGCCCACTGTTTCGGTTGAGGCAAAGCCATTCCAGAACTAATAAAAGCTTTGTCCACTCATCGGCAAATTGCAACACTTTAAACGGATATCGCCCAATCCAGTCGTGCAATTCAGGGCGTTTCGTTAGAATTGTTTGTGCGCTTTGGATAAAATGCCGGGCTTCTTTTTTCTTCCCTATAAGCCACAGCCCATCCTCTACCGTGGGTATAATCGCGTGAGTAGGTATAAAGTTGCGCCCTGATTGTCGGTTAACAATTTCTTGTTCACGTAATTCGTAGCCGAATTTCTTTACCGCTTTGCTTTCATTGACCATTGTTGTTTTCCATTGGTCTACCTGCATGAAATGTATGCCAATTTCCGCGTTTGTTGGTTTTTTCAGCGGAATGCTTAACGGAAAAAAATCATCCTGTAAAAAAAGCGAGGTTAGGATGCGCCCGCTCTCCCATTTTTTTTGTAAAATGGATTTGACTCCATTTACATTTGTCCATGATGTCATGCTTTACCCTCCCGCACTTTTCGCTCCGCTCGATAGGTATCAATGGAAATGGTGCGTAGCATGGAGCGGTGGGTCACGTCGTCATGGTGAACAAAGCCTACGTACCCGATAAAAGGCTCTATAGTGGGTATTTTTAACAAGGGCGTAACAATCAACAGCTGCAAATCCAATTTTTTAAATAATTCCAACCCAAATCGCGCCGATTCGTCTGAGCTTTTTAAAAAAGCTTCGTCAATAACCACAAATCGGAAAGAATTCTGTTTATTGGAAGTGCCCTCCAAGCCATAATTGTACACCAAGCTTGCTGCCAAAATGGTGTAGGCGAGTTTTTCCTTTTGCCCGCCCGATTTGCCGGATGAATCCTTATAATGCTCATATTCTACATCGGTTTCGCGCCAACGTTCAGATGCAGCAAATTGAAACCAGTTGCGCACGTCAATTACTTTTTTCGTCCAACGATGGTCACCTTCGGTGTTATCGGGTCTGCCTATAAATCGGTCAATTATTTCTTTTATTTGTGCAAATTTGCTTTCTAAAAATTGTGTATCTTGTGTAGCGCCCAGCATCATTTCTGTACAGGACTTTAATTGTACACGAAATGATTTTATTTCATTATCGTTTGTTTCTTCATGCTCTAGGCGAATATAGCGCCCGTCATTATAGTCAATAGCGCTTAATGAGTGGTTAATTTGTTTTATTCGTTCTTTTATATTATTGTGTGCATGTGTTAAATTTGTTTGCAATAATATAATATTATTCAGGGTTCCTTCGCACAGTAATTGTTGAAAACGGGTTTCGAACTGAGGTAGTCCGTCATTTTCTAACTGTGTGAGTAGTTCATTGTATTCGGACATACTATCCACATCAGCGGTGATATCGTGGGTTTGTTCGGGATAAATACTTTTATATTGCTGCATGTGACGAACAATATCTCCTGTAATTTTATTAATTTTTTCATTCAATTTCGCGATGTTTGTCGACAAGGATTGCATAAATACATTCGATTGGTTATCTTCATTATCCAATGTGAGGGGTTGCGCAAAGGTAATTTTGTGTTGGTCATGTAAGAATGTAAATATATCCTCGCGCATCGCTTCTGAGATGCTGTCGGCAGTAGCTGTTTTGTTTGCTCTTTCGGCATGAAAATGGGTTAAATTATTTTCTAATGTGATTATCCTCCTTTTCGTCATATCCATTGCATCGTTGTGGGCTTTCATTTTAGTATTTAAGGTTGCAAGGTGCGTGTTTAGTGTTTTTAGCACATCATTTTCTTGCTCCAGCGTATGAATTAACTGTTTTTTGATAAGTATTTCATTTTCTTTGCTTGCTGTGTCGATGTCGGCATAATTTTGCATATTCTCTAAGATTGATGTTGCCGAAATGCGAGCTTGGGTTGCCCTCAATTCGTTTTTTATATTGTTGTGGCGATAATCGTTTTTGTTCAATTCTTCAGTAAGTTTTTTTTCATCACTTTCCAGCGCTTTTATTTTTTTATCGTTAGAAAAACCAAGAATAAACCGAGTACGGTCGTTAATGTTGTGGCGGTCATCTTTCTCGTGGTGCCCGCCCTTAGCCTTTATTTGCCCTGCCATTGTAATGCCTTGCTCTTCGGTTTGAAATTGTTTCACGTTTTCACAACAAACGTGAGGAAAACGGTGGAATAATTCTTTCGTAACCCACCCGTAAAATGGTGATTCGGGCGATACGATTAACTTATAGGGAATAGTATTCGCCGCAGATGAGCGCTTTTGCATATATTCGATTGAAGTGTTTACGCGGTAATATACAAGGCGCATACCCAGTGGTGTTTTGTCAACCCAGCGCATTACAGCGTCGTACAAATTATCGGGTACAAGCATAGACAAACCAAAGCCGCGCACCAGCCGTTCTATTGCTCCTTCCCATTCCGGTGCGTTTTCGCGTACTTCCAACAATTCACCAACGAAGGGTAGCTTTTCTTCATCAATATTTAATGCTTGGCAAAGTTGATTGCGCATGTTAACTTGCGCGCTGGGAATGCTGGATTTGCGTGCGCGAAGGGATTCCAATTCACGGGTGATATTTATTAATTCCTGTTTGATGCGACCGATTTTTGCAAAAGTTTCATTATTATCCTGCATATGTTTTTCATGTATCTGTGCTTCTTTTTTGCGTAAATCGGGTAGTTTGTTCTTTAATATATAAAATGATTGGCTGTCGGATGGTATTTGCAACCCCAGTTTGTTAATATTTAACTCGTATACAGAAAAGGCTTGGCTAATTTTTTGCAGTTCATTTTCCAGGGTGACTAATTCTCCCTTTGCGCTTTCTAATTTATCGCCACCATGGGTAATAATTTCCCGTTCGGTGGTTTTGATTTCTTTTTCTAGTGCGGATTTTTCCATTTCCGCTTGTTGCCGCCGGTCATTTGCCAGTGCCAGGTCTTGGGAAGTGGCGGTAATTTTTTGTGCAAGAAGAACGAGAGTTTGAGTAGCAAACCATGCGGGTAAAGCCTGCTGTGCTTGCGTCTGTTGCAAGTGCTCCTGCACGAAATGGGTGTATATAGTACCTTTTTCTACAAGCGGGGTGAGCAAATTTACCTGTTTTCTTGTTTTTACTACCGCTTGGTGGGCACTGTTTAAGTCGTGGAAATGTCGTATTAACTTATCCACATCTTCTTGGGTGTTAGGCGTATCCAGCATGTTGGCGCGTACAAAATCGGTGAAGGCTTCTACCTTTTTCATGGAAATAGTTTGTTGGAATAAATCCAATGCATTGCGCCCAATGTTAAACTTCTGGCAAAAAAAGTGGGAATAGCGTGTATAGTCGTCAAAAATGAACACGCCTTCTGTTTCACGCAGGCGTTTTTTTAGTAAGCGCATATCGTTTTTAAAACCCGAAAAATCTTTTTCAATTTCAAGGGCTTTTTCCGCCGTTACATACATGCGGTGGGGCGAGCCGCCCATTTCGGTAAACCAGTAAACCTGCGCTAACGTGATTACAGAATGAAATTCGCTATCCTTAAATACCGCCAGCAAAACTGTATATTCACTTGTGCCGCGCAGGGACTGCATTTTTTTCATGCCTTCAGCGGTTCGTTTTTGTCCATATGTGCCGCTTACATAGGTTGAAATGGAGCGTTCCTTTGCACCGGGGTCGGCGGCTTTGTTATAGGAAATTTTGCGCGGGGCTATTAATAGAGTGGAGAGCGCATCTACTAAGGTTGATTTGCCCGAGCCTACATCACCGGTTAGCAGCGCCGTTTCCCCTTGGGGGGAGAATTGCCAGATTTTTTTGTCGAAGGTCCCCCAATTAAGTACCTCCAGTTTATGTAGGCGATACCCCGGAAATGTGACGCGCATATGCTCCGCTTCGTGCAAATCAAACAGGCTTAAATTTTCCATCATGGTTTATTCATCCTCAACAATTTTGTGTAAGGTATAATTAGACAAATCATCTTCAAATTTTGATAAGAAGGCGGTATCAACAAAACTGCGTATAATCCGCTGTACTTCGTAACGGTTGTCATCGCCTCGCATACGGCGCAAAAAACCGTATGCAGCTACTTGCTCAATGTAGCGATTAATTTGGTCGACTTGTTTTACCTCATTGTGTACATTGGCCAGATATACCTTCATGCGGTCAACAATTTGTGTGCGTGTTAAAATTAAACGACGGTCGCCTGTTGATGCATCAAACTCTTGTAATTGCTTACGCAATAAAAGAAGTAACAGACTTACTTCATAGGAAAGCTGATGCCGCGGAATTATTCTTGGAATTTCTTCTTCCCCACTATCGTATAAGCGTTGCTTTAAGTAGGCGTAACCGTCTGCTTCGTCGATAACCACAGTTAAGCCTATTTTGCTTACATAATCTTCAATTCTATGCTTTTGTGTCAGCAGTGTATCCCAGTGTTCTACGTCGGCTTCTTGATAAATGGCATGTTTAAAAAGTGTTACTATAGCGCGAGAAAATGCAAATTCATTTGACGGATTCATGGGATGCTCCTTCTGTTGGGAAACGTGTAAAGTTAACCAGTGGAATGTGTGCCATGCGAGTGCGTCCTTCGCCATCCAGCCAAGTAATTTCCTCGGTCTTATGGGTGTGGAAAACAGCGTTAGCTGCTTCATCTGCGATTGTTAAATAAAAAACTATTTCGCTAAGCCCCACTTCCAACGGAAAATGCGTGACCACTGTTTTTAATGTAACTTGCGGCAATGTTTGAAGTAACGTTGAAATTTGAGATTTTAATTTTTCTTTGTCAACATACACCTGTGAAAAAAGTATGTCGGTTGGAAAATCTTCAGCGCCAACGGTTATCGCATCATCGTCGACTTCGGGTTTTATTCGCGGGGTGTAAAGCGGTCGGTCAAAGGGTAATTGAATATTAGGTGTGATGCTGTTTATTGTTAATTTCCATTGATTTGATTTGGGTGGGTTATCGCTAACGGCAAGTGCTTTACGTTCGATTTTACGCATGATTTGTGTGATTCGGCGCTCTTCTTCAAAATAATTTTCACTAACATAGTGACGCAATTGCTGAGAGAGTAATGCGATAGTGTCTTGCACATGCGCACCAGCACGCACCCAGTCATGGTGAATACTGCGGCTTTCACGTTCTAACCCCATTTCTGATACGGCATTTAGTGCCAGTACTTTATCCAACGTAATAAAAAAATCATTTTGGGAGGAAGATGACATTAAAAATTGCCAAAATGCAGCAAAGCTTTTTCCCTGTTCCGATTGTACAATATCATCTTGCTCATCGAATAAATTGCTTAAAAGCGCGCCCTTACCACTATTCCAAACGGCAATACGTTCACGCAGGGATTTGTCTAACTCACGGAAATTATATTCCACCGCGCGAAAGTCCGACAATATTTCTTTTGCAGTTGCCATTGCCTGCCAAAAGCGTTCTTTAATTTGTGTGTCGCTTAACACCGCGATTTCGCCCTGCTCCACGCGTTTAATGGTTTGTTCAATTTCATCTTTTTGTTTATATAAATCTGCCAAGCGTTGCTGAGGGTCGGTTTCCGCCCCCATGGCGATTTGGTGCAATAAGTTAAAAACGGTTAGCAGGCGAGATTCAGTGCCAATGAAGGCTTGTTGTTTTAACCCGTCTAACCATTCAATGGCTTTTTGTGCCTCGGGGGTGATGTCAAAATGCGCTTGGTCTTTTCCCGTTGGAAAAAATTTGCGTAACCAGCCGTGTTGGTTATCTGTCCAATCGTTTAAATAATCCAATGCACTGCGTTTGAAGGGTGTTTCTTCACTGTCTTGATTTACAGCTTGCATAAAATCCTGCAAATGGCTTATTAGTTCAGATTCGTTAACTTCGCGTTGCTTTTGTATGATAAATATTTGATGAAAAAATGCGGCGATATACGGCGCTAATGGAGAGGCTAATAATCGCCAAGCGGGGTTGTTTTCGCGCAGTGCTTTTAAATATATATGGGACATGGGATAGGTTGATTCCATGTAATGAGTCATCGTGCGCACCTCTACCGTTTGTGATTTTTGACAATTAGTGCTTCATTTTCTTCCCGGGCAAGGAAATAAAAAGCGGGTTTGCTTTTAATAAATTCACGAATAAGCGTAGTTATGCCAACCCTGCGACACCCGTAAATTACCATGAAGGACGCACCTTGCGCAGTATATTGTCTTTCAAACGCGGCAAGTTCACGTTCGCGGTTAATAAATTTTTTCGTGGGATTGCCCCTTGGAGATATTATGTTGTGAAGAATTATTTTCGAGAGAATCATATTGCATTTCCAAGAATTTGCCAACCCTAGCAATTCTACATATAATACAAGCCAACATGACGCGAATGGCATTCGCATACAATCAAAGGAGGGATTATCCCTTGGGCATTTTTGACTGGGCCATACTGATATCCATTATTGTGATAATCATTGTGGTCGCTTTATATTTTCTTAATCGCTGGGCGGGCAGCCGCATGGCACAGCAAAACGATATGGTGGAAAAGCATAAGCAGAGCGTGACCATCTATATTATTGACAAGAAGAAGGACAAAATCGCCAATGCAGGCTTGCCCAAGGCAATGGCTGCACAGGTACCCCGCATGGGGCGTATTATGAAAGTGCCGCTGGTTAAAGCCAAAGTGGGTAAGGATATTATGACGCTTATGTGTGAAAACTCCGTGTACCCTGCGTTGCCTGTGAAAAAGAGCGTAACCGTAGAAATGGCGGGCATTTACATCGTAGGCATGAAGGGCATGAAGAGTAAGGCTGAAATGGATAAGAAAAAAGGCGGCGGTTTCTTTGCACGATTCAAACGATAAGAAAGATACGACCCGCACGGTAGGTGCAGGTACGGCAGAAATGGCAGACGTTTGATGGGATTTAATGCGAATCGCCCGTTGATGTGGTTCGCTAATTTTCTATAAAAAGGAGCAGAAAAATGGCGTACATGAAGGCATACGAAAAATGGCTAAACGACCCCGCAATAGACGGGGCGACCAAAGCCGAGTTGGAAGGCTTAAAGGGCAACGAAGCAGAAATTCAAGACCGTTTTTTCAAGGAGCTGGAATTTGGCACGGGCGGAATGCGCGGCGTGCTTGGCGCGGGTACAAACCGCTTGAACATTTATACCATTCGCAAGGCGACGCAAGGGCTTGCGAATTATATCCTCGCATCGGATGCGTACAAAGACGGCATGGGTGTTGCCATTGCACATGACTGTCGCCGCATGTCCCCCGAGTTTTCCCAAGAGGCGGCGCTGGTACTTAACGCGAACGGTATAAAGACCTATGTATTCGACAGCTTGCGCCCTACACCGTTGCTTAGCTTTGCGGTGCGGGAATTGGGCTGTGTTTCGGGCATTGTTGTCACGGCTTCGCACAACCCGCCCGAATACAACGGCTACAAAGTATACTGGGCGGACGGCGGGCAATGCCCTTACCCGCGCGACGAAGCGATTATCGCCGAGGTAAATAAAATTACCGATTTTTCCATGGTGAAAACGCTCCCATTGGCGGAAGCAAAGGAAAAAGGACTGTACAACGTAGCCGGTCCCGCCGTGGACGATGCCTTCATTGGGCATGTGAAGGGCTGCTTGCAAAACCCGCAAATTATCCCCGAATCGGATATTAAAATTGTGTTCACACCTTTACACGGTGCGGGCAATATTAGCACGCAGCGCGCGTTAAAAGAATCGGGCTTTAAAAATGTATTTGTGGTTAGCCGGCAGGAACAACCCGACGGCAATTTCCCCACAGTGGGCTACCCCAACCCCGAGGATAAAAAAGCCTTCGCGCTGGCGCTGGAACTTGCTAAGGAAAAAGACGCCGACATTGCCCTCGCCACCGACCCCGACTGCGACCGCGTAGGACTTGCTGTAAAGCACGACGGCGATTATGTATTGCTTACGGGCAACCAAACGGGGGTAATCCTTACCGAGTATTTGCTCTCGCAAATGAAGGAAAAGGGAACGCTCCCGGCGAACGCCGCCATTATTTCCACCATCGTTTCCACGGACATGACCCGCGCCATCGCTAAAGAATACGGCGCAACCTATATGGAGGTGCTAACGGGCTTTAAATATATTGGGGAGAAGATTAAAGAGTTTGAGGAAAGCAATTCCCACACATACATCATCGGATTTGAGGAAAGCTACGGCTATTTAACGGGCACATATGCGCGCGATAAGGACGCAGTAGCCGCTACGCTGCTGGCATGCGAAGCCGCCGCTTTTTACCGTAAGCAGGGGCTTAGCCTGTACGAAGTGCTTCAAAAGCTGTACGCTAAATACGGCGAATATCGAGAATCCATCGTTTCCATTACCATGCAGGGCGTTGCGGGTTTAGAGGACATCAAGCGTATTTTAACGCGCTTGCGTACTACCCCGCCTGCCGCTCTAGGCGGTTCAAAAGTAATCGAGGCGCGCGACTACGCATCCAAAGAAGTTAAGAATTTAGCCAATGGGAGCGTTACCGCAACGGGCTTGCCTGTGTCCGACGTGCTGTACTACGCCACCGAGGACGGTTCGTGGGCATGTGTACGCCCGTCGGGTACCGAGCCGAAGATTAAGCTGTATTTTGGCGTAAAGAGTGGCGGTACCGAGAAATTGGACGCGCTTGCTAAGGATATGAAGGACGCCGCAGGGGCATAGGGATAAGGTCAAGGGACTAAAGATTAAATGCAAGACCGTGGGGCATTGCCCCACACCCCACGAGCCTTTGGAAAGGCTCGACCCAAACTTTATTATTTGATAGTGGTTTTTGTCCTATAATTTTAGGGGTTCGCGAATGCGAACCCCTCAGAGCGAAGACAAACCCCCAATCGAGCAATCGACTGGGGGTAAAATTTTTGATTTTGGAAAAAAATGTGAGGAAAAGCGTGAAAGAGGAAAAAAG
>WQRX01000008.1 GCA_009786535.1 Defluviitaleaceae bacterium | reverse complement strand
CAACGGGGCAGAAACTTGTTTCTGTTCCCCGTTGTCGGCGGCGCAATGGCACGGCAAAAGTCCGAATAGTCAAGGGTTTAAGGGTGGAGATTTTTCCGCGCTTTTTGCGGAAAAATACTACCCGCCCCTTGACTGTTCGGACAGGTGGAGTGGGGATTGTGCGTAGTTCTATAAATTTGCTAAAATAAAACGGGAATACCGATTTTTCAGTATTCCCGCTTATGTGTTGGCGGCTTCCGTTTCAGTTAGTTTTTGTTTGTTGTACTTTGTACCTCTATGTGAGAGGGAAACCATCCAAAAGCGTGTCGCAGATGCATATTATTCACGAAGCAAAAAAGGCTTTTTCATGGGAGGGCGAATCCCCTACGGTTTCGACATTGAAAGCACAGTTGTTGATGAAATAAAAACATCCAAGTACATCCCCATCCCAGAAGAAAGCGAACACATGAGGATTATGTTTTCCATGTATGCTGACCCTGCAAACTCATTGGGCGATATTGTCAATTATTCAATGAGAAGGGGATTAAGCATTTGCGTGGCAGTATTTGGCGCACAGGATTAATCAGTTCATTACTTCGCAATCCTGTATATGTAGAAGCTGATGCGGACGTTTACGAGTTTTTCCGTAGCCAAGGTGCGAATATTATAAATCCTGTTTCTGATTTCACAGGATATAATAGTTGCTATCTGTACCAAGGCTCGGTATCAACTACACGGAAGCAATTAGACCTTGCCGACAAAGAAGTGGTGCTTGCGCCGCATCAAGGCATTGTTTCGTCACAGGATTGGATAAAGTGCAGACTACGCTGTCTTTCCAACAAAACTTCAACACGTACTGGCAAAGCCAAAAACTCATGGCTTGTCGGTAAGGTGAAATGTGGAAAATGCGGATACAGCCTTATGATTGCCAAATCTAACAGCAAGCAGAGCAGATATTTCATCTGTTCTATAAAGGGGTTAACATTGGGTACTGCTTGCAAGGGCACAGGCGGCACAATTTACGCAGGGGTGCTGGAGGGGATTATGTGCTTGGCGAAATACGCAAGCGGCTGGCAGAATTTAACGCATTGCGAGGGCAAGAGGCAAACGAACCCAATCCTAAAGTCAACGAAAAAATCGAGGCATTGGACACCGAGCGTAGGCGATTGCAAGAAGAAGTTTTATCCGCCAATCACAACCAAGGCAAAACCAACATGGATGCAATTACCGACCATGTGGAACAATGGGATGACACATCCTACGAAAACAGGCAAGCGGTGGTTGATACGCTGATAAAGGTGATTCACATCGCGGATGGAAACATTGAAATAACATGGAATATATGACGGTCTATATCGTCAGTTTTTTTAGGGATATTTTTGCTTGCATCCTCCTGCTTCGGTGAAGCAAAGCTTCGTTATCACATTCTCGTTTTGCACAAAAATCCTAATAGCAGAACGCGAATCCATAAATACCGCGATTTGCCTTTCGATATCCTTGATTTTCTTTAACGGACGCAATGAAGGCGCTCCCCAAGGCTGATTTGGCTAGACTTTGTGGCTTTCATGGGGTTGTCCAGTTTGCTCTCAGGGGATGTGCTATCATAGTAGATGCAAGGACAAGCATCCCCACTTGCGGGCAGCGTTTGTCCTATTTTTATGCCTAAAAGGAGGCTGATCTCATTGGATGGACTGCCCATCAGGGCAAAACCCTACGCACATCAAGCCGAAGCATGTCATTTTGCTTGTCGGCTGTCCGGTGCGGATGGATGTGATGCCGTCCCCATTTCCAGAGATGTTGTTTACCATTATGGAAATGGGCTGACTGGCACAGGGAAGTCACTAACCGCCATTGCAGTTGCAGGGCGGTTATTTTTATATGGCAAGGCAAATCGTGTCCTCGTTGTCGCGCCATTATCAATTCTCGGCGTGTGGGATGACGAGTTTTCCAAGTTCGCAAACTTTGACTACGAACTTACTGTGCTGTCTGGCATGGGAGCGAAAAGGCAAATGCCCGCCGCAACCTTGGCAACGGCAACACGGACAAGCTGCAACTTGTTGTAGCCAATTATGAATCGGCGTGGCGGCTGGAGAACGAGTTGTTGGCTTGGAAGCCAAACGTAATCATCGCCGGTGAAGGTCACAAAATTAAGTCACATTCCACCAATGCATCAAAGGCACTGGCAAAAATCGGAGCGGTTGCAAGTTACCGACTGTTACTCACAGGCACGTTGGTAACAAACTACGCCGAGGACGTTTTTACCGTTGACGAGGATGCCGTTTTTCATAAAAGCGGCATTTTTTTTCGCCAAGAACTGGAGTCTATTTTTAACGAGATTGGATGGTAAGCGTATGAAAAAAGTAGTAATCGACCCCGGACACGCACCGGACAACGCCAACTGTGACCCCCTTGGGTATTTTGAGTATGCTGGAATGTGGAAGCTATCCAACTTTCTAAACGAACGTTTGGAAGCACACGGCATTAATGTGCAACTTACCCGCACAGAACATGAAGACCCATCCCTTGGTGCTATGGGAAGCGCGGCGAGAGGTGCTGACCTCTTTATCAGCCAGCACAGCAACGCATTTAATGGCATTGTACAAGGTTCTGAATGCCTCTATTCCGTTACACAGCCCGAAAGCAGAAGCATTGCGGCTAGGTTTTCAGCGAAAACAGCCGCATTTTTCAATCATCGTGACCGTGGTGCAAAAACCAATGACTCCTTCGGCGTTATTCGTGCTGCCGTGGCGGCAGGTTGCCCGCGAGTTTTCTTCATGGAGTCTGGTTTCCATGACAATTGGGAAGATGAGACCATTCTTTTGCAAAACGAAAATCTGCGCCACATTGCGGACATCCACGCCAACATAATTTTGGACGAACTTGGTGTGAACAATCAATCAGCACCTGTACCGAGCGACACACTCAACAACGGCGACATTCAACTCCCCGCTGGTCACGTTCCCAGCGGATGGGCACAAGAGGCTTGGGAGTGGGCGTTCAGCAACGGCGTCACGGACGGCACAAACCCACAAAACCCCGCAACCCGTGAACAAATGATGCAACTTTTATGGAATTTCTCCCGCAGGTTTATCCAACCTCAGTAGAAATTTTCTATTTCCCCTTGCTGTCTGCGGGCGGCAGGGGGATTTTTTCAAAATGACACGCAGACTAGAGTTTGTCGCTTACGACCGTATTACAAAAAGAACAGATAACCCAAATGCGTACCCGTGGAGGCAGCTATTCCAAAATAGCCGCTCCACTTCATTACGTCGTTTATAGAGTATTTTGTCATACACCTAAGGGTGCTAATGCGATTTATTTTTGGTGACACAATAGGGTCAAACTTGAGATTCACAGATATACAGCAATGCATTTATGAATGTCATGCTATCAACTACTGCTCTGCCACGCTGAACAGGTAATATATGTTTGATTTGTTTCATACTGCTCCTTCTTTATCTTCGATTTAGAAAAGGGAAACCTTTTAGCTGTGTTGCGGAAAGGTAACGTCACTGAATCGGATGGTGATGTTAAGCCGAGAATTCAGGATACATTTGATGGTCCATATTTGAATGGAAGTGATCGTGTGGCTGTTCTTCACCAATTTTTGTTTAAAAAATCGATTGCAAGAGAGGTTGGTGAGGGAAAAATGTCATATAAAAAAGGGGACAAGATTACAGTTAATGCGTGTTCCCACTGCAAAAAAATGACAAGTTATGATAAAATTCGTGCATGGAGTTATATATGCTTCAACTCTTGCAACTCATCAGATGTTAATTTTCCTTCTCCTTTAAGCTGATTATCAATCAAAATTAAATCATTTCTTTTCATAAATGAAAAATCCCCGCATCGTCAAGAAGCGTTGACTTTACGGGGATTTTTGTGCGAGAAAGGATTCGAACCCTCGACCTTCTGGTCCGTAGCCAGACGCTCTATCCAGCTGAGCTACTCGCACACTTACGGAACGCAGAAGAGTATAGCATAGGGCTGTCTGGTTTGCAAGTACTAATTTAAAATGTCGCACATAGACTCCGGTGCAATCATGGTGCGCAAGCATTCGGCACTTTATTTATTAATTATCGCCTCTGCAAAACGCATACAGGCGTTGGACTTTTCATATTCTACGCGGCGGAAAATGGCTTCTACGCGTTTTACCAATGCCATGGGGCGGAAGGGCTTTATTAGGTAGTCGTCACTGCCCAAGTCCAGCCCCGTGGCATAATCTAAATCGCTGTCGCGCGCCGTTAGCATGATAATGGGTACGGTGCTTTTTTTGCGCAGCTCTCGGCATATGACAAAGCCGTTCGCCCCCGGCATCATTACATCCAGCAGCACCATATCGGAAGGCACATCTGCAAAGGCGGCAAGCAGTGAATCGCCGTTTTCAAAAGCGGTTACGTGGTAGCCGTTTTTTAGTAGGAAAACCGAAACAAGGTTGCGGATATTTGCCTCGTCGTCGGCTATATAAATGCGCTTCATGCGGCGGCCGGCGTAGTTTCTGCCAGCGTACCGTTTGCCATGTTTAGTTGAATATCCGCCATGCCCGCCACCTTGCGGGAATGGGTGACGATAATTACGCACTTGCCTTCTGCGTGGGCGAAGTCGATGAGCATTTTTAGCACCTCGTTTTCCGTGTCGTTGTCCAGGTTGCCTGTGGGCTCGTCCGCGATAAGAATGTCGGGGTTGTGGGCAAGTGCGCGGGCAATACCCACGCGCTGCTGCTCCCCGCCCGATAGCTTTAGCACCTTGCGGGTGGCTTTTCCGCGGTCAATGCCTACTTTTTCCAATAAGGTAAACGCCTGTTGCATCGCGGCTTTGGAATTAAAATTTTTCCCGTGGCTAATATACATAGAGAGCAGCATGTTTTCCACGGCGCAGGCATTGGTGAGCAAATTATAGGCTTGGAAAACCACGCCAATGCAATTAGAACGGTACGCGTCGCGGTCCATTTGCTTTAAGTCGGTTTTGTTGTATTGGATAATACCCTGTGAACAGGTATCCAACCCCGCGATAAGAGACAATAGTGTGGATTTGCCCGAGCCGGATTTGCCTGCGATGGCGTATACCTTGCCCGCTTCAAATTCGGCATTGATGTTAGAAATGGCGTTCTTGTCTGCGCCTTCGTAGCGGTAGGCTACGTTTTTTAAGGATAAAATTGGCATATACATTACGTCCTTTCCATTAGAATTTTCATGGGTTCGTACTTTGTAATGCGTATTATCGAAACCAATCCCGCCAGCGCAGCCAAAAGCAGCGAAATTGCGATAATTTGTAGAATGGATTGCAAACCAAGGGAAACATCAAGCTCGCTTAGGGGCTGTGCGTCTATGGTATTACCGCCAAACATTTGCCCAAATCGCCCGCCGCCCAGCATCCCTGCAATGCCGCCCGCTTCGGGTGCGGCTTCTTCGGGGATAATGCTTTCCAGCTGTGCGGCAAGCAAACGGTCGGAAATGGGTTGTGCCGCCAACGACCCTGCCGTTAAGCCCAGCATCAGGCATACCACCGTCATTGCAAACATTTCCGTCATTAGCCCAAAGGCGAGCTGCTTCTTTTTCATGCCCATGGCACGCAGCACGCCAATTTCGTATTTACGTTCGCGCACAGAAATGGACGCAAGCACCACCAGCACAATGCCACCAAGCACCAGCACGATAACCATGAAGGTTTGCGTAACATTCCGCAGTCCCAGCACAGGCTCTACAATGGCTAGGTATTCCGCTTCGTTGGTGGTGACAAGGAGCAGGTCATCAAGCCCCAGGTTACGTGCGGCGGTTTCAAAGTAGGGGAGGTAAGATGGGTCGTGCAGGTAGTACAGCGCCGTAACGTTAATGCCTGCTTCCGCTTCCCCTGCGTGCGTTATCACCGTATCCAGCGTGGTTAGCACTTCGTTGCGGCGGTTTAGAAAGGACGCGCGTACAAACCCCCCTGTGGCATTTTCGGGCGTCATATCAAAAAAGATGCCCGTTATCGCAAACTCGCGCGGCGTTTGCCCCGCAGAAGATACTGTGTACAGAGGTAGCACATCGCCAACGGAAAGCCCGTTAAGCTCGGCAAGCTCCATACTAATCATCACATCGCCGTAAACGGCCGGGAATGTTCCCGCTACCAATTCGCGCAGCCCTGCGTCAAAATCTTCCCAACTATTACCGTATAAACGCAGGTTTGGGAGGGTTTCCATATTTATTTCCGGGAGTACGCCCAGCGGGTTTCCGCCACGTCCGCCGCCAAGCATCGCACCCATACCGCCCCCGCCAATTTCTATATCCGCGTCGCCGTCTACGGTGTAAAGCAAAGGTGCAAAGGCGGGCTGGAAGGCAGACATTTCGTAGGAATGCACATAGGGCAGCTGCGCGAAGGCAATGCTCTGCTGTGCCGTTACCCGGGGGTTCATGGCAGAACGGTCAAACCCACCGCCGCCAAGCATACCGCCCAACGAGCCAAGCACATTGTCCATAATCCGCGCCGTATCGGGCACAATATTTACACGGCTGCCAAAACGGAATTTATAATCCTCAATAATCCCGTTTGCGGTATTGTTGATAATGAGCGTAACTGCCGTGGTTGCGATAATGGCAAAAATGATTACACCCAATAGCAAATTGCGCCCCAGGTTGCGCCGCAAATTTGCTAACGCGTTTTGTATGAGAAACATCTCAATCACTCCTTCTCACCAAGAATAACCAATTTTTTGCGGAAAAGTATCCGAAAATATGTGGCAAATATGAAGCAAAGCCAACACACATGAAAAATAGCGTTATAATGCCTCTACCAAAGAAAGTGAGGGCGCACATGAAAAAACGAATCTACATCGCAGACGATGAAAAAAATATCCGCAATCTTGTAAAAGCCTTTCTGGAAAAAGAGGACTACGAGGTGGAAGCCTTTGAAAACGGCGACAAATTGCTAACGGCTTTCACACAAAAGCCCTGCGATTTGGTGATACTGGATATTATGATGCCGGGCACAAGCGGCTTTATTATATGTACAAAGTTACGCGAAATTTCCCCCGTGCCCATCATTATGCTAACGGCGAAGGATACGGAAGAGGACTATATCTCGGGGCTATCCTTGGGCAGTGACGATTATTTTACCAAGCCATTCAGTCCCGTAAAGCTTACCATGCGCGTGAAGGCGCTGCTGCGCCGTGTGGAAATGCACACCCCGCAAACCCCCGAAAGCGATGAAATTTCATTCAAAGACATTTCCCTTTTTCCTGCACAGCAAGCCGCCCATTGCCGCGGCGAAAATTTGCACCTCACCAAAACCGAGTTTAGCCTGTTCGCCTATCTTATAGAAAATAAGGCGAAGGCAATTTCCCGCCAAGAGTTGCTTAACGTAATTTGGGGCTACGATATCGTTATAGAAAGCCGCGCCACAGACGATACCGTAAAGCGCCTGCGCCGTAAGTTGGAAACGGCAGGCAGCAGCGTTTCTATAGACACAGTATGGGGCTTTGGTTTTAAACTGGGTACGAAAGAAGGCAGTGCATGAAAAGCTTTAAATTTATCCTTGTACGTAACTTCGTAGGCATGATTTTTCTGGTGCTTGCCATTGTGTATGCCGCATTTAACGTCGCTACCACTAATTTTATTACTACAGAAGCCCGGCGCGAGCTTGCACGCAGCGTCGCCAATTTGGAAAATGTTGCGGGGCGTACCATGCCGCAGGTAGCGATACGCTTCCGCGATTTGCCCGCCCTTAACATTATTGAAGAAATAATGGCGCAATTTCGGCAGGAAACCTCTCTGCGCCAGCTAATGATGAACACCGACGGCATAATTATCAACCAGTATAACGAAGTTATCCCGCCCGGTCCGTATTTCATCAACGAAGAGACCGTGCGCGAAATAGCATTCCTTGCCAACTATTTTATTAATAACCGCCCGTTATTTGAAAACGAAAGCCTTGTGCGCCTTGCGGGTGCGCATAATACGTATTACCTAACGGCGGTGAATTTTCCCATGCCTGATGGAACGGCATTTTCTATTTTGCTGTACACCGATATTTCATCGGTCGGGCGTTTTATGCGGAATGTGAATACAACGCTGGGCGTACTGCTTATCATTTCCGGCATGGTGAGTATTGCCATTTCTGTTTTAATGTCGTCACGGGTACAACGCGCCGTTGTACGGCTTGGGCGTTACGCAGAAGTGATAGGGCAGGGTCGGTTTGACGAGAAAGTAGGGGACTTCGATTACCGTGAGTTTAACGACCTTGCCCAACGCATGAATAATATGTCACACAAGTTAAGCACCTACGAAAACAATCAAAAACAGTTTTTCCAAAATGTTTCCCACGAGTTGCGCACACCACTTATGTCTATTCAAGGCTACGCGGAAGGCATTGCCGAAAATGTAGTAGACAAAAACGAAGCCGCGCAAATTATCCTTTCCGAAGGCGAACGCATGGAAGGGCTGGTCAATCAATTGCTCTACATTTCGCGCATGGACAGCGGACTGGACGAAGTACACCCAACGTCGTTTAACTTGCAAAACTCGCTGTACGACTGCGCCGAGCGGGTTAAATTGTTGGCAGAAAGAAATGGGCGCACGCTTGTTATCGACTTTCCGCCCCAACAGGTGCAAATCAAAACAGACGAGGAAAAATTACAGCGCGTGGTTGGAAATTTGCTGGCAAATGCGATACGCCACGCAAATCAAACCGTGACCCTGGGCTACACTTTTGAAAATAACAACGTAAAAATTACCGTCGTCGATGACGGTGCGGGCATAGCACAAGAAGATATACCGCACATTTTTGAACGCTTCTACACGGGTGCAGGGGGCAACTCAGGGCTTGGGCTTGCAATATGTAAAGATATAATTGGGAAGCTGGGGGGCACAATAGAGGTTATAAATAGTGATGCAGGGGCGATGTTTATTGTGCAATTGCCGGCATGACAAAACCCCGGCAAAGAACGCCGAGGTTTTCATCTCAGGTGCCAGCCGGATTTGAACCGGCGGTGAAGGTGTTGCAGACCTTTGCCTTACCACTTGGCCATGGCACCATATAATTATTCATTTATGAATAATTATATCATATACGAAAACCCGCACATAATGCGGGTTTTTCTGCGTGACCCGTAAGGGAATCGAACCCTTATCTCAGCCGTGAAAGGGCCGTGTCTTAGCCGTTTGACCAACGGGCCGTTCATTTGCACGGCGTATTATATGAAAGGGTGCGCATTATGTCAACCCTTTTTTGCACAATTTTTACTCAGCGCGAATACAATAGCAAGAAGGGAGTGATACTATGCCGTTTACAGCCCGCCCGCCCGGCGCACTTTTTATACGAAGAATGATGCAAACACGAAACGACACGCCACCGCAACCCATAGAAAAAAAAGAACCGTCCCCCGCAATGCGTCTGTTTCCGTTAGAAACCGAACCGCCGCGCCCAACTGCACGCGCCCGCACGGTTAGCCCCCTTCCTCAACGCCCAATTATAACCAACACATTGGGGCAAAGCGTACCCCAGCAACATATGCTCCCTAACGCAATGCCGCGCCCGCCCGTTACACAGCCCGCAATGCCGACGCCCACCGCGCCGGAAACCGCCGTAGCGCAGTTTCAACGCGTAAACAAAAGCCTGCCCGACGGCGTGCGGTACGAACCGCTGGACGAAGAAACTCTACGTCTGCTTCGCGAAAATGGTCATCTCCCTTCACCGCCCGTGCAAGAAAAGCCCGAAGATATACCTGCAGAGCCGCAAAAAATGCCCGAAGAAAAAGAAATTTCGCCCGAAGCCGTAAATGTTGTCGAAAAATTGCTGGAAGCCGCAAAAGGAAATGATATAGAAGCGTATAATGAATTGCTTGAGAAAATTAAAATTTTGTAGGGACTGTATTAGTCGGTTAATACAGTCCCTTTTGTATACTGTTCCAAAAATATTAAGATTTCGTATAATTCCCTTTGCTATTTCGCAAACAATCCTGTACAATGGGATTTGGACATTTTCTAAGGTTATGTCACAAGAAAATGTCCGACGTTTTTATATCCAAGGAAGGGGTTAGTTTCATGGAAAAAAATGAAAAGGCTTTGTATGCCGAGTTAGATGCCTACATCGGCTCGCTGCCTACAAAGCAAGGTGCGCTCATTTCTGTGCTGCACAAAGCGCAAGACATTTTCGGCTTTTTGCCCAAGGAAGTGCAGGAATACGTGGCAGAAAAGCTGGACATTCCCACAAGCAAGGTGTACGGGGTACTTACGTTCTACTCATTCTTCACCATGACGCAAAAAGGCAAGCACCGCGTTAATGTGTGCATGGGTACGGCGTGCTTTGTGCGCGGCGCGGACAAAGTGCTGGAGAAATTTGAGCGCGATTTGGGCATGAAGGCAAACACTACGCGTGAGGACGGCTTGTGGTCGTTAGATGCATTGCGCTGTATCGGTGCGTGCGGGCTTGCGCCGATTATCACCGTGGATGGTAAGTCCTACGGGCGCTTAACCGAGGACGATGTAACGGGCATCATTGAAACAACCCTTGCGAAAGAGGAGGCGAAATAATGGAAAAGGTAAATTCGCGGGAAGAATTAAAAACCCTGCGCCAAAAATATAAAGACAATGTGATTATGCGCCTCGTTTCCGATAACGCCAAAGACCGTGTAGAAATTTATGTTGCCATTGGCGACTGTGGTTTAAAGTCGGGCGCACGCGATATTATGAAAGTAATTTTTGACGAAGTAAATGCCAAACGGCTGGAAAAAGTATCAGTTATTGCCATGGACTGCGTAAACGGTTGCGACAAACCCGACGCACCTAAGGTAGAAGGCAACTTCGCTTGCGGGCATGACCCCACAGTGGACGTCATTTTCCCGGGCGAAGCCACACCCACCCGCCATGGTAAAGTAAATGCCGATATGGCGAAGAAAATCGTTGCCGACATCGCAGCAAGATTGGAGGGCAAATAATGCACAAGACTAGATTGCAAATTCTTATCTGCGGCGGTACGGGCTGTATTTCGTCCGGCTGCTTGGAAGTAGAGGACGCCTTAGTAGCCGCGTTAGAAAAACACGGCATTCGTGACGAAGCGACCATTTTAAAAGTGGGTTGCTTCGGCTTCTGCGAGCAAGGTCCTATCGTAAAAATTTACCCCGACAATACCTTCTACGTGCGTGTAGAGGCAAAAGACTGCGAAGAGCTGGTTGCCGAGCATCTTATGAAGGGCAAGCATGTTGACCGTCTTCTTTTCAAATCTCCCATCACGGGCGAATCATGCCACCACCATATGGACATGGCGTTCTACAAAACCCAGCTTCGCATTGCCCTTATGCACTGCGGTATGGTTGACCCCGAAAATATCGAGGACTACATTGGCGTAGGCGGTTACGAAGCGTTAGCAATGGCGCTCAACGACCTTAGTCAGCAGGAAATTATTGATATCGTTAAAGCGTCCGGTTTGCGCGGGCGTGGCGGCGCGGGCTTCCCAACGGGCAATAAATGGCAGTTCGGCTTGGATAACAAGAGCGACAAAAAATACATCATTTGTAATGCCGACGAAGGCGACCCGGGCGCATTTATGGATAGGAGTATCATGGAAGGCGACCCCCACGCGGTGCTGGAAGCTATGGCTATCGCGGGCAAAGCCATCGGCGCGGACGAAGGCGTTGTATACATTCGTGCGGAATATCCCCTTGCGGTAAACCGTTTGCGCGTTGCTATCGCACAGGCTGAAAAATATGGCTTGCTGGGCGACAACATTATGGGCAGTGGTTTTAACTTCCATGTACGCGTAAATCTTGGCGCGGGTGCATTCGTTTGCGGTGAAGAAACGGCGCTTATTAACTCGCTGGAAGGGCAACGGGGCGAACCTCGCCTGCGTCCGCCATTCCCTGCGCAAAAAGGCTTCTGGGGGCAACCCACGGTAAACTGTAATGTGGAAACCTACGCCTGTATTCCCTTAATTATTACCCGTGGTGCGGATTGGTTTAAATCCTTCGGCACGGAAAAAAGCCCGGGCACAAAGGTATTTGCGCTGGCGGGCAAAATCAACAACGTGGGGCTTATCGAAGTACCCATGGGCACAACCTTGCGTGAAGTTATCTACGAAATTGGCGGCGGCATTCCCAAAGGCAAGAAATTTAAGGCCGTGCAAACGGGCGGGCCTTCGGGCGGTTGTATTTCCGAGAAAAACCTCGACGTGGGCGTAGACTTTGATACGCTAACTGCCATCGGATCGATGATGGGTTCGGGCGGTATGATTGTCATGGACGAGGACGACTGTATGGTAAACATCGCTAAATTCTACTTGGAGTTTACGGTAGAAGAATCTTGCGGTAAGTGTACACCTTGTCGCGTGGGTAACACCCGTATGTATGAAATCCTTGAGCGCATTACCCAAGGCAAAGGCAAGCCCGAAGACCTTGTAGAGCTGCGCGAGCTTGGGCAAACCATTAAGGACGCGTCTTTATGCGGCTTGGGCAATACCGCGCCAAACCCCGTACTTTCTACGTTAAATCACTTTATGGATGAATACGAAGCCCACGTTTTACACGGCAAATGCCCCGCAGGCGCGTGTAAAGATTTGGTGAACTACGTGATTACAGAAAAATGTATCGCCTGTAGCTTGTGCGCTAAGGCGTGTCCTGTAAACTGTATTCACCCAACGGGCAGCGAAACACCCAACGGCAAAAAGAAATACGTTATCGACCAAGAAGCCTGTATCAAATGCGGCGCATGTATCCCCAAATGCCCGCCAAAAATCGGCGCAATTGTGCGTGAATAGGAGGGAGTCAATCATGGTTAATATCAAGATTAACAATTTAGCCGTGCAAGTAGAAGCCGGCACGACAATACTAGACGCCGCCCGCGCACAGGGCATTAACATTCCCACGCTGTGTTATATGAAAATGGAAAGCGCGGGCTGCACCAATGCCCCCGGCTCGTGCCGTGTTTGTATGGTTGAGTTAGAAGGGCGCGCAAACCTTGTACCTGCTTGCGTTACCACTGTATGGGAAGGCATGGCAGTACAAACCAACACGACACGTGCTATCAAAACCCGCCGTACCGTGGTGGAATTATTCCTTTCCAACCACCCCAAGGACTGCTTGGTATGCGAACGCAATAAAAATTGCGAATTGCAAACCCTCGCAGCCGATTTAAACATTCGCGAAGATAAATACGCGGGTAAAATGGCGCACCACGAAAAAGACACCACCAGCGAATCGCTGATTCGTGACCCGGAAAAATGCGTACTGTGCCGACGTTGCGAAACCATTTGCAACGAAGTGCAAACCGTCGGCGTATATTCCGCGATTAACCGCTCCTTGGAAACTACCGTTTCTACGGCGTTTAATGCCCCTGTTGCGGATTCTACCTGTACCTTCTGCGGGCAGTGCGTTTCCGTTTGCCCTACGGGTGCGCTTACCCAAGCCAGCCACACGAGCGAAGTTTGGACGGCACTTAACGACCCCGACAAAGTAGTTATCGTACAAACCGCACCCGCGGTGCGCGTAGCACTTGGCGAAGAATTTGGCATGGCAGCGGGCGCACGCGTTACGGGCAAAATGGTGGCAGGCTTGCGCCGCATGGGCTTTAGGCATGTGTATGACACCAATTTTGCGGCAGACCTTACCGTAATGGAGGAAGCGCACGAACTGCTTGACCGCGTGAAAAACGGCGGCAAACTGCCTATTCTTACAAGCTGCTGCCCTGCGTGGGTGAAATTTATTGAGCATCAATTCCCCACACTTTTGGACGTGCCTTCTACGTGTAAATCGCCGCAGGAAATGTTTGGCGCAATCGCAAAAACATACCTTGCGCAAAAATTGGGCGTTGACCCCAAGAAAATGGTCGTTGTTTCCATCATGCCGTGCTTGGCGAAGAAATACGAAGCCGCACGCGAAGAATTGGGTAATAACACCGACTATGTGCTTTCCACCCGCGAGCTTGCTTCCATGTTCCGCGAGGCGGGCATTAACTTCCACTCCTTGCCCGACGAGGACTTCGACCCACATATGGGCGAATCTACGGGCGCAGGTACGATTTTCGGCACAACGGGCGGCGTAATTGAAGCCGCAACCCGTACCGCTATCTACGAATTAACGGGCAAAAACCCCGAAAACGTGGAGTTCAAGCAATTGCGCGGCACGGATAATATCCGCGAAGCCACCGTAAAAGCGGGTGATACCGAGTTGAAAATCGGCATCGCCAACGGGTTAGCCAGCGCACGCAAAATGCTGGAAAATATCCGCGATGGCAAGTCCCAATACCACGCAATTGAAATTATGGCGTGCCCCGGCGGTTGTGTAGGCGGCGGCGGTCAGCCCTACCATGGCAACGACCAAAGCATTATCAAGGAACGTGCAGCTTCCCTTTACGCCATTGACGGCGAGAAAAAGGTACGCGTTTCACACGAAAATGCCGAGGTTAAGAAGCTCTACGATGAGTTCCTTGAAAAGCCCGGCAGCCACAAGGCGCATGACTTGCTGCATACAAAGTATGTTAAGCGGGCGAAGTAGGGGAGTAAAAGTTTTGACAAAATCTTAGAAAATGTCAAAAACTGTATTGTATAATAATCCCAAGCCAACGGGCACATGCCTGAAAAGCGCATCACAGCTCTGCCGACAAGCGATAGCAACGCCTCTGCGTGCAACTACAGTGATTGCCCTTTGCACGGACTGCCTCCCCGGCGGCTTACCCCAGGATAACTATGTATCAAGCTTGTTAAAACCAAGGAAGCATCACGTATATTTACACGCGTGGTGGTGCTTGTGCGGTTTGCAACTTTCAAAGGCGATGCCGCTGGTTATCCGACACGGGAAGTGCAAAATTGTTCGCTAGTATACGTTAATTTTAACTGTGCAGACGTATACTAAACGGGAAAAATGACAATGCACCTACCGTATGTAATGCTTAAAGAAATACAATGAAATATCCAAGCATACCCTGTGCGACGGCACGCCAATTTTTAATTGGTTATGGGTATGCTTTTTTTGTATGCCCGCAAGGATACGTAACCCGTGTGGTAAGATTTTTTCTATGGTAAACGGCAATGGATTTAACCCCTGTCAAGGGCTTTCCAAAAGTTTATGGTCTTGAGTATGTGCCTATAATAAAATCAAATTTTCGTTAGCAACAACAGTCGGTAATTCTTTCGAGAAATCATATTCAAAGAGATTATATGATTCCCGCTCTTAGATAACTTAGTGGCAAGCGTATCCGGACCCAATACCTATATCAAGTACTTTTACAGGAGTTTGATTCATTGGCTTTATTCCTTAAAACAAAAACTTAAAACAAAAACAGCGGTTTTAAATTGACAGACCGCTGTTTTAATGCTTAACATCACTAGCATGTTAATGTAATGCCCTTACTGCGGCATTTTTTTCCACATGATAAGAATTGCATTTGTCGTTAGTGTTTTTAGAGATTAAAAAGTATTGAAATGTGTGCCACTTTTTTTATTATTTCATAAATTTGCTTCACGAAATTGAGCAAGCATTTTTAACATAGCATCAAACACCGTGTTGTCGATTTCGTCCCTTACTTCAACAGGAATTTTGAACACGCCTACGGCTGCACGTTCGGTTAGTTCGTTAAACATTTCAACCACCCGACTGTTCATTTCCTTTGCCTGTTCTAAGGTCATTCCTAATTGTTCCGCAATTTGTTGTTGTGGTTGGCTTACTTCACTACGCCATGTACCCGCGTAAAATTGCGCACGTTGTTTTCTTATTTGCGCACTAATCCAATTGTCTACCTCATTTTCAGACATAGATTCAATGTCTATACCCTCACGCCTTAATTGCTCAATTCTATCGGGACTCATTTGAAATGTCATTGGGCAATTATCTTGGCGGATAAAATTCATAAGCGAACGAAGTTTTGCTTCTTCGCTTTCCCATGTCCCCAAGCGACTAGAGTTGCTTGCAACATTGGCTGCACTGCCAACGGCACTAATCGTAAGCCGTGCGGCGGGTTCGCCTCTTGTTGGCGTTTCTTTTGCTGCAGAAACATCTTGAGATTTATTGCTACTTTGAGATGCTTGTAGCGGTGTTGCGTTATTAATTTTTGTCATGTTCATAATCTCATCTCCTCAAAATTGAATAAAATCTGCTCGCTAACTTGTATAAAATTAACGAGCAGATTATTTAATAATAACTATCTTGGAATGGATAAAATATAAATGGCTCTTACGGTTCGTACATTTGTATTCACAGCACAACGAACGAACAATTCGCCAAATTCTAAAATGTGACGGTTGGTTGAATAATCACATTACGATGACGCGTTATTGTTTTGGTGGAATTGTGCAAACAATTCTTGCATGGAGTTAAAAATTTGGTCGAGAATTTTTTGCCCCATATCGCCAGTAACAATATCATGTTGTATCATAAAATTATTGAATTGCCCTGTCACTAGCGCGTTCATTTTGCGTAATTGTGCCTCATCTAATCCAAGCTGTTCCGCTAATTGCAATTGCGCTTGGCTAGGTGGGGTATTTCTTAATGGATTCGATGAAAAAGTTTCATACAGACCATGGTCATGACCATGCCTAAATGTTTTTCCTTTTTCTGTCATTGACCCATCATCATTGCGTAGTCCATGATGCATGAACCATTGGTGAAAATCGCTTTGCAATCTGTCTTGCAAAAAATATTCACCCAGCGCATCACCACTTCTGCCAACGCCATCACTAAACCCGCTGCCAGACCATCTACATGCATCGTTAATAATAACGGTCTGTAAAGTGCGAAGCGTATCATCAAACAACTCGTGACCGCTTGCATTTGCGGTTTGGCTTAGTGCGTTATTTGCTATGAACGCTTCTCCTCTCACAACACTTGAATCATTGTTGTGAGTTTTTTGTGAATTTTGATTTATTTCCTTGCGGATTGGCGAGTTAGTGATAGATGAAGCATATAGTGTTGCTGCATTATTAATTGTTGATAAATTCATATACATCAGCTCCTTTAATTAATTTTGAAAATTTTAAGCTATCGTATACCGCCTAATATAAATATATCGCGGTTCACAATAATAGCTTCATTTCCAACGGCTTGGGCATAAATTCTTGCTTCTTCGAGAATATGATTGATGATGCATTCGGTACCCAGTGTATAAATTGCCGCTCGCTTAACGCAACACCCGGTGCTAGACGAACAGTTCCAGAAAATCGCCCACTTGCATCGGTTGTTACAACCGTATATCTGTGTCGATTTTGCGATGTTGCGTTACTAATTTTTGTCATGTTAATAATCTCATCTCCTCAAAATTGAATAAAATCTGCTCGCTAACTTGTATAAAATTAACGAGCAGATTATTAAAACTATGCTTGATTAACTTCATGGAACTGAGAAAGCAGTGCTTGTGCGGAATCAAAAATTTGGTCAAAAATTCTTTGCCCGAGGTCACTATCAACCGCTGTATGTTGCGATAGCAGATGATTGAATTGCCCCGTTATCATATTTGCCATTTGCCTGTGTTGTGCTTCGTTCATGCCCAACATTTCAGCTAATTGCAATTGGTCTTGGCTTGGCGCATTGTTGCGTAACGGTGTGGCATTTTGATTTCCACTACCAGGCGTAAACTGCGCGAGTTCATTGCTCCTTGCCTGTGCGCGTTCAAACCTTGCGGTATCGGCTTCTTCCCTTGTCATGGAAGGATTATTGCCGCTTGATGAGAATGACCGCGGGCAGTTATCACCTCTCACGACATTTATAAAGTGCCGAAGCATTGCATCGGTGCTTTGCCATTCATTTACCCTTGCATTGTTGCTTGCAGTACTGCCTTCTGCGCTGATAGTTACATGCACAGGCGAGTCATTGTTGCTTAAATTTGCGCTGTGCGTAATAAACCTATCCGCCGTTTTTTGGTTTCCAGCTTGTTGCGTGGCATAAGCAGTGGCAACATTGTTGTTTACATTTATGCTCATTTTTGTCAACTCCTTCAAAATTTGTGAAATTGTTAATCGTGCTATCTTATGCCAGCTAAAACAAATAATTCTCTTTCATCAAAGGCACTAAGATTGTTTACCGCTTCGGCATAAATTAATGCTTCTTCTAAAATGTGTATTGAAGATGCGCTTGGCACCCAATGTATATAACGCCGTTCACTTAACGCTAGTCCATTGGGTACTCTAATTACTTGTGAAAAACGCCCATTTGCATCGGTTGTTACAATCTCATACCTATGACGATTTTGAGGAATATTCCATGCCCAATACCATAACCCTACTCTTATTTGTGCGCCCTCTACAGGTTGTCCGTTGAATGTTGCAACGCCACTAATAGTGATTGGAGTATTTTGCCCAGCGCGGAATATATTTCTAAACGGTGCAGGGTAACTGGTAATGAATGTTACACCAGTTAAATTGGCATCAAGCCTTACCCTGTCAGGTATATTGTTTGCTTGTGGGGGATTGCGAAGTTCAACGGTTGTTTGAGCAGATGCAATATCGTCACCCGCGTTATTAACAAGCACAACTGATATTAAATATATTCCATCGGGACGAATGGGGCTAAAACCAAACGACCAATTGAAATTAGTGCTTGACATAGGATAATTGTAGGTGAAAATAACTTCGCCTGTCGCTTCATGTGTAACACTAAAACGAATTGTGTGGTCATTGTAAGGACTGGCTACACCAAAGATTGAAAACATTTCTTCAGTTATTACAATATTGACACTTGTATTAACCGTTATCGAAGCAGGCGCACTTCTTCTAAACTCGACCACATTTGTAATTGCCCTGTATTCTTCAAATGTGTTTAAATTCATCCATGTTGCTTCGATAAGATACATGCCTTCCTCAGCATTGGCAGGAAAAACAATTCCGGGCGTAATGAAGCTACCATCGGGATTAACAAATGCCATTTGACCAAATGCTTCGGCATTGGTTACTTTGTGCCTTACAGAAAACACAACAACATTCATAATGTCAGTTGGCGCAGAGCCAACACTCCCCAATATATCGAATGGCGTGTCATTGTACACAACATCAATTGACGGCCATACCTCAAAAGGCGGTAATTTGAACTCAATTTCAAATTCAACTCTACCGTTTTCTGCGAATGTGGCAAAATCCATCCACACGACTGTGACAATATACATACCTTCAACCGCATTACTTGGGAAGATGAGACCCGCATATTGGAAGCTACCGTCGAAATTTGTTGGAAAAACTCTCTCAATTGCAGGCGTAATTGCACCCGGGCGCATAACTGTGAGGATAATCATGTTTAATCCAAGTGGATTTTCTGTGTTGGTATTACCAAAAATATCGAAGGGTTCATTGCCAATAACAACATCATGTGATGATTCGGCATAAAATTGTGGCGCGGCAATCATTGACCGTGCAACAAAATTTATACCCGGTTGCTGCGGTGTGTTATCAAGCCCAATCTTTGTTGAAATTGCAAAATCTCCTGCGGTGCTAGGCGCACGAACTTGGAATGTTACAATATTTTCTTGCGTAGGAAGTCCGGGGGTACTGGTCATAAACCGCACAACGCCATCTTGGTTAGTGATATCTCTTATCGTGCCGGGGTTTGCCCCCATCATGGCAGTAACATCAGACGGGTTATTGATTAAAATTTCTGCACCGCCAGTAGCCGTAATAGTGAAAGGCTCACCATTGGGTGCTAAAACGCTACGAAATATGACTGTAACGTCAAAAATTTCATCTGTTGGCACTTCGGGCAGCGCATCAACGCTTGTTATTTTAATCACATTTAATGCTACTCTGGGTGCGCGGAACGGTTCGACTTCTTGCGCTGTGGCTTGCATCGCAGTAAAGGGAATGGATGCAATCGCCATTAAGATAGCTAAAAACAGCGCGAAATACTTTTTACTTTTCATGGTGAATCCTCCTCAGATTGTTGGGTTTGTTACTAAATTGTCGTAGTTCTTAACTGCTTTTTGATGTAAATTGCTTGATGCTCGACTCACTCATGTACTTGCATACGCACTCCTCCCCACCCAATTTGTAAAAAAACATATATACAATTCCACAATGGAATCGTTATGGCGTAAAAAAGTTAATTCATTTACTTTAGTTGCACATACTGACCCAACCACAGTAGTGGGCGTACTCCAACAATCGGAACAAAAAAGAGAATATTTCATTTTTCCATTGTTTAATATCAATAATGTATATTGTCGTGCATATCTCTATGAAAGGCAAGGTTGCAAACTTTCCATCAGTTGAAAATACAGCAATGATTATAATGTCAAAATTATCCTTATTAATTTATCGGCAACCCATTGACAAATCATTAGCAAATATTTCACAATCATTAAATTTATAAAGTAAAATGCAAATTTGGAAATTTGTTAGCAATAATAAACCCTTGCACTTTCGTGGAAAATGGCTTAGGATGTGAAATAGGAAAAATAATTATGTGGGTGATACTTATTAACAGACACAATACAGTCGCATTAGGCGTGAAAATCAAGGAAATGCGCATTGCGCGTGGGGTTACGCAAGATGAACTCGCTAGTGTGGCATCTTCTGATTCGCCAACCATAAGCAAAATTGAGAATGGCAATCTAACCTGTTCTGACGATTTGCTTTGGGAAATAAAAAAAGCCTTGGGGGCAGAAAATATTCCCTTGCTTGAAGGCGAGCAGGAATCTTTCTTGGAAAAGTTGCATGAATGGTACGACGTGATTAGCAAACGCAACCTACCCAAGGCAAGTGCCATACGCGATGACTTGTCTGCGATAACATGCTTGCCATCGGAAAAAGAACTTAACTTGATTTATGCCCTGTTTGAATGCAGGTTGTTATTAGGGCTTAATGAAATCGAACCCGCAAAAAAAATATTGGCAAGTATTGAACCCAAAATTGATTCATTAACGGACATACAGCGGTATCACTTCTATTATAATAAAGGTACTTTTGAAAATAAATTTGCACGGCACAAAGAAGCCTTGGATTTTTATATGAAGGCCTTTGATTTGACCCGGCGAGGGTTAAAGGAAAGCTTGTCGCTTTATTACAACATTGCCCATTGTCATTACAAAAATGGCTTGTATTCACGCTCCATAACTTTTTTAGAAAAAGCCCGTGAGCTGTTTTCGTCTGAAGAAGATACGCCGTCTATGTTTCATATTGAAAATTTGCTTGCAACAAATTTTATACGAACCAACTGTTTGCAAACTGCAAAAACATTGTTAGACAAGTGCTACAAATCGGTTGCAAGGGGTGAAGACAAAACGAGCATCGGCATGGTGCTGATTAATTATGGCTACTTATATTTTAAAGCTGAAAAATATCTCAAAGCATTAGATTATTTGAATGAAGCGGAAGCTTATATTGACCAAGATACTGATTATTCATTGGAAATCCTATACCAAAAAGCACGTTGCTTAGTAGCAATGAATCGTGCTACTTCCTGCGCGCCCATGCTGAAAACGGGAATTGAACGAGCCACGGGCAGCGATTTGTATCAATCATTATTTATGGCCTTGTCACATTTATTATCATTAAATCAAATAGATTCAAGGGCATACGTAGAGGACGTAGCCATCCCATATTTTTTGAAAACGCGAAATTTCATCGTTGCTTTAGATTATTGTGAAAGCTTGGCAGCATACTACAGCAAAAAGGGCAAGGGTTACAATGGTAAGCGATTAAAAATGGTTGACCTCGCCCGTAACCTGTATAAAAGCATGTATGAAGGAGGTGTACTATGAAGAAGGCAGTTGTCGGAATTATATTGGCGTTAGTGCTTGTTGTCGGCGTTAGCACAAATGTGGTTGGTGGCGGTAGCGGTGCAGTAGCAGAGCCAATCATGGAACAAGTGCTTTATTTCTCAGTTGAGGAATAAGTGCAATAGTGCTGTTAATCAGACAGCATTGGCAATCAATGGCTTCTGAACCCAAAGGTCCAAAGTCGCTTGTTGGGGGAAATCCCCATCCCCAAAAACCGAAGTAGCCCATGCAGGCAGCTTCGGTTTTTTAAGCCGCTATGTGTCTACTGAACCCCTACGGAATAGGCACTACCGAACCTCACGGTCAGTAGTTTGGTCGTGTTTGGCGTAGAAAGATTTGTTAAACTTAGATTTTTAGAAAGTATGGTTACATTTTATGGTATGACGATTTCTATGATGAATGCAGGAAAACGTATAAGTTGACCGCAGTCGCGGAACGCCGGGTGTATCACAACCCACCGTTCATACTATGTACCACGCAAAAGTGGTACGTGCGGAAAATTTGTATATTCGGAGGTTTTGAAATGGCGATTAAAGCGTTTGAAAACGATATTATGATTACGCTAGAAAATGTATTTACAAGTTGGGAACGTGCGGAGAAATTTTCGGGGATTATATCAATGGTCGATAACAATGGAATCCAATTTGAAAAAGTGCAAGGTTATAGGAACAGGGCGGAGAAACTCCTAAACAACAGGGATACAGCATTTGCTACCGCTTCTGGTACGAAACTATTCACAGCCGTTGCTATATGCAAGTTAATTGACCAAGGCGAGGTTGTGGGCAATCTTCACCACGTTTGGGTCAGCAAAGAACAAGTCCAGCCAGTTCCATATGGATTCCGGGTCGGATGCGTTTTCACCAACCGTGTGCGCCAGCGGCAAATATACGGCATCACCCTCGACCACGGAAAAGCTGATTCCCACGATGTGGCTCTTGTGTGCATCCAGTGCGACTTTATCTTCTTTTCTGTATTTCGCATTCGGCGCAGTTTCGAAGTCGAAGGCAACATGGGGCGCGTCGGATAGGTAGGTTTGTAATTCATCCAGCGTGTGGACGGCTCGGTATGACATGGACAAAACTTCCTTGTGGGCATGAAAAAGCCCTGTGTCCTACATGGTATGCACAGGGTTTGAAATATAAAATTTGTCCACAGGATTTTTAACGGGTTTTTCTGTAACCTGTATACTTCGAGCGGATTCGGGAAATCATACCTTTATGGTCGCAAAATGGAACATTTGGGATTGAAAGTGTGACCAAGCTGTGTTATATTTAAGGAGGGTCTGTCGATGGACAAAGAAAAACGCAAGGCAATGCAAGCCCAATATACGGATAGAATGGTGGAGTATCTGCCAACGCTTCGTTCCGCCGCCAAGGTTACGCAGAATCAGCTTGCCAAAAAAACTGGTTTGGCTCGGTCTACTGTGGTTGCCATTGAATCACGGAATCGGAAGTTGCAATGGTATGTTTATTTAGCAATGGTTCTGGTATTTATGCAAAATGATGATTCGTTAAAATTGTTGGAAAGTTTTGAATTGTTTAACAGTGACTTTTTGCAAGAGATTATATAGCATAATTTCTGCCACCAACTGGGAGGTGCGGTATGCGCTCAAAGACAAAACGATGGAATTTGCGCCAACGTAAATCTAAGGTTTTCATTGGTAGCATTTTATTGCTTTTCATTAGTTTTATATTTGCATCGGTTTTGCTTAATGATACTATTTTATATTTCGTTACTACAGTTTTCGCCATATCTATTCTATTGATATGCTTAACACAAGTAATTATTGAAAGGCAAAATTCAATACTTGGCGTTTTAAGTGCTGTAGCTATCATCATACCGATAGCTACTTTTGTCACAAATATTTTTTTTAATGAGTGGGTGTATTTGGTAGTTGACTCAGTTTTATTAGAAGTGGGAAATACAAGTAATTTTATTAATACGTTGCTTGAGGCGGTTTCTTCGTCTCATCTCGTGGGTTTGATTATAGTTATATCATCACTTTTTTTATGGTTTATATCAATGTTGTTTTTAGCAGATAGAACAGTTATGGGTATTGAAACTTCTAAACTTGATAAAGAAGAAGATTACATAACTGGTCGAAATGCACTGCTGATTCACCTTGAAGAGCATTTAAAAAAAACAGACTACGATGCTAAATACATCAGGAGAAGTTATACTCCGTTAGAAGCTGATGTTGAAACTCGCAGTCATGGAAAGCCAACGAGAGAAACAAAAGATCTAATAAATGCGTTGAAGGATGCTAAAACCGAAGAAGGAATTTATTTAGTAATAGGGGAAGCTGGTTCAGGCAAAAGCGTAAGTCTGAGGAAACTTTCATTGGATTTACTGAAGGAATCAACATCAACTGGAAAAATCCCCATATATATTAACATGAAAAAGTGGAATCCCGAAAACACGAATATAAAAGACTTTATAAAGGAAACCCTCTTGAGTTTCAGCGATCACGATGTTCAGCGTATGACTAAGGATTATTTCGATAAAATGTTAGAAGCTGGAGCGTTTTTCTTTATTTTGGATTCATTTGATGAAATCCCCTCCGTTATGGCCTCGAAAAATTCTGATGAACTTGAGGTTCTTTTAAAGAGTCTTTCAGAGTCTCTGTATCAGTTCTTGAAACATGAAAATAAAGGAGGAGGGATAGTAGCATCAAGGCAATCGAACAGTCCTACGCAAGAATACAAAACGAGAGCTATCCTATATATAAAACCATTTAATGAGCAAAAAGTAGCTTTGTTTTATTCGAAATCACTTGGAAAATCCAATGCAAAAAAAGTAAAAAAGGAAATGTTCTCAAGTCGTCAGGACTTAGTGTATCTATCCAAAAACCCTCTTCATGCTTCTCTCATTTCAGCTTTTTTTGAAGCAAATGATTATTTGCCTAGCAATCAGACCGAAATGTTTTATTCGTTTTTATCACATAGATTTGATGATTGTATAGATGTAAAAAAGAAATTGCTAGATGATCCTTCGCTGTTTTCTGTAAAAGTAGAAGATATATTTGATGCCGCATCAAAAATGTCTTTTTATTTATTTGAGAATAATAAAGGTTTAGTTGCATCAAAAGATGAGATGAAAGAGAATTTGAACGTTGATAATTTTGATGAAATTGTTTCTTTAATGATGTCATCATATATTTTGCGAGGCGATGTAAATAATCCACAAGAAATTACATTTGTTCACAGACGTTTTTACGAATATTTTTTAGTTGTAGGAAAAAAGGAATCAAATTTATTCAGAGAAGGCTATATGCAATACATCAAATCTGGAACTGGTTTGTACGATGCCTTGATTTTGTACTGTGAAGTAGCAGAGATAAGAGATGTTAACGATATTATTCAATACTGTAAAAAGGCAATATCTGATTGCAAAAATTTCAAAAACATCCACGACAAGAAGTGCATGGAAGCTATTCGCGCACTGATGTTTTTAACTGAAGCATTTCAAAAAAATAAAATCCAACTTCATAACATTACTGAATGGTTATGTGCATATATTGAAAAATTCGTCGATAAAGATACAGATCTAATTTGTATTGAAAAGTTCGTTGAATCAATCGTATTATATGACAAGGAACACATCCATCTTATACTTGAAAAGATTTTTAGTCTAAAAATAAGTTGGATAAGTAGTTCTGCAATAAGGCGATGTTATTACTTAAGCGAATGCCCTTTGAACTTAAGAATCAGTATATATCGGTATATGGGCAGTCTTCGTTTTGATAGATTTCGACAAAATTTCGGCATGATGAGATTCGTCTTTAAGGTTTCAAAAAAAATTTTCAAGGCTAAGTGTTATCTCTATGCCTCCGTTATAGATATAATATTATTACTATTGACAGCTGCTGTTGGATTATTAACTTTATTTTCAACAAATTTTGCACTTGAAGTCGAAACAGAAGGCTGGTTTCAATCTTTAGTTTTTACTTTTTTTAATGGTATTCTTATTTTCTTGATAGGTTATTTTATTCAACGAATAATACTGAATTCTAATAGGATACCATCGATCCTTAGATCACTTTTCGGTTTATTTTTGGTGACCCCTTGGATTTCAGGCAGTTTAGCGGATATACCAAATACCCTCGGTATAGCTCTTATAATATTTCTTTTTCAATTTCGCTTGGTGTTTATCATTATAGATTTAACTACAAGTTTGCTCTTTTATATTTTGAAAATGTTACGAAACGGATTTCGTTATTGCATTGACGCTTTAATACGCCTGCCTAGACTGATAGTGGTTTTTTTTGTAATGTTGAGTGAAGCAATTGTTGACGGCATCATAAGGCTGTATCGTTGGTTTACAATTTCAAGATTTATTAAAATGTTTCTTTCTATATCTGTAGGTGCTGGAATATTTGTGTTCATATATCTTTATCCGCACCACATACAATCCGCTTTTAACTTTGTCGGGACACAATTTGATAGAATTCGTATAATGCTAGATTCGAGGACGGAGGATGTTTTTGTTCAAATGCCGACAGAAGAAGATAATAATTTATATATTGCTGATGAAATTAATGTAGATCATTATGAAGGATACGATGAACATAATCACTACGAATACGATAATGATATTATTAGAGTACCAAATTTAAATGGCGATTATTCCGAGCAATTATATGAAGAAATTTATGTAACTAATTATTATGATGTAGAGTACAATGATTCAATTGAAAATATGGTTGACTTGGATGTAGTGCCAATTGAAACTGAAGAAGATAATGAACGAGTAGATCTATTAATCGAAAATAATGTGCAAGAAGCACCACTTGCATCCATGAATGAAAGCGGATTTTTCGCAGAACTTGTTACACTTGATAATATAGTTTTGATTTTAATAACAAGTTTCGTGTCATTTTCTTTTCTATTTATCATATTTAAAGCCATGAAATTTGTTAAAGAGTTAATATATTATATATGTTTTGACCGAAAAACCTTAAAAGAAATATCGTTGCATATGGGATCTTTCAAGTGTAAAGACATTGAAGACGTGTTATCAAAATTTTGGTCTGTTAAAGGATTAAGAGAGTTTACATCAAACTTATTAGATTCAAAAATAAAAATTAGCAAAGAAGATGACTGGACGAGTATTAGGCCTCGGCTAAAAGATGAAATTTCAGATGAATATTTAATTGAATTTGATAAGCGAAATGTACTAAAGTTAAGACACTAATAGCCAAGCGACATACTTTGAATATTTGGCTTTGAGAATATGAATCTACAGAGTAAAATTAACGAAATAGAAGATATGCAAAGCCCTCGATAAAATGCACCCCGAGGGCTTATATTTTGGGATACATAGGAGCGGTTTCAGAACCCTCCCTAAGAATATTCCTCTTGAGAGCATGAAAGTTGGATGTAAAAAAGTCATACCGATATAAGCATTTGTAGCGTTATCTCTACCCTTCACAGATTACGCCATAGGCAACTATCGGTTGCAAAAAAACCACACGCTCCTTAAAAAAGAAGGTGTGGTTTTGGGTTCTTCGATAACGCTTTGCTTTTTTAGGCGATGAGATTGAGCGTGTTGCTCATTCTTCCGATAAAACCACCGGGAAAAGTAAGAGAAGATATAAATACATCTCCAATATATCCAATATTCCCTGCGTTTAGTTCATCGTCAAGCCTCTGGAAGAAGAAATTGTCCAAAATATTAACACGGATAGCAGGTGAAAGTAATTGCATCCCTTGAACATAACAATTTGCAACAAATGCTTCCCAGTTGTGCCGCATTTCATTAGGAATGTTCTGCGGTAAATTCCAATAGTCCCCACGCCCAAAATGTGCAAAGGACGGTGGTGCGCCCTGTGCCATTGAAAAAATGCTGCAAGGTATGCATGATGCAACCTTCTTCGTTTTTGTACCAAGTGCTAATTCGACATTAAAACGGTCTGCATTTAACTCATATGGCGGTGCCTCCACAAGAGATGTTATAAGACCGTGCACGCTCGCCAGTGCGTATTCATTATTAACAACGATATTCAAGATTTGGTCGGCCATTTGATTTAATTGGTTTTCCGTATAATGAAAGTTGATAGTATCCCCATTCAAGTCAATGGCTGAGCCGGACAGCAGCGAAAATATCCGCAAAAGACTTTCGCTTGCATCTACAAATGAATTAACTGTTCGTGTCGCTGCGTTAACATACTCGTCATCGACATTAATATAATTCGGATAGGCGTATTGATATAAAAGCGACGGCGCATAAAGTGTAAGGTTAACATTGTTATTGATTGGTCCAAGCGTACCGCCAATATATGCGCCTGGGAAATTTTGCCTGTTTTCACGTGCAAAACGTTCTAAATTTTCTGTGAGGGGTTGCATACGGTTATCAAGTATAATTTGCCTTACAATGTCGTCAATCCCTTCACGCCGCGCATAGATAAACGGATGCTCACGTTTATTTACTTGCTCCTCAATACGCGGGAAAAGCGCGCCTAGTTGCGGATTCATGTCTGTCATTTGAATTTGCAGGGCAGTGTGGTCTATCGGTTGGTGGTTTTCGTAGTTAAAATCGCCCTCCGCCAAAAAATTAGTTATGGCAGAATTTTGTGCATCCCTTCGTTGGTTCAACTGTAAAAAACCAACGGTGATGACGGTACAGAGTGCATCAGCCGTCCTTCTGTTTAACTGTCCTTGTTGTAATGGCATTTTGTTTCCTCCTGTTTTTCGCGCCGATACGGCGCAGAATTTTTTTGTGGCGAAATAATTCGCTGTAAACACTGTACCACGCGGATATATGTAAAAAGCGGAAATGCTTTATAGCATTTTTATTTAACATATTTGGAATTAGTTGCATTTGACAAACGCAACAATTTGGTTTACTTTTGAAGTATTACACACTGAAGGAGATGCGGCATGAAAATTTTAAACGAACTGATTGTCTGCTTTGCTGCGTTTCTGGTTGTTTTTGCTTTCGCTCATGCGCAGGATATAAGCGATAAAAAGCCTGTATTTGCGGGGTATCCCTATGTATACTGCACGTATAACAATTATAGTACGGGCAATATATACACACGGCGTGTTAGTGTAAATCCTTGCTTTTATGTAATTCATGCAAATTATACCAATCAATTTTTGCAAATGGCACATGCACGTTCCGCATCTATACGTATTAAATTGGCGGAGAAAGAAGAACTTCATTGTCGTTCTACATAATGTAACCCCATTGAAAAGGAATTTCTTGCAATACGATTCACGGTTTTTAATGCCGAAAATCGTAAACTTATTTTATTGCAGAAAGGATATGTGGGTTATGAATTTTATTAAAAATATGAAAATTAAAGCGAAGTTATTTTTAGGCTTTGGCATTCTTTTGGCGGCGCTTGCCGTGGTTGCATTTATGGGAATTAACGACGTGGTGGACGTTGATGATAATTATTCCCGCGTGTTGCAATTTCAAGTGGAGCGTTATTCTTATTTGCAGGACCTTTCTACGGATTTAATGGATGCACGGCGCGTTGTGGCGTTAGCGGCACTGCATAGCGGGCAGTTCCCGCGGTTGGGAACGCTTGAGCAAATGGCGCGCGATGTGGAAGAAATTGGACACAATGTTCGCCGAACGGTTGATGAATATATTGACAACCTGTACAGCGACCCCAATATGACAACTACCGACCGCGCCAATAGCGAAGCGCAAATTAACCAAATCATGCGCTTAATCGACCAATATTTAAATGAAAACGTGCAGGGCGTGCTAACGCAAGCACAGGCGGCGGCGGTGTATCTTTCCGAAAACCCCGACGGCATTGTACAGCAATACCGCTTCGATTCGGTCACGTTTATCATCGACGGCATGGTGATTATGGATGAAATTTACAAAATTTATTCGCCCATGATGGAATTTTATGCGGAATATTTCGCCAAAATTGTGGATGATATGAGCGCCGCAACCACGCGAACCATTATTGTTTTAATCACTATTTCGGTGGTTGCTGCCATTGTGGGCATAGGTGTCGCGTTTGTTATTGCTTCGATTATCACCAAGCCGATTAATCATGTAGTGGATTCGCTGGACAGCATGGCAAAAGGGAATTTAAACGTGAATTTGCAAGTAAGCTCCAAGGACGAAGTAGGAATGCTTACCACAAGTGCGTTAAGCATGGCGAACACGTTAAAAACCCTTATGCGTGACATGGATGCAATGGCAACCGACCAAGCCCACGGCGAAATTGATTCGTTTATTAACGAAAAGCAGTTCCAAGGCTCCTTTGCCGATGTGGCAAACAAGGTAAATGGCTTGGTGCAAAATCAGCTTTCTACGCAAAACAAAGTAGTTACGGTATTTAGTGCCATTGCCGACGGCGCGTTTGAAACCCAGCTTGAAAAAATGCCGGGCAAGCTCATTTCATTAAACGAAGCCACCGATAATATGCGCGGTAATATAAAACGCGTAAGCGGGGCGATTGACGCCGTAATTGAAGCCGCGGCAAACAAGGGCAATATGTCGTACCAAGTAAATACAAGCGAGTACAAGGACGGCTGGAAAACCATCATGGAAGGGCTAAACAAGGTATGCCAAGCCGTTAACGACCCCGTTGTAGAAATCCGCGGTATTATGGGTAAGCTGGTGGTTGGCGACTTTAGCGCCAAGGTAAACGGCAGCTATAAGGGCGACTTTAAGGAAATGAAGGACGCCGTAAACGGCACAATTGACGCGTTAAACGGCTATATTTCCGAAATGTCGCAAGCCCTTTCGGCAGTATCTGCGGGGGATTTGACGAAGCGTATCGACCGCGAATACACGGGCGACTTTAGCCAAATCAAGGCTTCGATTAACAATATTTCGGAAACCTTGCACAAAACCATGGGCGAAATTACTTCCTCTACCGAGCAGGTGCTTGCGGGGGCGAAGCAAATTTCCCAATCGGCGATGGATTTGGCAAACGGCGCACAGCAACAAGCCAGCAGCATAGAGGAGCTGAACGCCAGCATCGACGTCATTAACCAGCAGACCCAAACCAACGCACAAAGTGCCGTTGTTGCCAGCAGTTTGTCGCAAAAATCTACCGAAAACGCCAACGCAGGCAACGAAACCATGAAGCAAATGCTGAAGGCGATGAGCCAAATTAAGGATTCGTCCAACGAAATTTCAAAAATTATCAAGGCGATACAGGACATTACGTTCCAAACCAATCTCCTGTCCTTAAACGCATCGGTGGAGGCCGCGCGGGCGGGCGAGCATGGGCGCGGTTTTGCCGTAGTAGCCGATGAAGTGCGTAACCTGGCCAGCAAGTCGCAACAATCTACGCTAGAATCGACGGAGCTTATTAACGAATCCATTTCCCGCGTAGAGGCAGGCGCAAACATTGCCGAAGCCACCAGCGAATCCCTTGCCGTCATTGTTAAAAACGCCGCGGAAATACTCGAAATTATCGAAAATATTTCCTCTGCGTCTACCTCGCAAGCGGAATCCATTTCGCAAGTGTCCATTGGGCTTGCGCAAATATCCAGCGTAGTGCAGTCAAATTCCGCCGTTTCGGAGGAATCTGCCGCTGCCGCACAGGAACTAAACTCCCAAGCCGAAGTACTACGGCAGTTGGTCGCCTACTTTAAGCTGTAACACGCAATAAACCGCACAGCAAAACAAACCCCCTGCAAGTCATATGCTTACAGGGGGTTTTCTTGTTATAATTGATTATTGGGCAATTACCCCTTCCGCTTCTTCACATGCTTCCAAGCGTGCATGATTAGCGCCAGCGCGATAACCGCATAAGCCAAAAACATGCGGAAGTATTCACCAATCAGCGCACTGCCAATAAGCCGCGTGCTTGCCATTGGCGCTAGGATAAACAGCGAGTGGAACAGCAAAACGCCCATGATGGCGTGCTTAATAGACGCACGGGTAACGGTCGCGCCACCCACCAAAAAGGCCGCTATCGCAAACAGCCCCACATGGATATGCCCGCCATAGGTCTGCATTACACCGAAGTTTTGCATATTGATGATGTGACCATATGCGGCAAGCAAGGTGGAAATTACCATGGCTATGATGCGGGTCCGGTCTACGTTAATGCCTGCGGCGGTGGCAACATTGCGGTCTTGCCCCACGGTGCGCATGTTTTGCCCCAGCCGTGTGGTCATAAACCATTTTATGGCGAAGCATAACCCGGTAATCAGCAAGTAGGTGAACACGGGAATGCGCACGCGGTACAGCCCATTATATATCTCCGGAAAGCGGCTGATGATAAAACCAATGGTAACTATATATAAGATTACACAAACAATAGCCGACATGATAATATTTATCTCATGTCGGCTATTATAATCATTTGCATGTGCTATCGCAATGTGAAAATGCATTACTTGTTTTGTTTATCTGACTGTGACTTCACGGACAATTTCCGTCGGCAAGCCTAAAGCTGTACGCTTTCGTAATGCTAAATCAAAACGAATGCCCACTGTGCGTATTAAACTGTAATGAACGTCAAAGCTAGTTGCACTATTACGTCTTACATGGTTTGTAGTAACAGCTAACGTTTCAAGCTGGATTTGTCGGTTGCTGTTTCTCGTAACAGTTACTCCTATCCAATCGCTTCCACCAGTTAAATGCCTTACGATGTCCCTGTCTGACCAGTTTGGTTCTTCTGGTGGGTTTAAGTTCACCCAGCGTCCATTTCCTTGGTAGGTCAATATGTTGCCGCGATAATTAAATTCATAACCGACAGGGTGTGTACCGCGACCCATGCGTGCGGGTGGAGTTGGCGTTGGGGTTTGGGTTGGCGCGGGAGATAGGGCAGGTAGAGGCATTGATATAATGCGCCTATCTCCAGTTATTGTAGCGACATATATTTGCTCTGCTTCACTATTCCAATGTAAATCTATGTCAAAAATCCCTGCCACCCAAGAAGCCATAACATAAATCTCATTGTCAATAAGTTTTGGCATCCAGTCTAATGTTTCTCTTCTTCGAGAAGTCAGAAAATGGGGTTGAGTATATAAACGGTTGCTTTCCATTCTAAGCGCGTAGTCTACACGCTCAAACCGAAATTGAAATTCCTCGTTAGAACCATGATTCCGCCAATGCCCTGTTGTGCTAAAGAGTTCAAGGATAGACCCCAAAGGAACAAAATATAAATCATCGTACTCAATGACGACACCGTCTATATGATGCCATTCAAGAGATATGCCGTTCTGCGTAATACGTTGCGTAAGTGCAGTAAGCGTTGGTGTCGGCAGCGGCGTTGGAGTCGGTTCTACAATCGGTACAAGCTGTATATTTCCACCCTCCCTCACTACAGTCAATCTAATAGACTCCGCCACATAGTCAAGCGGTATATACAGTACGCTTCTTGACATTTGCGGATGTATTGCCATTTCAATTTCCTCTTTTTCGTAACCAGCACCTTGCCACGTAAACGCTGTTGTACTTCCAACCGTCATGAATACAAATGTATCGCCCATGACCGTGATGTCATTTTGTTCAATTCTCACATAGACATCAAGCCATTGGTATACATCGACAGCGGCTACCATAACATGACCGTCGATGTCTACAACCCTTGCAGTTCTTGCTTCGACGGTTAGAACTGTTGTGAACAGCATAAAGATTGCGGCAATAATTCCGATTGCTAATTTCATTTGAATACCTCCTCCGTTTTTATGTTGAGGATTCTATCACGCAGTATTCGCTATGTAAATACTTATGATATTTGAATAACGAATATATAAATGCCACTACATCTACAATACAATAATGATGGGTGATATGAATGGACGGATTTAAGCCAATAAAAAACGAGAAAACCGTAATCAGCATCAGAATTGACCGTGACATGCTGACCGTTATTGACGAACTGGCGAACGATACGGATATAAGCCGTAACGAAATGATAATCCAGTGCATTGACTACGCACTTAAAAACTCCAAAGAAAAACAGGCTGTGTAGTTCAGCCTGTTTTGAATGTCATGCGCTTGCTATTATGTGTCCTTGTAATCAAGGGCTTTTTTTAATGCCTTGTTAAAATCGCTTTTATGCTCAACTTCATATAACTCTACTGGAAGGCTCATTTGTTGAAAACCACCTTTGTAATGATAAGAAACTTTCTCCCTAAGTTCTTGGAGCGTATCACACGATTTAGCCATGCCAACTATTTCATAACATCTTGAAACAAGTGTTTTTAGCCCTTTGTGTTCTGTAAGTTGTCTATGCCAATGAACCCCCGCTTCTGGTTTGTTTTCCCTTAACCATTTTGCAACATCGGGGTCAAAAGTATCGTAAATTAACTCTATAACTAGCTTGCCCCACCATTTGGGGCGTTGACTTAATGGCGCAGACCAATTTGTTAAACGTCCAAATTCTTCCCATAATTCATCTGGAAATGTTTTCTCCCATGCCCTCAATTCTTCTGCGATATAAAGCCGTAGCTTTATCTGTAATTCATCTTCGCGTCGTTCGTATTGATACCCTGTGGCTTCGTCAATTAGTGCTTCAAGACCTATGTCGGCACAGGCACTCAATAAAATGCTGCACTGAATAGCAATTTCCCTCTGCCTGTCAGTTGTTAATGCTTTTTTGCTCAACGCTGCGACAAATGCTCTGCATATATCGAGAAACTTTTTTGATTCCAGACAGTTTGCTTTCAATTGTGTTCCTGGTATATGCAACTCGACAAGTTCGCCCAGGGCTAAATCCGCATTTATAAAGGGTTTCATAGCTTCAACCCCTATATAATTGCCCAGCTTGCCAGAATCAACATTGGCAATTGCCTTTACTGTTCCTCGCATACTTATAAGCCTTTGTCCTGTGTCTGACACATAACAATCAACATCATTATTGCCCAACTTCAACACACCTTGATACTTTGCGAACGGTGAATCTGGCAGTACGCTTTCCATACTAATAATTTCGATTTTCTTATCCATAAATTAACCCCCTATAAGTAGTCCGCACACACATATTGGACAGCAGATAATTAAGCCGCCCACCCTCCGACCGCTGGCGCGTGTTATATCTGAAAACAAACTCATCAACATAATTTTGCAAATGCTTTTTGGACACGAAATGATAAATGCCGATAATGCCACGCTTCAACAAAGACCAAAAGCCCTCTAGCGTGTTCGTGTGTGCATCACCATTTACATATTCGCCGTTGCCGTGGTGTACAATAGAGTGCTTGTACATTTTGTCAAGCCCCCGGTAGCCAATCCATTCATCCGTATAGAGGTTTGCCGATTCTTTAACGCAACCGATAACTTCTTTCGTCAAAGTATTATTTTGCACGTTGTCTACTTTCTTAGCGTTTAATTTACCGCCACGTTCAACAATTCCAACAACTGGGGTTTTGTCTTTAGAACTACGACCTTGCGAATGTTCTACTTTTTTGCTTTTATGGCGATTCTTGTTTTTACCACCCACGTATGTTTCGTCTGCTTCTACGTTGTTATCTAAGTCGTGGTTATTTTCGATACCAAAACACTTGCGTATACGGTGAAGCATAAACCAAGATGTTTTTTGCGTAACATCAATATCCCGCGCCAACTGCATAGATGATATGCCCTTTTTATGAGAGGTCACTAACCATATCGCCAAGAACCATTTTTGCAAAGGCACTTTTGTATTATCAAACATTGTGCCAGTTCTTACATTAAAATACTTGCCTGTATTTTTGCAACGGTATTTATTGCCCGTACATTTGTATACCTTTGAAGTTGCATCAAATGGGCTTACCACATAACCATTCCAACGCAATGCGTCCAAGTGGTCAATGCAAGTCTGTTCATCGGGGAATGCTTGCAACAGTTCAATGATTGAATTAAAATCCCTGTTAATCATGGCTTATGCTCCTTTCGGGCTTTCTTACCATGATTATATACCACATTTCATTCTTTGTCAAGCATTTTGTGTAATCTTATATATAGTTACCAATAATAATTGCATAGCGCGATGCAAAACAATTTTTAGGAGGATTTTCATATGACATTTAACATTGGTGAAAACATCAAACAGCTTCGCGCCGAAAAAGGCGTTACACAAGAACAACTTGCCGAGCATCTTGGTATAACCTATCAGTCGGTTAGCAAATGGGAGAACAATATAACTGCACCTGATCTGCACGATGGCTTGGACGCAAAAATTTCTATCTTCTATCTTGCGTTGGATTTGCAAGTCGATAATCGTTATGAGTGCAGCGGGGTAATTGAAAATGACCCGTATGGTGTAGCCAAAAAATGGGGCTGATGATGGTTGATGAGTTAAATAAAATTGGAATTTATTTTATCAGCTACACAGCGGTTAGTGGTAAGGAAGATAAGCTGATGGAGTCTATTGGCTTCACAGAAAACAAGGGGCATATAGAATATATCATCGACAGCCGACCGCAGGAATAATAAGTGCTTGCCCTTGTCGAAATCAATCGGTGCAAAAATATACGCCCACGGTTGATATACTTGGGGGCGTGTATAAATAGTGTATACGTTGCCTCCTTGTTGTTTTTCCGCAATGCAAAAACCCCGAGAATGTCGGATTCTCGGGGTTTTTCTTGCGGAGACAGGATTTGAACCTACGACCTTCGGGTTATGAGAGCGTATTCACCCGTTGGACACCATATCCGCATGTATAAAAACGATAGAATTTATAAGGATTTACAAGGTTTATTCAATTTTCATGTTAGTTTCTGTAGGGTGGGGTAGGGGGATATTTGATGAAAATTTCCCCCCGATTTCCCCCCGACTACTTACCCGAGAAAGATAAAATTTTTCTAACTATTTCGCTTGATAAATACATACCAACACTTTTTAGGTTTGTTATTTCCTTCTCTAAATTATTAACAAAACCTTTTTTATATGCACCCTGTAAAATACCTAGCGTTCCTGTTACATGAAGTCCTAGTTGCTTTGCTTTGTTCCGAGCGGCATTATCATCCAATACTACGGTTTGTACATTTCGTTCAATTGCTCCAACCATAACCTCAACCTCGCCAAGATGGAGCCGACCCAACAACCCAAGAACAGCCACCTTATTGACCACCTTTAATTGCTGGAAGTCCAACAGGTTCAAATCTACTTTCGGCTTGTCAGCTTCTTGGATTTCTTGAAGTACAGCCGAGGGAACGTACACAGTATCAAATAAATTATTAAGCAACTCTAGGCGACCTATTTTGTTTAAAAGAATCAACGGACTTGCGTTAATCACAACATCCATAGTGCCTCACAACTTTTCTACAAATTTTAAATCATCATTCAGCATATCCTCTGTGTAAGTAAAAGAGGGTATGCCCAATCCGTTTAATGTATTCATAAATTCAATTAGGTTCTGTCCAGCTAGTTGAGCTGCCTTGGATAAACTAACCTCTTGGAAAACGAAAAGACCTATTGCAAGACGCAACTGTAGTTTATCATTTAAGGTGGCTTCCCTACTAGGCAATGAACTAACTTCAAAATATACATCGTCTGGTATAGTCAAACTAACACTACGCATGACGTTTGATTCCTCCTGTTTTTGTAACATGGAAACTTACACTTATATTATCCTCTTCGCAGTTTTATTTTACCCTATATTTATACCGTCTACAATGCCCATTTCACATAGCCTACAAAAATATGCGCTTTCATTAACTTTATAAATACACATCATATATATGAATCACGGATTCACCAACATCTTATAAAAGGCGCGGAGCATATAAAATCCATGCCTTTATTTATTTTGACGAGAGGAGGCTCAAAATGTGTTTACGGCAAAAGCAATGGTACACAGCTTGAAATCGCAAGACACCGTTACGATTCTGCATGAAAAAAGCAACAATGATGTGATTGCGGAATACAACGGGCAACGCTACACAGCAATTTTCAACCCATTTGTTTGCATGTACTACGTTGACGACATCTACGGGAAGTTGCAAAACCTTAACCAATGCCCCATATGCGGCGACCATATAGCGTAGCCGTACAAAAACCCCAACACCAAAAATCTAAACCCAAAATCCAAAGGAGATGAAAATTATGGCCGCAGCAGTAGAAACCATGTTTTATGCAAGAGAAGCACCGTGGCACGGGCTTGGCATCAATGTCGAGGAAGCCTTGACCTCGGAAGAAGCCCTAGAAAAATCGGGACTTGACTGGAATGTTATCCAACGCCCGATTATGACCAGCAACTACACACCCATCAATGGCTACAAGGCAAATATACGTGATGCCGACAATGCCGTATTAGGTGTAGTATCTGACCGTTATAAGGTTGTGCAAAACGAAGAAGCATTTGCATTTACAGATGCTTTACTTGGCGAAGGCGTTAAATACGAAACCGCAGGGGCATTACAGGGTGGCCGCCGCGTGTGGATGCTTGCCAAGTTACCCGAAAAGTATATTATCGGCGGGGAGAAAATTGAGCCGTTTCTTGCGTTCTCCAATAGCCATGACGGTTCATGCGCAATTAAAGTGTGTATGACACCCATCCGTGTTGTTTGCCAAAACACCCTCAACCTTGCACTAAGCGGTGCAAGGCGCACATGGTCTACAAAACACACAGGAAGCATCCAAAGTAAAATGCACGAAGCCCGCGCTACATTGGAACTGGCGCACGGCTACATGGAGAAGCTCGGAGGCGAATTTGAAAGGCTCAATCAAATCAAGGTTACAGATACGAAGGTTATGGATTTCATCAATGCATTGCTTCCCTGCCCAGATGATGCAACAGCGGTACAACGCAAAAACATTGAGCAAATGCGTGACAATGTAAAAATCCGATATTTTGAAGCCCCCGACCTTAAAGTGCTTGGCAAAAACGGTTATCGTTTAATTAATGCCGTTTCAGACTTTGCTACCCATGCCAAGCCGCTTAGGGAAACCGTCGCATACAAAGACAATCTGTTCATGAAGGTGCTTGACGGGCATCCGTTAATTGACAAGGCTTACGCGTTAATAAAGGCTGCTTAGGTAAAACTGAGCAGTCTTTCTTCCTATTATATACATTATTCCTGAAGGGAGTTTTATTATGTTTAAAATCCTTGCGTCAACCGATGATTTGCCCTACGCAGATTGGCTTGAACTGCGCCGCACGGGTCTAGGCGGGTCGGATGCTTCTGTGGTTTGTAATATAAATCAATATAAATCCCCCATTGAGTTATGGATGGAAAAAACAGGGCAATATCCACACCAAGAAGCGGGAGAAGCGGCGTATTGGGGGACACAGCTTGAAAGTTTGGTGCGCTCGGAGTTTAACAAGCGTACAGGCATTGAAGTAACCCCTGTAAATGAAATTTTGCAAAGCGAAGCATACCCTTTTATGTTGGCGAACCTAGACGGTGTATGCGAACACCCGCATTACGGAACTTGTATCTTTGAGGCTAAAACAACGGGTGCGTTCAATGGTGGCGATTGGGAAGATGCCATCCCCGACGTTTACATGTTGCAAATTCAACATTACATGGCGGTCACGGGTTATAAGGGCGCGTATGTGGCGGTGCTTATCGGGGGAAACACATTCAAATGGAAATTCATTGAACGTGACGACGATTTGATTTCCATTATTATCAGGCTCGAAAGCGACTTTTGGGAAAAGGTGAAAACGGGTATGCCTCCTTCTGTGGATGGCTCGGACGCTTCTGCCAAATTCCTGAAAGCACGCTTCCCCGATAGTGTACCGCTTTCTAAAATTGACCTGCCCGACACCGCCGCCGACATTATAACGCAGTATGATTCGGCTTGCGAAAAGGTTGAACAATTTAACGAACAAAAACAGGAAGCCGAAAATTTGCTTAAACAGATGTTGGGCGAACACGAGGCAGGAGCTATCCGTGACAGGGTTATCATATGGAAAACTGTCACACAGGAACGGTTAGATTCCAAAACCTTAAAAACGGAACACCCAACGCTGTATAAAAAATATGCCAGTAAAACATCACACCGCCGTTTCTCAATTAAAGCGGCAGGCTGAGGAGGAGAATATGGACACACAAAAATTAAAAGACCGCTTGGGCGGTAAATTGCAAACAGGGCAACCTAAATCTACGACGAATAATGATGTCGCGGTACAATCTGCGGAGGTTTCGGAGGTTTCGGAGGTTACAGAAATCATTACCGTAACCTCTGAATATCCCGCCCTTACAAATAACGCCTTGGAAATCATCAACGAAAACCTTAAAAACCAGCCGCTATCTCACGGGCTGTTTGACATTGTGAAATCTCCTTCTGGCGGAACTACAGCATTTACCGTACCCGGTTTAGCAGGCGAAGAAATCGAAAAGGAAATTACGGGGATAATTCTTGACTACACCATGCCCCGCGCCTATTGGGATACACCCGACCCCATTGAAGGAGTGCCACCCGTTTGCTACAGCCGCGACAGTATCGTATCGCATGATGGAAAACCCTGTAGCCAATGCGTTTATAACGACTTTGGTACAAAAAACGGCGGTGAAACCCAAGCTAAGGCATGTAAGGAATCCGTAGAAATATTTCTGCTACGCCCCGATAACATTTTACCGCTTATAGTGCGTGTGCCTGTTTCCAGTAAAATGCTGTTTTTAAAATACACCACCCGCTTGGTTAGCAACCTAACCCCCATCAGCGGTGTGGTAACAAAGATTGCATTGGAAAAAGCCACGAACCGAACAGGGCAACCCTATGCACTATACAACTTTGAAGCTATCAAAGCACTCACTCAAGAAGAAGCCACTACCGCAAAGGCTTTTGGGCAAAGATTCATGGACATTTTAAACGCTACTTATGAGAATGACACCCCCCAAGAAGTGGCATAACTCTGGCTCAGAAGCAGTATTAAAAACCCTCGTGACCTTGGAAATTATAAGGTCACGAGGGTTTTAATATGCCTTTTTACAAGGAAGATTTCCAATGTAAATTCCATCCCATAATCGTACAATATTTTCCATTATCTAATGCACAAGTAAAGGAGGTGTCGTATGGAGCGAATCCAAGATAATTTAAGTGGATTTTATAAAGAACTCGCTGAAATAGTCAGCTTTGAAACCGTTGTTATGATTTTTGAACATTTCAAAGGGCAACAAGTAACATTTCCGACAAGATTAATGTCAACCGAATTTACCATACGACAAATCCTAAAAGAATATGACGGCAAAAACACAAAGGCTCTGGCTAAAAAGCATAATTACTCTGAAAGATGGATAAGAAATATTATTAAACTTCATCTTTCAGCCGAGGAAGATAACTAAACTACAAATTTAAGGCAGGTGCTTTGGGTGGGGCTTGGAAATTTTTTTGAAGAACTAAAGTGGAAAATAGAAGATACCATAGAAAACAGGGAATTTTATTTCGACTTGTTTCGAGATTCTGTCGGAGAAGTAGCGAACGGCTTTGATGAGATGGTGGGCGATGTAAAAGTTATAACGAGTGATTTTATAAGGGAAGAAAAAGAAATTATTAAAGAGGCTATTGTTGACCGCGCTTATATCGCCAATTATACGCTCGGTGAGGCAACTGAAATAGCTTTCGGCGTGGGAGATAAAATTTCTGAAGGGATAAAAAATCTTAGCACAACTGCAAAAAATCCTTTAGCGGATGGCGACCGTGTGGAGATAAGTGATTTGCGCATTGGAGACCATATTTTTATACATTGCGGGTTTACCCATCACGGTATTTTTGTAGGTGACGATGAAGTTGTTCATTACACCCGTAATGGGGATTTTAGAAGCGTGGATATTACTTCAATAGAGGAATTTTCTGGCGGGGGTGACTTATATAGAAAAAGCTATAACCAAAGTCCCACAAGATACAGCGGGGAAGAAGTCGCCAGTCGAGCAAAAGAGCGACTGTGCGAAGAAGAATATGACTTGTTTTTTAACAACTGCGAACATTTTGCAAGATGGTGCCGAATTGAAAAATAAACCACAGGAAGGGGAATTACTTTGAAAAAGCAAATAGGAAAATTTATTGCTGCTTGTATAATACTAACTACATGTTTATTAATTTTTGGTGCATGTGGCTCATCATCTATGTCAGGTACTTATGTAAGTGCGAATGAGGATTCAACACGTTTAGTTTTCGACGGGAATAATGTCATTTTATATGAGGATGGAAATCAAAGACGAAGCGGAACATATAGAATTTCTGGTAGAGATTCTGATTTTCTAGTGCTTGTATTTGATGATGAAGAAGTCAGATTTTGGCTTCGTGACAACAGAAATACAATTCATTATAGCGTCATGGACGGAAATATTTCTAATGTAGGTGAAGTTGCATTCATACGAGAATAATTTTGGAGGTCAAATATATGTTATGTAAAAAATGTAGTGTAGAATTACGCAAGGGTGCAAAATTTTGTGATTCCTGCGGGACAGATATTGTTGACATGAATACTAATCAGCTACAAATGACTAACAAGGTTAAAAAAAAGCGAGGTTGTTTATCAATATTCTTAATAGTATTTGGTGGAATTTTTGGTCTTTTACTTATAATTTTCATTATTGCCGCTATAAATGAGGCTCCATCGCCGCAACAAACAACTGCTAGAAGTACACCTCAGCCTACTCCTTCTTCTGTCACCCATGCAACAGAATCCGAATCCGACCTGCCACCAGAAGTTATCGGCACAGAACTAAAAAATTTATTCGTTAGTTATCTTAATAATGGAAGAGATTTTGAAAGAATCCAACTGCAACAATCAGCACCCGAAGAACTGTACGATGTAGTGATTTCACTAATGATTGCAAACCAGAGCCGTGATGAAATTACAGCGAACACAGAGCTAGATAGTGTTACAATAAGCTATTTAATAAGGGTTTGTAATACATTTCTTGAAATTTTTGACACTGGAGAAAAAAGCGATAGAATAAGAGAAGTTGTGGGTTATTTGGAAATAATATCCGCTTATAATGAAGAACTAGATGCTCTTATCCAAAAATATAGAACAGATGACGGAAATTTACTCACCGATGACAGCAGAAACATCCAACTGAGAAGTTTCTATGTGCAAAATGCAATGGGTACAACTTCCGATTCTGCTATTGAAAGGTTTCTCATTGATATTGGTGTTTTCGGTAATAATACGCCGTCTATGTTTGGCGCGACCTTGGATTATATGTGGAGTTTTGGCGTACAACTTCCCGGAACACAACGAGGCGTTGTACAACCCATAGATGCGCATAGATTTCCGCGCGCAGGAGTTTATACCTTAAATGTTATGTATGGCGGTCAGATGGAAGTCGTAGATATGCAAGGGTTTAGGAGTTTTGTCCCGCTGTATATAGAGGTCAGTGATGAATTTGTTGGCGATTTCACAAGCGATAGGTTACGATTTTCTGCCATAGGTCGTTATATATTATCCGCCGAGCGTTCTGTAAAAAATCTGCTCTTGGGAACACCATCACAAACTCCACCGACACAAATCTTAGATGGTTGGATAAACTTAGGGGCAATCAGCATACCGCCTAATTGGAATTATGACGATTGGAGCGGTCTTGAAATTTGGGGGGAAGCCATAGGCGGCACTATTCAAATGAATCTGCATTGGAAATCCAATGATGACATTGCCTCGTTAAGTGCTGATGTATTAGACATGTTTACATTTGTATTTAATGATGGAAATTCTGGACTAGAACTACACTTTAACGATTCAACTGATTGGGTCAATGGCAACTGGGTTTTGACATTTTGGCACGGCGGGNATGATGACCTTATTAGAAACAACATGGAAATCATTGACAAAATTGCACGGTCTTTAACTTTTAATCCGTGACACCAAACGCCCTCAACTTTTTACGGTTGAGGGTGTTTTATATTAATTAGAGAGGAAATATCGTATGAATGAATATGACACTGATTCTTTGCCTTTGTACGAAGAAGATGAATCCCTTACAGAAATAACTACTGTAACGGTAGATTGGGAATTAAATTTACGAATTAGGGTTAATCCTAACCGCGAAAAAATTGAAGTCCCATATTTCAAAGTCTTTAATAATAAAGCTCCAGATTACAATATAACCAGAGTAGCAAGACTGCATTTTAAAGACAGCGGTATGAAATTTATTAATGACGGTTATCTTGATTGGGAGATTACTCCCGACGATATTAAAACGATTATCGCCTGTCTAAATTCTAAACATCATAATTCTAATAGTTATACAAATTGGCAAAGAGCCTGTTTCCTTTGGAATTATGAAAATTGTCTTATTTCAGATATAGATAAATATTTTAACGGCGAGTATGACGAGGCTAACAAAAACCATCTTTCCTATGTTCCGCATAATCAAAAAATGCCGTCAACTTGGATTTAATTATAAAAAAACTGTCAGAGAAAGCATTTACGTGGGTACTCGTTATTTTTCCGACTGTACCACTTTGGAATGGCTTATAAAAAAAGATAAGTAAAGGTGGTAACATAAAATGGATATTTGTAGCTTCATTAACTCTACCGACGTTGCGGAGCATTGTCGAAAAATCGGACATATTTTCAACTCATTGGAAATGGCTGTAGTCATTGCTATTAGTGAAAAGCCCACTAAAGAAAAGCATGAGGCGTGGAAAGCAATTATTTCGGACTATCCCGATATGCCTATTCCCGAAAGCCATTCCTTTGAGGCTCGGGAAAGCCTTCATATGTTTTTGCAAGAGCAAATAGCATGGGAAGAAAAAGAAATCGCTAATTTTTACGAATCTACGCCCAATGCCGTTTATCGCCCGTGTGTGCGGTGGTATGGTAAATATGGTTCCCATGAGATAGTTCCCGTGTACAATATGGGTTGCTTCTCAACTGTCGAAAAAGCATGGGAAAAGATTTGCGATAAATGGGATTTTGACGTAGACAGGATTTACAGTATCAGTATTACAAAGGAATACACCGACGACCATAACGTTGAAGCACTTTTTTCCGAAAAAAGGGAATTTCTACACTTTAATCATTTTCCCATTGGTTGCCCCGGAGAGTTGGATATGATTTTTATTCATATTCCACTACCATTTAAAAAAGGTGATTTGCTAGAGCATGAGGGTATACCGTTCATACTGGATAATCTGCCTCACTGGTCAGAAAATCGCGGACTTTCGTATGAGGAAATACTTTCGGGAGAGCATACTGACGGCTCAGATATGAGCGGATGGGGGCTGTATGCAACGGAGGATGGTTATGTTTATGGCAACCACACAGCATTGTATTATGGGTTTAGCTATTTCAAAGGCAAGTTGAGAAACAACGAATACATCCTCCATTACGTCAACCTGTTTATGAAGGGTGAAATTGCTCTGACGGAATTACTCACAATGCAATGCAGGATAGTCATGGAGCATACACTGGATGATGTGCTTTTGAAACAATCTCATGGTTGCTATTTGCCAGATAATTTACTGGCAGAGAATCGAGTTGTTGAAAAATAATATAACGCCCCCGACCCAAATTAGTCGGGGGTTATTATGATAATTAATTTCTATATTTAATTTTGTTTTTGAAGAATTTTTAATTCATTTTTGATTCCCAAAAACATGGGAATAGTGTCTTTAATATAAAAAATAAAATTTAATTTAAGCAATTTGCTACGTTTCCATGTTGCCATGTGATAAAAAATATTAATATTTTTCCATATATTTTAAGGAATTCAATCCCTAATTCAACCACATATTATTTTTATATCACATATAGCAACTTGGCAAGATAGCAAGTTTACTTACCCTATGTTTTTATTTGTTCCGCTTCATTTCATTTACGATTTCATCTTCCAAAGATATTAATTCCTTAATTGAGCTTAAAAATGAAGAATGTCTTTTATGCATTTCTTTTTGGACTTTATAAAATTCAGCAAAATCTTCACAATCAATTTCACCACCAGCCTCAATACGTTTCATTCGCCCCATCATAGGAACATTTGTAGCACATGTATATTTTTCAAGATACATTGATAATGAGTTATACTTATTGAAAAAATTAGATATTTTTTTTAGTGTCTCTTTCCTATAAAACCTCGTAGTAGAAAAATAATCTTGAATTGTATCAATATCGTAAACTATAGACAGGCGGAATGTTGCAGTAAAATCGCAACGAGTTAATTGCACAACCAATTCGTTTAGTTCATCTCGTATTTTTAAGATGTTGTTTAAATCTGAAATTGAATTTTGTTCATCCATTTGTAACAATGTATTTTTAGAAATACTTTCTTCAATATTAATATTAGTTTTCTTTTTTGCATTTGCAAATTCTTCCAAAATTGATTCAAACAGGTCAGTTAATGTATCTACTTCATTTATGTCAACACTCACAGCATTATTTATCAGTTTCAATTTGAATGAATCACCTTCTATTTCATCTAAATGCTTTGTTAAATACTCTGCAAACCGTTGTTTATTTAAATTCTGGAGAATTATTGTCGCATTTTTTTTACTTATAGGTCTTTTACCTTTATAAATCCGCTCTAACGTATCTTTTTCCATTTCTGACAATGGGTTTTGCGAACCTTTTTTCATTATATTATCAATTAAAAAAACTACGAACTCAGAAAAATCTCGTCCATCCCTCATGCTAAAAGGAAACATATTTGCAAACGCACTAAAGGTCATATCACTTCACCCCAAATATATAAATTTGTGTTTTGTCCGTATTTGTCCGTAAGCATCCTGTAAGAAATTTTCTTATCTGATAACATTTCGTTGGTGGTTATCTCACCAAAATATTCCAACGGAAGGAGTAATAATTTTATGGAGCAATCAAGATGGCATGGTGATGAATTGCTTACGCTCACAATCACTGACCTTGAACAAATGAAGGCAATGGAAAACTTTAAATTAAGGCTCGAAAGATGCGAAGGGGTGTTGCTTAATTTTGGCAATCATCCATTCATTACAATGGACGGAGGGCGTATCCAACGCAACATACTCGCCTTTTCTGCGGTGTATCGAAAAGGAAACACCACTAGGTACAGTGTGTTTAAATATGACAGAAGTATAACCTCTTTATCAGACAGTTGGAAGATTTTAATGTTGACTGAGACCCAAGTGCCTAAGTTATACCTCTTGCATGACGACAGATTAATATTTTTTCCAGAAGAACGCAACCCCTTAAGTAATGCAGATTTTTTAGAGATTCATTACCAAACAGAAAGTTATCATGGGATTATCCGCCTCAACTGCCTTACTGGGGTTCATTCTGTGTTTTCAGAAGTTATGGTAAATCATTATGGGGTTATTTATAGTCAGGTAGTCAATGAAATGGCAAGCCTTGTTGTGGATATCTGTGCTTATGAAGAAATTAGGAATATCGAAAACAGGCGTATCTTAAAAAGGGGTGCAGGATATTAAGCGACACTACTTGTATTACTTATGACGATTCCCTGCTTAAAAATGATAAAGCCTTTTTAAGTATTAACAATGAAGTAACAAAAACCAATGTATTCGACGTAAGCAATCCGTGTGTGGAGTTTAAAAATGATTGTAATTACTTGAATTTTGGGCAGGTAGAATATGGACATGTATTATCAAGCCCATTTATACGATTTGATGAACATGTCGAACGTTTGGGAAATGGTGAATTATCCCTTTTGCAAAGTGTCTTACACCCGAATTTATATCCACAAAAAAAGGACATAATGTCAAAAACAAAAAAATCTATTATGTACACTAGCACTTCAAAACGCTCTAAGCTATCTTACCGAGATATGGCTGAAATGTTTGAAGATGCCAATGATTTTTTGAATATTGACAAGATGTTTAATATTTACGACAAAATGTTAGGCATGTTTGTTCCGTTGGATAAATTGAATGCAGATTCTTTAATTCGCCGCCAATCACCCAAGGAGATAAAAAACAGGCTAACAAGTCATGGGGTCAACGAAATCGTATTGTGGTTAAAATCGAAAACAAAATGGAGGGAGATGGATGGCGAAGTTTTAAGACATTTAAACTCTAAGTACATTAATTTCCTAAACTGTACCGTTGAGTTGCCGTCATTAATCATTCACGACCACAACCCTAGCTTTTGTTGTACAAACGTAATCCATGCAGAATACACTAATAATTTCACAGACTACAAAAATAGTATATTTTTCAAAATGCTAACTGACTTCTTTGATGATGACCAAGGAAAAATCAATTTGCTTCAAGAAATTTTTGCTGTAACCATAGCAGGCATCCCACTTAAACATTTTTTCTATATCTACGGTGTACCTGATTCGGGAAAAAGCAAAATTGCAGATATTCTTCGGTACATCACTGGCTCCGAATATACATCTGCCATATCGTTAAAGCGATTTGATACCCAATTTGGTCTAGGCGGTCTTTACAGAAAACGGTTAAACATTGTGGGCGAAAGCAATGAGGTAACAAGTTCGGGAGTTGAGGTAATCAAGCGATTAACTGGAGGCGACTACTGTCTTGGTGAAAAAAAGTACGAACACGCTTTTGAATTTTTCCCTCAAGCAACACTTGTTTTTATGAGTAATCATAAGCTTAAAGTAATTGATGGTCAAGCTGACCAAGCATTTTTAAATCGAATGATTGTCTTGGAGTTTGCAAAATCAATTCCTATCGAAAAACAAGATGTTAAACTTTCACAAAAGTTAAAATCTCCCGAAGAAATTAGTGCAATTCTAGCATGGACTTTTGAAGGTGTTCAGCGTCTTTATAAAAATAATTTTGAAATAACTCGCGTTGTCAATTCAGAAGATTACGTCATACAAGGTGCATTTGAAAGAAATAAAAATGAAAATGAAAAAGAGGTGCTTTCATTAAATTTCAAAAATTATTTAAATGAATCGTTTTTTGTTGAACCAAAAAACAAGGATGTATACGCTTCAGTCCCTGCTTTATTTAAAGGATTCAAGGAATATATGGGTACAAATGAGGATTTTGATTATAAAGAAGCTAAGTGGTTACATGACACGCTACAAGATGAATTTAACCTTCAAAAGAAACGCGTAAAGCCAATGGGACAAAAAAAGCAAGTTTACGCCTATTACGGACTTGTTGCTAAAACTGAGGACGAGAAGGATGTTTAAGCAATGACTTCCGTTACAAATCTATTTTTAGTTAAATATCATATTTATGCATTTTAAATTACAAGGAGGAAGTAACATGTTAAAAATCCAAAGCCCTACACTAACCGCAAAGCAAGCAGCTACTTATATTGGTGTCAGCTACTGGACGCTTCTCGGGTTGGCGCGACAAGGGCGAATCAAACATTTTCGCGGTGGGAATAAAATTCTATTTCGCAAAACCAGTCTTGACACATGGATAGATGAAGCGGAAGCCGCATCTATTAAAAAAGCTGAGTAATAATCTGATGGGGCAGGTGAAAACCTGCTCCGTTTATTATTAATCATTTTAACAGCAGGAGGAGATGTATGATGAAGCAAAGAATACCACCAAGCAAGCCCGAACGTGTTTTCAATGTCGAGGGTTGCGAGTATAAGGGGAATAACAAATACAAAATGGTCGTATCTTCTGGTTTTAACGCGCAGGGTAAACGCGACCGCCGTTCACAAACCGTTACGGCTACTTCAAAAAGAGAACTGGAGGATATGTACGCAAAATTTAAAACGGAAGTACGCACAGGTTTATTTCTAAACAATATTAATCTGACATTTCGTCAATTTATAGAAACACAGTGGCTTGTGGACACAGAAACAAAAAGCCTTGCACCGAAAACTCTGTCGCGGTATGAGATTATGCTTTATCAACGTATATTGCCACACATAGGACATATAAAAATCTCCGACATAAACCGCAACCATATTATAAAACTTTATGATTCCATGTTGCAAGACGGAGCGCGTTTTGATGGCAAGAGCGGCGGGTTATCTGGTAAGACAGTTCTACATCATCATAGGCTTCTCTCCAAAATATTTAACACAGCAGTATTGTGGGAAATAATAGCGGCTTCGCCCATGAAAATGATTAAACCGCCAAAGGCAGAGCGAAAAATAGCGGCTTTCTATGATGACGAACAGGTTATTGCCTTACTCGACAGCTTAAATGGCTTGGACGAGAGCCAATTTAAATACAAAGTGCTTGTAATGTTGGCGATATTCATGGGGGCACGCCGTGGAGAACTTATGGGGTTGGAATGGCAGGATATTGATTACGAAAAACGGACAATCAGCATATCTCGCACGAGCCAGTATCTGCCAAAGAAGGGGGTGTTTACAAAAACGCCAAAAACAGAGTTGTCTAATCGCACGATAACGATACCAGATTCTATAGTGGCTTTGCTAAAGGATTACGAACAACACCAAATCTATGAACGTGAGCGGTTAGCCAACCTTTGGAATCCAAGCGACCGATTATTTACAACTTGGGAAGGTAAGCCAATGAATCCCGACACCATAACAGATTGGTTTGGAAAATTTATCAAGAGGCACAATTTACCGCCCGTGACCTTTCACGGGTTGAGGCATACAAATGTAAGCCTTTTAATTGCTGATGGGATAGATGTCCGAACCATAGCAACCCGTGTGGGTCATGCAAACCCAACCACTACCCTAAACCTGTATAGCCATATGCTTCGCAAGTCCGACCAAATAGCAGCAGACAGCATAGAAAAACGAATCATGGGCGGTAAAAATGAACGTCGCCAAAATAGTGATTTATAGGTTATGTATGCGGGTTGTTGGTTGGTATAAGTTGCAAACTTCCCCCTAATTTCCCCCTGTGGGTATATTAATACCTACCCGATGAAAAGAGGGAAGCCCTAGAAACGTTGATTTCTAGGGCTTCTTTGGGTTTGCGGAGGCAGGATTTGAACCTACGACCTTCGGGTTATGAGCCCGACGAGCTACCAAACTGCTCCACTCCGCGACGCAAAGGGTATAGTAGCACATAAAAAAAAAAGGCGCAAGCCTTTTTCTCATCTTTCCAAGCGAAATAATAATAAATTTCAAGCATTTTACCCTAACACACTGTAGTTGGGCGATTCTCGTGTAATTTGCACGTCGTGTGGGTGACTTTCCTTTAGCCCTGCCATTGTAACGCGAATGAGCTGGGCATTGGTGTGCATTTCTTGTATAGAACGGCAGCCCGCGTAGGACATACCCGCGGTTAAGCCGCCCAGCAGTTGTTGCAGGACATCGGCAACAGGTCCTTTGTAGGTAATGCGCCCTTCTACGCCCTTGGAAATAACCGTGCCTGTGGGGTTGGGGTAGCCCATTTCGGCGAGTTCTTGTTCTTCATCGTCGGTGGGGGTGGCTTCCATACTGCGGTAGGTTTTGTATTTGCGCCCTTGGAAGAGTTCGGTCACGCCCGGGCTTTCTTCGCAACCCGCCAAGAGGTTGCCCATCATACAGGCGGAAGCGCCCGCGGCAATGGCTTTTGTAATATCGCCCGAATAGCGTATACCGCCATCGGCAATAACGGTCGCACCCGCGGGGCGTGCCACGGCGGCACAATCTAAAATGGCACTGATTTGCGGAATACCCACGCCCGATACCACCCGCTTGGTGGAAACGGACGAAGGCCCAATCCCTACTTTTATAATGTCTGCTCCTGCGTCGATGAGCTTTTGCGCGGCAGAAGCGGTTGCCACATTGCCCGCAATGAGCGTGAGGTAGGGGAAATCTGCCTTTAGGCTGCGAATGGCATTTAATACATTGGTCGCCTGCCCGTGCAGTACCTCCAGCACCACCACGTCAACCTTGCGCTTTACCAGCGCTTGCACGCGTTCCATGTAATCGTCCTTGATGCCTACCGCCGCGCCAACGAGCAACCGCCCAAGGTTATCCTTGGCAGACATGGGATATTTAATAGATTTGTTAATATCCTTGACGGTAATAAGCCCCTTTAGGTGAAAATTCTCGTCCACGATGGGCAATTTTTCTACTTTGTTGCGCACAAGAATTTCCTTCGCTTCTTCCAGCGTTGTGCCTACCGGGGCGGTGATTAGATTTTCCTTGGTCATTACTTCATAGATTTTTTTGCTGTAATCCGTTTCAAACCGCAGGTCGCGGTTGGTGATAATGCCCACAAGCTTGTCGTGTTCGGTGATGGGTACGCCCGAGATGTGGAAGCGGTTCATTAGCTTTTCCGCTTCATATACATAGTGATTAGGTGAGAGCGAAAACGGGTCGGTAATAACGCCGTGTTCGCTGCGTTTTACTCGGTCCACTTCGCTGGCTTGGTCTTCGATGGACATATGACGGTGAATTACGCCCAAGCCGCCGCAACGCGCAACGGCAATCGCCATTTGAGATTCGGTCACCGTATCCATTCCCGCAGAAATAAAGGGAATGCGCAACGTAATACCCGTCGCGAGGTTTAGTGTTACGTCCACATGGGCAGGTTGTACATCGGAAAAATCCGGCACGATTAAAACATCGTCAAAAGCAAGCCCTTCGGGTAACGGCGCATGCAGCATTTATGCGGCTCCTTTCAATTTCAACCGGTAACAATCTGTTACCGGCTGGTTACTGTTTCACAAATAATTTACGGCGGGTGAGTACCGTAGCAATGGCTTTTAACATTTTTTCGTTAGGCTCGATGATAACTTTTACGCGCTTGCTGTCCAACGTAGTGAGGAATGCATAGGTATTTTCGTTTGTTTCGCCGCTGGTGTAATTGCGCACTTCCTGCGCGCCGGAAAATTCCCCCGCGCGGGCGTTGTCGTCGATATGTGCCATAATGTCAAACTTATTCACATGCTGGGAAAATATCCGCTTACGGCGTGAACGGTTATAAATAATATCAATATCCAATTCGCCGTTAGTAAATACATATTCGTACTCTACATTCAAATATGACATGGCAAACCACGCGCCAAAGATAGCCGCGAAGCCAATAATTGCGCCAAATGCGGGCACGAAGATAAACGCAATCATAAACACAAGACCCGCAGCTACAATTAATAAAATGCGGAAAAGCGTGTCACGAAAGGTGGGTTTTCTTTTGATTATTTGCTCTTTAAATACGTCGCCCATTAAAATCGCCTCATTTAATATAGGTTACTTTTTGGTGGTTAAGTTCGTGTGCTTCCTTGCCTTTATTGGCGTTGCCAATGCAAACCGACATGCCAAAGCTGTAGCCTTCGGGGACCTGCAACTTCTTTGTCCATTCCGCGGCGCGTTCGCCTTCAAACGCCATACGCGCCATACCGCAAATTACGTTGCCTAAACCCAACGAATGCGCCGCAAGTGCTATGTTTTGGCTTACTATGCCGCAATCCAGCGCTGCCCATTCGCTGTCGTCTTTTTTTGCGATAACAATCAAGCAAGGGGCATTGTAGAAAATTTTACCCCCGCGCTCTTGCATTCGGGTATGCCATTCGGGGTTGTTTGCGGCAATGTTTGCCATCATGTATGCATCCATTTCGTCCAGCATTTCTTTGTTGGTAACCACGATAATGTGCCACGGCATTGCATTCATTGCGCTGGGGGCTGCGAGTGCGCTTTTTGTAAGCTCCTCTACCTGCTGCGCGGTGAGGGGCGCGCCGGAAAAATCGCGGCAGGAGTTACGCTGATAAATTGCTTGTAAAACATCATTCATACAAATCCATCCTTCGTTTTATTTTATGTGGAAAAATATACACGTAAATGTAATAAATGTAAATGCCGGCGAAATGCCAAAATAAAAGAAATTTAAACATTTAAACAAAAAATAGCTTGCTTTATTTTATAAAGATGATATGATATCCTTGATTAGTTTTCCACATTATTTCCACAATTTTACCCCCAACGGGGGAGGAGGGCGTACCCATGATTACATTATTCAAGAACCTCAAAATCAGAGCCAAGTTAATGGTAGGCTTTGGCATGATGATTGTCATTTTGGCAATTGTCGCTGTCTTTAGTTGGGTAAACATCCGCACCATGGATGAAAGCGTAGCGTTACTAATAGAAAACCCCGTCTACCGCTACAATAATATTAGCCAAGCTGAATCAAGCATTATGGATATGCGGCGTGTTGTTTCTGCTATGTCGTTTCGTTTAGGGGACAGGGTACAGCTTGAACCGATGCGCAGCGAGGGGCAGTCCGCGTTTAATGAAATAAACCGGTTGCTTGATAGAAACATAGTAAGCTTAAATACCGACCCGCAAATTGCCCCCGAACGCAGGGATATGATTATTGGAATGCATAATGAACTGCGCCGTATGGTGGCGCGGTATTATAATGAAGTATTGCTGGGCATGTTTAATGCCGCAGTTGAAGGTATTGTAGGCGATACCGAAAGCCGCGCACGAGTTGAACGTTATTTTGAACTTGGCGGGTTAGTAGGGGACGAGTTGTACGATATCTTCTACGCACTGGACGATGAAATTCTCACCACCAAAAACAACCGCGTGTTGGATATGGAGCAGCTTGCTGCGCGTACCACCACGCTTGTAATGACTCTATCTCTTGCGGGTTTGGCATTGGGCGTAATTGTGGCAATGTTCATTGCAAGCGCCATCGCTAAACCTATCCAAAAAATAGTGGTTACGCTTTCCGATGTAGCAAAAGGTAACTTAAATGTGAATATTGACCGCAATAATATCCCTAAAGATGAAGTGGGCGAGCTTACTGCCGATGCCATCCAATTAATTGACGTTATCAACGCCATTGTAAAAGACCTTGTTGACGTAAGGCGCGAATTTAGCGACAACGGTAAAATGTCGTACCGTATCGACGCGAAAAAGTATGAAAACAGCTACCGTGAAATGACAGAAGGTGTAAACGCCATTCTTGACGGCACGGTAGATAATGTAAACGCTGTAGTAGATGTGCTTGACCATATCAGCGAAGGCAGCTTCGACGTGAAGGTAAAAGATATGCCGGGCGAATTTATGACACAGGTAAACGCAATGCGTAACGTGCTTAAAAACTTGAACGATGTAGGCGGGGAAATTAACGGTATGATAGATGCCGCAGCCGTAAAGGGTAATCTTAAATTCCACATCGACGATAAGCGTTACCGTGGCGACTGGGGCAAAATTATGAAAGGCTTAAACGATATTGCCGAAGCCGTAGACAAACCGCTTACAGAAATTAAGCTGTCCATGTCTGCACTAAACATGGGTAAATTTGATACCTTTGTTTCGGGCAACTACGCAGGCGATTTTGATGCGATTAAACAAGCAATAAACGAGATGATTAAAGGTTTAGCTGGTTATGTAAAAGAAATCGGCGACTGTTTAAGCGATGTATCGCGTGGTGACCTTACGCGTCATATCCGCATGAACTTTGACGGCGAATTTAATAACATTAAAGTTTCCATCGACGGTATCGTTGATACGCTGCATAAAACCATGTCGGAAATTAACTCCGCTTCTAACCAAGTGCTTATGGGTGCGAAGCAAATTTCTGCCAGCGCAATTGACCTTGCAAACGGCGCACAACAACAGGCAAGCAGCGTAGAAGAATTAAACGCAAGCATTGACGTAATTAACCAGCAAACCCAGCAAAACGCCGAAAGTGCTATGGAAGCAAGCGACCTTTCCCGCAAGTCTACGGAAAACGCCAACGCAGGCAGCGAAACCATGAGCCAAATGCTTGACGCGATGAACCAAATTAAAGAATCTTCGGCAGAAATCTCGAAGATTATCAAGGCAATCCAAGACATTACGTTCCAAACCAACCTCTTGTCGCTCAATGCTTCCGTAGAAGCGGCGCGGGCGGGGGAACATGGACGTGGCTTTGCCGTAGTAGCGGACGAAGTGCGCAACCTTGCAAGCAAGTCGCAACAGTCTACGCTGGAAAGTACCGAACTTATTAATCAATCCATTACCCGCGTAGACGCAGGTAGCTCCATTGCAGAGGCAACCAGCGAATCACTTGCCGTTATTGTTAAAAACGCCAGCGAAATATTGGAAATTATCAACAGTATTTCCGCATCTTCGAAGGAGCAAGCCGAATCTATCCAACAGGTAAGCATCGGTTTGGCGCAAATTTCCAGCGTGGTGCAGTCCAACTCGGCTGTATCGGAAGAAACTGCCGCCGCTTCCGAGGAGTTAAACTCCCAGGCCGAGGTGCTTCAACAGTTGGTGTCCTACTTTAAACTGTAATTTGACACAGTGGTATTTATTCCAAAATCTGAAGCCAGCGGACGCTGGCTTCGTTTTTTTGAGAAAAATAACATGCCAAGCGCAAAAATAAAGTTTGGGACAGCGTCCCACGGTTTTAATCTTTTGACTTTTCCCTCATATAAATAGATAATGTATAAAATTTTTTGAGGAGGATTCTATGCTTAGAACAAACAGTGAAAAACTGCCCATCGTGACGGTAAGCGGCGCGGTATGGCACCCTAAAATGGGTACGGCAGGGCGTACTACAATTGAAGGGAACGTCGTGTGGTTGCTGGGCACGGGCGGTATTACATTAAATGCGAAAATTGGCGACTGCTGTATCGGCTGGGTTGCCGACCACCTGGAACCCGGCGTAAGTATGCGCCATAAAGAAACCGACCATAACAACGCACTGATAATTTCCAGCTGTATTGGGAACGAAGCCGTAGTACGCAGTGGCGACGCAAAAGGCGAAAAGGGCTTTGTGACAGGCAAGCACGGCGGGNGCGACCATTTGATTGTACACTTTCCGCAGGAAACGCTGGAGAAAATGGACATAGAGGACAAAATTATGATTAAAGCAACGGGGCAGGGGATGGAACTGTTGGACTATCCTACTGTATTGCTGCGTAATATGTCGCCCGCACTACTGGAGAAAATGAACATACAAGAAGACGGCGGAGGGATTAAAGTAGGTGTTGCCAAGATGGTGCCCGCGTCTATCATGGGGTCGGGGATTGGTACGGTGAATGTGGCGGGCGGTGACTATGATATCTGCCTCTTCGATGAGGAGATTAGGGCAAAGTATAACCTTGGCGATTTGCGCTTTGGTGATATTGTGGCAATTGAGAACGCCGATACGCGTTTTGGGCGGTCATACCGCACGGGGGCGTGTACCATTGGCGTTGTGGTACATGGCGATTGTGTAATTTCGGGCCATGGACCCGGGGTTGCAACGCTAATTACTTCCAAGGATGCCGTAATTGAGCCGTTTATTGACGAAAACGCAAATTTGGCAAATTATTTTCTGTAGAAAGGCTTGTTGCATTTTAACGGCAGTTATTCCATTTGTTGCGTGCAATGTTAGTAATTTTTAATAATTGACGGTGCGGCGCGATTCGCTTATCATGCTCCCTGTAAATCATTCTACGGTCGAACAGACCGAAAAGGAGCATGAAACATGCAGAGAATCAGGCTGATTCTTGCCGCGGTGTTGGTGCTGGCGTTTGTAGGCGCACTTGTACCCACCCATACCGCCGCCGCCCCTGCGGGCAGTACCACAATCACCATTATCCACACCAACGACCTACACGGTCGGTTTGTGGGCAACGACAGCAACATCATTGGCATTGACCGTATCGCCGCAATTTACGCGAACACGGACAATGCCATTTTAGTTGACGCGGGCGATACGCTTCACGGCTTGCCTTTTGTCAATCTGAGTCGCGGACTTAACGCTGTCAAGTTAATGAATGCCGCCGGCTACCGCATTATGGCACCGGGCAACCACGATTTTAACTACAGCATTAACGCCGAAATTGGCGCAAATCACCTGCTGTACCTAGAAAACTATGCCGACTTTGACATTCTTGCCGCTAACGTTACATGGGTAGGCACGGGTGAAGGCGTGTTTACGGCGTACACATTGGTGGAAATTGACGGTGTAACTATTGGCTTCTTTGGGCTTGCAACGCCCGACACGCCTGTAGTTACGCACCCCGACGGCGTGCGCGACTTTAACTTCGGCGACCCCGTACCTGCTGCACGTGCTGCTGTTGCTTCTTTGCAAGCTGCGGGCGCGGATATAATTGTGGGCGTAACGCACATTGGCACCCACGGGCGCAATTCTTCCGTTGCGGTTGCCGAGCAAGTGGAAGGTATTGACGTAATTATCGACGGGCATTGCCACACCCTGCTGGAAGAAGGACGCCTTGTTAACGGCGTGCTTATTGCTATGGCGGGCGAACATGGTCAACATGTAGGCATGGTGGAAATTACGGTGGCGGACGGTGCGCTAGTTTCTGCTAACGCATCTGTAATTAACCACGAAGCGGCGCAAGCCTTCGAGCCCTGCCCAACTGTGGCGGGCATGATTCGCACCATGCAAGCGGAAAATGACGCCATTTTAGATACGGTGGTTGCGTACAGCCCCATTTTCCTAACGGGTGAGCGCTCTGTTGTGCGCGGCGAGGAAGCGGCAATTGGTAATTTAATTGCCGACGCCCTTCGCTGGAACGTTGGGGCAGATATTGCCATCGCCAACGGCGGCGGTATCCGCGACGATATTAACATTGGCAATTTAACAATTGGCGATATTTCTGCGGTGCTTCCCTTCATCAATTTTTCTGTAAAGGTGGAAATTAACCCCGCGATTTTGTGGCAAGCGCTGGAAAACGGCGTTAGCACCTTGCCCGACGGCGGTCGTTTCCCCCAAATTTCGGGCTTCTCCTTCACCTATGACGCAACCGCCGAGTATGGCTACCGCGTACAAAGCGTGACCAAAAACGGTGTTGCGCTGGGACAATTTGACACGACTACTACCTTTACGCTGGCGATTAACGACTTTATGAGCGTGGGCGGCGACGGCTACAGCATGTTTATCGGCTTGCCCCCGCTGGCGCAAGGTGACCTAATGGCAGACCTGCTTACGGCCTATATCTACGCCCACGATATTAGCAATACCCGCGTGGAAGGGCGTATTGTAAGCGTGGCAGGCGTTGCGCCGGTTGCGATTGCCGAAACCGTTGTAACCCCTGTGCCTATTGTAGCCCCCATTACGATTGTTGGCGGTTGGAGCTTGCCCATCCCTGTGTACGGGCAAAGCCTCACCTATGTAGCCGCCGCAGGGGAAACCTTGTGGAGCATCGCATACAACTTCTACGGCTCAATGCAGGAAGATGTAATTAACCGCATTTTTGCCGCCAACGCAGAAGCCCTTCGCGCCAATAACGGTGCGGTAGCCCAAGGCATGGTATTAACTTTGCCCGCCAACGGGCTGCGCGACCCCATTACCCGCACCCACATTGGGCAGTTTTACCTTGTGCGCGCTGGCGATACCCTGGGAAGCATTGCACAATACTTCTTCGGCAATAGCGCATACGCCTACGACATTTTTAACGCAAACCGCACCCGCATCCGCAATATTAACCAAATTTTCGAAGGGCAGTGGATTGTGATTCCGTTTTAATCAACGGGCTAATTTGAATTATGTATAGTAAAATCCCGCCCTGTCGGAGTATGTTGACAGGGCGGGATTTTGTTTATGCGAAATCTTTAACAATTTTGGCAATTGTAAAAAATATGTTTGACATTCATTTTTGGCAATTGTATAATATCGTTATTGGCAGTTGTCAAAAATGCTTAGACTTAGAAAGCGGTGACCCTTGTGGAAAAAATAAAGAAATTACCCGATGCGGAATTTGATATTATGAAGGTTGTTTGGGCGAATGAACCGCCCATTACGACAAACATTATTATGCAACAGCTTGGAAATGAGAGAGATTGGAAAGCACCGACGACCATTTCTCTTATGCTGCGGCTTGTTGAGCGAGGGTTTTTGCGTACCGAAAAGAACGGTAAAGAACGCACATATTTCCCATTAATAAATAAAGAGGATTATTTGAAGTTTGAAACAGGTAATTTTATAAAGCAATTTCATAATAACTCATTATTAAATCTTGTTACTACCGTATACGAAGATAAGGCAATGACAGACGAGGATATAGACGAACTGCTAAATTGGGCTAGGGGACTGAGGGGTTAATATGCACAGTTTTATGATTGCATTGCTAATTTGCTCCGCTACCATGTCAATACTTGCCGGTATGTATATGGTGGCTACACCATTTTTAGCAAAACGCTATTCCGAAAAGGGGCGTTACTATGCTTGGCTGATTATTATCATCGGCTTGATTATTCCTTTTCGTCCGCAATGGAATAATTCAATTGTTACTATGGAATTGCCGATGCAAACAGTCACAACTGTAGAACAGTTTAGCGGCGGCACATTGCCCCTTGCCAATGATACGGCAACTTTTATACCGATGGAAGATGCTGTTATTTCATATGCGGGGTTAGGCGTTTCTTGGTCTTGGTGGCAGATTAGTTTTGCCGTGTGGTTGGCAGGAATGCTCTTGTTTGTTCTCTATCAAGGCATTAGGCATTATCGTTTTGTAAAAATGGCATACCGCTGGCGTGAAAATATTATAAACGGACAGGTGCTATCAATTTTTGAAAGTCTTAAATCAGAAATGGGCATAACGAAACGCATTTGCATTTATGTGTGTCCCCTTGTGGGTAGCCCTATGCTTATTGGCATATTCAACCCTAAAATACTTTTGCCAACAACCGAATTAACAGAAGACGAACTCCAATTTATTCTCAAACATGAGCTGGTACATTATAAACGGAAAGATTTGCTCTATAAATTTTTGGTGTTATTTGCGATGGCGATGCACTGGTTTAATCCTATCGTGTATTTGTCAGTTAAAGCGATTAACATATTATGCGAAACATCTTGCGACACGGAGGTGGTAAATGGCACAGATACAAACACGCGCCAAATGTACAGCGAAGTTATTGTTGGCGTTGTGAAGTATCAATCAACGCTGAAAACGGCGTTGTCCACTAATTTTTATGGAGGTAAGAAAGGTATGAAAACCAGAATTTCGTCCATTATGGACACAGGCAAGAAAAAAGCGGGTGCGATTGTGATGTTTGTGGCACTCATGCTTACACTTGGAACAAATATTGTATTTGCAACCAATGCAACACAACCCGCATTTACGGTGTATGAAATGCCTTCCCGCTCCGAAGTGCGCGCCGATTCAATTACATTCAACGAAGCCGCCAACATTGTTGCACGGCACATTTTGGAAGAATATGGCGTGTGTATTAACGGTTCGGTGGTTCATGTAACACATCAATGCGTGGAATCAAGAATGCGGTCCCACGTTCCCGAAGGTACGGACGGCGTGTGGGCGGTGTTGGTTGGCGAATCCCGCGAAGCCATATCGCGTATGCATGTTTCATTCATTGTTTCGGTTGACGCGATAACAGGCAGGATAATAGGCGAATCCATTAACGTAGCCAACACCGTGCTGACACCATTTCAATCCGCGCCCACCGTGACGTTGACGCCATTCAATCAGGCATCATCAGCCTTTCCCGCTTTTCCGACCAGAATAGCATTATCCTTAATCAGGTTATGCGGGCTTGATGAATTGATAAGCAGCGGTGCGGTATTTAAAATGGCCGCCTGCGCCGAAACAGGGGAAAGCGGTATTGCCACAACAAGCGAACGGGCAACGGCACAGGAAAACCACATCAATTTCCTATGTGCCGAAACCGACGAGATTGTACCCGTTGAAATTATTAACGTAGACGGCAGAACACCGCAAGTAGCTTTCTTTGTCGAAGCTGCCGAAAACGGAAGGTCAAGAATGGTCATTCCAAGTGCAAACCATAGGCTTCCCCATGTAATTATAGGGATACATCAAAGCGGAAATGCGCCGACTTCGCAAAATCGACGTTCATCTACTGTGATATTTGCGGAATATGAGGAATGGGGCTTAACAATCGAAGGACTTTCCCCCCATGCAGATGGTGGTTTTATAGCAACGGCAATTCAAAACGTGTTTTATCAAGGACAGTTAGTAAGAGGATTTAGTGATTTTGGACATGGCGTGGATATGTCAATTTCCTCTTTTGACCAAGGTAAGGACATATGGGTTTATGTTATGCGTGATGATAATGGAAATATTATCGAATTAAGATTAACGCAACCACAAGGCAATTAAACAGGGTAATGCACCGCCAACAAAACGCAAGGCCGATAATTTTGTGATTGAATCACAATTTATCGGCTTTTTCATTTACGATAAAAGCGAACTATTTTTGTTATTTTCCTGCATGGCTTCTAACGCGTCTATTCGGGTGTTTAGGCTGCGGATTCTTCCATATAGTTCGCTAATATGCTCTTCATTTATTTTGCGTAACCCGCTTAATGCATACGCCAAGGCGAAATAAGGAATTGCAGCAACAATACCTATTACAGTGGTTATTAAAAAGAATATAAGTCCATTGTTTTCTACTCCACCTAAAAGAATGCCGCCCAATATTGCAAGCACACCCATTATATTTAAATAAATTGTCATGCCAATTCCTCCATTTTAAAATTTGTACCCCGCAGTTTTATTTTCATCTTTTCCCTTTCGTATAGCTCGCGCTTCTTTTTTCTGCGATGAAAACAAAATAATCCTCTTCCCGTATAACTTTTACGCCGCCGAAAATGGCGGTTATTTTATTTTTATACCAGTCCAGCCGCTTGGTTACCATATATAGCCTTCCGCCGATAATTAAGCGATTAAAGCCTTTTTCGATGAAGTGCTTGGGAACGGAAAAGTCCGCGTGGTAGGGCGGGTTGGAAAAGATATGCGTAAAAGCAGTTTCGGGAATGCTGCGGAAGCCGTCGCTGTGGTGGAAAGTGATATTGGGGACGCCGTTGCGGGCGGCGTTTTTTTGCGCCAGCGTGAGGGCGTTGCGGTCTATGTCGCTCATTACTACGTTTTCTGCGCCGATAACTTTTGCGGCGTAAATGCCTACCGTGCCGTAGCCACAGCCCAGGTCCAGCAGTTTGTCGGCGGGGGAAATCTGAAGCTGTGCGAGCATGGCAAGGGTTCCACGGTCTATGTTGTTGGGGGAGAAAACGCCCTTTGTAGTTTCAAATTCCAGGGGAATGTTGTTTATATTGGTGGTTATCACTGCTATCACGCCTTTCTATGTGGTATTATGGTCAACGCACCCATTATACCGCAAAAACAGGAGTAAACGGATATGGTTGAATTAACGGGCACTTACGCGCAGGCGAAGATTTTCACCAATTATGCCGACCCTACGGCACTGGAGCAGATTAAACATTTGCTGGAACAGCCTTTTATTGCGGGCAGTAAAATCCGTATTATGCCCGACGTTCATGCGGGCATGGGCTGTACCATTGGCACAACCATGACGATTGTGGACAAGGTTGTACCCAATTTGGTGGGCGTGGACATTGGTTGCGGCATGGAAACGGCAATTTTAAAGGACAAACGGGTAGAGCTTTCCCAGTTGGACAAGGCGATACATGCTTATATTCCTGCGGGCTTTCACACCCGCAAGGATGCGCACCATTTTTGTGAGGAGATTGACCTTACGGCGTTGCGTTGCGCCAAGCATGTGGATTTAAAGCGCGGGGAACTGTCCATCGGTACGCTGGGCGGCGGCAACCACTTCATAGAGCTGGGGGCGGACGAGGACGGCACGCTGTACCTTGTGGTGCATTCGGGCAGTCGCAACCCGGGCAAGCAGGTATGCGAATGGTACCAGAAAATCGCCGCCGATAATCTGGGGCGCAAGGGCAAAGGCATGGACAGGGTGCTGGCGTACTTGGAAGGGCAGCCCATGCTGGATTACCTCCATGACATGGAAATTATGCAGGAATACGCGGACTTAAACCGCAAAGCCATCATCCGCGAGTTGGAAAAGCGCGTAAAAATAAAAATCACCGACCAATTCACCACCACCCACAACTATATTGACACGAAAAAAATGATTCTGCGCAAGGGTGCGGTTTCGGCAGAAAAAGGGGAGCGCTTGCTTGTCCCCATGAACATGCGCGACGGAAGTTTGCTGTGCGTGGGGAAGGGGAATGCAGATTGGAATTTCTCCGCGCCCCACGGCGCAGGGCGTATAATGAGCCGCACGGAGGCAAAGACAAGTATCACCCTTCACCAGTTTAAGGAGACCATGAAGGGCGTGTATTCTTCCACCATAAACGCCAGCACATTGGACGAAGCGCCTTTCGCCTACCAAGCGATGGAGCGTATCGTAGAAAACATTAACGACACCGCAGAAATTGTAAAGATTATTAAGCCGTTATACAATTTTAAATCGGCGGAATAGGGGGCAATATGCTTCACATAATCGTGTTGCTGGCGGTCATTTTTGTGGGAATGTGTGCGTTACAGGCGTATTTATCGCGGCGGGAAAAACGGTGGCTGGGGTTGGTGTTGCCTGTGGCGTTTTCCATCGTTGGCGCGGTGGTGGTTTTAGGCATTATGGTGTATATTTCCCAAATAAATACAGGGCGTTCCTCGCAAATTAGCATTTCTGCGGTGCAGTACATTTTTGCGTTTGTGGTGTTGCAAGTTCCGGCGGGGGTGTTTTTGCTTATATATAAAACGTGCTATATAGTTAATAAAAAAGGAGAATTAAAATGAAAATTCACAACATTCCTCTTGGGTCGCTAACGCCCAAAAGCAAAATCAAAACTAAGTTAGAAAACGGCGGGTTACATATCCCTGACGATATTTCCCGCCTTGGTAAAGCACGCCATCATATGCTTGTGCCAAACACGTATACGTTACCGTTCCGTATTGATATGACGGTGAAAACGGAGTTTTCGCGTACCAATCAAATCACTTCACAAATGTCGTTGTATATTGGCGAGGGCAAGTTATATTTTAACGGCGGGCATACGAGCTGTACGGACATTGTAACTAAGGCGAAAGCATCGGTGTTTGGGGATAATCGGTTTGCGTCTATGGTGCGTTACAATGGCATTCCCGATAAGGATTTTGTGGAAATATCGGCGTATTTTACCCGCGATATGATGTGGGTTACGGTAGACGGGGAAATTTGCTATGCATCAAATAAACTGGATTATTTGACCGCACCGCAGGAAAACGGCATCAATATTTCCCTCTGCGGGGGTACAGATACGAAGTTAACGCTGCGTTGCTTCTCCGTAACGGAATACGAAAATGACGCCCCCGCCACCCCCGAAGCCTTGCAATCGCTACCCATATTATCCGATTTTGACATGTTTATTAACGGAATACCGCCCCGCGTACAAGATGCGGTGCGTGATATGGATAAATTCCTGCTCAACGAAATGAAGCCATTAAAATTCAAACGCGGCATTGATAAATATGGGCATTTACAATACAAAGCCTCTTGTGGCTTATTGTATGAAATGCGTGAGTTTGGCGTGAGTAATTTTCACATGCTTAACTGGTTAAATGCGGCAAAATCACAGAATAATGTGAAAATCATTAACCACATTGCAAAAACCGCGCCCGATTTAGCGGAAAGAATCTTCGCCAACCTACACGAATGTAACCCCCACGCCCGCGATTGTAAACGCCGCATGTTTGCAGAATTTAACGGTAAATCTAAATCCGTATGCGAAGGAAAAATAAAATTTAACATGGAAACCCTCGCATTTATGGATATAAAAGCGTTTGTAAAAGCGGTGCTTGAGTTTTTATCTTAATACTAGCTAGGGGGTGAGGCTTCTTCCCGCCTATATTCGAGAATATCCCCCGGTTGGCAGTCTAACACGTCACATATCGCTTCCAGCGTGGAGAAACGGATGGCGCTTATTTTTCCTGTTTTTATATTGGATAAATTTACATTCGCAATGCCCACCTTGGATGCCAACTCATTGAGTGAGATTTTTCTGTCTGCCATCATTCGGTCCAGGCGCAGGATAATTGCCATTTTTTCGCCCCCTTATAGCGTAGTGTCGCTCTCGTTTTGTAATGTGCGCCCATGTTCAAAAATATAGTACAAAAGCCACGTTGTTATTAACAGGACAATATTTGTAAGCGATAAACGCTGACTTATGGCTTCAAAAATTATTAACATAGTGGCAAGCCATGCCAGTGACAGTATGCGTTGCATCATTTTTTCACTAAAAGGGGACATACCCGATTTTAACTCTTTAAAAATAGCCCTAAGGTAGAAAATACCGACAACAATCAAACAATGGACGAAAAGTAATGCCGCAGAAATTATTGTTGCATATAAAACCGAAAAATCCCGCACGGGGCTATCGGCATAAATCGTAATACCCCATGTAAACACAGGAATAAAAGCGGATGAATCCTCTATCCTCAATAATTGAAGCCCAAAAATCCACAAATTTATGGCGTCCGCCTCCATACCGAAAATCCGCCAAAGCTCGGATAGAATATTCGATACGACAATCAACGGATAAAGAACCAACACCACCCCCAAAATCTTGTAAATCATACTGCTGAAGCCTTTGAGATCGCCCTGCGAATTGCTATTGCATTGTTTTTCCATGATGGTTACCGCCTTTTTTTGTTTTCTAATGATGGTAGTTTAGTGGATTGAATTATGATTGTCAACTAATATTTAACGATATTCATTAAATATATAATAGATAACGTTGTTTGTTTTGAGGGTGTGGTCATGGATAAATGGAAATTGCTTGTCTTGCCATTATAACACGAAGCGTGTAATTTTAAGTCGCCCTTGACCTTAGACTGTATTAATCGTATAATACAGTCTAATTTTAATGCAATAAATTACTCAAAGGCGGTGAACCCCTATTTTACAGGATTTTCACAAGCCCCTGCCCGGGGGTGAGCCGGTATATTTGCAAATTATACGGCAGTTAAAATTTTTAATTTTGCAAGGCTTGGTAGAGGACGGGGACGAAATGCCCTCGCGGCGTATGTTGGCGGTGCGTATGGGCGTTAACCCCATGACGGTGCAAAAAGCATACGAAATGTTGGAAGAAATGGGCTTGCTTCACACGCCTTCGGGTAAAAACAGTGTAATTCGGGTAGACGCAGCACGCATAAACGCTATCCGCGCCGAAATTTTTGAACGCGAGCTAACCAATCTTGTTACCACGGCAATGACCATGGGAATTACCGGTGACGAATTGGCACAAACAATTAAAGAAACATACGGGAGGTTTCAGCTATGAAGAAATTTCTTACGCTAACGCGGTGGGAATATCACGGCTTGTTTATGCCCTTGCTGGGCATTATCGGCGTTATGGCTGCATTGCAAATTATTTTATTCCGCTTTGCTCTGCGCGGGGCGGAAAGACATATGCCCCTGTCCTTTCTGCTGGGCGAGGCAAACCTTGCCATCGTATTTGCCTTGGCATTTATTGCGTTGCTGGGGCTGGTGGGCTTGCGGCTGCTCATGAATTTTACCCCATCCAAGAGCATATACGCCTTGCTTACCTTGCCAAACGAGCGCAAGCGCGTGTACCAGTCAAAATTGGCGGCGGCGGTACTTGCGGCATGTATGCTTATTGCGGCGCAAATGTTATTACTGCTTGTTTTTAACGCAATGGCGGGCTGGTTGGCGCGGGAGGCCGCATGGGGCGGCGCATATATAAACCGCCGCAACGCGGATTTTTACCTCGCCTTGCTGGAAGCCCCATGGCTACGCAGAATTTTCCCTACCACGTTATTTTCGCAGGTGCGGGTAATTACCGCGCTGGGGGGTTCGGTATGTGTTGCGCTCTATATGGCAACGGCGCTAAAGGCACGGCGTGTAAAGGAGGCAATTATCGTGGGCGTGCTTTGGCTTGCGTTGCTATTGCTGGGTACAGGTCCGTTTGAGGGGCGCATTTCCGGTCCTATATTTTTCATCACTATGGTAGTAATGGCGCTTACGGTAAGCAAAATGGGCGTTCACTTATTTGAAACGGGGGAAATAGCGGGATGATTAAGCTGGGAATGAGCATTATTTTTTGTATTGCGGCGTTAGTAATTTTTACCCTGTCGGCGGGGGCTTCACGTAGGGATTTACCCGTGGGGTTGGTACAAATATACGGCGATACATCGGGCATTCGGTCGCTTACCTTGGAAGGGCGCGTAGCAAGTTTTGAAGGCATGTACGGCTACGAATTTCACATAAGCCCGTTGGGTTCACATACCGAAATGCAGGTCTTCCGCAGTTGGCGGGATTATTCGGACTTTGCCCAGCCGTGGTGGTCAAGCCCCACATTTTCATGGCATCCATCATTTTTTGAAATGATTTTTCTTCCCGTTGGGAAATACGAAATTGTGAATGTTACGGCGGCACAGCTTGCCCAAGAATGGAACGTAATACTTTCGGACGAGTTCGCTGAGTACCGTATCTACGGCGAGGTATTTGCCGTGGAAACACGAATGCACGGGCATATCGTAACCACAGACATACAGCGCAGCCTTCGCGATACGGAACACGCGCCGCAATTGTTCATAGACGCGGGGGAAGGGGGCTACATCGTTTCCCACGCGCCCGACAGCCATTTCCGCGGATTGGTTCACCATTCGGATGGTTGGATGCACACCTTCACACAATTTGGGCGGTTACCGCTGGTAATTAGTCTTGTGATAGACGATTGGCACATCTACGTACCCACGGGCGCGGGGCTTTTTGGGGAAACTGCGGTGTACGGCGTACATTTGCATGAAGGGCGCATTTTACCCGTGGCGTACCGCTCGTCGGACAATGAAAATGTAATTCTCGCCGAGGAATTAATCCCCATCACACTCAACCGCGGCGAAGATGAAATACACGGGCTTTTACAAACCAATGACGGTTTTTTGCTCTTTATTTCCCGCTATAATTCGCTGGAAATTACGCACTTTAACATGCAAACTCGCGAAAGCGTAGCCCTCACCCAAACGGGGATATTCCGCATACTCGAATTTAATATAGACGGCGACAGCATCATTTTACACGGCATGGAAACGTTAAACCACGACCGGGATACCGTAGTATGGACAATCGACCTCACCGACGACGGTTTGATCATGTCCGACCCTGCCGCCTTCAGATTAGGCGGGCATCGTTCCGCAGACGTAGACGCGCACATTACTTTACTTGACAGCGCAAAACGTGACGGGATTCTTTACTTCGTATACGCAGTGGAAGAAAACCGATGGGCGCACCCGCAGGCAAGGACGAGAACACAGATTTCCGCTTTTACTACCACAGGTCAATTGATTGGGCGCGCGCAGGTGCTTAACGGCGTAGAAGACGATAGATTTTGGATACACGGGGCGTTTGGCAGCATGTCCCAACCCAATGCGCGGCGCGTGTATTCCATAACGATAGGAGGGCGGTAACGTGCTAAGTATTCAAGGGGTAAGCAAATATTACGGGAATGTTTCCGCGTTAAAAAACGCCACGCTAACCCTGCAAGCAGGTGAGGTGATAGGGCTTTTTGGCGCAAACGGCGCAGGCAAATCTACGCTGTTAAAAACCGTCATGGGGCTAAATACCACTTACAGTGGTTGGGTATCTTTGGATAACGCCCCCATAAAAAATGAAGCCTACGAAAAAATCACCCTTATCACGGAGGAGGGGAGCTTTTTCCCCGATATGAACCCCCGCGACCACGGCACATTCTACGGCGAAATGCTGCCCCGCTGGAACCACGAGCGCTACGGCAAATTGCTGGACTTCTTTGAACTCCCGCCGGATAAAAAGGCACGCACCCTATCCAAGGGGCAACGCGCCAAGCTGGAAATTGCCGTAGGAATGTGCCGCGGCGCAGATTATATCCTTATGGACGAGCCATTTTTGGGCAAGGATTTATTTACACGGCGGGAATTTTTGAAGCTGCTAATCGCCATTTCTCAGCCTGACGAAGCGGTACTCATCGCCACCCACCAAATAGAGGAAATTGAAATGTATATCACCCGCGCCGTGGTGATAAATAACGGCGCAATTGTGGGCGACACCTCGGCGGATGCCCTCTCCGAAGCAGGGGAAACGCTTACCGACTATATAAAACACTGCTGCGGCTTTGATGAAAATAAAGGCGATGTATGGGCGGCAATGATTCCATAATTGCGCATAGTTGCAAACATTGCTTGCATATTTTTCTATTGTTTGATATTATTAGTAATAATAGTATATGAACGGATAAAAATAAAGAAGCAGGAGGAATAATGTATGAGTTTAAAGTTTTCAAAGGTGGAAAAAGATGACAAAATCACTTTAAGTGTCGAGGGTAGAATTATTTCATCAAACGCTATGTTGTTAGAAAATGAATTAAATGAAGCCTTAAAATTCACTCATATTGAATTGGATATGGCTGGNGTACCTTTTATTACGTCAACTGTAATAAGAACTTTGCTCTTGATACTTCAAGAAGCAGAAGACATGAAAAAAATATTTAGAGTTATAAATCCACAACATCCAGTTATTAGGATAATTGGATTAGCTAACTTGGAGGATTTAATGTCACCATATGATTATGAGCAAGCTCGCGCAATAGGTGAAAAAAATGGTTAAAACTAATGCAATTTCGATTGAACCAAAAATAGAAAATGAAAATGTGCTTTTGGACTTTATAAGTAGTGAACTGAGTTCGCTCGGATATTCAGAACACTGGGAGTTCCTTGTCGCAGCGGAAGAAGTATTTTCGAATACAGTTTTTTACGCAAATATCCCCATTCACAATTTTATTAATTGTTTAATTTCTTATGATGCAGAAAAGAAACAAGCCTCGTTAAAATTTGAAGATTATGGGAAGCCATTTAATCCGTTGACTAGACCCGTGCCAGAATTAAATCTTTCTATAAAGGAACGTAAAATAGGTGGGCTTGGCATTCATATTGTAAAAGACCTCATGGATGATGTTGAGTATGAATATGACAATGTCCGGCAAATGAATATGTTGACACTTTTAAAAAAACTATGACATTGACGGGGGATGGATTTTATGCATAGTATTAAAAAAAGTATTTTTAATTTAGTTCGTGACGACGGGCGTGGGGGTATTGGGAATAAGATTTTACAATATTTTATGATAATAATTATTGTTATAAATTTAGTGCTTTTAATTTTTAACAGAATAGGACTTGTATACTATGAAAATAATGCGTATCGAGTTTTTGAGATGTTTACAATGCTTTATTTTGTATTTGAATACATCGCCCGAGTGTGGACAATTGATTTAAAAGATGAACGAACCAAGCCATCTGCAATAAGAATTTCCTATATATTGTCACCCGCACTTCTTTTAGATTTTTTTATAATTTTTTTATTTTTCCCACTCGTATTTATAACTATTCCATTTAATCCCGTTTTATTACGGACTGTGAGACTTGTTATTCGTATATTAATAACGCTCAAGATCGTGCGTTATTATGACAATGATATCGATAAAAAAATTCTTGCTTCTATAAGTGAAGTAGTTGTTGTGATTAATGACGAAAAACAAATTATATACTCTAATCTAATATCGGAGCAGTTATTTAAAGGTATCGGAAAAGCATCCAGTTTAAATGATTTTCCTTTGTGGCCAACTGAATTATTGAAACAAGATTTTAATCATCAAAATCCATTAAAAATTTCAAATCCTGAGTTTGAACGTGGATATCGTTACTATGAAGTTATGATTACTGAATCTCAACCAAATGAACGAAGAAGCAATCGTATTTATTTTTTCCGAGATGTAACTGAGCGGGTTATCCGAAACGAAGAGAAAGAAAAAGAACTTGCTATGGCAAAAAGGATACAAAAAGGGATGTTGCCTAAGAAGCTACCCGTAAAAATATTACCCGATGCTCTTTCACCTCAAAATAATTTTAGTGTTTATGCAAACATGATACCCGCAAAAGAACTCGGCGGTGATTTTTATGATTATTTCTTCGTTGATGATGAAAAGGAAAAATTAGCAGTGGTAATTGCGGATGTATGTGATAAAGGTACGCCGTCTGCGCTTTTTATGGTAAAAACAAAAATCCATGTTAAAGATTTGTTGCAACGAAATGGATGTGACTTGTCTCGATTAGATGAGGTGATGGCTGATGTAAATAATCATTTATGTGAAGATAATGGAGAAAAATATTACGCAACAATACTGTTTGGTATATTTGACTCAAAAGCAAAAACGTTTACGTATGTAAATGCTGGACATGATAGTCCTTTAATAAGGAAAAATGGCACTTTTGAAAAACTACCGCAAGAAATAGCTTCTTCGCCTGGTTTACGAAAAAATAAAAAATATAAACAATGTCATATTGATTTACAAAAAAATGATATAATATTTTTATTTACAGATGGCGTAACAGAAGCTCAGAATCGATTAGAGGAATTATATGGCGAGGATAATCTTATAAATGCACTTAATAACTATCCCGACAATAATCCGGAAAATATTTTTAACCATATTTATGCTGAATTGCATAAATTCGAAAATGAAGCGGAGCAATTTGATGATATTACAATGTTAATTCTTTCGGTTAATTAAAGGAATATTACACACGATGACCGACCTCTCTTAGTGTAGCGTCTTTGTTTAATTGCGCATAGTTGCAAACATTTTTATAATGTGATAATTTACTTGGCGCACCGTATTGAGTTATTTCAATAGGCAGAATAGGGTGAAAATCCCTGCGAGCGGGTCACTGTGAAGCTGTGCAACGTTTTTTTAAAGCGTTGCGGCAGATAAGCCAGATATGCCTCGGTAGCATTACACGCCTCCCCGAAACGAGGCGAGAGGAGATTTGCTATGAAAAAAGTAAGGTTATTTGTGTTGGCATTCACCATGGTGGCTGCCTTTTTTGTTGCCGCGCTGCCCCTGCGCGCTGCCGCAAACGAAATAACGGTATTTGTCACCGTTGAAGGGTTTACATTGGGGCATGGCTTCTATGTAGAACCCACCGCAATTACCGTACCCGAAGGCACAAACGCATGGGACGCAACCGTAGCCGTATTAGAAAATGCAAACATCGAATTTTCACTCAACGATTGGGGCTTTTTAGACCGTATTTACGGCATTCACCCCAACACGCCGCCTAACCCGCCGTATTTTATTACCCTCGAATTGGGCGAAGGCGCTAACGACGGCTCGCTGGGCGCCTTTGACTATTCCCCCTACAGCGGCTGGATGGTAACGGTAAATCACGCGATGTCGGACGTAGGCGCGGCAGACTATATTGTAAACGATGGCGATGTTATCCGCTGGCAGTTTAGCGTAGAAGGCTGGGGCGCAGACTTAGGGCTGGGCATTGAGCAAGGCTTCTGGGCAGAAGCGGTATACAACCATGCAGATAAAACCGCACTAATCCGTTCACTTTTTGCAAGCGAACTTGACCAAGAAACCCGCGAAATGAAGCTATTCCTCATCATTGACCCAAGCACCACGCAATTGGCGGTAAACAACGCCCTTGGCGCAGGGGAATATGTAGACATCGTGCCCCTGGACCCACCCGTAATTACCCCAATACCCATTATCGGCTGGGACAACCCCTTCACCGATGTTTCCGAAGACGATTGGTTTTATGGCTATGTACGCAACGCGTTTGTACAAGGGTTAATGATTGGCACTTCGCCCACTACGTTTGAACCCGACGCCGCTTTTACCAACAACATGTGGTTTACCCTTTTATGGCGCCAAGCGGGTGAACCTGCTGTACAAACCACGGGTACGCAATGGTATTCCACAGCGCTTGCATGGGCGATAAGCATGGAAATGGATATCCCCGACGTATTCCTAACCCGTGCAGAAGCGGCAAGGCAATTGGTGCAATAATGCGTAAAATATTTGCGAAGATATTAGCGGTGGCGGCAATTTATTTTGCCGTTGCCGCTTTTGCAATGCCTGTTCATGCCGCGCCCGGGTATACAGATGCTAAAAATGCCGCACTGGACTGGCTGCTGGAAGCCGCCCCCGACGGCGCACAAGTAGGTGGTGTAGTAGGGGAGTGGGCGGTACGCGCCCTTGCCCTGGCGGGCAGAATTGACGCACAAGACCCATGGACACGCGCATGGCTCACCGACCTGGATGCATCACTCGCACAGCTAAACACGGGCGCAACCCCCGCAACCCTGCGCCGCTGGACAGACCTTCAGCGCATTACCTTAGCCCTTGGTGCGTTGGGATTAGACGCAACCAATTACAACGGACGCGATTTAACGGCGGATTTTCGCTTCTTTATCCCCAACTCGCGCCGTGCGACGGTAAACCGCACCATAACCGCAGATATTTACGCCCTTATCGCGTTGGAATCGGTGGGGCGCACGAGTCCGTGGTTTTTCTCCGCGCTTTTACAGGCACAACGCCCCGACGGCACATGGAGCATAAACCCCGCGCAAGCAACGTCTGCATTTGATATTGACATTACCGCAATGGCGGTGCAAGCCCTTGTCCCTTTTTACCGCGAAGGCAACCCCCGCGCCGTTACCGCCGTACAGCGCGCATCGCAATGGTTAACCGCGCAAACGCCCGCCAATGCGGAAAGCACCGCGCAAGTTATCTTAGCCTTCACCGCACTGGGCGAGGGGTATAACACTTATGCCTCATATTACGTTGCACATCTTTTGCAATGGTTTGACCCCGCATTGGGCGGTTTTACGCGCCCATCGGTACTTAACCAAGTGAATGCCATGTCTACCGTGCAAGCCGCTTATGCACTGGCGGTGTATCACACACGATGAAATCGCACAAAACACAAACAATTATTTTTCTTGCACTGCTTGCCGGTACGGCAGTGCTTTTCTGGTTTGCGTTTTTACGTTCGCCCGCGCAAAATTTTGACGAATCGAAAAAAAATGCGGTTACGTTCGAAATAAATGTGAAAAATCTCTTGCAAAACATACAGGAGCTGGACCGCGATAAGCAAGAGCTTGTCCCCGCTGATGGGCTTATCTTCCCCGCTGTCACTGTACTGGCTTACGAAAATGAAAGCGTATTCGGCATATTACAGCGCGTAACGCGGGAAAATCGTATTCACATGGCGGCACGCTTTACGCCGTTAATCGGCGACGCCTATGTGGAAGCGATTCACAATATTTTTGAGGGCGACGCGGGTGCGCTCTCGGGCTGGATGTTTAGTGTAAACGGGGAATTCCCATCGGTAAGCGCATCGGCGCATATCGTGCAGCCCAACGATATTATCGTGTGGGCATACACGCTGGACTTGGGGCGCGACCTGGGCGCAAACGGCGAGGACTGGTAGCCATGCACCGCGATGCTTTTTCGACCTATCATCCCTTGGTAAATCTCGCATTTTTTGTATCGGTAATTGGCTTTGCTATGTTTCTGCTGCATCCCGTTGCACTGGGTATTTCGTTTGTTTGTGCGGCAGGATATGTGTTGTGCATAAAGGGAAAAAAAGCTCTCCGCTTTGGGCTAATTTTTATGTTGCCCATGCTGCTTTTTACCGCAGCGATGAACCCGCTCTTTAACCACCAAGGCGTAACCATTGTGGCGTTTTTACCCAACGGCAACCCCGTAACGCGGGAAGCGATTATCTACGGCATTGCCGCCGCTATTATGCTCATTACCGTAATTACATGGTTTGCGTGCGTAAACGCGATACTTACCGGCGATAAAATGGTATATCTGTTTGGGCGGGTAGCGCCCGCGCTTTCGCTGATTCTCTCCATGTCGCTACGGTTTGTACCGCGCTTTATCGCACAGGCAAAAATTATTTCCAATGCGCAGAAGGCACTGGGGCGCAAAACAAGCCCCTTTAAAATTTTATCCATGCTCGTATCATGGGCACTGGAAAACGCAATAGAAACCGCCGACAGCATGAAGGCACGCGGGTACGGCTTGCCCAACCGCACGGCGTTTAGCATTTTCACCTTCACGCAGCGCGATGCACTTGCTTTATTATTTTTTGCGTTAAACATCGCCGTTATTTTGGCGGGCGTTGCAGCAGGGGCGTATCGTTTTCGGTATTTCCCCGACATACAAGGGGAGTGGACGGGCGCGGGTACGCTGGCGGTTTTTACCGCATATTTTTTACTTTGTGCATTCCCGCTATTTTTACACGTAAAAGAGGCGTTGTATTGGAAACGTACCGCATCAGTAATTTAACATTCACTTATCCCAACCGCGCCGCCCCCGCGTTAGATAATATTAATCTAACCCTAGCGCAGGGGGATTTTTGCGTGCTGTGCGGGCATTCCGGCGGGGGGAAAACGACGCTTCTGCGGCATTTAAAGCCTGCAATTATGCCCCACGGTACGCGCGAAGGCGAAATTCTTTTCAACGGAACGCCTGTAAATGACCTTGCTCCCCGTGACGCGGCGGCAAAAATCGGCTATGTTTCCCAAAATATCGAAAACCAAATTGTCACCGACAAGGTGTGGCACGAGCTAGCCTTCGGGTTAGAAAGCCTGGGCTTGCCCACACCGCAAATCCGCCTGCGCACCGCAGAAACCGCCTGCTTTTTAGGAATGCAAGCATGGTTTGAGCGGGATACGCATACACTCTCCGGCGGGCAAAAGCAACGGCTTATACTTGGGTCAATCCTTACCATGCACCCGGATGTACTTATCCTGGACGAGCCAACCAGCCAGCTAGACCCTATCGCGGCGGAAGAATTATTTACCCTATTAGCAAAAATTAACCGCGAGCTGGGCGTTACCGTCATTCTCACCGAGCATCGGCCGGAAGAAGCCTTCCCTTTGGCAAATAAAATAATTGTATTAGATAACGGGTGCATTATCTACGAAGACACACCCCGCAACGCCCCGCGTAATATTCTTGGCATTTTGCCTACACCCATGCGTATATTCCATGGTATAGGTGCAAGCGGTACATGCCCCGTCACCATAAAAGAGGGTAGGAAATGGCTAAAAACACAAACACTTAAACCGATACCCCCCGTACAAGAACCGCCCCCTGTAGCCCCCGCGCTTATTTTGCGTGATATTTATTTTAAATATGAAAAAAACGCCCCTGATGTGTTAACGGGCGTTAGCTTTACCGCAAATAAGGGGGAAATCACCGCCCTTTTAGGCGGTAACGGTACGGGAAAATCCACCACCCTTGCCATAGCTATGGGGCTGTATAAGCCCCGGCGCGGTAAAATTACCGCCCATGGTAAAATTACCATGCTCCCGCAAAATCCGACCACCCTTTTTATAGGCAAAACCGTGCAAGAAGACCTGCATGAAATGACGCAAAACCTCGACGAATTAGAACACATCGTCCGGCAATGTCGGTTGCAGCATCTTCTTGATATCCACCCGTATGATTTATCCGGCGGCGAACAGCAGCGCACAGCCTTAGCAAAAGTCCTGCTCACCCGTCCGCAAATTCTGTTGCTGGACGAGCCAACCCAAGGGCTGGATACGGCATACAAACAAAACTTTGCAGAAATTTTGCGCAGCCTTGCCAATACAGGCGTTGCCATTGTTTTAGTAAGCCACGATATTGAGTTTTGTGCCGAATATGCCGACCGCTGCGCGTTATTTTTTAACGGAAGCATTATTACACAGAGCACAACGCGCGCTTTTTTCGCAAACAATCATTTTTACACCACCGGCGCAAATCGCATGACACGCGGCTTGGTAGAAAATGCCGTAACCGCAACCGATGTTATTAACGCCCTGCAGAAAGGTTCGCTATGAAATATTTCCCCTTAATTACCATTCCCCTTACCATTTTTGCGGGCATTCACCTGTTGGGCGACCGCCGCTTTTTAATTATTGCGGGGCTGGTCCTCATACAAGCTATGCTTCCTATCATAGTATTGTTTGAAGGGCGCAAGCCCCCTGCGCGGGTTCTGGTGACAATGGCAACGCTGTGTGCAATCGCCGTTGCGGGGCGCATTGCATTTTTCATGCTTCCGCAATTTAAGCCTATGCTGGCGCTGGTGATTATCAGCGGTACGGCGCTGGGCAAGGAAAAAGGCTTCCTTATTGGCGCGGCAACAATAATCGTGAGCAATATGTTCTTTGGGCAAGGTCCGTGGACGCCGTGGCAAATGTTTGCACTGGGGAGCATCGGTTATGTTGCGGGCGTAATTTTCTACGAAAAAAAAATAAGGCGTATTCCTCTTGCTATTTACGGCGCACTTGCAGCAATCATTATCTACGGCGGTATTATGAACCCCGCAAGCGTGCTTATGTTCCAACCGCAGCCCACGGCAGAAATGTTTATACTGGCTTACGCAACGGGCTTCCCGTTCGACGCGGTACACGCCGTTGCAACAGTAGTTTTCCTTTTGTTAACCGCCCGTCCTATGCTGGAAAAAATTGAAAGAATGAAAGTAAAATACGGGGATGTTTGACAAAATAACAAAAATTTCCCTTTTTTTCTTGACACATATTTGCAAAACCTCTACAATTGCGCCAAACTACGTGTAAAAGAGGAGGTATACATTGAATCCACGAGATGAACACGAGTACGAAAATGACACAATCACCACCGATGCCACCGATGATTCTTCCAACTATATAGATACGTACGACGAAAAAAGCGGGCAAAGCGCCATCGGCCGCCTATTTGCCGATAACGATGAAGATGACGGTTACAGCCCCCCAAAGCGCACCGCACCCAAAACGCCTGTCAATTCCAAAATGGGCGATACGGATTATTACAAGCAAATTAATGCAACCCGTGCCGCACGGGGTGACCGTTCGCGCCCTGCTGTGCCTGTTTCTACCGCAACGCAGAAAATTGAACGCCCCGTAGTGCGTACAAACCCCGAGCCCAAACCCGCAATGAAAGCCCGCGTACCCGTAGTACGCGAGCCAATTGCCGCACGCCGCGTAGTAGAAGAAACCGACCCCTATGCCCCCGCAATAGAAGACGACGTAGAACATATGAAATCCCGCTATTCCGGCGGGCGCGATGCAATCGCCACCGCACGTGAACCCGCCCAACCCATGCGCGGGGAAAGTGACGACCGCATACTTCACCCCGTTGGCGTACGCACGCGCCCCCGCAGCGCCCCCGCACCTTCCGAGTTTGAAGGCGTAAATCCCATTCGCTGGATAGCGCTTGCAGGCGTTGCTGTGGTACTTGTGCTAATGCTTGTGCTGGTTTTCCAAAACCGCGGGCTTAACCGCGAATTAGACGACCTGCGTGCAGAAGGCGGCATCGCCTCCCCCGCCGCCAACGGTGCAGATGCTGCCAACCCTGCCAATGGTACAGACATTACCCATCTTGAGGTGCAAATTGCCTCGTTGCAGGATTCGCTGGACGCCGCCCGTGCAGATTTATTTACGCTGGAAAACTGGGTGCGCGGGCAAGGGCTTAACCCCGTATATGCCTTCGAGCCGCCTGCACCCCCGCATACCCCGCCACCCGTAGCACCGGAACCACCCCCCGAGCCACCGCCGCCGCTATACGATGTACATTACGTACTGCCGGGGCAAAACCTGTCAGGCATTGCGCGGCAATTTTATGGTAATGCATTGTTGTATCCCATCATCATGGAAGCAAACAATATAGCCAGACCGCAGGACCTGCAAATTAACCAGCGTTTAATCATTCCACGCTTACCCGAGTAATAAGCGCAGGAATAAACTCGTCCTTTTCGGCATAAAATTAGGCAGTATACTAATGGAAAAGAAGTGATTTTTGTATGCAATTAACCGAACTGCCTTTAACCGACCTAAGGGAGCGCGCAAAAGCCTTAGGGATTAAAAGCGTAACAAAATACAAAAAAGCGGAGCTTGCGGCGTTAATTGAAGCGCAAGCTCCGCCGCCAAAGGCGGTAGCACCTCCACCCCCGCCCGTGGTAAAAGCCCCCGAGCCGCCACCGCCCGAACCCGAGCTTGCATCGGGCATATTGGAAATTTTGCCCGATGGCTACGGATTCCTGCGGGCGGAAAACTTCCTGCCGGGGTCGGGGGATATCTACGTTTCCCCTTCGCAGATACGGCGCTTCCATTTACGCACGGGCGATGCCATCGTAGGGCCTATTCGCTCCAACCCCGGCGAAAAGTTTAACGCTCTGCACTATATTAAAACCATCAACGGCGACACGCCCGAATCGGTGTACCGCCGCCCCTTCTTTGAACATCTAACCCCTATTTTTCCCGATAAACGAATCACCTTGGAAATGCCTAAAGCGCCCACCGCGCGGCACACACTTGCCCCGCGTTTAATTGACTTGCTTTCGCCGCTGGGTTTTGGGCAACGGGGTATGATAGTTTCGCCCCCTAAGGCGGGTAAAACCATGCTGCTCAAGCAAATTGCCAACGCTATCACAAAAAATCACCCCCATGTGCATCTCATTGTGCTGCTCATTGACGAACGTCCGGAGGAAGTAACCGATATTCAACGCTCTATCGTGAGCCCTAATTGTCAAGTTGTATACTCTACATTTGACGAACAGCCCGAGCATCACAAACGCCTTGCCGAAATGGTGCTGGAACGCGCAAAGCGCATGGTGGAGCAGAAAAAAGACCTCGTAATTTTGCTGGACTCTGTTACCCGTTTGTCCCGTGCGTATAATTTGCTTATCCCTGCGGGCGGGCGTACCCTTTCGGGCGGGTTAGACCCCAGTGCGCTGTACATGCCCAAGAAATTTTTCGGCGCGGCGCGCAATGTGGAAAACGGCGGTTCGCTTACTATCCTCGCCACCGCGCTGGTAGAAACGGGCAGCAAAATGGACGATGTTATCTTCGAAGAATTTAAAGGCACGGGCAATATGGAGCTCGTCCTTGACCGCCGAATGGCGGAACGCCGCGTATTCCCCGCCATCGACATACTAAAATCCGGTACGCGCCGCGAGGATTTGCTCCTGTCGTTGGAAGAACTTGACGCGATGTATACCCTGCGGGAAATGTCCGGCAAGGTAACCAGCGCCGACTTTACCGAACAGGTCATTGATATCCTTGCCAAAACCAACAATAACAAGGAATTTGTGGGCAGCATCGCCGATTTGCGGGTAAAAAAATAGTGGGACTGTATTAGTCGATTAATACAGTCCACGAAAAACTATGTCACATATTTTAGCCGTATCGGCGGCGTGTTATCGGGCAATTGAATCGTAATTTCTGTATTGGGGCTTAGTATAAGCCCCTTTTTTGCGTCCACTTCACGCAGGTCCTTGTGAAATAAAATGCGCGGGTGCTTGCACACAACGCGTAGCGCAGGGCGAAACGACGGCGAAGCAGGGCAGGGGGTTAGTATAATTTTCTCCAGCCCTATGCCCTGCGCCTTGCGAATGCTTGCATTCGAATCACCCGCCAGCACAGCAAGCGTGGTGCGCCTGCCATAGGGGATAAGGTCATGCCGTACGACCGGACGCGAAGACATTTCAACTACTACTTGCCCTGTAAAAACGCGGGCATTTTTTCTGATTAAAACAAGAAAAATTACAAATAGAATAAAAATAGCGGTTATAAGCGCCAAAACATGGCGCCCTGTGGGATAATCTACGGGGGGCAGGGTGTACTCAAGGAGTTCGGTAATGGGGGACGGTGTGTATTCGGGTGTGGGGGCGGGTGGGGGAGTTGCCGGGGTATATGGGGTATAGGGCGGGTGCGCTTCGTAGATAATTTCTAATTGGAAAGTTAAAATTTCTTCCATGATGCGCGCCAAATCTTCTGCCGTTGTGGTTTCGAAGGTGCGCCCGCCCGTTATGTTGGCGATATTTTTTATGTAGGCGTGGTTTAACATGCCGTTGTGGTTTAGCCCAATCGTGTGAATGGGACTGCCCAAATGTACTGCATACGCAAGAATGCGCTCTAAATCTTCATATACGTCCGACAGCGTGCGTGCGGCGTTTGGGGGAATTTCGGTATTTCCGTCGGTAAGCAAAATAACGAGCGGTATGCGCTCGTTGTACGAATCGGCGGAAAGTAAGTTGAATGCCTTATCCAAGCCTTGGGTGTGGTCTGTCCACCCCGCGTAGCCCAAATTATTAATAAATGCCTGCAATTGTGCAATATCTTCTGCTTGGTAAATAGGCATTAGCGGTAAATAATCCGTAACCCTGCCCGCATAGGCAACTACGCCAACGCGGTCGCCCGTTTTGCCAAGCATATTAATAAAAAGCCCCATCGCTTCCTGCGCCAGGCGCTCCGGGTCACTGTTCCGCATAGAATTGCTTACGTCCAGCACCAGTACCGCGTCAATGGGCGGGCGGGCCGCCCCTACGCTTATGGGCATAAGCAAAAGAAGAGCCAATAAAAATATGTACCGCATATATTTCCCCCTATTTACATATAAACACCACCCGTACCGTGTCGTTTTTTACTACCGTATCGCTGTAATTATCGCGCATTTGCACATCTTTAAAGCCTGCTTTTGTAAGCCATTTTTGCACATCATTAAAATTATATGCCCGTTGTTTATGCAACTCGTCAAATTCTACGGGGTCATTCCCCCCTACGCGGAAGGAAACGCGGTACTCATTAATTTGCGCAGCCGCGTTGTACTCGTTTTCCCACACGTATTCCACGTCGGCTTCCATACCGCCGAAGGTACGTGCGCCCATCACTTCTTTATATTTATATTCTGTGTTCATGTCAAAAATGAAAACGCCGCCCGCGCGTAAAAAAAGACGTACACGCCGAAATACTTCTTGAATATCCTCGTCCGTCAGCAAATAATTCAACGCATCGCAGGTACACACAGCAGCGCTTACCGTACCGTATAAATCCAGCTTTCGCATATCCTGCGCCAGCCATAACACGCGAAAATCCGTTTCATACATTTTATCCTGCGCAACGGCAAGCATGTCTTCGGAAGCATCTACCCCTATCATGTCATGCCCAAGCGCGGCAAGGCGCAATGTTAAATTGCCCGTTCCGCAGCCTAAATCGAGGACGGGTTCGTCGGTCTTGCCCAGTAAATTGTGTATGTACGCCGCCCATGCATCGTATGGGATATCGCGCGTCATAAATAAATCATACACGGCGGAGAAATTTTTATACATTTCCATGCTTGTCACTCACTTTTGCCTTCATTTTTTTACGGCGTATCGCCATTAAGCCGCCTATTTTACCGCTTTCTTTTGCGGTAAGCCCTTTCCAGCCGTTGGTGCGTACCTTGTCCATTAACCCTAACTCTTGGGCTATTTCGTATTTCATCATATCATTTATTACGTCATCGTGTAACATGCCAATCACTCCTTGCGTAAAGTATGGGTAAAAAATTGCAATTTTATTCCATAAATATTGTCTAGTTCCATTTATTATTGTAGAATGTGTTTAACATACATTTTGGGGGTACATATGTCGGACCAGAAACTGCGCATAAGCACCTCCGTTCCCGGCCTAAAAGATAAGGTAAAGGTGAACATTAGTGCGGATAGCGATGTAATTCATTGGTACATTCGTTTTAATATCCCGTTAGATGAATACACCGTAAACGACCAGACCATGCAGGTTGCCGATACCGACGGCTATATCATGCGTACGGATATTTCGTACCAGCCAAGCCAAAACCGTATTTGCATCTCCCCGCTGGATACGTATGAAGAAAACCGCTATTATTTATTATATATCTCCACCAAGGTATGTTCCGCAAAGGGGCAGCCGTTAAAAACAAAAATTCATATACTTTTTAAGCTGTACAAGGCACAAATTTCGGAGTATAAAGTAATGCGTGCCGATGTTCAATTGCCCAAACCCAAGGTGCGCCCCGAAAACTATGATGAAATGCAGCAAACCCGCCAGCCCAACGTGATAGACACCGTATACGGCGATGCAATGGGCAAACCCGCGCAAGTATCTGATAAAATGGCGACCGTACCCATTAAAATGAATTTGTGGACGGGGCTTGCGGGCTTGGTTTTAGTTTTGGTAGGTTTTGCGTTACAATGGATGTGGTTTGTGGCGCTTGCCACGGGCGTTTGCTTAATTGGCGCGGGGCATTTAATGGCACAGTTGCGCGATAAGGTAATGGCGGGTAAAATACTATATAATAAAGGCGTGCGCTTCTTTAACCAAGGCAATTACCGCGAAGCGCTCGCCGCTTTCACTAAATCAAATCAAACAAACCCGGGGAACGAGCTTGCAAAATACGGCATGTATCGGGCGGGGCAAAATAAGTAATGAGGAGCACAGGTATGAATCTACTCACAAGGTCTGATTTTGACGGGCTGGCATGTGCCGTATTATTAAAAGAAATTGGTCTGCTGGATACGTGGACTTTCGTCCACCCAAAAGACTTACAGGACGGCTTAGTAAAAGTTACGCCTAACGATATATTGGCAAACGTACCCTACGTAAAGGGGTGCGGCATGTGGTTTGACCACCATACAAGTGAATGGAAGCGCAGCGGCCGCCCCGAAGGCTTTGTCGGCTCACTGCGTGATGTGGACAGCGCCGCCCGTGTTGTGTATGACTATTTTAAGGACAGGCATGACCTTTCCCGTTTCGACGATATGCTGGAAGTGGTTGACCGCGTAGACGCGGGCAAGCTTACCGCGCAGGAATTGCAAAACCCCACGGGCTGGATATTGCTCGGTTTTATCATGGACCCGCGCACAGGGCTGGGGCGCTTCCGCGATTTTCGTATCAGCAACTATCAATTGATGGAAGCATTAATCGAGTACTGCCGTAACCTTTCCATTGACGAAATTATGGCAAACCCCGACGTAAAAGAACGCACCGATTTTTACTTAGAGCAATCCGAAGCGTTTAAGCGCATGTTAAACGCGCACACCCAGGTACACGGCAACGTTATTTTAACCGACCTGCGCGGGGTGGAAACGATTAACGTAGGCAACCGCTTTATTGTTTACAGCATGTTCCCTGCGCAAAATATCTCCATTTGGGTGGTAGACGGGCGCAACCGCATTAACTGCGCCGTTGCCGTGGGGTATAGCATTCTTAACCGCACGGCTACAGTAAATGTAGGCGAGCTGCTGCTGGAATACGGCGGCGGCGGGCATAAACAGGTCGGCACGTGCCAAGTGCCTTATGAGGACTGCGACAACGTGTTAAAAGAGTTAATTGACAAATTACAATAACGAAAAGGAATGATTCCCATGAAGCATGTAAAAACCGTCTTTGAAGGCAAAGCGCAAAACGAAGAAAAGCATATCGGTTGCGGCGAATGCCAAACATCCTGCCAGTCGGCTTGCAAAACCTCTTGCACCGTAGCTAACCAAATCTGCGAACAAGAAGCGTAATTCTCTATGGTTCACATGTTTCGCATGGGCGATTTGCGCCTTGCGTTGGATGTGGAAAGTGGCGCGCTTCACGTGTTAGATGAAGCGGCTTTTTGCGTGCTTGCGCAATTAATTAACGGCGAAACGCCCCCTGCATCCCCCGCGTTAGATGAACTGCGCGCCTTGGAAGCACGGGGGCAATTATTTGCCCCGCCCGCCGATGCGCAAGTACACACGCACATGCAAAACCGCACCCCCGTGGTAAAGGCGCTGTGCCTGCATATGGCGCACGAATGCAATTTATCCTGTGTGTATTGTTTTGCGGGGCAGGGGAATTACGGGGAAAACGACTGCGGATTAATGCCGTTAGAAGTTGGCAAAAAAGCGCTGGATTTTATTATCGAAAACTCAGGCAATCGCAAAAACTTGGAGGTGGACTTTTTTGGCGGTGAGCCGATGCTTAATTTCGATACGGTAAAAGCGCTGGTGGAATACGGGCGCGCGCGTGAAAAAGGGGCGGGCAAGCGCTTCCGCTTTACGCTTACCACCAACGGTGCGTTGCTTAACGATGAAAATATCCCCTACATAAACGAAACCTTTGACAATATTGTACTAAGCCTGGACGGGCGGCGGCAGGTCAACGACCGCATGCGCGGCGCGGGCACTCATGACTTTTTGTTGCCGAAAATCAAGGCGATGAGTGACGCGCGGGGCACGGCAAGCCACTATGTGCGCGGTACGTTTACGCGGTTTAATCTCGATTTTGCCGCCGATGTAATACACCTTGCAGACGCGGGTTTTAAAAATATTTCTGTAGAGCCTGTAGTAGCCCCGCCGGAAACGGACTACGCCCTGCGAGAAGCGGATTTGCCCGCACTCTTTGCGGAATATGAAAAATTAGCGGACGCGCTGTTAGCACGTAAACGCGAAGGCAGGGGTATACATTTTTTCCATTTTGAAATTGACATGGAGGGCGGACCGTGCATTGCCAAGCGGGTTACGGGCTGCGGTGCAGGGGCGGAATACTTAGCCGTTACGCCTGCGGGGCGGCTTTTCCCCTGTCACCAATTTGTGGGAGATATGAATTTTTGCCTTGGTGATTTGCAGACGGGAATGCACGAAACGGCGCAAGCACGGGTGCATGAATTTTCCCAATGTCATGTGCTTACCAAGCCCGAATGCAGCGCGTGCTGGGCAAAATATTATTGCAGCGGCGGGTGTATGGCTACGGCGTTTTACGCCAACGGAAGCATTATGCAGCCCGACAAAATTAGCTGCGAGTTGATGCGCAAACGCATCGAATGCGCATTATACATGGCGGCAAAGGAGCTGGAATAAAATGGCAGGGCATTCAAAATTTGCGAATATCAAGCACCGCAAGGGCAAAAACGACGCGGCGCGGGGGCGTATCTTTACTCGTTTAGGGCGTGAAATAGCCATGGCGGTAAAGCATGGCGGGGCAGACGCAGGCAATAGCCGATTAAAGGATGTTATCGCGAAAGCAAAAGCCGAAAATATGCCAAACGATACCATCGACCGTGCGATAAAAAAAGCGGCGGGCGACTTAAACGCGGTTAATTACGAATCTGCCGTGTATGAGGGATACGGTCCCGGCGGGGTTGCCGTTATCGTAGAGGTGCTAACCGACAACCGCAACCGTGCGGCGGGTAGCGTGCGTCATGCCTTCACCAAGGGTGGGGGAAGCCTTGGCGCGCAGGGCTGTGTTTCGTTTATGTTTGACGAGATTGGACAAATTCTTATTGAGCGCGAAACCCTTCCCGGCGGTATCGGCGAGGACGAATTAATGATGCTCACTGCCGACGCAGGTGCACAAGATTTTATCCCACAAGATGAGGGCTTCGAAATTATTACAACCCCCGATGATTTTGGCGCGGTTTGTGAAGCGCTAACCACAGCGGGTATCGCTCCCATGAGCGCAGAAGTCACAAAAAAACCACAAACCTATGTAACCCTAACCGAGCCCGAGCAACTTAAACAAATGAATAAAATGCTGGATTTGCTGGACGATGACGACGACGTGCAAAACGTCTACCATAACTATGAAAGCGAGGGAGTACAATGAAAATTGGCGCACAGCTCTACACGGTAAGGCAGTTTACCCAAACCGCAAAGGATTTTGCCGAAACCATTAAAAAGGTGGCAGACATCGGGTATAGACATGTACAAATTTCGGGTATTGGGAACCTTCCCGCAAACGAAGTGGCAGATATATGCAATACAAACGGGATAGACATTGTACTTACCCATACTGCGCCCGACCGCGTTCGCGACGACATTCTTAACGTGATTGACGAGCATCACATCATGGGCGCGAAATACATCGGTATCGGTTCCATGCCCGCAGAATATGAACGTTCTGCCGATGGGGTACATCATTTTATTGAGGATTTTACCCCCGCAATAAACGAAATTACCGCCGCCGATATGAAGTTTATGTATCATAACCATGCCTTCGAATTTGAAAAATACAATAACAAACGCATGATTGAATATCTAATGGATGGAGCGCCGCAAATGGGCTTTACGCTTGACACCTACTGGGTGCAGTACGCGGGTGGCGCACCCGCTGCATGGATACGCAAGCTAAAAGGGCGCATTCCCGTTATCCACTTAAAAGACATGGCGATAGTTGAAGACCGGCAACGCATGTGTGAGGTAATGGAAGGCAACTTAAACTGGTCTACTATCTTTGCTTCTACTATTGAAGGCGGCGTAGAATACGGCATGGTAGAGCAAGACGACTGTTACGGGCGCGACCCCTTTGAATCGTTGAAAATCAGCTATGACCACTTACGGGGTGTTATTTAATGGTGCGCTTTGGCATCGCGGGCGTTGGCGTTCGCGGGGCAGAGCATGCGAAGCTTATCCTCGATGGGAGCGTTCCCAATGCGGAAGTTGTCGCCGTGTGCGATACCGACCCCGCAAAGCTGGACGCCTTTCGCGCTGTGTATCCTAATGTGGCTGCGTATAATTCATCCAAGGAAATGATACAAAGCGGCAAAGTTGACGCCGTGCTTATCGTTACCCCGCATTATGACCACCCGCACATCGCAATGGAGGCTTTTGCGGCGGGCTTGCATGTAATGAACGAAAAACCCGCGGGCGTGTACACCCAACAAGTACGCGAAATGGACGAGGCTTACGCCAAGCGCTCCCGTAAGGACTTGGTGTACGGCATTATGTATAACCAGCGCACCAACCCCATGTTCCGCAAAATGCGCGAAATGGTACAAGGCGGCGAACTGGGCGAAATTAAACGCACAAGCTGGCTAATCACCGACTGGTACCGCTCCCAAGCTTATTATGACAGCGGCGGCTGGCGGGCAACATGGAAGGGCGAAGGCGGCGGCGTGCTCATTAACCAATGCCCGCACAACTTGGATTTATGGCAATGGATATGCGGTATGCCTGCGCGTATTACGGCATTCACCCACGAGGGTAAGTGGCACAATATTGAAGTAGAGGACGATGTAACCGCCTATGCGGAATACGCAAACGGCGCAACGGGCATTTTTGTTACTTCCACGGCAGATTGCCCGGGCAATAACCGCTTCGAGGTGTTGGGCGACAAGGGCAAGCTGGTGTGCGAACACGACAAGCTGATGCATTGCAAGCTGGACATAGGCGAACGCGAATTTAACCGCGTCAACAAAGAAATGTTTGCCTCCCCCGCTATGGAATGTACAGAAATTAAATGCGAAGGCGAAAACACGCAACACGCGGGTATTTTGCGCAATTTTGTAAATACCATTAACGGCGAGGAAGCACTTATCGCCCGCGGCGAGGAAGGCATTAACGGTCTAACCATTTCCAACGCAATGTACCTTTCCGGTTGGACGCGCCAAACTATTGAGCTACAATCATTAGATGAAGTGTTATTTCTCACGGAGTTGAAAAAACGTTGGAAGTAAATAATAAAATCCTACTTATGGGCAACCCCAATGTGGGTAAAAGCATTTTTTTCACGGAGTTGACGGGCATACACACCGTTAGCTCTAATTTTGCCGGCACAACGGTCACGTTCATGGAAGGGCAGCTAACGCTGGGTGAAACAGGGTATGTATTAATAGACGTACCCGGTACATATTCGCTTACGCCTTCCTCGGAAGCGGAAGCCGTAGCCACGCGGTTAATGGGTGAAGGCGCGGCAGCGGTCGTTTGCGTATTAGATGCTTCCAACCTTGCGCGTAATTTACAGCTTGCTATGGAGCTTAGGCAATACAAAATCCCTATGGTATATGCGGTAAATCTTTCCGACGTGGCAAAACGCAAGGGCATTTCCATTAATGTAAAGTTATTGGAGCAGGAACTTGGCGCACCCGTGGTCGAAACCATCGCCGTTAAAAACGAAGGCTTCGAAACGCTGCGCGAAAAATTAACCGAAGCGCTAAAAAATCCCACCCACTGCGAAAATGAAGCCCACTGCGGTTTATGCACCGACAAGTGGCAGTCCGCCAACGAGATAGCCCGGCGCGTAACCCGCAAGGATAGCGAACGCCTCGGCTTTTTAGATAAGCTGGGCACGTATATGGTTGCGCCCTTCCCGGGTGTGCCTATTGCATTTGCCGTGCTTGCGCTGCTGGTGGGTGTGGTGGTTTTTGGCGGGCGGTTGCTTCGTATGCCGTTAATTATGCTAACAGACGGGGTAATTATCCCGCTGTTTCGCACCTTTTTTGAATGGCTATTTATTTTACTTATGGGCGAAGGCGCAACCCTTGCGTATCGGTATTTATTCTATGACGGGGGCTTCCAAACAGGGTATCGCGTTTTGTTAAACGGCGCGTTCCAATCGGCAGGGTATGACGCATACGCTGCCGTTGCAAGCGGGCTTGCCGGCGTTTTGTTAAACGTGTTAATCGGTGAATACGGCATTTTTGTGATTAGCTTCCAGTGGATAATCGCCCTTATTTTGCCCTATGTATTTGCGTTTTACATCGCAATTACTTTCTTGGAAGACGCAGGATACCTTCCGCGCATTAGCGTACTCTTCGATAACATTATGCGAAAGCTGGGTGTACAGGGCGGCAGTCTAATCCACGTAATCCTTGCGTTGGGCTGTGCCGTACCCGCTATTTTGGGTAGCCGCACCGCCACCACACAAAAGGAAAAGAAAATGATAGCCGCGGTTATTTGCTTTGCCGTGCCTTGTATTTCACAAATTGGGGCGCTGGCGGCACTTTTTGGCGCGTTTGCATGGTGGATGCCCCTAACCATGTTTGCCTTCGCATTGTTCCTATTCATCACAGTCGCTTTTATTGCGGGGAAAATTATTAAAGGCACGGTTGACCCGCTTATTATAGAAGTGCCTAACCTGCTGCTACCTAACGCAAAAACGTACCTGCGTAAGCTTACCATTCGTATGAAGCATTTCCTGCACGACGCGGAAGTACCCATGCTTGCCGCCGTTTTTTTAGCCGCTGTTCTCGCAGGTACAGGCGTATTAAATATGTTGGCAACCCAAGCGCAAATTCAACAAATTGTTAGCGGTTGGCTGGGTATGCCCGAGGAAGCGGTAGTTTCCCTCGTTTTAGGCATTGTACGGCGCGAAATGTCCGTTGCGCCGTTATTACAGCTTAATCTTACGCACCTGCAAGCCTTTGTTGCGGGGGTGGTGTCGCTTTTATACCTGCCCTGCCTTTCGGTTTTTGGTATTCTTGCAAAGGAATTTAAAATCCGCTTTGCGCTGGCGATATTTATCGGCACGGTTTTCTCCGCCATTTTTGTTGGCGGGCTGGTAAACCAGCTTGGGCAGTTGATTGTTGGATGAGCGACAATATATTAATTAACGATTTGCTTACAACAACGGACGGCATGGTCAAGGCGGCGCTTATTTAAGGCTATTCGTGCGCGAGCGCTTTATTCCCATGCCGCTGGACGCAATGGTAAAATATCTTTTTGTTGAATACAATCATAAAACAAAGCTTGCGCTTCGCAACTCCCATTCAAAATGGTGCCGCCATAACATATGTGCGGCATTTTTTAATTCGCGCACTACGGCATCGTTTACGGAAAACAAGAATGCCCGAGAAAGGTCGCTGGTTAATATGTACCGCAATGCCGTTAGAGTGGATGAGGAAATTGCCATTGCTTCCCCTTGTGGGTTGTCTTCCGCTTGCACCAAGCCCTCGGCGCTTAGCAGTATTTTCCCTTTTTCGGGCACGTTCCCTTCTAAGGAAGGTGCGACCCCGTACCATAGGAAAAACCGTAGCATAAACACCGCCAATGTTTGCAATGGCGGAAGCGGCGGTTCTTTTTTATGTAAATAACCCAGCGTTTTTAGCGCGAGTTGAAGCAGTTCGTCGCAGTTTTCATTTTCCAGCACGGTTTTTTCGCAAATTTCGGTGATTACGTGGGCGCAGCAAAGGGCGTCATAATCCGTGCGAATATCGTAGAAATTTTCTATTACCGAAGCCTGTGCCAGCGAATGGAAGCCCCGCCCCTGTGCCAGCACAAAATCGCCGTATGTAAACAATTGCGCCGCCGCAATAAATTTGCTCTTGGGCTTACGCGCGCCTCGTGCATAAACAAAGAGCCTGCCAACGCCTTTACATAATAAGAGCAAGCGTTTATCAGACTCTCCCGCTTCGTATTCGCGCAGTACCAGTGCGCGTGTGTTAAATGTTTTCATTCGCAACCCGTGATACGCGCCTATCTAAATCGAAGGGCTTTACCGCGTCTTTTTTCGATTGCTCCCGATATGCGATGTAAGATATAGGGTTGCCCGAATCTAAAAAATGCTGCCAGTGCTTTTCACGTGTGTTCACAAAAATTCCCCCATAATAAATTTTTGGTCAACCTTTTTCAAAAGGTTGCGGGGTTTGAGGCCGCGCCCCAAGGTTTTATTGTTTAATCCCTTGACCTTATTTTTCCCATCACATACGTGCATATCCTATCAATTTTTTGGTAAAACCAATTAATCGGATTGATTTAAAAAGCCAAAATTTTTCAAAAGAAAATCGCTGTCGCGCCAATTTTTCTTTACCTTTACCCACAGTTCCAGAAAAACCTGTGTACCCAGCAGCGCCTCAATGTCCTTGCGTGCGGTTTGCCCAATGCGCTTTAGCATCGCGCCTTGTTTGCCTATGATAATCGCCTTGTGGCTTTCGCGTTCGCAATATAGGGTTGCGCCTATATTTACGGTCTTACCCTCTTTGAATTGCGTAATTTCTACGGCTACGCCGTGGGGAATTTCTTCTTGCAAAAAGGTTAGGATTTTTTCGCGTATAATTTCAGCGGTAATTTGGCGCTCGGGCTGGTCGGTGATTTGGTCCTCGGGGAAGTACATGGGTCCCGCGGTAAGTACGCCGCGCAACGCTGCAAGCAACGCGTCTGTGTTGTCGCCCTTTAGCGCGGACAGGGGAATAATTTCCTTAAAAGGGTAGGCATTGCTGTATACATCAATGATTGCCAATAATTCCGTTTTTGCTACTTTATCGGTCTTGTTAATGGCGAGAAAAATAGGGGCTTTTACGTTGGCTAGCTTGGCGAGGATTGCCTTATCCGCGTCGGGGATTTTACCCGATTGCAGCTTAGGCTCAACCATGTAAATAACGGCGTCCACGCCATCTAATGTGGTGAGTGCCGTACGCACCATAAAATTGCCCAGCTTATTTTTGGGCGTGTGAAGCCCGGGCGTGTCAATAAAAATTATTTGATAATCCTCCCCCGTAAGAATGCTGCGTATCTGGTTGCGCGTGGTCTGCGGCTTGCTGGTGACAATGGAAATTTTTTCGCCAATAAAATGATTCATAAGCGTAGATTTGCCTACGTTTGGGCGCCCTATAAGGGTGACAAAACCCGATTTAAAATTTTTCATGCGTTAGTTTATCCTCACTTCAGCTGTATTTTGTAAAACATTTACCCACGTTGTGCCGGGTAATAAAAATAGGGGCGTGCCGTCAATTTCATACCAGCGCAGGGGTGCTGCGTGGTTATCTTTTTCCCAACGCACGGGGCGGTACGTGCCGTTGTTAAACAAATAGCCATCGCCTGCACCTATGGTCGCCACGTTGCGCCGCCCTGCGGCATCCCCTGCAATAACGCGTATTTGTGTAAGCTTTATCAGTACATTGCGCACATGCACGGCTTCTTCGGTAAGTGCGTCCATAGTTGCGCCGTCGCGGTTTTCTACGGCATATAAGCCCGTTTCTTCATTGAAAACAAAGGTGCGGGCATACGCGGGGGAAAAGGGAACGGTAAAATGCAACGCAATACCCGTGTATTCCTCATGGGGTTCGTCCGTGAAATAAAAGCCCTGTGCGTCCTCGGTATAATCGCGCCAGCTAATGCCCAGCATATGCTTGCCAATTTGCGCACGCCCTGTAAAGGAGCTATGCTCGAAGGGGCGTTGCCCCGTATTCCGCGCCCAGGCAGGGTAGGAACGGTCACGCCAGAAGGCAATTGCATGATGCATCCCATCAATACGCGCGCCGTGCAAAAACGGCCAGCGTTGGTGCGCGTTGGGGCTTTCGCCATGATGCACAAAAATGCCGTCGTGGTTTAGCGCAAAATCTACCAGATAGTCCCGCGCCGAGCGCACGGGCCCAATGGTGAGTGGTATTTCTGATTGGAAAATGGCAACAAGGCGCGTTACATCGCCCTCGGCAAGCACTTCATAAATAATATCCGCCGCGGCAATGCCGCTTTGCGGTAATGCCCTGTGCATGTTATTTATTACCACCGCCAGCGGACGGCGCGTAAGCACTTCTTCTTCCACCACTAAGCCCGTTAATTGGCTACGCGGAAGCAAGCAAATTTCCTCGTATTCCTCTTCATCCTCCTCAGGCTCGGGGGTAGGGGAAGGCGACGGAAATACAAACGGCGTAGGCGCAGGGGTGGGCGAAGGCTCAAGAAAAACCTCTACCGCATCGTTACCCCGCCCGCACGCCGCAAGTATAAATATAATTGTAAGCAATGCGAAAAATATTTTCATGTTTTATACTCCCATGCGGATAAATCCTTATCCCCTCACAACCGAAAGTACCACAAGCCCCGCCACAATTACCGCTTGAAACGCCGCCATAAGCACCGCACCCGCCGCCGCATCCTTAGCAATTTTAGCCAACGGATGGGGCTGATTTTTACACACAAGGTCGATGATGGCTTCCACTGCGGTATTTACCAGCTCCATAGCAAGCACAAAAAAAATAGACAATACCACAGCAAGAAAATGCCAGCTATCCACCTGCAGCACAATGCAAAACGCAACGGCAAAAATAGCGATGATGATTTGTATACGGAAGTTGCGTTCACGCGTTGCGGTACGCCGTATGCCCGTAAAGGCGTGGTTAAACGCCTTAAAAAAATTTGCGTTCTTCTTTTTAGTATTCATCTTTGCACCCCAATTATACCCATTATTTCGTCTTGCTTTGCGTGCATTTGTTTTTCGTCCGCTTCGTTTACATGGTCGTACCCCAGCAGGTGAAGCAAGCCATGCACGGTAAGGAATGCAAGCTCCCGTTCATACGTATGCCCGTATTCCACCGCTTGACGCTCTGCCACCTCGGGGCAAATTACGATATCGCCCAAGGCAGGGCTGTTTGCAAACCCGGGGAAGCTTAGCACGTCTGTTTCGCTATCTTTACCGCGGTAAGTTTGATTCATTTCTCGCATTGCGTCAATAGGCGCAAAGGAGATACTTACCTCGCACGCGCTTGCAAAATCTTTGCCCCGTATATTTGCAACGCCAACATTTATTGCATGAGTAAGCAAATTGCGGTGCGCATCGCTTATGGGCATTTCGTCCCAATGGATTGTTACTGTACCGTGGTCAATTAATTCAATCATAGCTTAATCCTTGCGGACCAAGCCGCGTATCAGCGGCGGGTCGCGGGGGTCTACTACTTCAGGCTCTATCTTGGGGTAGGCGATACGCTCGTGGTGTGCGCTTTTTAATACACGGGCAAATGATTCGATAATCGTATCTAAGTCTTTTATGCTTAGGTCGCTGTCGGCTAACTGTCCATCGTTAAGTTTGTGGCGCACAAGGTCGCGTATGGCTTTTTCTACTTCATCGGTGGACTTCATTTTAGGCATCATGGAACGTACGGCGGCTTCTACCGTATCGGCAAGCATTACGCAAGCCGATTCGCGCGTTTTGGGGATATTGTAGGGGTAACGATAATCCTCTTCCGTTGCCGATGGGTCGGCTTCCTTCGCTTTTACATAGAAAAATTGCATAAGCGTAGTCCCATGATGTTCGCGTATAATATCGCGCACAAACTGGGGCAAGCGGTGCTGTGCCGCCAGCGTTAGCCCATAAGAAATATGGCTAACAATAAGTCCTGCGCTGTTAATCGGCTCTAAATATTCGTGTGGGTTTTCGCCGTTAATATTTTCCGCAAAAAAGTGGGGGAATTTTAATTTACCTACATCGTGGTAGTAACCGCCTACCCGCGCGGCATGGGCGTTTGCGCCAATGTCATAGGCGGCGGATTCCGCCAAATTTGCCACCATCAAGGAATGGTGGTACGTACCGGGCGCTTCAATAGTAAGCCGCCGAAGCAGTAAATTGGTGGGGTTGGTTAAATCCAGCAATTTAATGGGGGTCACCACGCCAAAAATCGCTTCCCAGAATGGCAGGCTGCCCATGCAAATAATAACCGTAAGCAGACCATTTACCGCTGCAAACCCCGCCGAAGTAAGGTGCAGTTGCATATTATCCAGCGCAAAGCTGCGTTCCAATGTAAACGTAACCGCAAGGGACAAGGCAAATTGAATTGCCGTCACCAAAATACCCACCAAAATGATATTACTGCGCTGAGTAGTAAAGCGTGAAAGCAAACACAGCAATATGCTCGATATCGAGAAGAATAATAGATACGCCAGCGAGCCCTCCACAATAAAGAAGCCCACCATTACCACAGAAACAGAAAGCATAATCGCGCATCGCCTGTCAATCAGCACCGAAACAAGCATGGGGAAGATAAGCACGGGCAAGAAATGGTAGGGCTGTTCTCGCAGAACCCAAATCAGCACAAGCACCAGCGTATATAATACAAAAATAAGGGCGGCTTCCTTACGCATAGATATGATAGTAGGGCGGTAGAAGGATAAATACATAACAACGCCGACAAACAACGCCGCCGTAAGCAAAAACATGCCGGAAAGGGGAATTATCGCCTGCCGAAATTCGTCGCGCCAGTCGGTTTCGTTGCCGATATAGCCTAGGTATTCCAATATTCGGTAGGCGCGCTCGGTAACAAGGTCGCCTTCGGAAATAATGCGCTCGCCCGCTTGTACAGTTACGCGTACAAAGTTGTCCTCATCTTCTAAACGACGGCGTTCGGTGGCTTCCTGGTCAATAAAGTGGTTGGGGCGTACGCTGCGGGATACGATTTCGAATACGATGTCACGGGTCATTGCGTCGGGTACGTTGTCGTCTAAATAATGGCGAATGGCGTTTAAAACGCGCTCAAGTGCGCCTGTTTCTTCCCATTCATGGATTGCGCCCGCTTGAATGACTTGCGCCGTTTCCCACGTAGTTTCCCACAATTCAGTGAGGGCGGGGTGGGGGATGTTTAGCAAATACATTTGCTGCGCTTCGGTAAAAAAGATGGGCATGTCCCAAAACATGGATAGCATGGCGGGGGCAGGCTCTACCCATTCTAAGTCGGGCGTTATTTCGAAGTCATAAGGGCGCGGGGGTAATTCCTCTTCATACCCCCCCGTAGCCAGGTGAACGGTACGTAATATATCCCATTCTTCCTGCTCGCGAAGGCGCTCGGCTTGCAATGCCTGTATGGCGGCATACCATTCGGTACGGTTATTTTCGATAACTTCTCTTTCCAGTGTATACGCATCGCGGATTATACTAAGCTCATCGAAGCGCATATCAATGACATGTGCTACCGCAACCCATACGGTTTCATCTCTTGTGCGGATGGGATGGTTCAGCTCACGGGTTGCGGCGGCGTCATAAGCGGCTTGGCGGTTGGCTTCCGTGGTATAAAAATCGGGTACTTCCCGCGGGGCAAGCACCATGCGGTCGCTGGGTTGCCCAATGTACAGCGTAAACGTTTCCACTCCTGCACGAAAATAAGCACCGCCTGCTATCGCAGCACACGACAGCAAAAATGCAAGACCAATCATTACATAAATGACTAAGTTTTTCTTCATTTACATCAAACCTTATTTGCTGCGTTTTTTATTGTATGCCTCTCGTGCGCTTTTTTTATCATATGCGCTTATAATCTTCTGCACCAATGGGTGACGCACCACATCGCGTGAGGTGAGTTCGATAATGCCAATATCGGAAATGCCGTCCAGCAGTTGCACCGCTTCCGCCAAGCCCGATTTTTTGCCTTCGGGCAGGTCTATTTGCGTAATATCCCCTGTAATTACCGCTTTAGAACCATTGCCAAGGCGGGTAAGGAACATTTTCATTTGCTCGGGGGTAGTATTTTGCGCTTCGTCCAGCACAATGAAGGAATTGTCCAGCGTGCGCCCGCGCATATAGGCAAGGGGCGCAACTTCCACCAAATGCCGCTCCAAATTGCGCAGAAAAGTTTCCGCACCCATAATGTCGTGCAGTGCATCATACAACGGGCGCAGGTAGGGGTCAACTTTTTGTTGCAAATCCCCGGGAAGAAAGCCCAATTTTTCCCCCGCTTCAATGGCAGGGCGCGTAAGAATAATGCGATTCACTTGCCCCGTGCGGAAAGCGGTAATTGCCATAGCCATAGCAAGGTAGGTCTTACCCGTACCCGCAGGACCAATGGCAAAAGTGATTGTGTTGCTTCTAATTAAATCAATGTATTTTTTTTGTCCTACGGTTTTGGGCTTAACGGGCTTGCCGGAAATACTCACACACACCGTATCGTCATTAATTTTTTCAATATCGTTAAATTCTTTATGCTCGTCCTCCAGCGCGGCAATGAGATAATTCACCTTTTGGTCGGTTATCACCTCACCCTTTTGTGCGAATGCGACAAGCTTTTTAATCACCGCACTTGCTTTATCGGCACGGGCGGTAGGGTCTAGCCCAATAAGGGTTACGTTATCATCACGGCAAATGACAGTGACTTGAAATGCCTGCTCAATTTTCTTCACGTTTTCGTCCAGCTTGCCGAAGATGTTACCCATGAGGGCGTTAGGAATTTCGATATTACGCTTGGGAATGTTGGGGGATTCCAAATAGGGTTGCCTCCTGTCCTTTAACATCTATAAGAATATATTAACATAAATTATATAACATGCGCTACTTCCACACAGTGTAAGGGTTTGTTGGTGTTTTGCGATTGACGCTTACTTAAGAATTGGTAGCTTTTTCTTGTCGCTTCCACGTGGGCAATGATATACTTATTCATGCAGAAGCAGGTTTATTTCAAAAAGTGAGGACATAAATATGGAAAAAAATGAAAAAAGCAAATTGATAAAAACGAACACAGGGAACGATATATTTGTGGAGAATGACGGACAGGCTCTTTTTAACAAAATCTCAAATCTCATCGAGCAAAGCCGCAGTGCTATTCATGCCCATGCAAGCGGGACAACCGTTTATCTCTTTTGGGAAATTGGCAGACATATCAACGTCGATATACTCGAAAATAAACGGGCTGACTACGGAAAAAAGATTGTGTCGGCACTAACTACACAATTAACCAAACGATATGGGCGAACCTTCGAAGTCCGAAATTTACGCCGCATGATGCAATTTGCCGAGCAATTTCCAAATTTTGAAATTGTGTCGGCACTAACTACACAATTAACATGGTCGCATTTTATTGAAATTCTTCCGTTAAAATCAATGGACGCAAAAATATTTTATTTAAACGAAGCGGCTCGTAGTTTTAGCAGCACACGACAATTACGCAAAATGATTGGCCGCAAAGCATACGAGCGAAAAGAAATTGCCGATACGCAACTCACATCGGCATCGCCAATCCCATTGGGTACATTCAAAGACCCCTATCTTTTTGATGTTCTCGGAATTAAAGATGAATATTTGGAAGCGGATTTAGAGGAAGCCATATTGCGGGAACTGGAAAAATTTATTTTAGAGTTTGGCAACGATTTCACATTTGTGGGCAGACAAAAACGCATGATTCTTGACGGTCGCGATAGATACCTCGACCTCTTGTTTTTTAACAGAGAACTAAAGCGGCTCGTTGCCGTTGAATTGAAAATCGGTCGCTTCTGTGCCGAGCATAAAGGGCAAATGCAACTATACTTAGCATGGCTCGACAAGCACGAACGCAAAGAATGGGAAGAATCTCCCGTTGGGATAGTCCTTTGTTCTGAAATGGGTAGAGATGAACTGGAACTTTTGAAATTAGACCGTGACGGCATTCTAGTAGCCGAATATTGGACAGCCCTACCACCCAAAGCCGAATTTGAACAAAAAATCCAAACCATACTGACTGAAACCCGTGAGCGTATGGAGCAAAGGAAATTAGAGGGCGTATTGCACGGCACATGAGTTAATAACCACCTAAGGGTTTGTTGGTGTTTTATGATTGACAAAATCTTAGAAAATGTCTGAAGTTTTGTCACAAATGACTGTGTATACTACGCGCAAGCCAACGGGCACATGCCTGAAAAGCGTATCACAGCTCTGCCGACAAGCGATAGCAACGCCTCTGCGCGCAACTACAGTGTTTGCCCTTTGCACGGACTGACCTCCCCGCGGCTTACAAATTTGCAATAATTATTAAAACAGCGCTTACACCGCAATTACCGCGCGCGGCGGAGGTGGGCAATGTTTGTACCTTTTAATTATTGCATACACCGCGAACCCTTGTGGTTCGCACCCCATCCCGGGATGGCAGGAAACCGCAGGTATGCATGAATAGAGTACTCCCTGCAAAACGGCAACAAATCCGAAAATCACATAGCCGACAACCACATAGTATGCAACACTAAGCCTAAATCGCATGGAATTAACGACGGTTAAAACCGAAGCGGTTTTGTAGAACAATTCACATAAAACACACCCCGTGCAAAGTCGCATAGGGTGCGTTTTATGTAGATACGGTTATATTATCGCGGATACAAATCGCCTTGAAAAGCTGATGCTTGACGAACGTAACATATCATTAAAATAATAAATCTCATTGACCCAACTGAGCGGTGCGTGATAATATAATATTCAATGTTATATTATCACAAATTACGAGGTGTACTGTGTACATTAAAAGACATATTGAGCAAGCGGTTTTGAATCGGGCTAAAATGAAGGGTGCGGTTGTAGTTACGGGGGCGCGTCAAGTAGGTAAAACAACGCTGATAGAGGCGCTAAAGCCGGACATACCAAAAATTACCTTTGACGATTTACCAACCCGCCGGCGTGCAATTACAGAGCCATCTGTATTCTTTGACTTTTATCCGCCTCCTGTGTTTATCGATGAGGTGCAGTATGCGCCTGTCATCTTTCATTATATAAAAATTTTGCTGGATAAGAGTCGAAATAAAGGCGACTTTTTTTTAACAGGCTCACAGAGCTATGAACTGATGGAAAACGTAACCGAGAGCTTAGCGGGGCGCGCCGCAATACTTGGACTGTATGGATTATCATTACGGGAAATTAATGGCGAAGATTGGAACCAACCGTTTCTTCCTACCACAAAATATTTGAAGGAACGTATGATAAACAAAACTGTGATGAATATTTCAAAGGTGTGGGAAACTATTCATCGGGGCTGCTTTCCGGAACTTGTTTCAAACCCGGATTTTACATGGGCAGCGTTTTACGCAGATTATGTTAAAACATATATTGAACGCGATGTACGCAAACTCACACAGGTTGCCGATGAAGATAGTTTTTATAAGTTTATGACTGTATGCGCTGCCATGACGGGGCAATTATTAAACCTTTCATCACTGGCCAAGGATGTAGGTATAAGCGAACCAACGGCAAAACGATGGCTATCCATTTTAAAAACAAGCGGGCTTGTTTATCTTCAAAAACCATATAGCAACAATGCAATTAGCCGAGCAGTTAAGACGCCTAAGTTGCATTTTCTGGATATAGGACTTGCTGCCTACCTTACTCGATGGCTTACACCTGAAAATCTGCTTTCCGGCGCCATGAGCAGTCATTTTTTTGAAAGCTATGTCGTGGGGGAAATCCTCAAGAGCTATGCGAACGCAGGACTGGAAGTTGACTTATATCACCTGCGAGATGGGCACCAAAAAGAAATTGATGTGCTTATCCACGAAAACAACACGCTATACCCCATTGAAATTAAAGCAACTGCGGAGCCCGATACGAAGGATATAAAAAACTTCGCCATGCTTGATGCAATTAAAAACGTTAACGTAGGCGAAGGCGGGGTTATTTGCTTGGCAAAGGAGCTTCTTCCGCTAAAAGGACAGCATAAGATTATTCCGCTTTGGGCTATATGATGGCATTGAATCACCCTTTCATATCCACCGCTACCAGCCTATCAATCCGTTCGTTGGTAATCACCAGTGCATGTACTAACAAGGCATCGGGCGTTTCTTCAAAGATGAGGCGTTTTTCTATAATGTCGATGCCGATATCAAATTCGCGGAGAATGCGGGCGGTGAGCTGGCGTTCGGCAAGCTCGTAGGCTTGGGCTAACGTGCGGGTGCGGGGTTGTTGCGTAAATTCCGTATATTGCGTGGTTTGCAGGATAAAGGGTAGGGGATAGTCCCCCCCTGCACCCGGCTGGTGGTAGGTGGTTACGCGTTCAAAATCGGTGAAGGCTACATTGCGCGCGGGCAAGTTAAATGTGCGGTCGCCGACAAATAAGAATTGTATGCCGCGGCGGGTTTCGGTATTGCCTGTAAATACGCGCTGAGTGTAATTAAGGGGTACGATAAATTCGATGGGGTAGTAGCGCCGCGCCCATACCTCTGCGTAGGCGTGCACATAAATGATTTGCGCCGCGTCTGTATCGGGGGAGATTTGTAACATTCCGCTTACCAGCATTTCCCCTGCTTGTACTACGTCGCCCGCGCGTACCATGGGTGCGCCCGCGCCCGCGGTAATGGTGGTGATTAAGCCATCACGGTCGGCAAGTACGTGGGTGGGGGTGGCGCGGTCAATAAGGTGTTGGGGGGGAATGGCTTCCGCAAGTAAAACCGCCGTGCGTGTACCCCGTGTGTGGATATTGGCAAAGCCAATTTCATCAAAGTAGGCGAGCAGTTCCCTTGTAAGGGTTTGCGTGTCTATGAAATGCTTAAAATTACCAACGCCCAGCCCATGGTCGGCTAGGAAGGCGCGAACTTCGTCATGGTTAAGCGTTTCCGTGCCGATAATGTCCACCCGCCATATAAAAGAAGAAAGCGCATACATAGAAAGCACAAAAAATAATACCCCGCTAAGCAATAACTTACGCTTGCGGTAGCGGTAAATGATAAAAGGTAAGCCGTACTTCGCGCGTATACGTGTACGGCATTTTGTCATATGCGAGCAATGGCGCAGCATTTTAAAGCCCTTGATGCTTACGTTCATTTCCACACCCGCGGGAGTGCGTTCCACGTCCCATAAAAAAATGCCCCGATACGCGGCTATGTTTAAAAACCGTTCTACCGAGAAGCCCGTAACCGCAACGCGTACATATCCGCGTAAAAATTGCCACAGTCGTAAAAGCATAGCGCCCCCTTATACCAGAATGCTACCAGTAAATACCCGAAATATTGCCCGCAATGAATAGGTTTTCTGTCGTCATTTGCTTCATATGTAACTGCGTGCCTTCGATGGTGAGCAGCCCCGTTGCCGTATGTATGCGAATCTTAGTTTCCGAAAATTCCAGCAGGTTTTTGTAATTTTCGATGTTTAACTCGCTGCGCCCCGTGGCGATGATAAGCGGCATGTCCAAAGCGATTTCTTTGGGCAAGGAAAGCGTGTTTACAATTTTCTCTTTCATAACCGCCACCTTTTACACGTATGCAAAGAAATATATGTGTACTTTTGCAAAGTTATGCTATAATTCCCAGCAAAAAAGGGTGAATGCAATGCAAGTAAAAACACATGAGCTTTCCAACGGCAATGGTCTAAATGTAACGGTTTCTAATGTGGGGTGTGCAATAATTTCTCTAAAAGTACCCGACAAAAACGGGCAGCCCCGCGATATAGTGCTGGGGTTAGACAAGGCAGAGGACTACCTTGGCAAGCATTTTTACCTTGGCGTAATTATCGGTCGTATCGGCAACCGTATCGGCAACGGCAAATTTACGCTGGACGGCAAAGAATACCGGCTTAATACCAACGACGGTAAGCATCACCTGCACGGCGGTACGGAAGGCTTCGATAAAAAAATATGGAACATTGACGAAGCCACTGCGCAAAAAATCGTATTCTCCTATGTTAGCCCCGACGGGGAAGAAAACTACCCGGGGCAGCTTACCGTGCGCTGCACGTACACCCTTTCCAACGATAACGCCCTGCGTATCGACTATTACGCAGAAACGGACACCAAAACCATCTGCAACCTAACCAACCACAGCTATTTTAACCTGGAAGGCTTTGATGCGAAGAATATCTACGACCACACCATGCAAATTAACGCAAGCAAGCTGACCTCGGTAGATGAATCCCTAATCCCTACAGGTGCATTTTATTTAGTAGAAGGTACACCTTTCGACTTTAACAAGCCCAAAACCATTGGCGAAGTCATTGAAAAAGCGGGCGCGGTAAATAATACAGGCGGCTTTGACCATAATTACGTGCTTAACGGCACAAGTCCCGCCGCAACCGTAACCGCCCCAAGCAGCGGTATAAAAATGACCGTAACCACCGATATGCCGGGGATGCAGTTCTACAGCGGTAACTTTATCGACGGCTCTGTAACGGGCAAGGGCGTAACGTACCAAAAGCACAGCGGCTTCTGCCTTGAAACCCAGCTATTCCCCGACACAATTAACCAGCCCAATTTCCCCAGTTGTATTGTGGAGAAAGGCAAGCCCGTGACATCGTTTACGGAATTTAAGTTTGGGACAGTGTAAACACACGTAAATAAAAATAAACCCCGTACAATAGGATTGCAAGCCTGTTCTACGGGGTTTATATGAGGTGAATACAAATGAATCTGTCCATAAAAAACATAACAAAGGAATACGGCGCGGTTACGGCGTTGTCGGATTTAAGCCTTGAAATAACCTCGGGTGGTGTTTTTGGGCTGGTTGGGGCAAACGGCGCGGGCAAAAGCACCTTGATGAAAATTCTTGCCACATTACTAAAGCCCTCTAAGGGAAATTGTTTGTTAGACGGGGTGGATATTCTAAAGCGCCCTAATATGATGCGGCAGGCGTTGGGGTATCTCCCCCAAGATGTGGCGGTATACCCTAATTTGACCGCCCCCGAATTTCTGGATTATATCGCGGCGTTAAAATCCATTAACGCTGCGGACGCCAAGAAGCAGATAACAATGCTGCTTGAAATGTTCAACCTTGCGCCCTATAGGAAGCGCCGTTTGTCGGAATACTCGGGCGGTATGCGCCAGCGGGTGGGTATATCGGCGGCACTTATCGGCGACCCCAAGGTAATTATCGTGGACGAACCCAGCGTAGGACTAGACCCCGAGGAACGCATTAACCTGCGCAACATATTCATGGAAATGGCAAAAACCCGCATTGTGTTGCTGTCCACCCACATTATTTCCGACATTGAAACCACCGCAAACCAGCTCGCCCTTATCCAAAAAGGAAAATTGCTTTTCCATGGCACGCCTACGGAATTTACGAAAAACACCAACGGGGATATGGAAGCGGCGTATTTGAGCTACAGCGAAGGGGCAGCCTCGGCGTGAGGGCGGTGTTTGGGCAAGCGCGGGCGGATTATATAGGTAAGTCCCGCGATTTTTCCTTTTTGGCGTTAATGGCGCTGTGCCTGTTTGGGGCATTTTGGTTTGTGCCAAGGGAAATTGACGGGTTCGAAATCATGGCGCTACAGCCGGACATATTTATTCAAGGCGGCAACCCAAGCTGGATACCCGTAACCAGCGCCCTTGGGTTGGCGTTTTTTTTACCCTTTATCGCCTTTTTCTACCTGCGTAATACCATAGCATGGGATGAAGAAATAGGCATGTCGCAATTAATTACTTCCTCCACCGTGGGGAATTTGCGGTACTTAATCGGTAAATTTTTGGCGGGGACATTGCTTTTGTTTACCTTTGCTGTTACCGTAATCATTGGCTCGTTTTTTATGGCGTTGTGGCATTTCCCCGGGCAATTGCTCTCTCTGTATGCTTTTCTCTCGCCGTATATGTTCCTTTTGGCTTCTTTGCCCTTATGCGCCGCTATTGCGGTGTTGTTTGGGGCGGTGCGCTTCTTGCGCGGGGTAATCGGTTCAATTATTTACGTGATGGGCGTTTTTGTAATTATGGTATATTCCATGGAGTTGGAAAACGCGGGTATTTTTCTACGCACAGTAGACGTTACCGCCATCTCCAGCCTTATGGAAATAATTAGCCGCACCGCCTATGAGCAAACGGGATATACCATATACAATGTGATGTTTATTGGCGGGTACGGCGGTGATGGGGGACACCAACCCACGCTACCATTGGTTTTTGAAGGGTTACATTTTAATTCGACCGATTTTATTGTTTTTGGAACGATGCTACTCATCGCCCTTGGCATAGTATTCATTTCTGCGCCGCTTTACGGTTTGTCGAAGCTACTTCCCAAAAAAATTCGCGTAAGAAAAGCCAAAAAAGCATCGAATACGGAAATAAGTGTAACAACAAGAGTAAAACTCTCATACAGTGCCGTTAGCCCATCGCAAAAAAATATGTGGGCACGGGGCGTTTTTACAGAAATGAAGCTCATGTTAAAAGGAAAGCCCCTCATTTGGTTTTTGGGATGCCTTGCAGGCATAACCTTGACAATTTTCTTAGAAATGAATATGGTGTTTTCCCTTGTACTTCCCTTATTAATGCTGTGGCTGGTTAACGTGTTTTCGCCCCTTGGAAACAGGGAACACAACCACGATATGCTAAAGGTTATCGCCACCATTAACGGCGGGACGTTAAAACAGGTCGTATATTCGCTGGTTGCAGGGCTGCTTATCGCTTTAACAGCAGTGTTGCCCTTTGTTTTGCGCATGGTGTTGGCGGGGCAATTTATCGGCGTTTTCGTTGTTTTGGCAGGGGTGGTATTTTTGCCCTCCTTTGCACTATTTTTGGGCGAATTTACAAAAACCAACCGCGCCTTTGAAGTGTTGTTTATTCTGCTAACCTACGCCGCCATGAATGGTGTGCCCGTGGCAATGTACATGGGCTGCTATGAAGCACTGTCCGTGGTGCAAGGGGTTGCGTACTTGTTGGTGGGCGCGAGCTTTGGGGTTGCCGCGATATTGAAGCGCTTGCCCACCGCGCTTTAAAAATTTTCTAAGGAGAATACCATGTCCAACTATCTTCCCGGTACATTAATTAAAGAAATACGCCGCCGCAAGGGCTGGCAGCAAAATTATTTGCAAAATAAAAGCAACCCCGATACCGACTTGTTGGTAACACTGTCGCGTATCGAAAACCTTCACCAGCACCCCACGCGGGAAACACTCACACATTTACTTGACCTGTTGGAAATGCCCGTGGATAAATTCTTTTCGCCGCAATTTGAAAATAATAGTGCAGAGGCAAGCCAATTACGCGAAAAGTTGGTACATTCATTAAACAGCTTAGAAAATAACGATAATACAAATGCCGCCCAACTGCTCACCAAGTTGGAAGCGATATTGGATGCATCCTTCGACATTAACCGTCAATTTATACTCAGCTGTAAAGCGCGGCTCTTGGTAGAATCGCAACCCTTACAGGCGTTAGCACTCGCCATCGAAGGGTTGCGCATTTCATATCCCGAATTTTTGGAAGAAAGCTTCAATGGCGAAATGCTTATATTAGAGGAAGCCGAATTAGTACACACCTTAGCCTTGGCATACCATAAAACCCAACAAGCGGAAAAATCAGTTGCCTTATTAACCCGCTTATGCAAGGGTATTGAAAAATTGCCCCAAGACGAATCAAAAAAAGAGGAATCCATGGTTCGCGCCTTAAAAACACTTTCAAGCGCCTTAATTGCCCATGAACGATTTGAAGAAGCACTGTCTGTTTGCGAGCAGGGGATTATAATCGGGAGGCGATGCTTGCAAGGTTGGGTTTTACCGGGCTTTGCTTATGAAAAAGCCCTCTGTCTGCTTAGGTTAAACAATCAGGAAAAGTGTAGCTTCTACTTACATTGCGCGTATCACGGATATGCACTTATGCGTATGAGAAAGCAAATGGAAAAAGTGCAAGAAGATGCCCGTGCGCTGTTTAACATAGAAATCACCACCCACGGCGTAGAAAGCCTGCCCCCCCCCCCCCCCCCCCC
>WQRX01000007.1 GCA_009786535.1 Defluviitaleaceae bacterium | reverse complement strand
GTTAGCATTCGCTCTCCGCCTTGGGCTTTGGTTTGTTTCTTTATTATACCAAAAACCCCGTCCATCCGGGCAAATGGACGGGGTTTGTCTTCAAACTGAAAGGAACTGTCTAGGACAGTTCCTTTTTTGTTCGCTGTACGCGTCCTAGCGTCTAAAAACTACCCTCACCGCTATTACGTTTCCTGCGTTTCAACCGCAGGCGGCTCTTTGCGCTTTTTATTCCACGCTACAAACATGCGGATATAGTATAGACCGTTCGACCCGATGGCAAGCGCAGCAATAATAACGGCAATGGCGTTGATGAAGTAAACATGGTTGTAAATATTAAACATGCGGTTTACCACAAAGCTAAGGCGCATCACGTTTTGCCCTTTTAACACGTTACCAATGGTTAAACCCACCAGCGTTGCGGCAATACACCATTCTACAAAGTAGTTTGTAATTTCCACCTGCATAACGTGTACAAATAAAATGGTAGAAAGGATAATCAGCGTACTAAAAATGACAGCGGCAACATTGTAGTACTTGCGCGGAACGTGAATGCCGCGCTTTACACGCCAGTCGAAGAACCAGAATACATAATTACGCACCGAAGCCTGTAAGAACAGGGACGCAAGCGTCCAGTTGCCCAAAGGCGCGGCAGAAAGGGCGAGGAAAAACGTACCAAAGCCCAGTAAAAGCATAACGTTCAGTTTTTCTTTACACTGGAAAGACCATACCATAAAAACCAATGCGATAAACGCAAACACTTGGCTAACAATCCAGATGGGGTTTTCAATAGAAGGGGGGACAAAAGTGGGCTGGTAGCTGTGCGCCACTTCGCAGAAAACATAATCGTAATACCCGTTTACGATACGGTCAAACGCATTGACAAAGAAGTCGATAACACCTCTCATAGTATGTAACCTCCTGCAGGTTAGTGTAATTGCGCACATCATATAGCATATTGGGAAATGTTGCAAGCATTGGCTGTAGCATTTTTCCAATCCATGTATTATAATCCTGCAAAGATTTTAAAAGCCATATAAACGAAGAGCAGGTGCATCTATGCGCAAGCGTGTTTTGTTTATCGTCCCCGCGCTAACAATAATTTGGGTTATCCTTGCAGAGGATATTTCCGTAATTGGTGTGCTGGTGGGGCTTTTTGTAAGCATCGGGGTCGTGTACGTAACGTCGGAATTTTTGCCCCCCCAGCGCATTACAAACATTGATTTTAAACGGCTCGTCACGTTTCCCCTGTATTTAATAGGGCAAATTTATGTGGCGGGCTTTCATATAATGTGGACGGTGGTGCGCGGCGCAAAGGTGAACATCGTTACCGTAAAAACGGAAATTAAATCGGAAGCCCTGCGCGTAGTATTGGTCGATTCGATAACCCTAACGCCCGGCTCAATTCTGCTGGATTTGGACGATGATAAAGTAACCCTTCTATGGATTCGCGGGAAGGACACCCCCCCGGACCCCGCAATAGCGGACGAGCAGCTCAAAAAAAAGCTGGAGCGTCGCCTATTAAAAGCACAAACAGAGGACGTGTAAAATGATACTTTTTTGGATACTTGTCGGCTTGCTGACGCTATACATAATCCGCGCTGTGATAGGACCAACCATTTGGGATAGGCTGCTTGGGCTTAATTTAATTGCCAGCAAGGTGATTATACTAATCATTGTAGTGTCCTCTATTTATGATATGGCATATTTGCTGGACTTTGCGATTATTTACGCCCTTTCCGGGTTTATCGGCATCATTTTTCTTGCGCTTTTCCTCTCAAAAAGCCGCCTTGGGCGCAGAAGGGGGAAAAAAGATGGGCATTGAAAATGTATGGCAGTTTATCGGCAACATTATCATCGGTTTCGGCGTGTTTTGTATGTTTTTTGGCGCGGTATCGCTGTTTGCGCTAAAGGACTTTTACCCCCGCATTTTAGTTGCGTCCAAAATTGATACGGTGGGCTTGCTTTCCTTTATTATTGGCTTTGCATTTCGGCATGGGGTTAGTTTTTTTACGGGCAAATTGTTTATTCTAATGATAATTATGCTGGTGCTTAACCCATTTGTTGCGCATATCCTCGCAAGTTCTGCCTATAAAAGCGGATACGAGGTGCTGGACGTGGAAGATGAAGAAGAAAACTTAGGGGAAGATGAAAGCCTGGGCGAAAATGAGGAGGCAACGCCATGACCTACGGGTTGCTTATTTTATGGCTGTTAAGCGGCTTAGCCATTGTTTTTGAAAACCGAACATATCGGTTAATTATCTATTTTAGTATCTTTTCACTGATAACATCGGTAGCGTATTTCCTGCTTGGCTCGCCCGATGTCGCCATGGCAGAAGCCGCAATAGCGGCGTTTTCCACCATTTTCTTTGTCATATGTATTGAAAAATATTACAGCCACCGCGAAAATGTAACCCAAGACCGCATTAGACGGGAGCCGCTTCTGCGAAGGGTAGGGGGTGTTTTGCCCGCGTTGTTGCTATGCATTGGGCTTTTTGTGCTGGTTGTAATACACATACCCGAAGCGGAAGCAATGTATTACTTAAAATACGAATATTTACAGCGCTTCATGCATGAAATAGGCGGCGAAAACGCCGTAACCGCTATTTACCTAGGCTACCGCGTGTATGATACGCTCTTCGAAGCGCTTATTCTCGTTATTGCTGTGGTTGCGGTTTCGCATATGTCCTACTTCGAAGCGATAAAGGTAGCGGAAGGTACACACAGCGAAATAGAAACGTCGCGCGTTGCGGCGCTTTCCTTGCGTATTATTTGCCCCATTATTCTGGTTTTTGGCATTTATTTAATTTTAAACGGGCATATTTCTGCGGGCGGGGGCTTCCAAGGCGGGCTTGCGCTGGCGACATTCTTTATCTGCCGTTACATGGTGTACGACATCTACGATATTTCCGTAGAAAAAGTGCTGCACTGGGAAGAAATGATTTTTCTGGGCATTATTATTGTCACGGTTATTGCGGTTTTCCTTGGTGTGGGAAATATTATTCCCGCGGCGATTTTACCCTTCTACCAAGGCGCGTATTTAATTGTGATGAATTTCTTGATTGGGTTAAAGGTAGCGTGCGGGTTTTTCTTCCTGTTCTACCGTTATATAACCATCGAAAGGCGGTGAAAGAGTGGGCATTTTTAACGTAGAAAATATAGAAATATTTTCATTAATATTATTTTTTATTTCATTTTTTGGACTAATTACGAGTAAAAATGTAATCAAATCCATCATTTTTGTAATGCTTATTCAAACCTCGGTTATCATGTTTTGGCTAAAGCTGGGCATTGAAGGCAACCCAACCCCCATTCCCCCCATTATTTACGACCCCGTCTTGCTGGAAAACATCGAATATATTGCCGACCCGCTGCCCCAGGCGCTAACCTTAACCGCTATTATAATCGGCTTTGCCGTTATCGCCATTGTAATTACCATGTTTAATACGCTTGACCGCCAATACGGCACCGCCGATTGGAAAAAGCTAGAAGAAGCAGAAGGGAACTAGGAAATTATATGCTTACTTTTTTTGTCATTATTCCCATTTTGCTTGCCGTACTTATTTTCACCTTTTCGGCGAAAACCAAGGCGATAAAAATAATTGCCATTGTGTTTCAATCGGCGTTGTTTGCCGCGTCTTTATATCTGGTAGGCATTACGCGCGAGGCAGACGTAGTCACCTTTGTGGGAAGCGATGATTTATTAGGCATTGTATTACGTGCCAACAGTTTATCCGCCATCTTTGTTTTATTGACAACGTTCATATTCTTGGCGGTGTCTATATACTCGTATTCTTATAGAGACGAACGCGACGCGCGCACATTTTGGTTTTTAATGTTCCTGCTGGAGGCGTCGTTTATCGGGCTTTTCCTTTCGGGGGATTTGTTTAACATCTTTGTACTTATTGAGGTAAGCACGCTTGTTACCGTAATTTTGACAATGTATGACCGCAAAAACCGTAATATTTTTCATGGGAAAGTATTTTTGCTAACCAACCTTGTTTCCATACAATTTTATTTGCTGGGGCTTGGTTATATTTACCGCATCACGGGCGCACTGGACGTAGAGCGGGTAGGGGAGGTACTGGCAACCCTGGATGACCGCAATCTGCTATTGCCCTATGTGCTGATAATGACATCAATTGCTTTCAAAAATACGCTAATCCCCTTCTTTAGCTGGACGCCGAAGGTACGCATTTACCCAAAGTCGCCTACCGTGGTGGCGGCGGTAATGTCGGGCTTGCAGGCGAAAACGTCGCTCTATCTTTTTATCCGCTTTCAAGAAATGTTTGCCCCCATCGCCGCATATGAAATTTTCCTTGCCATTGGCATTGTTACGGGCATCTTTGGTGCAGTAATGGCGATTTGCCAAAAGGATATTAAGATGATTCTCGCGTACCACACCATTTCGCAAATTGGGTTAATTACGGTGGGCATTAGCCTAACCAACGGGTTGTCGCACGTTGGCGGGTTATACCATATTGTAAGCCACGCGATGTTTAAGACCACGCTTTTCCTAAGCGCGGGCATAATTTCGCATTCCTACGGCACGTCCAATGTCTATGAAATACGCGGCGTAATGAAGCGAATGCCCGTCATTGGCATCGCTACGTTGGCTGCTGTGCTTGGCATCACGGGTGCGCCGTTTTTCATTGGAAGCGTGTCCAAATACTTCATTTCCTATGAAGTAACGCCCCTAATCATGGCGGTGACGGTGGCGCTAAGCTTTGGGACGATTATCTCCTTCATCAAATTCTCGTCCATTTTCTTCGGTCATTCGGTCCTTGAGGGCAGTACGCCCAAAGCGGAGCTTTGCAAAACAATCCCCATTGCTATCATGGGTGCGATATGCTTCGTCGGCGGTATTTTCGGCACGCAGCTCATCTACTTCCTGTTGCGCTACAATGTGGAAATTCAATGGTGGAGTTATGTGCAAAAGTCCCTAATTTTCCTCGCAAGCGCGGGCGTCGGCTACCTGTTGTACAACTATGTAATTAAAGGAAACGCCGCACTCGCACGCTTTGGGGAAATGAATTTCTCTTTCAGAAGTATTTGCGCGTCCATGGGGGTTTTTATGGCGTTGTTATTATTGTTGATGGGGCGATAAAAGATGGAACGCATATCCCAAGTGCAAGCGCTAACAAATTCACCCAACCGATAGCAAATCGTTACCGGTTGAAATTATTAAACCAACAAAAAAACCCCGAATCCACGGGGTTTTTCACTGCTTGCAATTTCTAAAACACTTAGTAAAACTAACTTCTTTTATACTCTCCCGCGAGGCGAAATTACACACCCATTCTTAAAATCCCCGGGTCAAAATGCACCAGCAGCATATTCACAATGCCCATTGCCAGCGCAATCAGTAGCACGATGGGCAGTAGTTTTTTAAGAATTGTAGACTCCACGCCCTTCTGGTTAGATGCAAGCGCACCCATGAGTATCAGCGTTGGTCCAATACTTACGGCAACGCCCGCCATCATGGACTGGACAGAAGCCATGACCGCGTTGCTTACGCCAAGCTCGTAGGCAATGGTATTTTGGAATACGCCAAACAATACGTTTGCGTTTGTGTTGTTACCTGTAAGGAAGCTACCCAGCACACCAATAAACGGCGCAAACAACGGATATACGCCGCCTGCAAGGTCTGCCGTTGCGCGGGCGAGTTGTAACGTCATGCCCGAGTCCATCATAATTAAGGACATATTGCCCAGCGCAAGCAGTGCAAGCGTGGCGGGGATACCCTTCTTCACGGTTTTTTGGAACGCGCCCTTCACCACTTCACCCTTTAAAATACCTGCCTTCGCATATACCAGCAATGCCGTTATAGCGGCGGAAAGCAGCAATACCGCAGGGTGGCGGAACACGCGAATGGGGTTGTAATTGGTTACAGGTTCTACAATGTGGGGGGTGTCAAGGTTGCGACCGATAATTGTTTCCGTATTGGTTTCAAAGCCGGGCAAATTAGGACCAAACGACGCGGCGTTGTTTACGCTTGCGGGAATAATCGTAGAGAATAACAGCGCAAGCACAACAATTACGCAGTACGGTAAAATGGCTTGGAAAAGATTTAAATGCTCGCCGCGGTACAGTGATTTTTTCTCTCCTGACTTGGGCGCGCGCAGTTTGTACAAGCCAAACAACGTAAGCAAGCCCACCAGCGCAGGAAGCAGCCCTGCAACGGGGAACGCCGACATAAAGAAAATAACAACAAACTGCACGCCCGTCATTACCAGCGAAACGGGAATTACATAGGACAAGCCTTTTTTAACGCCCTTAAACCCGTCGTAAATGAAGCAAACGCCAATACCTGTGAGCAAATGCGCAACGGTATTAAAGATGAACATTGCATTCGCAAGCTCCTGCGTATTTTCTAATGACGCGGGGCTAAGTCCTTGAATTACGAAGAAAGCCGCACCCAGCGAGCCAAATGTAACCGCCCATGAATGCCCAAGCAACGCCGCCGCAAGGGATTTTACGCCGTTAAAGCCCAGTGCAATAAGTATGGGTGTAACAATTACCGCGGGTACACCAAAGCCCGCCATGCCCTGCAGCAAGCCCGTAAACATCCACGCGAGCAGTAAAAACGCCACAAATTTGTCTTCAACAAAGCGGGAAATATTTTCATTAATAACGGTAATGGCTTTAAAATCATCTACCAAGTGATATAGGAAGATAGCAAGCCACACAATTAATGAAACAAACAGTGCAAGCCATAATGCCTTGCCCACCGCAATGGGCAACCCGTCAATGATGGGTAAACCGAAGAACCCAAGCGCAATAACCAGCGCAATGCCCAGCGAAATTGCCCCCGACCGCGCCACCGTAAACTTGAACACAATCAAGCACAGTAACAAACTGATAATCGGCAGCATAGATAAAATTGTCATCATAAAAGTACCGCTCCCTTTGTGAAATGCATCAATTCCACATGAAATAATTGGCAAAGATATAGCACATCACACAACCAGTGTCAAGTCGAATTGAGTGGTGCATGTAAAAATGCATTGACGAATTTGTAAAGGCATGGTAAACTTTCGAGGAAAATGTCCTTTTCCCATCGACATTTTACATGAGGCAAATCGGTTTGGGGGCTTGTAAATCGTGAAAACTAAACAAGACAACATGGCAAAACGATGGGCAGCATTCTTATTAGCCGCAGTAATGGGGCTCTCGTCTATACTCATTCCCGTGCAAACCGCAGCAGGCGATATGCAATGGGAAGAACACGCTCAAACGCTCGCCGCCTTTGGCGTGCGCTACCATTTCACCGAATTTATGCGTGACCACGCAAATACTCCGCGCCCCAATGCGGAATATGTTATTGAAGCAACCGATTATACACTGGTGGGCGGCATGACCGTTCGCCATTATGATAATTTTGAAGGTATGCCCGGTCTATCCGTATGGACAGACGAAGAAGGTCTGATTGAATGGCAGGTTTATGTCTCGCAGCCGGGTCTTTACAATATGTCGGTTACGTATTTCCCCGTACAGGGGCGCAACTCGGACATTCAGCGTGCTATTTTTATCAACGGTGAACAGCCGTTTTTTGAAGCTAACCCCGTAGAATTCCGCCGTATTTGGGTAAACGCAAGGGAATATTTTCAACGCGACAACCAAGGCAATGACCTGCGCCCGCCGCAAGTAGAACGCCCAAAATGGATTGAATCCATCGTGCAAGACGCAATGGGCACGTATAACGAACCGCTGGCGTTTTATTTCGAAGCAGGGTGGAACACTATAGGCTTCTTTAGCCAGCGCGAGCCTATGTTGATTAGAAGCATTCGCATACACCAGCAACCCATTGTGCTGCCCTATGCGCAGGTGCGCCAAGGTCATGCGGGTTTGCCGCGCCCGAGCGTTGCGCAGGTTGCGCCTATCCGTATTGAAGGGCAATATGCCGTGCGTAAATCGTCCCCAATGCTTGCCCCCCAGTCGGATATGGGCGGTCCCGGGGTATACCCCTACAGCCCGCGGTATATCCGCATTAACCACATTGGCGGCGGCTCATGGAGCGAGCCCGGTTCATGGATTGAATGGGAATTTGAAGTGCCGCAGGACGGTTTATACAAAATCGCCATGAATGTACGGCAAAATTTTAACCGCGGGGCACTGTCGTACCGCCGTATTTCCATCAACGGGGAAGTGCCTTTCTATGAAATGAACGCAGTGCCATTCGACTTCCGCGCAAACTGGCGGGTGGATACGCTGGGCGGGGTAAACGACCCCTATTTGTTCTGGTTACCTGCGGGTGTGCATACGTTACGTATGGAAGCCGTGTTAGGCGACTACGCCCCCCACGTGCGTGAAATTGAAGACATTATAATGAATTTAAATGAAATGTACCGCCAAATCGTAATGATAACGGGGCAAACCCCCGACATTTTTCGCGATTATGAAATTAATCGCCGTTTGCCCCACCTGCGCGATGCAATAATTTACGACCAACGCAGGCTGGAGCGTATTTTTAACGACCTTGACCAAATGACCACAGGGCGCGGCGAGCGTGATGCCGTTATCCGCACGCTTGCACGCTTGCTCAATATCATCGCAGAAGATGTTGAAAATATTCCCCGCCGTCTGCGCGAATTCCGCGAGAATACGGGTGCGCTGGGTACATGGCTTATGCTTGTGCGCTCGCAGGAGCTTGCTGTAGACGCGATTTACATTTTGCCTTACGACGCACCAACCCCCGACAACGGGCATCGCTGGTGGCGCCAAATCTGGCACGAAATTCTTACGCTAATTTTCTCCTTCATTATAGATTACAACGTAATTGGCAATTTGGTTGATGACCCCAACATGCGCCAAGTAGAAGTATGGATTGGCACAGGGCGCGACCAAGCCAATGTCATTAACTCCATGATATCGGAACGATTTACTCCCGAAACAGGCATAGGGGTAACCCTGCGCTTGGTAGACATTACGATGATTTTACCCGCAACGGTAGCAGGGATAGGCCCAGACATTACCCTATCTATTTTTAACTCTTTGCCCATGGACTACGGAATGCGCGGCGCGGTTCGCGACCTTTCAACCTTCCCCGATTTCCATGAAGTAGCGGCACGCTTTCCAGAAGCGGCAATGGTGCCCTACACCTTCGATGGGCGCGTATTTGCCCTGCCCGAAACGCTAACCTTCCCCATGCTCTTTTACCGGCGCGATGTACTGCATGAAATAGGGCTGGAACCCCCCGATACATGGGACGATGTTCGCGCAGCAATTGCAACCCTTGCCATGCACCATATGGAATTTGGTATACCGCTGGGCGCAAGTGCCGCGTCGCCGTTAGACTTTCCCCATCAGTCGTTTGGGATATTCCTATTCCAAAACGGGGGAGAATTCTATAATGCGGACGGCTCGTTATCGGCGTTAGATTCGCCTGTTGCGATGGAAGCCTTCCGCGATTTTACCCGATTTTTTACCGATTATAACCTGCCAAGGGTGTATGACTTTGCCAATCGCTTCCGCTTTGGTGACATGCCCTTAGCAATCGCCGATTATACGGTATACAATATGCTTCAAGTGTTCGCCCCCGAAATACGCGGGCTGTGGGGCTTCCGTCCCGTACCCGGTACAATCCAACCCGATGGAAGCATTAACCGTACCGTACCCACGGGCGGCACCGCCGTTGTAATGATGGAGCAGGTAAACGACGCCGACGCGGCATGGGAATTTATGAAATGGTGGACATCTGCCGAAATTCAAACGCAGTTCGGGCGGGAAATGGAGTCCCTCATGGGTTCTGCCGCACGCCACCCCACCGCCAACTTGGAAGCCTTTGGCATGATGCCATGGCCCGTACAAGACTATCGTATGATGCGCGCGCAATTTAACTATATTCGCGGCATACCCGAAGTGCCGGGCGGCTACTTTACCCCGCGCCAAGTGCGTAATGCGTTCTATGTTTCTGTTGAAGTGCGAAACATTGGCCCGCGCGAGGCACTGCAAGACAATGTACGACTGATTAACGACGAACTGCGGGCAAAACGCAGAGAATTTGGATTGGAGTAACCGACCATGAAAGAGCGCAACCTATTCCAAAAAATATTTCTGCCCAAGCCCGCCAACCACCAGAAAAATACCACATGGGCGCTAATGAAGCAGAATAAGCAAAGCTATGCCTTAATTGCGCCGTATTTTATCCTGTTCTTCACATTTACGGTGCTGCCTGTAATGATGGCGATAGGGCTTAGCTTTACCACGTTTAATATGCTGCAGCCCCCGCAATTTGTGGGTTGGAATAACTATATCCGCCTTTTCCTGGAAAATGAAGTGTTTATGGTTGCCCTGCAAAATACGCTAATTATTGCCGTGGTGGCAGGACCAATCAGTTACCTGTTATGCTTCACCTTTGCGTGGATAATTAACGAAATGCCGCCAAAAATCCGCGCGGTAATGACAGTAATTTTCTACGCGCCCAGTATATCGGGCAACGTATTTTTCGTGTGGCTTTGGTTCTTCTCGGGCGACCGCTACGGGCTGGTAAACGGCTGGTTATTGCGCCTTGGTTTTATCGACCAAGCGATTAACTTCTTCCGTGACCCGCGCTTTATTTTGCCCTTACTTTTAGTGGTACAAGTATGGCTTAGCTTGGGGGTTGCATTCCTTGCGTTTATCGCGGGCTTGCAAACGGTGGATAAAGCCATGTATGAGGCGGGCGCAATGGACGGTATTCGCAACCGCTGGCAGGAATTATGGTTTATCACCCTGCCTTCCATGAAACCGCAAATGATGTTTGGCGCAGTTATGAGCATAACGGCGGCGTTTTCGGTGGGCGATATCTCCATACAGCTTGCGGGCTTCCCCAGTGTTGCCTACGCGGGTGAAACAATTGTAACCCACATGCAGGACTTCGGCTGGATACGCTTCGAAATGGGCTTTGCCTCTGCCATTGCGGTAATTCTCTTCCTAATGATGGTGGGTACGAACAAAGCCATACAACGCTTGCTTAGAAAGGTGGGAACGTGATGTCTGTAGTATCTAAACGCACGCATAAATCACAGTTCGCCATCTATGACGAACGCGGACGCAAAATTAAACTCGCCCGCCGCACAAAGAAGCTAAGCCGTTCCTTGGGCGGTACAATTGCGCTTTTCATTTTCATTGGTATTTTTGCCGTGTTTATGGGAATGCCGATGGTGCTTACCATTTCCAACGCGCTAAAGCCGCTGGATGAGTTATTCTACTTTCCCCCGCGCTTTTTTGTGCGTAACCCAACGCTCTCCAACTTTTCTGATTTGGTTATATCTATGCAGCAGACGTGGGTGCCGTTTTCTCGGTATTTGCTAAACTCGTTTATTATCACGGGCTTTGGAACGCTGGGGCATTTGCTTTTTGCCTCTATGGCGGCGTATCCGCTGGCAAAAAATAAATTTCCGGGCAGTGAATTTTTAATGGGCATTGTTGTGTTGTCGCTCATGTTCTCGGGCGTGGTAACGGGCATACCAAACTTCTTAATCATTTCACAGCTGGGTATGGTTGATACGTATTGGGCGTTAATTATCCCTGCGTTTGCCTTCTCGCTTGGGCTGTATTTAATGAAGCAATTCATGGAACAAGTCCCCGATTCGCTTATCGAATCGGCGCGGATAGACGGCTGCTTAGAAATTGGCATCTGGTGGAGGATTGTTATGCCTAACGTAAAGCCCGCGTGGCTAACGTTAATTATCTTGCAATTCCAAGCGCTGTGGGCGACCACAGGCGGTGTATTTTTGCAAAGTGAGGAATTAAAGCCGCTCACCTTCGCCATGAACCAAGTCGTGGGCGGCGGCATTGCCCGCGCGGGGGAAGGTGCCGCGGTTATGTTTATTACCATGATGGTGCCCGTAACATTCTTTGTGGTTTCGCAAAGCCGCATTGTTGAAACGATGGCAACATCGGGTATGAAGGAATAAAAAGGGGGTATCACCTATGCGGTTTAAGAAAATAGTAGCGGTTCTTTTGGCAATGCTGTTAACCGTAGGCTGGGCGACGCCATTCTTGGCAGATACGCCCTTCCAAGGGTATACGTATAATTATTGGGCGGCGCTTGTGCCTTCGCCCGCGGCGTATGTGCCTGCGCGTTCCTTTACTGCGGCAGATGTTTGCCCAACTCTTGTTTCCTTTGTGGACCCTACAGACATTCATGTATGCCCCAACGGAATGATTTTTATTGTAGATTCGGGCAACCATCGTGTGGTGGTATTTGACCAGCGATTAAACCTGCTTCATGTGATAACGGGTTTTTACCGCGATGGGGAATTTGAGCGTTTTAACCGCCCCAACGGTGTATTTGTAACCCCCGAGGGGGAAATTTTTGTAGCCGACACCCTTAACGAACGTATTGCCGTGTTAGACAGTTACGGCAATTTTATCCGCGAAATTGTAACCCCCGAGATAGAAGGTTTAGATGAACGCCTCATCTTCCGACCGCTGTACGTAGTGGTTGACCGTGGCGGTCGTACACTGGTTATCGTGCAGCATGTATTTGAAGGAATTATGAACTTTGATGCAACGGGGCAATTTGTGGGCTATTTCGGCACAATTGAAGTAGGGCGCAACTGGATTGAAATTTTTTGGCGCTTTTTTATGACAGACAGGCAAATACAAAACCAAAACCGTTTTATTCCTACGGAATTTCAAAGCATGGCATTGGACGACCGTAACTTCGTTTTCACCACCAACTTGGACCCATGGGGAAGCGCAAACCAAATTATGCGCCTTAACCCCCGCGGCGAGGACGTAATCCTAAATATTAACGAATCCGTTACCCTTAGCGGCGACCAGCGGCATAGGACTATCGGCTCCTTGGCAGGTCCTTCGCAGTTAATTGATGTTATTGCCCGTCCCCACGGTAAAGTAACGGCGCTGGATTCGACCCGCGGGCGCGTATACACCTACGATGCGGAAGGCAATCTGCTGTATGTATTCTCCGGCTGGGGTTCGATTGAGGGCATGACCCGCCGCCCCGTAGCCATTGAAGTGATTGGCGACGATATTCTTATTTTAGATGCCCATATGGGGCGTATAATTCAATTTACCCCAACGGAATATGGTGCCCTTATTAACGAAGCCATTCGCTTGCGTGATATAGGCGACGAGGCAGGCGCGGTAGATGCATGGCGCAGGCTTACCGCCTTGGATGAAAATTTTGAGCTGGCTTGGGCAGGTATTGGGCGCAGTATGCTTGCCGAAGGCAACCACGCGGCGGCAATGTATTACCTACGGCGCGGTATGGATTTAATTCATTTTTCAATTGCGTTTCGGCGGCATCGTTTGGATGTAATGCAGAATATTCTGCCTACCGTATTCACCGTAGGTACGGCATTAATTGGTTTGTTTATCGTGTACAAAATAGGCAAGCACGTACGCAATAGGGTGGTGGAAGCATGATTGCAACCGTGAAGCGTGTATTCGGCTTTTACAGTCTACCCTTGTACATTATGGGGCGTCCCTTTGCGGGCTTTTATGCCATGAAGTATGAACACCAGGGCACAATGAAAATTGCCTTTCTTAACTTTGCGCTGGTGTGTATTTCTTATGCCATATCTGACCAATATGCTTCTATTTTGGCAAATGATGCCCACCCGCTACAGCGCAATAGCCTGTTCGGAATGATGATGATTTTGGGCGCATTATTGCTTTTTAGTATTGCCAATTGGTCTGTAACCGCGTTAACAGACGGGGAAGGGAAGCTCAAGGATATTATTATGGCGATATGCTACGCCATGACGCCTCTGGTGCTTACCATCGCCCCCGCCGCAGTAATTAGTAATTTCCTTTCTACGGATGAAATGGGGCTGTACCATTTATTAATGGCGGCGGGCATGATTTATTTTGTGGTACTGGTATTTGCGGGGCTGATTACGGTGCATAACTATGGTGCGATAAAAGCCTTGCTTACGATATTACTTACCTTTGTGGCAATTTTAGTTATTGCGTTCTTAATTTCCTTGTTATTAACGTTATGGACGCAGTTATTTAGCTTTGCTTATAGCGTGTATACCGAATTAATGTTCCGAAGTTGAGTTAGGGGGCATATTACATGAAGTTGCAGAAAAAAACGATACGGGCGTGGCGTAACCGCTTTATTTTTGTTGCCGTTGTTGCGCTGGGGATTGGTTTTTACATCTGGTACATTAACAGTGCCAGAATGTACGATTTTTCACACCTAACGCGTAGGATGAATTTTGGGGAGTGCCAAGAATTTATTCCTTTAACGGGGGTAGGCGAAGGCCGCGTGGAAAACATGGTGCGTGCCGTAGAAAATGAATTTATCGCCTTATACATTAATACCGGCGACACTACCTTTGCCATACACGATAAACGCAATGATTATGTTTGGCATTCCAGCCCCCAGGACCGCGACCCCATTGCAAACGCCTTCCATCAAGGGGTTATGCGCTCCAATGTTGGGTTTAGTTTCTATGACGAAGGGCGTAGGCGCCAGCACCGCTGGACGTATAACGACGCGGTAACCCATGGCGAAAACCAGTTTGACATTACCTCCATTCCCAATGGCTTGCGTATTGTGTATACGTTGGGTAATTTGGATATTGGCTTGCATTTTCTGCCGCGCTATATTGAAATGGAGTATTTTGCCGAACGTGTGCTTGAACCCTTAGCCGACGACCCCCGCGAACATCGTTTTATGAGGCAGCAATGGCGCGAAAATGATGAACACCCTGGTTTTCTGCGCCTGGCAGAAGGGCTTTTCGACCCAATGAACCGTTTAGACCAGCAACGTATGCTGCGCCACTTTGATTATCTCGGCTGGACCTTTGAGGAAACCGAATATCATAACGAGCAGGTAGGTTATATACCCGAAATTGAATTTGACTTTTTTAATATAACCTTCGAAATTGCCATTGACCGCGACCGTTTAATTGTAAACGTACCTATAGAAAAAATTACAGGTACGATGGATTTTAACGTATATGCCGTGGATGTGCTGCGCTTCTTTGGGGCGGGCTGTATGAACTCGGAGGGCTATCTGCTTGTGCCCAGCGGTTCGGGCGCGTTGATTCGTTTTAACAATGGGAAGTACCGCGAAGTTGAATTTTCTGCCCCCGTATATGGCGTTGACTTATTAATGGAAAGCTTTGTGCCGCAAATGGAGCAGTCGGTTCGGTTGCCTGTGCTGGGTATTATTAATAACGGTGCGGCAATGGTTGCCCATGTATACAGCGGGCAGGGGCTTGCTGTAGTAAATGCAGACGTAGCCGCAGAAACCTTTGGCGTAGGCGGCACAACGGCGAAAAATAATGCGTGGTTTAATTTCACCCTGCGCCAGTCCATGCAAATGAGCATGGATGCAATACCCGGGGGCGCGGGAACAGGCGATTTACGCGTAGTACAGGAACGCACCTACACGGGTGATATTACTATCATGTACCACTTCATCCCGGACGAGAACCCGGGCGTGGGGGAAATGGCACAGGCATACCAGCAATTTTTGGTAGAGCAGGGTGTGCTAACGCCTTTGGATGGCCCCGGCGACCGTACCTTTTATTTGGATATTTTGGGCGCGGTGGATGTTCGCCGCCATATTTTGGGCACACCATATAATGCGCTGGAAAACATGACAAATCTGGAGGATGCCCACCGCTTCTTAGATATGCTGAGCGATGGTGGCGTAAATACCGTACAAATGCAATTACACGGATGGTTTAACCGTGGTGTAAACCATGATGTAGCCAAGCGGGTAAACCCCATCCGTAGTTTGGGTAGCCAAAGGGATATGCAGGAAATGGAAGCCCGATTAATGGCACATGGCGGGGGATTAAACCCCGTGGTTAACTTCCAATTAACGAATTTCTATTCCCGCAATTTTAACCGTACGCTGGAAGTAGCACGGGACCCCGGGGGGTATCTTGGGGTTATGTCGCGGGTAGCACGGGATATGATGGTAACGCGCTTTTCGATTCATAGGAACGACTGGTTTGTGTTTGTGCACCCCGCGGTTATGCCCTTCCATGTAGAAAGCTTCCTGCCGAATTATGAACGGCGCATGGGCTTGCAAGGCTTGGCGCTGGGGGATATGGGCGACATTGTGAGTGAAAGCCTGCACCGCCGTAACCCGATAGACCGTGAGCATTCGCGCTTAGTAACGGAAGAGCAAATGGGCATTATTCAAGATGCCATCCCCAATATTGTGGTATTTGGCGGGAACGATTACGCCCTGAGGGTGGCTTCCCATGTAGTGGATGCGCCAACGCAAACGGACTGGTTTCATATTTTAGACTATGAAGTACCCTTCTTTTCCATGGTGTTGCATGGGTTTATAGAACATGCAGGTACGGCGGCAAATATGCGGGAGCATTTTAACCCTGTGCAAACCATTTTAGCCAGCATGACGACAGGCGCCAGCCCACGGTATATCCTTTCGGCACAGCCTACCCGCCATGCGCAATTTTCGCCCCATGAGCGTTTTTACTCCACCCATTATATTAATTGGATGGACATGGCAATTCGCCATTACCAGATTTTTAATGATGTATTCCACGATTTGCGCGCAGAACGGATTGTCGGCTTCCACATACTTGCGGGGCGCACTTATGACATTATGCGTAGCCGGCAGGTAACGGTGACGGAATTTTCCAACGGGACGCGCATTTATGTAAACAATACGATGTATACTTTTGAAAATGACGACGTAACGATTCCGCCACAATGGTTTGTTGTGAGGGAGGCATAATATGAACGCAGCACCAAGGAAACGGCGCAAAGGTTTAACCCTGCGCGGGCGCGAGATAGCTTCGGGGTATTTCTTTATATTTCCGTGGCTGGTTGGGATTACCTTCTTCTTCCTGCTTAATGTGGGGCGTGCGGCGCGTTTTAGTGTTAACCGTGTACATGTTATTGCGGGGTATGGACTTACCCAAGATTTTATTGGCTTGCAAAATTTTTATAATATTTTCCGCGTCCATGGTACGTTTATGCGGGAGATGTTTACTTCTGTAGGCGAAATGCTGATAAATGTACCGTTGATTATTTTTTTCTCCCTGTTTATGGCGATTATATTAAACCGCCAATTTATGGGGCGCGGCTTGGTACGGGCAATATTTTTCCTGCCTGTGATTATGGCTTCGGCTGCCATTGCAAACACCATTGAAATGAGCATGGGTATGATTATGGGCGGTTCTTCCAGCATACCCCCCGATATGGAAGGGGCGGGAGGGGGCTTTAACGCCGCCGCAATTATTATGCTGCTGGGTTCGCTGGGTATGCCGCCACAAATTTCCGGCTATATCACGACGGCGATTGCCAACTTGCATGAGGTTATACGCTCGTCGGGGGTGCAGATACTTATTTTCCTTGCGGCGTTGCAGTCCATCCCTTCCAGCATGTATGAGGTGGCGCAAATAGAAGGCGCAACCAGTTATGAAACTTTTTGGAAAATCACCATTCCCATGGTTTCCCCCTTGATTATTACCAATGTGGTGTATACAGTAATAGATACCTACGCAAACGCCGCCGTTGTGGAAACCGCGCACCTTACGTATATCCGTGAAATGAACATTGGCGCAAGTGCGGCTATGTCCATTTCCAGCGCGTTGCTGGTTTGCTTGGTGCTTTTCTCAATTTGTTGGGCAATTTCACGCTTTATTTTCTATAGGGACTAGAGGGGGCAAAGGGATGACACAGCGATTACATGCAATAGCCGAATCTCCCCGTTTTAAGAACAATTTACAAAAATGGACCGGGTCGGTAAAGAATTTCATTTTGGGTCTAGGCATTGCCGTTATTGTTGCGGGTGTTTGCTATATTATTATAGCGCCCTTGGTGGGTATTATTTCGCGGGCGTTTATGTCGCCAAGCGATGTAATTAACCCCTTGGTATTCCTGTTTCCCTTAGCGCCGACCCTATATAATTTGCGTACGGCATTTGATTTGATGGGCTACAATACCGTTTTGTTAAATACCCTTGCCTTTGCGGTGGGGATGGCGGTATTACACGCGCTGGTTTGCTCCTTTGTTGGGTATGGGTTTGCGCGGTTTAAGTTCCCGGGAAGTAACGTGTTGTTTGGCTTGGTAATTGTGAGTATTGTTGTACCCATACAATCCTATATGATACCCATGTTTTTGAATTTCCGCTTCTTTTTGGGTAGCCCGGATTTAAACCTACTGGGGACGATATGGCCTATTCTGTTGCTGACGGCGACGGGGGTGGGTATACGCTCGGGGTTGTATATTTACATTTTCCGCCAGTTTTTCCGCGGGATTCCCAAGGAATTAGAGGAAGCCGCCTTTATTGACGGCGCAGGCCCCATGGGTACGTATTTACGTATTATGCTGCCAAATGCGGTTCCTGCTTGTGTGACGGTTTTCTTGTTTGCGCTGGTTTGGCATTACAATGATACGTATTACACCAGTATGCTGATGACGGGGAATAATATGATGGCGTCGGCATTAAGCTCGCTGGGCTTTTCCTATGCGGGGTGGCGGTCGCTGATGGAATTACCCGTTAACCCAATTTTAACGCAAATGGTTGTTTTTGGCGGTGTGCTTTTAGCCATTGCCCCTGTGATGATTATCTACCTCTTCTTGCAACGCTTCTTTGTGGAAGGACTGGAGCGAAGCGGGATTGTAGGTTGATATATTCCCCCAGAGGGAAATAAAAAAGTAACGTAAAAAAGGAGGAAATGTAAATGCAATCATTTACACGCAAGACCAGCAAAATCGTTATGCTGTTGGCGGCATTAGCATTACTTTTTGTAATGACCGCCTGTGGTGGTGGCGACGACACCCCGGAAAGGCCTGACCCAACCCCAACCCCTGCACAAGGTGCGCAAGCTACCCCCGCACCTGCCCAAACCCCCGCACCTGCACCCGCAGGCGAACCAAGGGTAATTACCCTTTACGGTTTCTACATGCATGGGTTACATGGCGCACTGCCCTTTGAAGAGCCTGATTGGGACGCCGTAACCGACCCTGAAATGGCAAGAATGCAGTGGGACAACGTAGCCGCCGTGGAAGAGCGTTTTAACGTGCGCTTCCAAACGCTAACCAACGACGACTATGAAACCTTCTTAGAGCTGTTTATGGCAGGTCAAATGATGGGCGAGCCCATTGGCGACTTGGTATTACTTTCCGGCTCGATGATGAACCCCGCAATTCAAGCCGGGCAATTAACCGACCTTAACACCTTGCAATTCCCCGGTAGCGATTTACATGGCCCACGCCATTACATCGTACCCACTGCCGAATCCGGTGGCAGCATTTGGCAGGTTAACTTGAACATTGGCGCGCCCATTTGGAGCGTAGACAGCATGATAGTTAACATGGATTTGGTAGACCGCCTTGGTTTACCCGACCCCATTGCCCTGTACGAAGCAGGTAACTGGAACTGGACCACCTTCCTTGACATTATGCGTACCGCTAAGGCACAAGGCTACTTTGGTATTGCAGGCGTGTTACAGGACATTGGTAAAAATCTGGTAGGTGCAAATGACGGCTCTACCACCACCCCCGACCTTAACTATGGTATGGACCAACCCAACACCCTTGCGGCGTTGGAATTGTTTGCCACTATCGTAGCCGAAGGTTTGTGGCACTACGATGTAGCCAGCCCCGGCGGCACAAACCCCGATGACGAATGGGGTCGCGCTTCCAACGCGTTTAACGAAGGCGAATCCGTTTTTGGTGCTGTACGCCTTTGGATGGACTGGTCAAACATTGAGAACGTACGCGCAATTCCTTTCCCCATGGGCCCTGCAAACCGCACAGGCAACACATGGATGGAAGGTATGCCTACGGGTATTGTTATCCCCGCCGGCGTAGAGGACCCCGCCTTTGTATTGGAAGTGCTGGAAGCCCTTATGGGTTGGCCGGGGGAAGATTATTGGATGCTTCGCGTTGGTCCACTTGACGGCGCACGCGGACAATTACAAACCGAAGGCTGTGCTGAACGCTGGGTAAACCTTGGCGCACAAGTTGCCGCCGACCCCGGTATGGATATTATTGATTACCGCTACATGTGGGGTTCCTTGTTTGATGCACTCTTTAACGGCACAATGACCCTTGCCGAGTGGATTGAATACGAGCGCGGCCCACGTCAGGAAGTGCTTGACCGCGTGTTCCGTTAGGCGTTGCGCGCGTAAGCGAAAATTTACAGGACTGTATTAGTCAACTAATACAGCTACAGAAAAGAGCCGTTCATTGAATGGCTCTTTTTTTGTGCATAGGCAATGTGCAGAATGATTTACAATTTCCGCTTATACAACTATAAATATTTGTAAATTGTTTTCGCGTAAACGCTATTCCATTTATTATCACCGCAGGATAAAAAGTTAAAATACAGGCTTCGCATAAAGTGCTTAATGTTGACATGCATATAAAAATCGTTGGGTATCGTACCCTCCCACCATGCATTGCTTACATGAAAGTTGAAGCTGTCCAGCCATGCAACTAAATCATCATTGGAGAGCATATTGTTGCAGCAAGCCGCATTAACAACCCGTACCAGCCGTTCGTCCTCTTCGGCGGTATACACGTTGTTTTTATTACACACCAACGTTTTTACCGCTTGCAAAACCGCCAGTAAGTCGTCACGTTTAAGGGGATATGCTCCGTCAATTTCGCACCCAACTACATTGGCTAATGCGTCTGCGATATGGGCAACGGCGTGTGCCCAGCCCTTTCCTTCCACGTAGCTGCGATAATCCTTTTCCAACTGCACATAACGCAGAATTGCGTCCTCTATGGTATGCACATCTTCGACGGTGAGGAATGCCGTTTTCTCATGCACCGCAAACGCCAACGCAATAGCTAATGATGAAAACGTGCGGGTAAATACACTGTCGGTATCCTGTTCGCCAATGCGATAGAACAAATGTGTTTCGCCTAGGCAGGTGTGCAAAATATGGCGCATAAACGCAGGGGTTAGCGTGCCGTTATCCACCCAGCTATTAAACGTGCTGTAAATTAATCCATCTCTTAGCTCCGCGTCGGTATGCCCGATGAAGTGCAGCATATTGTCAATCAAATCGCTAACGTCAACTTCGCGGGCTACTGTAAAATCGTTTTCTTTTATTTGGGTGAGCAGCGTTTTTAATTCTTCATACGTTTTCATAATCTCCTCCGATAAAAAAATCTTTACATTCCCCCATTTTTTGCTACACTGCACAAAATAACGTAAAGGGTGGGATACAATGGAAATAAAAACCTTCAACCAAAACAGCATGGGGCAAAATGTGTACCTGTATTATAGCGAAGCGCACCGCGAAGGTATACTCATCGACGCGGGGTGCAGTGAGGTGGACATAAAATCGCTGGAAAAATGCATCACCGGTCATGAAATTACCGTGAAGGCAATGCTGCTCACCCACGGGCATTACGACCATATCACCGCCATAAGCGCGATAAAAACCCTTACCCGCGCGCCCGTTTATTGCCACGAAGAAGAGCGCGAAATGCTAGAAACGCCTTCACTCAACCTCTCCACTCACACGGGTAAACCTATTTCCGCCGTGGCGGAGGGCACATTCAAAGACGACGATACGTTTGAAGTAGGGGAGGTGACCCTGCGGGTGTTGCATACGGCGGGGCATACACCGGGCGGTGTGTGCTTATACGATGCGGAGAACGGCGTGCTATTCACAGGGGATACCTTGTTTAGGTCCTCTATCGGACGTACGGACTTTCCCAACGGCGACCACGCGCTTCTTGTTAAAAATATTACTTCGAAACTATTAACGTTGCCCGAAGAAACCCGCGTTTTTCCGGGGCATGGTGCAAGCACGACTATCGCAAGCGAGAAGAAAAATAACCCATTTTTACGAGAAGGAGTATAAAAAATGAATACATTAATTGCCGTATCCATTGCCCCATTTGGCGTAGGGGACGAGCTTTCCGCCCATGTAGCGGAAGTGATTAAAACCATTGAGGCGTCGGGCTTGCCCAGCCGCACCACATCTATGTTCACGGAAATCGAAGGCGAATGGGACGCCGTAATGCAGGTAGTAAAGGACGCGACCTTTGTGCTGGCGGAGAAGGGCATCCGCACGCAGGTGGTAATGAAAGCGGACGTTCGTAAGGGCTATACCAACCGCATGAAGGGTAAGCTGGAAAAAATTGATAGCATTCTGGGGGGAAAGCGGGGGTAAAACCCATGAGAAAACCACAAGACGCTTTCGCAGATGAAGTAATGACGCAAATAAAAACCCACGCAAGTAAGTAAGCTTTATAAAAGTTGAAAACCCCGCGAAACAGTGCTACACTGCCGCGGGGTTTTATTTTACTCGTAGGAGATAATTATGTGGGCAGACTACCAAAAGCAAACGCAAAACATACCACCCCATCCTTTATTAATTAAAGCGCTGGCGTTATTTAATGGTTTTACCGGTTATGCCATTGACCTTGGGTGTGGCGGTGGCGTTGATACGATTAAACTTATCGAAAGCGGTTGGCGCGTGTGTGCCCTTGACGGAACACCCGATAATTTTGAAGATATTCAAGCCAAAATTCCAAAAGAATTGCAACCAAATTTGGAATTAAAGCAAGAGTTCTTTGAAAGCTGCGCTTTGCCCCAAGCCGATTTGGTGTATGCAAGCTTTAGCATTCCCTTTTGCAAGCCGGCGAGTTTTAATGCGTTTTGGCAGAAGATTATGCATTCAATAAAGCCAACCGGGCGGTTTGTGGGCAATTTATTCGGCACTAAAGATGATTGGGCAGGCAACGATGAAATAACATTTAAAACGAAATCCCAGGTCACATCACTTTTTGATTCGATGGAATTTGAACATTTCGAAGAAATATATGAAAAAATGCCCGCATTCGGTGGAGTTATAAAAAATTGGCACTTATTTAATATTATCGCAAGGAAGAGGGCGTAATCATGCGCTCAATGAAGGGTTACTGGAACGATATTTGGCGGCAAGCTGAAATTGAGAAATATATTGGCTATGTAAAGGGATATTTGACATGGAAGCCAAAATTTCTTGATGTATTCAACGCGCATAATATTGAATCCGTTTGCGATGCTGCATGTGGGTTTGGTGCATACAGTGTGATGTTGACAAAAAACGGTTATGATGTGTGCGGGTTTGATATTTCCGATAAATCGGTCGATTTAACCAATCGGATAATGCAAGCGTTTGGTTGTGAAAACGGAGGATACAAGGTATGCAGCCTTACAAGCATTGAATATGATGATGCCTCATTTGATGCAGTGGTGGCACACGCAGTTATAGACCATCTTCCGCTTGCCGATGCCAAAATCGCATTGGAAGAACTGTTCCGTATCCTAGTTCCCGACGGGCTGCTTTACGTAACATTCGACCCACTGAGTGAAGATGATGAATGTAAAGCGCACCATGTCCTTGAGGACGGTAGCCGTTTATACGATGATGGGCTACTCTTTCGCTATTACTCAGATGAAGAAATACACAACCTACTATGTGGTAAGTCAATTGTATGGACTACAACCAATACCCGTGGCGAACGTGAGTTTGTTTTAAAAAAATCATAAGCACCAATAAGGAGAAAATGTATGTTTGACCGACTGCAAGAACTAGAAACCAAATTCGAAACTCTATCCGCGCAGGTAAGCGATGCGGACATCATCGCGGATATGAATCGCTGGCGCGAATTAATGAAGGAACACAGCGAACTAACTCCCATTGTAGAGGCCTACCGCGCGTACAAAAAGCTGGAAAGCGACTTAGAAGACGCAAAGGAACTCCTCGCAGAAAGCAGCGACGAAGAGCTTCGCCAGCTTGCAAAAGAAGAGGTAAAAACCGCCCAAGAAGAAATCGAGCGCGTTGCGGAAGAATTAAAAGTGCTACTGCTTCCCAAAGACCCCAACGACGAGAAAAACGTAATTGTGGAAATTCGCGGCGGCACGGGGGGCGAGGAAGCTTCGCTTTTCGCAGGTACGTTGTTTCGCATGTATAACCACTATGCCAACGGCCGCCGTTGGAAGGTGGAGTTGATGAGCGCTAACGAAAGCGGGCTGGGGGGCTTCAAAGAGGTATCGTTTATGATAACGGGCAAGGGGGCGTATTCGCGGCTCAAGTATGAAAGCGGAACGCACCGCGTGCAGCGCGTGCCCGAAACGGAATCCCAAGGGCGTATTCACACTTCGGCGGTAACGGTAGCGGTCTTGCCCGAAGCGGAGGACGTGGACGTGCAGCTGGACATGGCAGATGTGCGAGTAGACGTATACCGCTCAGGCGGCAACGGTGGGCAAAGTGTAAATACCACAGACTCTGCCGTGCGCGTAACTCACGTACCTACGGGCGTAGTCGTGGCGTGTCAAGATGAAAAATCCCAGTTAAAAAACAAGGAAAAAGCCTTGAAAATTTTGCGCGCGCGGTTATATGATTTAGAATTGGAAAAGCAACAGTCCCAACAATCTGCCGAACGGCGAAGTCTCATAGGCTCGGGCGACCGCAGCGAGCGCATTCGCACGTACAATTACCCGCAAAGCCGCGTAACCGACCATCGCGTGGGGCTTACGCTTCACAAGTTGGACGCCATTCTAGACGGCGATTTGGACGAAATTATGGACACTTGTATCACCCACGACCAAGCGCAGAAGCTACAGGGTGAATAATCGGAGGGCTTCCCATGACTTTACAAAATTTAAACTACACTGAAAACCCCATAGATATCCCCAATCCCGACCGTGGTGCGTACCGTGGTCGTTGGCAAAATATCCCGCCTGCACTGGTAACGGCGGAAAATTCGCCCTATGGCATTACGCCTGAGGTTGACCATCGCGTCCCCGTGGACGGAAATGATGCGCTGTATCACGGGCGTCAGGTGCCGCCTGTAGAAGGCGACGATATTGTACCTACCGAATTTTTTAACGGGCAAACGCAGGGCGAAAAGCCCTATATCGGCGGGACGGGTGTGCACGCAACGCCGTCCATTTCCTTCATGGGCTTCGACTTGGTAAATTTTTCTTCGAACGCTTTTTTAAGCGCGGAAGCCGCCTTCGCCTACCAAGAGGACGGCGCATTAATTTGCCTAAAAACAAATGTCCCGCGCACAGGCAAAACCGCGCCGCTTACCGCGTATGCGTTGGATTATATCCGTGGTTTGCTGCAAACGGTGCGCGACGGCGACGGCACGGCGCTTGTTAAATTTTCCTATGACGGCAACGGTTTTAACTATATCGAGCCGCATAAGTACCCGCATTTACCGCTTACGGAAGGGCTAATCCGCGGACCGGAACCCGAGGGCATGTGCGATGTGGAAGGCTTCACCCATCTAAACTGGATTGAGTACCACATTCACCAGCTTTCCCCCATTTTCGAAGAATTTGAGGACATTATCATGTGCGTAAAAACGGGCATGGTGGGCGCATGGGGCGAGCAACACAGCTCCCCCATGTCGCGCGACCCGCAAACGTACAAATTCCTGTTAGATGCTTACTTGAAGGCTGTGCCTGCATCCCGTTCGTTGCTTACCCACGCAGGTGGTTTTCTTGCGTGGTACAACGCCACGTATAACACGCAATATACCTTCCACAACATAGAAATGTTGCCCGCCCCAAAACGTGGCACGCCCGAAGCGCGGTTTGGCTTCTTCAATGACAGCTATGCCGCGGGGGGAAGCGATTTATCCGACAATGGTTCGCTCTCCGAAGGTGGCGAAATGCTGTGCGCAGGAGACAGCGGGTATAACCGATACGAAATTATGGGCTGGTTAAATCGGCAAAATAACTTTGTGCAAGGGGAGGGCGGTATTGGCGACAACCCCTTCGGTAATATGCCCAACGCCATTGCCGAAGCATATATCCAGCGCACCACTGCGTTAAACATGCGCCACGGTAATTACAGCCGCTGGAGCAATGTGGAATACAACGAGGAAAATATCGCAAAAATATTCAATTTCCCGGATAAACCCCACTCTTCACAAGTTTTCTACGACCCTGTGTACGAAGGCAAAAATGCACTGGAATATTTCCGCGACCGCATGGGCTACCGCCTTGTATTACGCGAATCGTTTCTACCTAGGCAGGTAGAAACAAGCGGTGTGTTAATGTTTGCGGGAAAAATCCAAAATGTGGGCTTCGGCAACGTAATTAACCGGAAGCGCGTGTCCGCAATGCTGCAATCCAAAGCAAGCGGCGAATGCTTCCAAGCCGACACGCCGCTAGATGCACGGGATTGGCTTACTGCAGAAAACGGTGACACCCGCGCAACCAACATACACGCATGGCACGCCGTCAATTTCGAAATTCCCATGACAAGTTTCGGCAATGTACCCGCAGGCGAATATTATGTATATCTAAAAATAAACGACCCCAAGGAACAAAGTATTAATAAACGGTGTATTCGCTTTGCAAATCGCGAAACATGGTACACTGTACTTGGGGTAAATTTGCTGGGAAGTGTGCAAGTGGCGTAATTACCTTATTGTATGTAATCGCTTTACCCTATCAAACGCTTCTGCTAAAAATGCTTCTGCGGAGGGATAATTTGCGCCATTGACCTCTAGCGCGAGCGCGCCTGTGTATTCTGTTGCTTTTATATTCTGCATGGTTGCGTCCCAGTTAATTGTGCCGTCAAACGGCAGAAGATGCCGGTCGCCTGTCTGGTCATTGTCGTGTAAATGCAACGCCATCAACCGCGCACCATGCTTCGCCAGCAAGTCCACGTTGGGGGAATGCAGGTGCTGATGCCCGCTGTCAAAGCAAAACCCACATCGTGGCGAAGTTATATTTTCCAACGCGAAGGCGAGGTATTCCACGCGGCGAAGGTTCTCCAGCGCAACGTTTATATTGCGCTTTTCTGCTGTTTCAATGATGCGTTTAAGCCTGTCCAACCCCGGCGTATTATAGGGCGGCGGGGTGTCCCCTGTGGTAAGATGCATTACCACCGTAGGGATAGACACATCGGCGCACTCGTTTATCCATTGCAAGAGATTTTCCACAAGTTGCGTTCCGTCGATGTTATCCAGCCAAAGGTTGTTAATCCCTTCGTAGGGCAGGTGCGCGTTTTCTACGAAAAGTCCCGTTTTGCTCGCTATTTCGTAGTGTTTTTTATAATCGGGATAGTTTTTATCGCCCCACCATAGAGTGGTTGCATCAAAACCTGCCCGTTTAATTGTATTATATAGCGCGTTTGTTTCCATATTAAACCCAAACCAACTGTAAACTGAGTACATACTATTCTCCCATGTTTTTTGATAAAAGCGCCTCAAAATCCTTGATAGGCATGGGTTTATTAATAAAATACCCTTGCCCAAGGTTACACCCAATGCTCTTTAAGAAATCGAGTTGGTATTGTGTTTCTACCCCTTCGGCGATGGTTTGTACCTTCATGCCCTTGGCGAGGGTCATAATCGTTTCAAGAATTGTCTTATTACCCGGATTTTCGTTTAAATTCATGGTAAAAGAACGGTCAATTTTTAAAAAGTCCAGGGGCAATTTTGCCACATATTCCAGCGAAGAATATCCCGAGCCAAAATCGTCCAGCGCAATACACACGCCTAAGTCACGCAATGCGTTAATGACCCTAACCGCTACATCAAAATCTTTTAGCAATACGCTTTCTAACAGTTCAATTTTTAAACGCCGCGGGTCAACCCCTTTACGCGCCAAAACCTTGCTAACCGTATCAAAAACAAGTCCGTTTTCTAAATGCTTGGGGGAAACATTTACACTTACCGTTAAATTTTTATCCTCCCATTTTTTAATTTGCTCGCAAGCCATTTCTAACACAAGCTTGTCAATTTCTATGCCGTAGCCGTTTTCTTCCGCGTATTCGATAAAATCGCCCGGGAAAATTAAGCCCTTTTCGGGGTGACGCCAGCGAATCAGCGCCTCTGCGCCAATAATTTCTCCCGTTGCTATGTCCATAATCGCTTGGTAAAATAATTCAAATTGATTTTCTTTAATCGCGTCGGGTAAATTGTTAATTAGAAATAGCGCTTTGTCCGAGCTGCTGTCCATTTCTTTATTATAAATAATATAATTATTTAAACCGTGTTTTTTTGCATGGGCTTTGGCAAGGTCGGCCTTGCTTAAAAGCGTTTCCGGTATTTCGCCGTGCTGGGGGTACATGCTTGCGCCTACATTTACGGTGGGGTGCAGTTTGTAGCCGTTAATTTCGATTACGCAATTTTTTATTTTTGCAAGAATAAAATCACAATAAAACGCTATGATATTCTTATTGTTTTTTTCACGCGCTTCCTCATTATTTCTCTCTGTTGGGTACGTAATAACGATTAAGAAGTCGCCGCCATTAAGCCGCCCCACGATTGAATTGTGGGGCAAATCGGAGATAACATCTTTAATAATATTTCCCACTTCGTGCAGCATCATATCGCCTGTGAGCATTCCCAGCGAGTTATTAATATGCCCAAGCCCGTTTACGCGTATTGCAAGCAATGCAAAATCCATTTCGTATGGGTCGGCGGTTTGAATTGCATGTACAATCGCTTCGTAAATATGAGCACGGTTGGGTAATTCTGTCAAATAATCGTTGGATAAATGGAAGCCCAACTTCTCCATGTTTAATCGTTCTTTGTGAGAAAGTGCAGCAAGATACATCGCCTTATGAAGTCTTTTCGCTTGCGGACTGTTGCTTTCGTAATGCAAAATTTTATCGTGAAAGAATACGACAACATAGCCATACGTAATGTAGGCATACATAACAGGAATAACCAGCGCAGAACAAGTAATTTCTGCATGGTTAAAGGTTTTTGGCGTATTAACGTAACTGTTTTCTAATAATTTCCTCACGGCTTCGATGGTGCTTGCAAATGCGCCTTGTTCAACGCTCGGCGATTGGTAATAAGGAATGGTTAGTATGTTTTTATCTTCATCGTTCCAGTAGATGGCAATGCTATAGGAAACCTTCTTCAATTTTAAGGTTTTGATAAATAACTTGCCTATATCATTGAACATTTGGTTTTGGTCTGCATTTTCAAAGGTTGCAATAAAATCAGTTAACATATCGCCCATATTTTTAACCCCCTTATTCTACGACATCAAACTGGCTATTATATAATTTTGTGTAAACCCCGCCTTGCGCAAGCAATTCTTTGTGGCTGCCTTGCTCTACAATATCGCCTTCTTGCATGACCAGAATCATATCCGCACTGCGGATTGTTGATAATCTATGCGCAATAATAAAACTTGTGCGCCCGTGCATCAAATTATCCATTGCTTGTTGGATAAGCACCTCTGTGCGCGTGTCCACATTGCTGGTTGCTTCGTCTAAAATAAGAATGTCGGGGTCTGCTAAAATTGTTCGCGCAATGGTAAGCAACTGCTTTTGCCCTGCGGAAATATTGTCGGCTTCTTCGTTAATTAGCATATTATATCCATCGGGCAGTGCACGTATGAAATGGTGCGCCTGCGCCGCCTTTGCGGCTTTTTTGATATCCTCATCATCGGCACTTAATTTTCCGTAGCGAATGTTATCAGAAATTGTGCCGTTAAACAGCCACGTATCCTGTAAAACCATGCCAAAATGGAAGCGTAGATTGTCCCGTGTGTAGGATTGAATATTTTCGCCATCTACGGTAATAGTGCCTTTATTTACATCGTAGAAGCGCATTAGCAGTTTAACAATAGTGGTTTTGCCTGCGCCCGTATGCCCTACGATGGCAATTTTTTGCCCGGATTTTACCTCGGCGGTAAAGTCTTTAATAACGGGGGTATCTTCTTCATAACCGAAGAAAACATGGTCAAACCTTACGTTTCCTTTTATAGATTCCTTCACCACGGGGGTGGTTGAATCGGGCGTTTCTTCCGCTTCGTGCAGGAAGGCGAAAACGCGTTCTGCGGCGGCGGCGGTTTGCTGTAGCATACCCGCAACGCCCGAAAGTTGTGCCATGGGCTGTCCAAACTGGCGTGTATATTGGATAAATGCTTGTATATTTCCGATAGAAATACTACCGTTTACCGCCATTGCGCCGCCAATTACCACTACAGCTACATAACCTACATTAGAAACAAATGCAATTATCGGCCACATAATGCCGGAGAGGAAATTTGCCTTCCAGCCTGCGCGGTACAAGCGCTGATTATGCTCATCAAAGGCGGCGATGCTTGTTTCTTCGCCGTTAAAGGATTTGACAATGGCGTGGCTTGTAAACATTTCTTCAATATGCCCGTTTAATTTTCCCAGCGTTTCTGCCTGTTGCTTAAAATATTTCTGCGATTTTTTAACAATTATCCCTACAATTATGCCGGAAAGCGGCAAAATTGTTACCGCAACCAACGTAAGCAACGGGCTGATTGTAAGCATCATTACAACAATGCCAATTACCGCGGTAATGCTCACCACCATAGACGAAAGCCCGCCGCTCAGCGTATTGCTTAGCGTGTCTACGTCGTTAGTAATGCGCGAAAGCACATCGCCGTGGGAGTTCTTATCAAAATATTGCAAGGGAAGGCGGTGAATTTTTTCACTGATTTGTGTGCGAAGGCGGTAGGTAATGCGTGCGCTAAGCCCCGCCATGATAAAGCCCTGCGCGTAGTTAAATAGTATATTTATTACTTGAATCGTCCCAAAAATAGTCAATATTGTGCCAATCCGCCGGAAGTTTATACCCAATATCAATCCTGTAAAAATTTCATCCGTGGCTTGCCCAAGGATACGCGGTCCAAATACGCCAAGCACCGTAGAAATAACGGCAAAAATCATCACAACGGTAATAATCGTCATTTCTGCGCCAATATAAGAGAGCAAATGCCGCATAGAGCCTTTGAAATCCTTGGCTTTTTCACCGCTGTGCATACCCGGGCGGCGGAAGGTTGGACCGCTGTTTTGCGCGGGGCGTTTGTCATCTTTTTTCATGACGCCACCCCGCTTTCGTTAAGCGCGTCTTGCGAAGATGCAATTTCGTGGTAGGCGGGGCAGGATTTTAATAATTCCTCGTGCGTACCGCGTCCTGCAATTTTGCCTTTGTCCAGCACGATAATTTGCTCGGCGTGCATAATTGTGCCAATGCGCTGGGCAATGACGATAACGGTTGCGTTTGCGGTGTGTTCCTTTAACGCTCGGCGCAGCTTTGCGTCCGTTGCGAAGTCTAGTGCAGAAAAGCTGTCGTCAAACACGATAATTTCGGGGTTTTTGGCAAGTGCGCGGGCAATGGAAAGGCGTTGCCGCTGCCCGCCCGATACATTGCCGCCGCCTTGGGCAATTTCGGCTTCGTATTTATCGTCACGTTCTTGGATAAAGTCGGTGGCTTGGGCTACGGCGGCAATGGTCTGAATTTCTTCGTCGGTGGCTTCTAAATTGCCGTAGCGGATATTAGATGCGATTGTACCCGTAAGGAGCTGCCCCTTCTGCGGAACAAAGCCGATTTTATCGCGCAAATCGGTTTGCCGCACATTTCGGATATCCAGCCCATCTATGGTAATGCTACCCTGCGAAACGTCATAAAAGCGTAGCAGCAACGCCGCAAGCGTAGACTTGCCCGAACCCGTAGGTCCGATAATTGCGGTGGTTTGCCCGGGCTTTGCCGTGAAACTGATACCCTCCAGCACGTCCTCTTCGGCGGCGGGGTAGCGGAAATGTACATTTTCGAAGGCGACAATGCCCTTGTGCGAGTTGGCGGTTTTTTCCGCATGCGCTGTAAAGCTTTCGGGCGTAGAGGGGTCATTTATTGTAAGCTTTGTATCCAGCACTTCGGCAATACGCGTAGCAGAAACCTGCGCGCGCGGCACCATGACCAGCACCATGGATACCATCATAAATGAGAAAATTACCTGTACGGCGTACTGCATAAATGCCATCATATCACCGATGGGAAGCCCCATATGCGCAATGTTATACGCGCCCACCCAAATAACCAAGAGTTGCGTACCCGCCATAATAAAGGTAATGAGCGGTCCTACAATAGCCATTACGCGCTGTACAAACAAATTCATGTCGCGCAAATCGGCATTGATGCCGTCGAAGCGCTTTTTTTCATGCTTTTGTGTGCTAAAGGCGCGGATAACCATAAGTCCGTGTAAAATTTCTCGGGAAATTTTATTTAGCTTATCCACCATTTCCTGCAAAATTTTAAACTTGGGCATTACAATAGATGTGATTAGAATGACCAGGCATACCAGCACTACAACGGCAAGGGCAATTATCCATGACATACGCACCGAACGCGTCATTGCCATAATTACGCCGCCAATGCCTAAAATCGGCGCGTAAACCAGCATTCGCGCACTAATGTTTACAAGGTTTTGTACTTGCCCAACATCGTTGGTACAGCGCGTGATTAAAGAAGCGGAAGAAAATTTATCAAATTCGCTTTGCGAAAAGCTCTCTACCTTTGCAAATAAATCGCGCCGCAAATTACGCGCTGCTCCTGCAGAGATGCGCTGGGCAATATACGTAGAGCCAATAGACGCAAGCCCCGCCGTAAATGCGATTATTAACATAAGCCCGCCTACTTGAATTATGTAGTAGGTGCGCGAGGTTTGGTTTAATACGCTGTATACCACGCCGTTGTTTACAATGTCTGCCATGAGCGTGGGCAAAAAAAGCTCGGCAAGCGCTTGCCCAAGCAAAAGCAATAATGTTAGCGCAAGGGGTGCGCTATAGGGGAGCAGATATTTTGCAAGTTTAAACATGATAAATCCTTTCGATGTAAAGATGTGTGGTTATGCGCGTTTGTCGAAACGGGGCGGGGCATCGTCTAGGTGGTGTGTTTCCGCAAAGTCGGCGTCGAATAAAGCGGGCGAATCGAGCAACGTATAGGGCTTGCCCGGCGTGGCAAATGCAAAACTGCCCAGTGTTAAGTTGTGGGTTCGCAGTAATGCTTCTAACCGGTGAACATTGTCGCGTACCAGCTGTTCAATTTCGGGCGTGTCCAGCCGAAATTGGCAATGTACAGATGTGTCGTTCTTCTGAATATACGTTTCAAAATGCCCAAGGGATGCTGTATCCAATGCCACCAGCGCAGACGCGGTATCTTTTTTGCCGTCGGCTTGCTTTTTTGTGTCTTTATATACATGAAGTGTGGTTTGCGTTTCCTGCCCGTGGTGGAATAGGGGAAGCTGTACATATAATTGATTGCGTATTTGCGATGTAAAGTCCATGTGGTTAGACAGGGTTTGCACTTCCCGCAATACGCGGGCGGCTTCGGGACTTGCGTTATCTGAAAGAAGGCTGCGCACTTGGGATAATCCTTCGCGCAGGTTGTTAAGAAAACGGTCAATATCGGCGGGGGTGCTTTCCAATAAACGGAAGGTAAGAGCCTCAGGCAAAGGAGGTGAGGGCGGGTTGGGGATATTTGGCACGGCACTTTGTGTCGCGGTTTGCGGCGTATTTGTGCTTTGCGGTGTGCCCGCATTTTGATTCGCCTGCAAGGTGGTAAATTGTGTTGTTGGCGGCGGAAGTTGCTGCCCTTCCTGCAGGGTTGCTTGCTGTGTGGTTTGCGCGGCGGAATTCTCTCCTAACGCAGGTGCGTTGGCGGTTTGGGTTGCGCCGCCGGGTTGTGCTTGTACGTTGCCTTCGGGGGCGGGCATTGGGGTTGCATTTTGCGGTATCGTCATTTCCCCTTGAGGAAGCGGAACGGCTGTACCTGCGGGTTGCGCGGGGGTTGCGCCGCCTTGGGGTAAAGGTGTGCCATCGGGCATAACGCTTACTTGCATAGGCTGCGCTTGTAAGGGCTGCCCCTGCGGGGGTGTGGCCGCGGCTTGCGTATTCCCTGCGGGTGCGGTTTGGGTGGCGCTTGCTGCCGTATTTTCTGCGGCGGTACTGCCCATGATATTGCTTGCGGACGGCGTAGTTGCGGTGTTTCCCCCTTGATTACCGCCGGGGTTTGGAGTGGTTAGTACTTTTATCAGCTCCGCCCTTAGGGCGGGGTCTGCGATTTGCTGAATCGACTGCAATATGTTGTTTATTTGCGAAGTTATTTGCGTTTGCCCGCTTACCAAGCCGTTTAGTTGCGCGGCATTTGCCGTGGTTAAGCGAATGTTGTTTTGCATCATAAATAATGCCTTGGCGGGGTCGGGCTTGCCCCCTGCGGCGGCGGTTAGCTTCATTGCGTGGTTCATTTTCGAAATATTTTCCTCTGTTAGCGCCAGCCCGTTATCCATGAGCATTTTAAGCATTGCGAGGTTTTCCTGCGTGGCTTTAAGCCCTGCGTTTAATAAAATTTCCGTCATCACATCTTGCGAGATGTTGGAGTGTGTTTTATTCATTGCAAGCTGCTCTTGCGCGGCGGCGAGTATCATTTGCGGCAAGGTTGCGCCCGTTCTTGGCGCGGGTGACTCGGCGTATGTGCCCTCCTTTACGGGCATGTTGTGTTTAATCTCTGTCATATAAGCGCCAACTCCAATCCAATTGGGCAGTGGTCCGAACCCATTATGTGGGGGTAAATTTTTGCTTCTTTTATCCCACCCGCAAGGGTGTTGGAAACAAGAAAATAATCAATACGCCAGCCTGTATTCTTTGCCCGCGCCTGCCCCATGTACGACCACCACGTATAAGCGCCTGTAACATCCGGGTATAAATGGCGGTAGGTGTCGGTAAAGCCTGCATTAAGCAGGTCGGTCATTTTTGCGCGTTCCTGCGGGGTAAAGCCCGCATTTTTTACGTTAGATTTCGGGTTTTTTAAGTCAATTTCTTTATGCGCCACATTTAAATCGCCGCATACGACTACGGGCTTTTTAAAGGCACACAAAAACGCGCGAAAGGCATCCTCCCACGCCATGCGGTAGCTAAGGCGCGCTAATTCCCGCTGGGAATTAGGCGTATATACATTTACAAAATAAAATTCGGGAAATTCCAAGGTAACGATACGTCCCTCGGTATCATGGTCGGAAATGCCCATGCCGTAGTTGACGCTTAGCGGTTCATTCTTTGAAAGCACCAGCGTACCCGAATAGCCTTTTTTTTCGGCAGAATTCCAATACGCGCGGTAGTTTGGGAAGGTGAAACTCGCCTGTTCGGGATGCATTTTGGTTTCCTGCAGCGCCACAAGGTCAAAATCATGATGTAAAAAATCCATGAACCCTTTATTCATACAAGCGCGTAGTCCGTTAACGTTCCACGAAGCCATGTGCATGGCGCACCCCCAGAAGAATTGTATACATGCAAACTATACCACACCATGATATACTGTGGCAAAGGGCGCTGGTGCGGTGAATAAAATGTTGTGATACAATGCTATAATCCGGAAAATAAATTGCAAACAAAGGCGGCGAGCCTATATTATGAAAAAAATTCTGCTTATCGACGGTTTTAGCATATTAAATCGCGCTTTTTATGCGCTCCCGCCATTAACTACGGCGTCGGGGGCGCATACGGGTGCGATTTTTGGCTTTCTTAGCATTCTTATGCGGTTTTTGGACGAGGAAAAGCCCGACTATATTACCGTGGCGTTTGACCTGCCTGTGCCGACCTTCCGTCACGAACGCTACGGCGCGTACAAAGGCACGCGCAAATCCATGCCCGACGAGCTGCGCGAACAAGTGCCGACATTAAAAGCATTGCTTGAAAAAATGGGGCTGCCACCCGCCGAATGTGCAGGCTACGAAGCGGACGATATCATTGGTACGCTGGCGAAGAAGGCGGAAGCCAACCGCTTACAAATTGTAATCGTTTCGGGCGACCGCGATTTGCTGCAGCTGGCTACGGAAACGGTGTGCATTCGCTTGCCAAAAACAAGGGCGGGCAAAACCGAAGTGGAGACCTATTTTGCCAAAGATGTGCTGGAAAAATACGGCGTAACCCCCGCCGCCTACATTGACGTGAAGGCGCTGATGGGCGATGCGTCGGACAATATTCCGGGTGTACCCGGTATCGGCGAGGTAACGGCGACGAAAATTATTGTGCAATACGGCACGTTGGAGAATGCCATCGCCAACGCCGCCGAGGTTAAACCTAAAAAAGCATCGGAAAATCTAGTCGAATTTGCCGAGCAAGCGCGCATTAGCCAAATGCTTGCTACCATCGTAACAGATGTGCCGTATGAACTTGTGTTGTATCCCGCAAGCGAAATTTGGAACGGCGCCGCGTTAGAAGAGATAAATCGCTTAGAATTAAAGCAAATCACTAAGCGGCTTGGGAAAACATCGCAAGTGGTTCAAGCCGATGCGCAAACGGTACAGGCGCATATTTCAAATGCAGCACAAGCAGAAAAATTCTTTGCCGCGCGGGTAAGCGACAACGCCCCTGTTGCCTTTTATATACTGTGGGACGGTGCGGAATTTGTTGGCATGGGCGTTTGCACAAGCGATAGCGGGACGTTTTATTTCCCAAGCGATTGTTTGCAAGCCGCCAAGCCGTGGCTCGAATCCCCCGCGCCTAAATACGTGTATGACATTAAAGAAGAAGCGCGGCAGTTACGCAACCACGGAATAACCTTGCATGGCGCGGTTTTTGACGCAATGCTTGCCGCCTACGCGCAGGACACATTGCACGCGGAAAAAACCGTTCCCGACTTAGCTGCAATTTTCTTTGGCGAAACGCTGTCCGCGGTAAAAGATTTGTTGGAAAAAAAGCAAACTCTCGCCGATTTGCCCGCGCAAACCCTTGCAGTACTTTCTACGGGCTACGCACACGTGGTTTTCCGCCTGCAACCCCTGCTAAAAAGCGAATTATATGAAATGATGGAGCATCCGCTGGCGTTTGTGCTTGCGGAAATGGAGCAATCGGGCATTCAGGTAAATAGCGACATTTTGGCGCAGTACGGCGAAGAATTAACCGCGCGAATTAACGCGCTTACCGAGTCTATTCACGCCCACGCAGGGGAAAGCTTTAACATACAATCACCCCAGCAGTTGGGTGCGGTTTTGTTTGAAAAATTGGGCTTGCGCGGCGGAAAGAAAACAAAACAGGGCTATTCCACCGCTGCCGATGTGCTGGAAAAACTGCGCCCCGCCCACGCCATCGTAGGTGAGGTATTGGAATATCGCGCACATGCCAAGCTAAAATCTACGTATATTGATGGGTTAATTCCGCTTATTAACCCCTTCACAGGGCGTGTGCATTCTACGTTTCACCAAGCACTAACGGCTACGGGGCGGCTGTCCAGCGCCGAACCGAATTTGCAAAACATTCCCGTGCGCACACAGCTGGGGCGCGAATTACGTAAGGCGTTTATCCCGCGGGAAGGCTGCGTTCTTGTAGATGCGGATTATAGCCAAATTGAATTGCGTATTCTTGCGCATATGTCTGCCGACCCTGTACTGGTGCGGGCTTTCCAAAAAAACGCGGATATTCACCGCATCACCGCTTCGCAGGTCTTGCACATCGCACCCGAGGACGTGACCCCCGCACAGCGCAGCAACGCCAAGGCGGTGAATTTTGGCATCATTTACGGCATCAGTGCCTTTGGGCTAAGCGAGGATTTGAAAATTCCCGTATGGGAAGCGGATGAATACATTGCGGGTTACTTCACTCAGTACCCCAAGGTCAAGGCGTTTATGGATGATTGTGTGGCAAAAGCAAAGGAAACAGGCTACGCGCACACGCTTTTTGACCGCCGTCGCGCCGTACCCGAATTAAAGTCGCACAATTTTAATATCCGCAGCTTTGGCGCGCGGGTAGCAATGAATATGCCCATTCAAGGCACGGCGGCGGATATTATAAAAATTGCGATGATTCGTGTTTCTCAGCGGTTAAAATCGGAAGGCATGGAGAGCCGTTTAATACTTCAAGTGCACGATGAACTGCTGCTGGAAGTGCCGTTTATCGAGCAAGATAAAGCTGCGCAACTGGTACGCGAGGAAATGGAAAGCGCCGCAAGCCTCACCGTACCGTTGGTTGCCGATGTTAAAATTGGGGAAAGCTGGTACGAAACGAAATGAAAATCATTGGCGTAACGGGCATTAGCGGCAGCGGCACAAGTACCGCGGCGACCATTTTGCAGGAAATGGGCGGCTATATCATCAGCGCAGATGAATTAGCTCATGCGTCCATGATGCGTGACAAAGAGGCGTATACCCAAATCGTAAACTATTTCGGCAACGAAATCGTAAATACAAACGGTGAAATTGACCGTAAAAAATTAGGCGCACTGGTTTTTGGCAAACCCGAATTACTTGCGCTGCTGGAAGGCTTTATCCACCCGCAGGTGTGGAAGGATACGGAAATATTGCTGGAAGAAGCGCGTTTAAACAATTACCCCTTCGCGGTCATTGACGCGCCGTTGCTTATCGAAGCGGGAATGCACACGATGTGCGATACCACCGTGCTAATTACCGCAAGCGATACCACCCGCGCCGAACGTATTATGCAACGCGATAATATTTCTCCCGAATCTGCCGTGCGCAGGCTTGCAAGCAGGGCAGGGGACGAGGCAAGGATACCCTATGCACAGGCGGTGCTGGAAAATGAAGGGGATATAAACACATTGCGTGAAAAAATACAACAGGTTATAACTTTATGACACCGCATTATCCGCCCCGTCCGCGCCCAATGCGCCGTCGCAGAAGACGGCGAAGCCTTGCGCTTCCGCTTGTTTTGCTGTTTGCGCTTATTCTTGCTATAGGTGTGGGCATTGTGGGCGTGCGTATGCGCTTTCCCATACAGCATCTGGATATTGTGCGCGAACATGCGGGTGATATTGACCCGTCGTGGATAATGGCGGTAATTATGGCGGAAAGCAGCTTTCGCCCGCAAGCACGTTCTCCCGTTGGGGCGCAGGGGCTAATGCAATTAATGCCCGACACGGCGCAATGGCTCGCGGGCTTAGCAGGAATGCGCGACTTTGAAGCGCAGGATGTATGGCAGCCCGAAATAAATATCGCGCTGGGCAGTTTTTATTTAAACTGGCTGCTGCGCCATTTTGACGGCGACATGCGGCTGGCACTTGCGGCGTACAACGCAGGGCAGGGGAATGTACGCAACTGGTTAAATAATCCATATTTTGCACCCGACGGGCAAACCCTGTACGTTATCCCGTTTACCGAAACGTACAACTACATAAACCGCGTAGAGTTTAATCAGCGGATTTATAGCATATTATTGCGGTTTCACAGGTGAAAGATGGAAATGAAGATGCGTTTTGCGGTTCTGTTCGTAATACTGTCTGTGCTTTTGGCTTCCTGCGGGTTTTTGCCGCCGGAGGACGACGCGCCTTTTAATGGAATTGCATACCCCATTGCCGACCCCGAGGAGTTGCCCCATGCGCCTGCGCCGCGCCTTCCCGCGCCAATGGTAAGCACAGATGATTGGGCAGATGACGGCATTTTGCGCCTTCCCATGCGTGTGCCATTGACGTTAAACCCCCTGTTAAACCGCGATGCCACCGTAGCACGTGTGCTTGGGTTAATTTTCGAGCCGTTGGCGGTGCTGGATTCAACCATGCGCCCCGTCGGGCATTTGGCAGAATTGGAGTTTGCGTTGGATTTTTCCAGTGTGGTAATCACCATTCGCAGCGAAGCGATTTGGAGCGACGGCTTGCCTGTAACCTCCGACGATTTAATTTTTTCCATAGAAACGCTCACCCGCGCACCGGAAGATGCAATATACCGTAAACATGCGGACAATATCGCAGAGATACAGCGTATCAGCGAGCGCACGGTGCAAATTTCATTTGTAGAAGCCACTCCCGCGGCGGGGTATTCGTTGCTTTTTCCCGTAATTCCGCGCCATTATTTCCAAGGCGAAACAAACCCCGCAAGCCCGCGTAATTTAGCACCGCTGGGCAACGGGGCATTTCTGTTTGACTCACTTGTGCCGTTGCAATCCATGACGCTAAAACGCAACCCGTATACCTTCCGCACCCGCGCTTCCATAGAGGAAATTGAGGTGTTGTTTTTGCCCGATGCGCAGATAGATGTGTACGCCTTTGAACGCGGGCTGGTGGACGCGATACGTATGCCCTTCCCGGAATGGGCGCGTAACCCCACGGCTAAGGAACTGCATGTGGGTACATTTCCCGTGATGTATTTCGAATTTATTGGCTTTAATTTCACGCAGGAAATGTTTCAGCGATTGGAAATACGGCAGGGCATTGCCCACGCCTTTGACGCGGACGAAGCCGTGGCAACGCTGTATCTGCACCATGCGCAGCGCGCGTCTGCGCCCATTCACCCCAGCGGTTGGATGTTTGACCCCTCGGTGCAGGGTCTTCCTCATGACAATAACCGCGCGCGTATGTTGCTTCGCCCGTTGGTAACCGCCCGTGCCGCGTCTTCTGATGAAGAATACCCCGCGCCTTTAATCATTTTGGTGGGCGAAGAAAGCCCCGAGCGCGTAGCCATCGCTTACCGCCTGGCCGCAGGGTTAAACGCCGCAGGCTTTGCCGATATTGGTGTAGAAGTACATGCCGTAAGCGGTGATGAATTTTTAACGCGTTTAATTGCCAATGATTTTTGCCTGTTTATTGGTTGGATGGAGCTTTCCCCCGCGCCCGACTTTGCCTTTCTGTTTAACGGCGAACACACAACGGGCGTACAGTTTGGCAGCGACCCGTACCTGGAATCTCTCTTCGCCGCCACCCGCGTAGCCGCTACCGAATCCGCTTTTATCCAAGCCATGTCGCAGTTACAGCACGCCTTCGCAGCGCGTTTGCCCGTGCTTGGGCTTTCCTTCCGTCATAGCGCGGTACTTACCAGCGCGCGCACCCACATGCAAACGCCGCCACCCGCCAATGCCGTTTTCCTGTATGTAAATGAGTGGAAAATAAGTGGATATAAATAAATTCCAATTTAAGGAATAATCTCGTCCTTTTTTGACTATGCTTTATACATAGTACAGAAAGGATGGTTCACATGACACAGCTTCTTCAATACGCATTTCCTGCGCAGCTTTCCGCGCCCCGTTTCCGCAGCGAGAAAAAAATAGTAACCCGCAAGGCAAAAATAAAATCCCGTGCGCTCAGCATAGAGGATTTAGAACTCGTTCACGCGTTAGAATCCGTAAAAAGCGAATTGTCCAATCTACATACACGATTGGACAATACCACAGACGAAACACTCACGGATGCGCTCATCTACGAACTAAAAGCCGCAGGGCTAAAGCACACGTATTATTTAAATAAGATGAAGGAAAGAGACATCGTTTTCGGGGAATAAATAAATTGAGGGGGGATTTTTATGGATACCATGATGTGGGTAATTATCGCATTATGCGCGTGTTTTGGCGGCTTTTTGCTTTACACGCGGCAATTTACATGGTTGCTTAAGGTAGGGCGAAACATGATACTCGGCGCGGCGGGCATTCTCGGCGCAAACGCATTACTCGCGGGCGTAGGCTTAGCCGTAGGCGTGAACATAATCACCGCGCTGATTATCGGCGTGCTGGGCATTCCGGGGTTTATGATGCTGTACTTAGCGCAGTTGCTGGTGGGTTAGAAATTAACCAAATCCCGTACTTTTATCGCCGTACCCGAGGCAATTGACTTATTCGCTGCAATGCCTGTAAGTATGGACATTGCCCCTTGTACATGGTCGGCGGCGCGGTTAAAGGGGTCGGGCGCGGGTATGCCGAAAATATCGTTTAGCAGTACGGGGTCGCCGCCGCCGTGCCCGCCTTCGCCGCGGATAATTTCCGCTTCGTAGGGGGGGGCAAACATGGGGAATACGCGCACATCTACGTGGGCGGCTTCGCCGTAGTGCGCCATATCGTCCTCGCCGCTTACATAGGATTTTTCCACCACTTTCATTTCAATGCGCCCTTTTGAGCCGTTAAAAACCACGTTAAACCCTTCCCACGGTAAAAACGTGTTAAGTGAGTAGGTAAGTAGCGCACCTTTGTTGTACTTTACCAGCACACCCATTACGTCTTCTATTGCCACATCGTCGGAGAAAACGGAGCGGTCGCGAATATATCCGCTGTCTTCCTCTGCGTCTAGGTACATCGCTTTCATGTCCTCTTGGGCGGAAAGCTGTATGGCGAAGGGGTCATTTTTTGCGTGTTCATTGCCGTGGGCGCGGTCGTAGAAGCCGCTTACGCCACGGCGTTCCGCATTTTTCATGCCGTAGAAGCGTAAATCGCCCATGGCGAACACGGTCTTGGGCGCATCGCCCAGCCAGAAATTAACCAAATCAAAATGATGGGTAGACTTATGCACAAGAAGCCCGCCGCTATTAAGCTTGTTGCGGTGCCAACGGCGGTAATAATCCGCGCCGTGGTGAATATCCAAGAGCCATTCGAAGTGGATAGAGAAAACCTCGCCGATGGTATCGTTCATTATCAGTTCGCGTATTTTTGTACTATGTGGGGCGTAGCGGTAGTTAAACGTAACGCGAAGACTGCGCCCGTATTTTTTCTGCGCGTCGATAATCGCTTGCGCCTTCTCTTCGTCGATGGTCATGGGCTTTTCGGTAATTACGTCGCACCCCAGTTCCATGGCTTTGATAATATAATAGTCGTGGGTGCGGTCTACGGAAGTAACAATCACAAAATCGGGTCTTTTTTCGGCAATCATTTTTTCAAAATCGGTGTGCTTGTAGGTTGCAACGGCACCGGCGCCCAACTCGGTGAGGATTTTATTCGCATAATTCATACGGGTAGGGGACAGGTCGCAGAAGGCAACCATTTCGCTGGTTTCCTTATACGTGGTTGCCACCGCTTCGTAGAAAAAACGCGCCCTGCTTCCGCAGCCTACCAATGCATATGTTTTCTTTGCCATAAATATCGCCCTCTCGTGTTTATAGGTTAAATGATATCATACGTGTATAATCATTACAATGAAGTGACTTACCTTTTGGAAGCCGACAAAATGGTGGCGGCTTGGCAATTTGAAAAAAGGTGGAGTAGATGGCATACTTAAAGCATATCGGGATGAAAAAACACTCGGTATGAAAAGGAGGACTTCCTATGTACAAATCCGTTAAGAACGAAAACTGCCCATGCCGGCGCAATGAATGCGAACGCCACAGCAACTGCGAAGCCTGTGTCGCCAACCACCGCGAGCGTGGCTATCCGCCCTCGTGCCAACGTACAGAAGGTGCAGTTTACCGCAACGAGGCGAACATCAGCGAACGCGGTTACATCTACGGAAAATGGATGGGCAAGGACGACACATGGACAATATCATACGGCAATGTCTACTGTTATTTGCTGGTGGGAACGGAGAAAGCGTTGCTTATAGACACGGCGTACGGCGAAGGCGATTTACGGCGTTTCGTAGAAGAAATAACGGACAAGCCCGTTATTGTGGCGAATACCCACGGGCATTTTGACCATACGGGTGGCAACCCGTGGTGGAAGGAAGCCTACATGAGCGCAGAAGCCGCCAAAGACGCAAAGCGCGCCTTTTCCCCGGAGATGCAAACCCGCTTGGAATCCATGCCCTATCCCGACTATAAAATCAATATTATTGACGAGAACACGACCTTCGACCTTGGCGGGCGCACGGTGCAGGTTGTGCCTATTCCCGCGCACCATGGGGGCAGTGTTGCTTTCATAGACAGCGCAAGCCGTTACCTTTTTACGGGCGATGAGTTGGAAGCGGGGCAGGTGCTTATGTTCCTAACCGAAACCAACCAGATACAGGCACATAAGGAAAATATGGAAAAGCTCCTATCCCTGTCGCATTTATACGATGCCATTTGCCCCGCGCACAACGGTACGCCCATTAATAAAAAATATGTAAGCGACTTCTTGGAATTGGATAAGCAAATCCTTGCGGGTACGCAAGAGGAAATGCCCAATACTGCGGGCTTTGGCTTTCCGCCCCAGCCCGCAAGCGAAGGACCGTTTAGCGGCGATATTAGACGGGCGCAATATGGCGGTGCGTCGGTGCTGTATAAGCCGTTTTGACGGATAGGCAAATTAATTCCTTCTAAAACATAATACCTTTCCGCGTTTCCGCACGTTTAATTATTTTTAATATTTAAAATTATGCTTGCCATTTCACGCCCATGTGTTTACAATGTTGGTATATTACATTTCTTCGAAAGGAGTTGTCACTATGGGGATGACTAACGAGCAATTCGATTCTTACAAGACGAGCCAATTACGCCTATTAGAACACGCGCTTGACGAAATAAAAAAAGAGCAAAACACCAAAACCCTTGAACAAATGATAACAGACTTACGAGGCGAATTAAAAAAACCTTAATAGTTTGCCCGCCATCACTTCGATGCGCGGGTCTTTTTTTATGGTCGATAACCTTTCCGCGTTTCCGCACGTTTAATTATCTTTAATATTTAAAATTACGCTTGTCATTGCTTCCCGATGTAATTTCGCTGTAATGCAAGCGTCTTGGAGCGCAGTTTACGAACAATCAACAGAAAAGAAAAAACCACGGTTTGATTTATTACTCCCGTGGTTTTACTTGTTTTGATGTCAAATTGTGAGTGAAAATTTTAAAGCCGCTTAACGGACTCGAGCCGTTGGCCTGCTGATACAAATCTCACAGTAATATATCACAAATGGCTATTTTACTGGATTCTTTGCACTTTAGTCGGCTATCTTTATTTTTTTCTTACAGCCATTATTTGGTATTTTGGTGGGGTAATTAATTTTTGTTATCTTCATTTTTATCCTGCGGACGCTTTTCTGCTTCAGCGATAATTCTTTTAATAACGCCTAATGCTTTTTCTGGTTTTTCCGATTCTATTAATGTTTCCAATGAATACATCACAGTCATTAATTCTAATTTCGTCACATTAATCGCTCCTTTTTTTTCTTATTATACTTACTTTTTGGCTTGTCGTAAAGCACTTTAATATAGAATATCACCAAAGACAATCGGCATATCCATTTTCAAACATTCTTAGCATTTCATATTCTTGCTGTATGTGCCCTTCATATTCACTTTGGTATTGTATATGGCTTACGTACTCACCTCCTTGGGGCTACAATGAAGCACTACGGCATACAATCGTCTTTTTAATTGCATGAAGCTGTCTATTTTTTGTTGGCTCATTGGTACAAGCATTTCATATATCAATTCTGGCGGGTATACCGATGTTATGTGTACTTCATTCCATAAGCTGTATATATTGCCATATCCGGCATGTACTTCCTTGTATAGAAACCTTCAGCGGTTACTCGTTTGAAAAAACTGTCCTTCTTTCTTTGACTACGAACCCCATAAACTATATCAAAACCTTGACCAAACTTCTCCGGCATTTCATCAATCGCATTAATATCGTCCTGCAAATCTGCATCCATAGAAATAACAACATCAGCCACATCTTTGGCAATCACAAGTCCGGCGAGTAAAGCATTTTGATATCCATGATTTTTGGACAAATCTACTACTACTTCTTCTTTGTAACATGGCAAAACCAAATAGAGAATTGGACGTAGAGCGCCTTTTTATCTGTAAATATCACTGCTCATACACATTCGTATCCCATCAAAAACACATTACCTAAAGAACCTTACTACCTCATCATTGTCACCGGGCGGCAGTATTGGCAATACATACGGAAAAACCGTGAAGAACGGAATCTCATCCGGGTTTACTCCCGGTTCACGTAAGCGTTCGATTCGTTCAAAATATTCTATTCTATATGTTCGAGCTTCGCCGGTAATTACTGACCTCGCCGCGCTGGTACTCATCATTGAGTTTACATCTTCAGTGGCAATAAAAACACAGGATAACACGAAAATAGCAAGCCCAATTGCCGCTGTCTTACTAATACTACTAGAATCTTTTCCGCTGCTTTTCTCGACCAAGAAAGATGAATGAGAAGTACCCAATATAGCTGCAATATTCCCGCAAATAAAAATCATAGCAACAAATACGAACAGCAAAAACCAGTAAAAGTTTACGTTAACAACACGATTCGGGCCAAAGCTTGACATGGAGTAGAGATTGGGTGTAAAAGTACTGGCATAAACACCATAAAAGAGAGGTACAACTAAAATAGAGTATTTATGTATGAATACCCCCTTTTGTACAATCTGCCGAGTAGCATTATATATTATGGGTATCATACAGCCGAGTGCTATCCATACCGGGAAAGGCAATACTTGCTGGCGGAAAGTTGTGAAAAACAGAAAACCATGCCTAAAAGATTGAAGAATGGCTAAAATAGGGTTCATTTGGATACCGTAGCCACTCTCCTCAAGTATCACTTGCCGAAGGGCATTGCCCGGCGCAGTAATGGCGATAATCAACGATACAGATATAGCCGCAAAACCCAAAATTGGAACAAGCCATTTCTGCATAGACACCTTGGCTTTTATACAAAAGTGCTTATATCCCAGCCAAGCAAGAACCAGAGCCAGAACTACTGCGGAAGTAAGTGCAGAGATAAAGTTGCTACCACCTACTAAAAATGCAAAAATAGGCACAAGAATGTATGAAATTTTGCTAGGTTCGCTCTCCTCTTTCAGTGCCAAACCCAACATGCCTAGCATAAAAAGCGACAGGGAGTGGAATCCCGAATAAAACATAGCAGAGTTATACCAGAAAAAGCCTTCTCGTGCCGAAAACACGAATTGCATAGAAATAAAAGTGAACAAAAGTGTGACAATGCCATAAGTATATTTATCCATCTTAAGGTAATCCATAAGTATAACTTTTAGGAAGAATAAATTCGCACTTGCAAACATTAGAATAACAAATATTACACCGAGCATATAAAATCCTGCTCCGAAAATTGCCGGATGCGCGGACATAAAAAATATAGCAACAAAAGTACCCTGCCATGTCTCGTAAGCATATTGTGTGCGTTGCACCGCAGCATTTACAGTTTGCGTTATCGAACCCGTTTCTTGCCATGCCTGTGCCGCAGGTATTCCGTACCAAAAATCATCCTGCGTTGGCAATGCAGAGTGAGAAATAATTAAAAGTGGAATCAAAGACAAAATGAATAATGCAAACATAAAACAACAAACCCATTTTTTGTTATAAAAGTATCGCATCTTTAGCGCCTTCCATGTAGATAAAATCCAAAACCTACGCCCTTTAATGCATAAGTACCCTCTTTACCTGTTGCCCCACCATTTATGTAAGTGCCACAAATGCTTTATTTGTGGGCTTTTCCTTAAGCCGATTAACGGACTCGAACCGTTGACCTGCTGATTACAAATCAGCTGCTCTACCAACTGAGCTAAATCGGCGTGGGTGCGGGCTTTAAATTACGCGCCGCACTGCTTGCATACTTTCATTGTTTTTTCGTCTTCGGTTTTTTCCCACAGCAGTTTAACGCCTGTACGGCTGCATAATGGGCAAGTGCCGCGCCAGTCTTTAACACTGCGGGCAAGTTTGCCGCGTTTGGGTTTTGGCATAAATAGCGCTCCTTACATAAAATTAATTTTGCAACCCGCGCATTATACGGCTTGGAAGGGGTTTGTGTCAAACGTTAAAAAAATTTTTTCACCGCATGTGCAACGCACAAGATTTTCTCCTGTTTATGATGGGTGGAGTTAAAAATTTAAACGAACCCTCGGCAGGGTTCATTCAGGAGGAAAAATTTATGTATACCATTATCTCGGACGGCGGTTGCGATTTTACAAAAGTGGACGTAGTGCGCCACAATGTGGATATTATCCCATTCTACATTACCTTCGATGGCGAAACACATATGAAAGAAGGGGTGGATATTTCCAAGGACGAATATTTTACGCGCCTTAAAACGGATAAAACCTTAAACCCCAAAACGGCGCAGCCCAGCCCGCAGGATTATATCGACATGCTAACCCCCCATTTGCAAGCGGGCAACGATGTGTTGGTGCTTACCATTTCTTCTAAGCTAAGCGGCTCGCACAACAGTGCAACGCTGGCGGCGGGCATGATGGAAGAAGAATTCCCATCGCGTAACATTGTGGTGCTGGATTCGCTCTCGGCAAGCATAGGACAGGGGTTAATCCTGCGCGAAATTATTAAAATGCGCGATGCGGGCTTTTCGTTAGAAAAAACCGCCAAACGTGCCGAAGCCGTGCGCAATACCACACAGCTTTACTTCACCGTTGACAGCTTGGAATTTTTGAAAAAAGGTGGGCGTGTAGGCACAACCACGGCGTTTGTTGGCGGAATTTTAGGCTTGCGTCCTATTTTGCACATACAGGATGGGCAAGCCGTCCAACTGGAAACGGTACGCGGCAAGAAAAATGCCTACCGCCTAATTGAAGAAGCTATGGTAAATGCGCTAAGGGATGATGTAAACGATATTCAATTTAACATCGGGCATATTTTAAGTGAAGAGGACGCCGTAAATTTCCAAGTAAACATTGAAACTGCGTTAAGTGTACAAATGGAAAGTCCCGTAACAAGCATTGGTGCAGCAATTGGTACCCATGCAGGTCCCGGCGCGCTTGCGTTTGCCTATTGCAAAAAATACACCGCATGTGAAGCGAATGAAAAAACCTCTTTTATTGAAGAAAGGAAGGCAGCATAATGAATACATGGTTTATTATCGCACAGGTATTAGGCGTAATTACAATCGGGTTTGAGTTTGCCTCTTATCAAATTAAAGACAAGACAAGGTATTTCCTTGTCACGGGTATCGGCAGTTTTTTTTGGGCGCTGATGTTTGTTGCCATTGGGCTTGCTACAGGCATGAGTACACAGCTTTCGCTGATTGTCGCGGCTACCTACAGCACCATACGCAACCTCGTTTTCTTTGGAATATTTAAGAAAAATACACCACAAAGCAAAGAAATTGGACTTAACTTCTTGTTATTTATGATTTTGGTCGCCTTGGTAGCAGGTACAATTACGGTGCTTAACGCCCCCGCAGAAGTACGCTGGCTACATGCCTTGGGCATGGTTACGGCACTGGCGTTTGTAATTGGGCAGTACCTGCCTGGTGTGCATTATGTACGTATTACCGTGGTTTTCTATGCCGTTGTGGTATTGCTTACCCAGACCCCCATCAATATCCTGTATGGCGATTTCCGCTGGAATATCATGGGCATCGCTATCGAATCCGCAAAAATAATTTCTGTAGCGGTATTCTATGCGCGGTACGCCAACCAGCCGAAGCAGGCGCAGCTGGTGTTTGCAAAGCCTTAGTTAGCCTCCTTGATTCTCCATATAAAACAGGGACTGTATTAAGCGACTAATACAGTCCCTATTTTTTTGCAACGATTTACACCGACACCTTACTCCGCAGCAACCAATAGGTAATACCCGCTATAATCAGGCTAAACGCCAGCATTGCGCCTACATAGAATATATCAATAAATGCGTTGCCCAGCGGAATGCGCCCAACATCCCAGCCAACGATATAGTCTAAAAAATTATGGAAACCGATACGTGTTGAACCGTCAATCGTAAACTCATGTGTAACCTCACGCGTAGCCCACACCCTATAACGACCATTAAATTGTACCGCCATTATAATAAACCCCGAAACAACCGCCGCCCATATCACCAATGCAATGCTCTTGTGTATACGCCAACCGCCAATAGTGCTATTCATTAATGTACTTAGTAAAAAAGTGATGGTAATACCCGCAAATAAAGTGGAAGTAAGCAATGCAATAGGACCGATTAAACCCAACCCAACGGGTTGCGTCCCATCGGGAAGCGTCATAAAATTAAACTCGCTATGGGGTAAATTATTAGTCATTATATACATCGACAGCACCATTGTCGCAAACATAAACACTACCCAGAAAAAAGCAACAATATATTTGCTCACCAACAACGTACCGCGCCCTACGGGAAGCGTAAGCATTAAATGCCCATAATCGCCAAAGCATTGGCGGTTGTACATATGAAATAACTGCACCACACTAACAACCACCGCCGCCGTGATTCCCAAGGAATAAAACTGTGCCAAGCCAAAAGCAAGGCTTGCGGCATCATTGCCTGCGGGTTGGTTGGGTGTGCTAAGGATTATCGTCAACAACCATCCAATAACCCCAATACCCATCAGCACCCCGCCCATTCCCAAAAAGATGCGTGCGCCGAATAAAAAGTCATATTTTAATTGTTTCTTAAGCATGGCGAAATTCCTCCCTAAATAATTGGTCTAGTGACATGCCACGGCTTTCCCGCAGGGCGTCGGCTTCCTCCATTAAATGAATTTTCCCATTTTGTAGGAAAATTGCCACATCCAGCACGGGTTCAATGTCGGAAATAATGTGGGAGGAGAGGAGAATTGCGCTTTCGGGGGCGTGGTGGGTGATGATGGTGTTTAAAATATACTCGCGGCTGGCAGGGTCTACCGCGCCGATGGGTTCGTCCAGTACATACAGCCCTGCGCGGCGCGCCATCACCAGCGCCAGTTGCACCTTTTCCTGCATACCGCGGCTTAGGGCGGAAAGCCGTTTGCGTAGCGGAATATGCATGGCGGTTAGCATTTCCTCTGCGCGGGTGCGGTCAAAATCGGCGTAAAAATCAGCAAAAAACTGCATCGCCTGTAATGGCGTAAACCAGGTAGGTATGTGGGAAACATCGGGCAAATAGGAAATGCTCGCATTTGCCCCGGGGCCGGGCTTATGCTTTGCGCCGTTTTCCCCTGTAATGGAAATATCCCCCGTATAGCTGGGTAATAGCCCCATGATGGTTTTAATAAGCGTAGTTTTGCCGCTGCCGTTTGGCCCCAGCAACCCCACAATACTGCCCGCCTTAACGGAAAAGGTTACACCGTTTACGGCGGGGGAACGCCCGTATTTTTTGTGTAGATTAGTGATTTCTAATACATTGTGCAATTTACTCGCTCCCTTCGTTTTTTGTTTGTGCTTCTTGCAAGAATTTTTCTACATAGCTTGGAATACTTGCCGCGGGTATCCCCGCTTCTTCCATAGCGCGGACATATTGCGCCGTTAGGGAGGCGGGTAACGCATTGCGTAACTGCGCGACTATATTTTCATCTGTGGTGACAAACCGCCCCCCTGTACGCTCGTTGTACATGTAGCCCATGTCCTCCATTTTTGCCAGCGCACGTTGCATGGTGTTGGGGTTTACCTTACACGCCGCCGCCAACTCCCGCACGGTGGGTACTTTTTGCCCCAACGCCATCTCACCGCTGGCGATACAGCCCTTTAACCATTCAACAAGCTGCCGATAAATGGGCTGGTTGTTGTCGAATTGGGTTTTCATACCTCGCTCCTTTCGCGTTGTGTGATTGTATTAAGCACATGATACAATGATGAAGGACGCGTGTCAAGGGGGTAATTCCGTGTTATACTGTTTTTATGACAAATGACTTCTATCAAGTAACCCAGTACCACCTGGGTGGCTTAACGCAAACCGAGCAGCAGCTCTACGATTATGTAGTAAAAAACATGGACACCGTAAAGGATATGAACATACGCCGGTTTGCGGCGGCGCATTTTATATCCACCACAACGGTGTTTCGCTTTACGCGCAAATTGGGGTTTGTAGGGTATGCAGAATTTTTACAATGCATTCGCCTAACCGCCTTTAACCCGTTAAATACGCAAGTACCAAGGGTTAATTTGGGGCGCGCCTACGCGGAGGAATACCTAAAAAACGCCATGGAAGCCGTGCGCGTAATGCCCCAACCCCAGGTGCAAGAGGTGGTAGCGCTACTCAAGAAAAAGCCAAGCATTTACATCTTAACCGACGATAATACCCACGCCATAGGGCAATATTGCGAACGACTTTTCATTGGGCTGGGCTTCCACGCCTATTTCCCCGAAACGGCGTACCAACTGCAAAACCTCGCCAACCGCATACGCAACCGTGATTTGCTCATCGCCCTTTCCTACAAAGGGCGTGACGGGGCGCTGCTGGATTTTATCCATCGAGTTTTCCTAACGGGGCAGCCACATTTACTGTCCATAACTCGGGCGGATAATAACCCGCTGGAAAGCCTTTCGGACACCAATTTCTACATTTTTGCCGACGAAATACGCGTGCCAAGCATGGATATAACATCCAGCGTGCCTATGCTTATGGTGCTGGAATTACTGGTGTATGAATATATGGCGGCTTCGCAAGGGATAGCCGAAGTAGGGAAATGTAACAATGTTACCTAAAATATAACTTGTTCCCCATTGCGAACCCCCGATACAAAAAACGCAAAACCCCTAGCCACAAAGGGAAGCATCTCGTATGCTTTTGGCGAAAGGGGTTTTTATTATGGCAAAAACAGTTGTAAAAAAGAGTGTATGGCTGCTGCCCGTTATCTTGTTAAGCTATTTCGTTGTAGGCTTTCCCGACGGGGCGTTTACCATATCGTGGCTGGGGATTTACGAGGATTTTTCCCTGTCTGTGGTGCATTCGGGGTATATTTTGGTAGGGTATTCGGTTACGTATACGCTGGCGGGGGTGCTGCTTTCGCGCTTTAACCGATTTATGCGCCTGCAAACGATTTATTTTTGGGGGCTAATTATTATGGGGGCGGGCTTTGTTTGGCTTGCACTTTCGCAGAATTTCTTCTCGGTGCTTGGCGGTATAACGCTGTACGGCTTTGGCACGGGGGCGATGGCGTCCAGCATGAATTCTTATATGGCAAAGCATTTTACCGCGCGCCATAACAACTGGATGCATTGCTTCTGGGGCGGAGGCGCGTCGGTTACGCCGCTGATTATGTCCCAGATGATGGCGTTGCTTAGCTGGCGTGCGGGGTATTTTGTCATTACGGGCATCCTTGGTGTAGTCGCCATTATTTTGCTGATGAGTATGTACAAGAAAATTTGGATAAACGAGGAAGAAAATATCTCACAGGAAGACCCAAACAAAGCCGATGAAGCCCGCCCGTATTTAGAAAAAAAATGGCACCAAGCCGTGGAAATTTTCACTTTCTTTTTCCTTGGCGGTACGGATTATACGTTGGTTTTCTTCACAGGTATGGTATTAATTGACCGCGGACTAAGCTACGAGATGGCGGGCTTTTTCTCCGCCGTGTACTATATTTCCATGACGGCGGGGCGCATGTTCTTTGGCTGGAGCGCCAAGCGCCTGCGGGAAGTGCCGATTATCCGCATCGGCATTGCCATTGCCATTGCGGGAATAGGGGTGCTGTACTTCACCGGCAATATTGTGGGCATGGCGCTAACGGGCTTTGGGCTTGCGCCGCTGTTACCCACTTTGGTAAGTGATACTTCCAACCGTTTTTCCCCGCGTATTTTGTCAAAGCTGGTAGGGTATGAACTTGCCGCCTTCGGCGCGGGCATAGCGGTGTTGTTCTTCGCCACAAGTCTGGTGCTGGAGTATATTACGCTGGAGGCATTATTTCCCATTGGCATTGGTTTTATTGTGCTGGTGGCGCTGTGCAATGAGGTTTTGGAAAGGGCGCGGAAGCGGTTGAAGGATTAAAATCACGGCAATACTAATACCAAAAAAAGGAACATCCCTTATGGCATACATGAAAAAATATTCTTGGGTGATACTAGCATTCGTCATTGTTGCGGTGATTATTTTCACGCTCGTTGCCATTTACGAGCCGCCGCCGCATGAATTTAGCGGATTATTTATTTAGGAGCGCAACCCTGTGGATATTTATATCAAGCCAAAAAAGAAAATCACGCTTAGCGAACGGCGCGCTATCACGATAAAAGACGTAGCCGACGTAGTTGCAACCAAAGACGTGATGGAAAAAGTAGAAGCAATGGAGCTGCAAAAAATTACCGACGACGGGAAAAAGAAGAAAAATTTTCTCATAAGCGTGACGGATATTATTAAGGTGATAAAGAAAAAATTCCCCGAGCATACGGTAAACAACGTGGGCGAGCAGGACACATGGGTACAGTACGCGGCACACAAGAGTCGCGATTATGCATGGTGGAAATGGCTAAAGGTTGCCTTTGTTTCCGTAGTGCTGCTTGTGGGTTCGTCTACGGCGATTATGTCCTTCCATTCCGATGCGCAGCTTCCGCGGATATTTGAAAATTATTTTCGGCTTTTTTACGGCGAGGTGCAGACCAATCCGCGCATTATTACCATTCCGTATTCCATTGGGCTTGCGGTGGGCATTATAGCGTTTTACAATCATTTTCTTGGGAAGAAAGTGACCGACGACCCCACGCCAATAGAAGTGGAAATGGAGCAATACGAAAATCATGTTACCGAAACCATGGTTGATTTGATGAGCATTCGCGAGCACAACGAAAAGCAGGGGATAAAATGAATGCGCTAAGACACGCGTTATCGGTGATTATCGGCTTTGGGTCGGGGGTATTAATTTCGGGTGCGGTATTTGCGTTTATTACTATCGTGGGCATTGTGCCGCGGCTGGCACAAAAAACGCATACCGCACGGCAAATCAAAGTGTATGAATCCGCCATTGCAATTGGGGGCGTTTTTGGCGCGATTACGGGGTTTTTTACGCCATCGTGGACATGGGGTCTGTGGTTAATGCCCGTTATTGGTATTGCCACGGGCATTTTCTATGGTTGCCTTGCTATGTCGCTGGCGGAGGTTTTGGACGTTATACCTATCCTCACGCGGCGTGCACGGTTGCAGCGGGGTATGTTTTTCCTCGTAATGGCAATCGCGCTTGGGAAATTGATGGGTGCATTGCTGTACTTTTTTATCCCGGGCTTCTACGACCCTGCAAGCATGTAGCTGAAGAAAAGAGGGAACTATGGATAAGCAAAAATATGCAAAATTGGTGAAGGAATCTTCGCCCGGCAGTAACGTTGCAGTCAATTGCCTTCGGGCATTTTTTGTGGGCGGCACAATTTGCCTAATGGGGCAAATATTCAAGAACGCGCTGCTGGCGGCGAATATGCAGCAAGACGATGCATCGCTGGTAACGGCAATGATTTTAATTGTTATTGCCGTGTTGTTTACGGGCGTTGGCTTGTATAGCAAGCTGGGCAGCTTTGCGGGGGCAGGGTCAGTTGTGCCCATCACGGGTTTTGCAAATGCAATTACCGCGCCCGCCATCGAGTTTAAAAAAGAGGGCTTGGTTATGGGTGTTGGCGCAAAAATGTTCTTGGTTGCAGGACCTGTGCTGGTGTACGGCACAATGGCGTCTGTAATTGTGGGGCTATTTTATTATTTTTTAGGCGGTAGGTGAGGACATGAAAAAATATGTAGGTAACCAAACGGTGAAATTTGCAAGCCCGCCAAGTATTACTGCCGCCGCCGCCATTGTTGGTCCGAAGGAAGGCGAAGGACCGCTGCGAAATTGCTTCGACTTTATTTCCCCCGACGTGCATTTTGGCATGGATAGCTGGGAAAAAGCCGAAAGTGAAATGGTCCGCCAAACCGTACATTTGGCGGTAAAAAAATCGGGCATTCCTATAGAAGAAATTCGCTACATGTTTGCAGGGGATTTGTTAAATCAAATTGCGGGTTCTACCTTTGGGATGCGCTCGTTTGGGCGTCCGTTTTTTGGGTTGTTTGGTGCATGTTCCGCCATTGGCGAGGGCATGGCGCTGGGCGCAATGCTCTTGGACGGCGGCTTTGCCAACCACGTTGCAGTCAACGCTTCCAGCCATTATTGCAGCGCGGAAAAAACCTTCCGTCTTCCGCTGGAATTAGGTACGCAACGCGCCCCCACTGCGGGCTGGACGGTGACGGGCAGCGGCGCGGTTGTGCTTAGCGCAGAGGGAAATGGACCGTATGTCACCGCCGCAACCACAGGCGCAATTACCGATATGGGCATAACCGACGCAAACAATATGGGCGCGGCTATGGCGCCCGCCGCCGCCGCCGTTTTAGCCGCCCATTTTAAGGACATGCAACGCACGCCCGGTTATTACGATGCAATCATCACAGGCGATTTAGGAAAAATCGGCACAACTCTACTGCACACCCTAATGGATGAAGAAAAATTCTCCATTCACGACCGGCACAACGACTGCGGGCTGCTCATGTACGACTGCGAAGCGCAGGACGTACACGCAGGCGGAAGCGGCTGCGGTTGCGCGGCAAGCGTTTTTGCAGCGCATTTGCTGGAAGAACTGCGCAGCGGCGCGATAAAGCGCCTGCTCTTTATTCCAACGGGTGCGCTGCACAGCGTGGCGACCTTACAGCAGGGCGAATCCATGCCCGCCATCGCACACGCCGTAGCAGTTGAGGTATAAAGGAGAATTGTTATGACATTATTTTGGGCATTTATTATCGGCGGGTTAATTTGTGTAATCGGGCAGTTGCTCATTGACCTAACAAAATTAACCCCGGCACGCATTTTAGTAATCTTTGTGGTGGCGGGGTGTTTTTTGAGCGGAATAGGGGTGTATCAGCACATTGTTGACTTCGCAGGCGCCGGCGCGCTTGTGCCGTTGCCGGGGTTTGGTCACGTCCTCGCACAAGGCACAAAAAAAGCAGTCAACGAACGCGGACTGCTTGGAGTGGTGACGGGCGGCTTTACCGCAATGGCAGGTGGTGTCACCGTTGCGGTAGTGGTTGGCTATTTGATAGCCATGGTAAGCAAACCCAAGGGCGACGCGCGATGATTATTTTATCGCGTTAACAAAATCGTACAGCTTTTGTTTTTCATCATCGCTTAATAACAAATCAATAGCATTTGCAATTTTGCTGTTGCTTTGTTTTTTTGTGCTTGCGCCGCTGTCCTTACCTGTTAGCATATAGTCGGCACTGCACTTGAAATAGTCGCAAAATACGACCAAACGCTCTACCGTAATGCCTCGTTCGCCACGCTCAATTAACCCGAGGTGGCTTTGTGTGATGCCCAGCTTGTCGGCAAGTACATCAATAGTGATGCCGCCGGATTTGCGCAGGTTGCGTACCCGCTTGCCCATTTCTTTACGTAGTACCAGTTTTTTGGATGCCATTTGCATACCTCACTTTTTATATTTTATTGTTGTATTATAAGCAATAATACATTTATTAAGCGTTGGCGTCAATACGCCTTATGGATGCAGTGTATAATGTGTTAGGGCGCACCCATTGTAAAGAAGGAACGGGCGCAATGCAAGCAGAAATTTTACCAAACGTTACGGCAGGGGAAACAATCACTCAGCTATTATCGCTCAATTTGGAATCGCGCACAAGGGTTATTGAACAAATAAGTTTACAGAAAGCAAAACTGTCGCAAAAAGATTAAAGTGCAAGGCACACATTCTCGCCTTCTTGCATTCCCTCCAGCTTGTTAATGAGGCGATGCAAGTCGCTTTCGCGCCCTGTGGGGCATGTGCCGTTAGCTTGCACCCGTTTAAGCGCGTCCCGTGTAGCCGATAGCGAACCATCATAAAAAATGCACAGAATTTCCATTTCCTTCACCGTTAAAAACATGGGCATTCCTCCATGTTTTACAGTGTTGCCATTTTTTAGAAGAAAAAAACCGTATAGAATTTTTATTTACGGGCATGGTAAATGCATTACCCTTGGAATAGGAGATTTACTATGGAAAATACAAATTTAAAAAACACAGTTGAAAAACTGGCAAGCATTAATATTGAGGATTGTACGGGCTGTTGCAACGAGATTAAAGCCGCCGCCGAAAACTGGTTAAAATGCCAAAGCGATGGCGGATGTGTACGCAACAAAGCCGCTGACCGCCTACACGTAGCCGCAAAATCGGCACTGGCACGCGATAGTGCTTGCGGGCACCATACGCGGGATGATTTATTAACCTGCGTAATGGAGTCGCAGTTAGCGGCGGAGTAAGGATAAAGGCAATTTCAAAAAGCCGCGGTTTGAAAGCGGCTTTTTGGTGCGCTTTGTATTTGTTGTGTGCCAGAAATTAGAATTGCGATAATTACTTTATAATTACGCGTTGTTGTAAAAAGTCGAATTTTAGTATAGAATTCCCTCATTCATACGAATGGGGGAATTTTTTGCATGACGTTTATCAATGCAATTGCCGGTAATTTATGGGGCTACGATACCTTGATTATTTTTGCCGCCATGGCAAATTCGGTATTATTTATGCTTACGAAGTGGAAACTAAGGCAATTTGGCGCGGCAATTTATATGCAAAATGATGCTTCTCTGTATGGGAAAAATGCAGAAATACTGGTAAAGGTAGGTATCGAGGACGTAAAGAAAATAAAAAATGCCCGCCACGTCGTAAATCAGTTGTATTCTGTTTTTACCAATGTGATTACCATTTTCCCGCTGCTTGGGCTTATTGGCACGGTGTACGCGCTTATTAATATTACGGGCGCGGGTGGCATGGACAATATGCAGGATAGTTTTATGATTTCGCTTACTTCTACGTTTTGGGGCATGATTTTTGCCATTGTGTATAAAATTGCGGACGCCACTATTTCCCCCGATGTGGAGCGGTACAATAACGACGCCGACCGTACCATTGCAAAGCAAGAGGATTAGATGAAAAAGCGGGATATAATTATTGATTTGACGGCATTCCTTGACGTAATTCTGATTATGATGTTCCTTGCGCTTATGCAAACATCGGGGGATGCGTATGCCTACCGCGCGCAGCTTGAAGAAATGACGGTGCAGCACGCCGAAATAGTGCGGGATTTGCAAGCCACCGAGGATGCGCTTTCCTACACAATGTACCGCTTGCACGCGCTGGCGGATTGGGACAACGAGCGGTACGAATTGATGGAAGACACCGCCCGACTAAACGAGTGGCGTGCCGCCGTAGAAGGGGTGATTTTCTTCATATCTGCGCGGTTGGAATACATTGAAACAAACCGTGTGCTGGCGTTGGAGGCATATCCCCGGCATGTGCATCGGGCGGAAATTATTTGGGCAGAAGGTTTACAAAATTACATTGTTAATGAAGCGCAGCTTGCCGAATTTTTCACAGAAACGATGCACGGTTTAATTGGCGCAAATACGGACGAAAATCCCGTTTTAGTGATGATTAATTCCCACCGGATGCGTCTGCGCGAATTTAATTTTATCATTGCGCAGTTAAATCAGTTTATACGCAACGCAGAATATGATTTTAACGTGTATTTTTCTACGTATGTAATGGAATAATGCAGGAGGGGTTTTATGATTTCTAAATTGCTGATGGTCGCAATTGTGGCGTGTGTTGTGGTGGTGGCGTATGGTATTTACGCCTTTATCACGGGGTCGTTCCCCTTTCGAGGTGACGGAGGCGACGGTGGGATTCCGCTAATAAGTGCCGAGCAACCGCCGGAAAATGTTGTGCCTGTGGACATTCCTCCGCTGGAAATTGAAATACGCGAAGCGCAAATTTATTTTAACGGCGAAGTGGTTACGTTAGAAGAAATGGACGAAATAATTGCCCGTTACCAAGCAGTAAGTGAAATTTGGACGCTGGCGGATGCTTTCCGCGCAGACAAACAGACCTTTGACAACGTGCGCGCCTTGTTAAATGAACGCGGTGTGCGTGTGGTGGAGATATAACAAAAAGGAGTTTTTGCGATGAAAAAACGAGGAAAGTACGGTATAGCGGCGGTATGCGTAGTGGGCATATTGGTGGGCGGATTTTTCCTGCTGGATAATACCGACCTTGTGCCTACGGAAAATATCCCCGTAATTGGCGGGCTGTTTTCTAACGAGGAAGCGCTTCCCACAGAAGCGCCGCCCCGGTATGACCCTAACGCACCCACCGCGCCCGAAATTGCTTACCCCTTACCCCCCAATGGTGCGGGTGCAGGGCAATACGGCGCAGGCGGCGAAGTACCGCTAATTATTGAAATTGTGCAGGATTCGATTTATATTGGCGGTATTATTTTTACGTTAGATGAGCTGGAAGCATTTGTGCAGGAACATACCCAAGCGAGCGATATTTGGGAACTGCGCGACGCCCACCAAGCGGCAAACGCGACCTTTGTAGCGGTGGAAGAAATGTTAAACCGCTTGGAAATTGTGTTTTTTGAAGGGTAACATATATTTCGAATTATAAAGGAGCTATACACATGAACGCAAAAATTCTGGTAGTAGAAGACGAAATAAAAATAGCGGATATTCTCGCATTTAACTTGAAAAAAGAGGGATACGAAGTCCTTACCGCCCATGACGGCGCCGCGGGCTTAAAGCTGGCGTTAGAGGAAAACCCCGACCTCATTTTGTTGGATATAATGATGCCAAAAATGGACGGCTACGAAGTATGCAAGCGCGTGCGTGAGGTTTCGCAGGTGCCGATTATTATGCTAACCGCACGGGCAGACGAAACCGACAAGGTGCTGAGTTTTGACCTAGGGGCGGACGACTACGTAGTAAAGCCGTATAGTGTGCGCGAGTTGCTCTCACGGGTGATGGCAAACCTGCGGCGGCGCGGTGTGGAAAAACAACAAGAGGTAGGCAAGCAGCTGGTCTTCGGCGAGCTGGTTATTGATTTGGATTTGCACGAAATTAAGCGCAGCGGCGAGGTTGTAGAGCTTACCCGCCGCGAATTTGAAGTGGTGCGATTCCTTGCTACGCAAAATAATCAAGTATTCTCGCGGGAAATGCTGCTAAAAGAAGTATGGGGCTTCGAATTTTTCGGCGATGTGCGCACGGTAGATGTAACCATTCGCCGTTTGCGTACAAAGCTGGAGCCTTCCCCCGACAACCCAACTTATGTGCTAACCAAACGCGGCGTAGGCTACCATTTTACCCTAGAATTTGGTGACGGTTCTCAATGAATTTGCAACGTTTTAACAGTATAAAATTAAAACTCATGGTCATTTACATTTCCGTTGTGCTGATTGTAATGGCGGTGAGCGGTACGTTTATGCTTCGGCAGGTACGGCAGATGGAATACGACCTTGCCGAGGAAAATTTGCGTGCATTGGCGGATTTGGTGAACGCATTTGTAGTGCAGCCCAACCCGCGCGCGCAATTTATTGACACCCCCGCATGGGACATGATTCACACCACCGACGATATTAAAGTAGTGCTTATGAGCGACCTTGGCATTGGCATCGCGCCCGCGGGTTTTGTAGGCTGGCGGGTGAATGACCATTCCATTTCATGGGCGATGAGTGGCTTGGAAGGCTTCTCGGTTGGGCGCGTGGGCATGGATTTAAATGACAACGAAGTACAGTGGCTTAGCTTCGCCATGCCCGTTGACCACCCGGAAGGGCGCGTAATTATCAACACCCGTATGAGTACCGAAGACGTAAACGCGCGGTTAAACCAGCTTACAGGCATTTTGCTTATTGCAGTATTTGTGGTGCTTGTACTTACGTTGGTGGCTTGGTTTTTCCTTGCGGATACGCTGGCGCGTCCTATTATTGGTATGGCGCGTGTGGCGCGGGGTATGGCTGCGGGGGATTTGTCCAAAAAAATCCCCGTAAACAGTGGAGACGAGATTGGCGTACTGGCAAAAAACTTTAACTATATGACTGATGAAATTAGCCGTCACTTAGAGCAGCAAAAAAAGATGGACGAAGCGCGGAAGGAATTTGTGGCAAATGTTTCCCACGAACTGCGCACACCGCTTACCAATATCCGCAGCTATACCGAAACACTTATCGACGGCGCAATGGAAGACCCCGTGATGGCACGAAAATTCCTGGAAATTGTGGACGAAGAAGCAAAGCGCATGACGGCGCTCGTTACCGACTTGCTGGAACTTTCCCGCATAGATGCAAAGCGCGGAGAATTAGAGTTAGATGTAGTAGACCTGCTTGGGCTTGTGCGCCTAACCTTGCGCCAGTGCCAAGTGTTAGCCGAGCAAAAAAACCAGCTTTTATGGTTTAACGATGCAAAGGATTCGTGTTTTATTTTGGCGAACGCCACGCGCATTAGCCAGGTAATTACGAATGTTCTTTCCAACGCGATTAAATACAGTGGGGAACGCACAACGATACATGTAATGATATCGTCCGACGAAATGCACCACCGCGTAAGCATTCGCGACGAGGGCATGGGCATTCCCCCCGAGGATTTAACACATATTTTTGAACGTTTTTACCGCGTGGACAAGGCGCGTTCCCGCGCGATGGGTGGTACAGGTCTTGGGCTTGCCATTGCCAAGGAAATAATGGAGGAGCACGGCGGCACAATTACCGCAACCAGTACCGTGGGGGAAGGCACAACCATGGTATTAAAATTTAAACGGGCGGAAAATGAGGACGAAACCTCCGACGCCCCGCCGGAAATGCAACGGGTGAAATATGTCTAGGGTCAAGTCGCTGCTTATCGTGTGCCTCGCCGCGTTGGCAATATACCAAACGGGGTTGTTGTGGTTTGTCAATATTACAAACCGCAGCTTTTTTATTTATTTTACGCAATTATTTGACCGCGGCGTACCCGACGGTTATACCGATATCATTCGCCCGCGGCGCGTGATATACGGCAATGGGGACGGCTTTTTTACTTTGCGCTACGGCGAAAGAAGCGAAATGGCAAACAGTGCTATTACCGAAATTTTGGCCCGCGGCGTTTTTAACGGCATTGTCCCCGCCGAAACGGCACTTACCGCCGCGCTGCAAGCCCCTGTTATTTTGCATGAATATGCCTTCCCCCTGCGTGCCGAAATATTTGCCACCGCTTTTAGCCAGCGCAGCACAATATTAAGCGACCGCGGAATAGACGCGATAACCCGCGTGGCGGTGCTAAACGAAGGCGTAATTTTTATGGACGAGACCCACGCATGGGCGTTTAACTTGCCGGTGGGTACATTCGAACTTGACACAGTTTATATTGACCGTGGTCTGTTTTTTGTTAGCGATGAACAAACGCCGTGGGTGTTTATTCCCCGTACAGAAGCGGGGTACCGTCACCACCCGATAAGGGTGGTTAATCCGTATGCCAATCGCTCGGGTGAGGTGCAATTAAATTCCGTAAACGCGCAGGTTTCCCACTTTTTTGATAACCCCGCCGTGCGCAACCCCCGCATGGAGGAAAACGTAATTACCATATCCACGATTAATACCGTGGTGCGGTATTTACCGGGCAATGTGCTGGAATTTAACTGCTTCCGGCCAATCCGCAGGCGCGAAGCCCCTAATTTTATGACCGATTTTTCCGCCGCTGTTGCGTTTATAAACAACGACGTAAACGTACAAAATGATTTTCTGCTGGCAAGGTATGAAGTACGCGGGCGCACGCATGTGTTCTGGTTTAGCTATGTAATCCGCGATGAAGATGCGCGTGGTTTTCCCTTAATCGCGCCTCAGGGAGGGTGGGGCAGTGCCGCCGCCCCATTGTTTTACCCTATCGAAGTGGTGGTAGACCACGGACGCGTTTCGCGTTACCGCAAGGTAGCGTTTATATTTGAACTGGACGCAACACAGCATTTTGCACTTTCCCAAGACGCGTTTAACCCGCAGGGTGCGGGCGCATCGTATATTTTTGGCTACCCTGCCATACACGGCGCGGGGCTTGTTTTGTACCGCGTAGGGGGGGGCGAATAATGGAGTGGGAACGCGCAAAAAGTCTGCTAATTCTCTTTTTTATTGCACTAAATATTGTGCTTGCAGGCTTTCTTTTCCTAGAAAATCGCCGCTATACGCTACGGAGCGAAAACGAGCGCGTGATAAGAAGCGTGCTTGCACAGCATGATGTTTCCCTTTCTGCGGATATGATTCGCCGCTTTGCGCCAATGCGGGCGTTACGCGTTTCGGGCTACTATTATAATGAGGACGAGCTGCTTGCGATTTTTTTCCAAAACCCCGAGGCTGTAACGCGGACAGACGCCGTTTTAGGCGGTGCGGAATTTTACAAAGATGCTTCGCAGTTAGTGATAAACAATGGACTTATCACGTACTTTAACCCGTATGGGCTGCATGTTACGGTTGAGGAATTTATTTCCCGGCATTTCCCGAACTTTCAGCGTGATGCGTTTTTTAATCCGCAAGACGAAGAGGGTGTGCGTATTACCTATCGGCAAGTGTACCGAGGGTACGTGTTGTACTCGAATTTTATTGAATTTCTTGTTACCGATGCAGGTATTATTGAAGTGGATATGCGATTTGGCATAGTGCAAGGGTGGGACGGCCCCGCCCGCCCCTTATTTGGTCCGGATGAAATTCTTATCACCTTTTTACAGGTGTACCGCCAGCGTATTCAACCCTTCCGTGATGACCGACACACCGTTATTTGGCATATGGACATTGTATACTTTCACGAGTTTGAAAACACAAGCGACGAGCGGGATTCGACCCATCTTACCATGCCGTTTTACCGTATTTTTGTGGAAGGGTTAGACTTGCCCTTCCTTATTAACGCGTATATGAACGTGAGCATTGATGTGTAATGTGCGTTAATTTTCTGCGCCGCGTTTTAAAATCGTAATTTTCCCGTTTTGTTTAATCTGCTCGGTGCTACTCTCCAGCACGCGCCCAAGGGTAACTTCTCCGCTGTTACGCAGGATAATATTTGCCTTGCGAGCGGTGATGTTTGCGGCGTCAATTTCCCCCGAGCCGCCGATGTCTACGTCAAATTTTTCGCACGAACCGCCGTCAATTTTAATATCGCCCGAGCCTTGTATACGGGCGCTAAAGTCGCCGCCACCGGATAAATCGGCAATGTCTACATCGCCCGAGCCATTGATGCTTACGTTAAGGGCAGATGTGCTTTTCATAGAAAAATCCCCCAAGCCGTTAATCGCAAGGTTTGTTATCAATGCATTTTTACATGCTATATCGCCCGAGCCGTTGATGGCGGCTTCTAACGTGTCGGACTTGTCAATGGAAAGGTTGCCCGACCCATTAACGGCGGCTTTGCACACCTCAAAGTTGTGCATGGTAATATCACCCGAGCCGTTTACGCTAAGGTTGCCTTCATTAAAGTGCCCGATGGCAGAGGCAAACGCCCCGCTGCCATTTACCTGCACCTTTGCGTGGTTACCCGCTTGACAGGGCAGGGCAATGGTGATTTTGTTGTCATTTTTATTAAAATTAAAATTTTCGTCATACGATTCTTTAAACTTGACCACCAGCGTGTCACCCTGCAGTTCCACTTGCAAGCGCGCCATAAATTTGCCTTCGCCTGTGGCGGTTACGTGGGTTTTATCGTCGTGGGAATGCACAAGCTCGCAGGTGTTGAAAATTACGGCTATGTTTATATTTTCCGTATAGCCGAAGGTAAATTCCTGCGTGGAGATGCCCGGTGGATAGTTTTCCATTGTAGGCGAGGGCGCATCTTGTGCGCCCAGGAAGCGGATTTCCCCCGTTCCGTTGTTTACGGCAAGGCGGGTAGAAAGCTCTGCCGTGCTGCCGTCGGTAAATTTTACGCCCGTTTCGTCCTTACCGGACACTGTCTTGTTTGAATAACATGCCACCTGCCCTGTGCTGTGCACCAGTGATAAGCCTTCAAAGGTTGCGGGGAAATTTGTCATAGGTAATGCCTCCTCTTTTTTGCCGAATAGGTAGTTAATGTCCGTCCCCAAAATGGTCGCCACTGTGGGGATAAGCGTGATATCGGGATAACTCTGGTCGTTTTCCCATTTCGACACGGCTTGCGGGGAAACGCCTGCGCGGTCTGCCATATCTTCCTGCGTCATGTTTTTTTGCTTGCGAAGTGCCTGTAAACGCTTGCCAAAGCCTTCAAATTCAAACATGCTTTATACCTCCGTTGAACAAGATTGTTAAATTTTCGCGCAGTCGTGCAGCGCTACACGATTTGTGCAAAAAAAGAACATGACCGCAGTATAGAGCGATACGTTCCCACTTTGCAACAACCATTGGTTGAGTTCTAATGTTGGTTGATTGACAAAGGCGGGACAATTATTTGACGAACATATAAATATCCCTATAATTGTCCTATCAAGCGCAAAGCGAGGGATTAAGGATGAACAAAAAAATATTTATCAGCTACTTAACAGAGCAAACGGGTTTGGCGGAACGGTTGAGAAACCTTCTCAACAAAGCCTTTAACGAAGGCAGCAACGGTGGTATAGAATTTTTCTTAGCGCCGGATAAATTAAATAACGGGGATAACTGGCGGGAAGAAATCCGCGCGCTTTTGGATGCGAGCGAGGCGGGGTTGTTTTTATTTACCCCCCAATTTTTAAAACAAAAGGATTGGCTGGTTGCCGAATACATGTGCTTTTGGTTTGCCAAAAAAAGAAGGTACGGTTTTACTTTTGGCAATGCATCGGTTGAAAAATTCCCCGCCACTTTTGACAAGGATATTCAAGTGCATTCCATATCCGATGTAAAGGGCCTTAAGAGTTTTATAAACAGTATTTCTACGGATATTCTAGAAAAAAACATAGACGACGGCTCATACGCACCTCCTTTACATGCGGCAGACAATATCGCCAAGGTTTGTACGGAATTATTTAATAATTACCAAAACCCCGAAGAAGCGTCGGACATTCCCAGCGAGTATAAATTTACCGAGCAAAGCATTACATGGACCTTTACGTTAAACGAAAGAAAGACGCATCTAAATGCCCAATGCGGGCGGTGTTTGGGTATTGTTAGCAATGCCAACAACTTACCCTTAATAAATATTCCATTGCAAAACGCAAAAAAATACGATTATACTGCCTTTAATATTACGCATAACCGCCCTGCGGGGTGTAAGGCGGAAGTCCACGCAGACCCGAACAGCAACGAGCAGTTTTTTATAACTTTTACGCCAAAATTAAAAAAAGGCGAACAGATAGAAGTAAGCCTTTCCTACGATGTGGAAAACTATAAATTTGCCACCCAAGAAGAGCAGGCAAAGGAAATTGTCAAGCGTTTGCAAGAGCAAAAATTTAGCAAACGTAAAGAAAAGCTGGGCTTAGAGCAGTTAATTATTCCCATAAACAATCCGATTGATGCATTTAGTTTGACCATAATTTTTCCCGAATCCTATAAAATTAACAACAAGCCCATTGAGCCGTATTATTTGGGTGAAATTGACCACGAGGAAATGACTTTTATCCAAGAAAACAACTGCGAAACCGCCGATAACGAAAAAAATGTATATACCCTAAAACGTATGAACCCCAAGTTTAAAGAACGCTATAATTTTTCATGGGAGTTGCCAAGTGAAGACGATATGGGTTAAAGTTTTTGTAAAAAATAATTCACTTTAACCTCATCAACCTTGCTACCGCATCTTCCAACCCCACTTTGTGGGGTTTTGCATTTTCACTTAGGAATTGATGGTCGCCCGTTTTAAGAAAATTCGCCATGCCTTGCGTATTCGCCCAAAAATAGATGCCCCAGTTTTCAAAATCCCATTCTTCCATATACTTGTTGCATTCAAAATCAACATAGTAAAGGATATCATTTTCTACTACAAAATTGGGCGGGAAGTAGTCTATATTCAAGTTTTTTGCGTATAAAAGCTTACACATATAAAACATCTGTTTTACATACACATCTTTGAGCGCGCCCGCGCCTACAATATCGGCAATGGTTTGCCCGTCAACGTATTCTTTAATTAGACATTGCTGTGCATCGTCATAACAAATTAATTTTGGCATGGTAATACCCACGTCTTTCAACATCTTATAGTCCCGCAATTCCGATTGTAATTTATTGCTTTCAAAAGTATAGGTATCGTTTGGCTCGTAGTGCATTTCTTTAAAAACAGTCCGTTGCCCCTCATACATTGCTAAATAAGAATTTCCGCCCTTGCCCTTGCCGATATGCTTGATTATCTCAACCGCACTTTTGTTAATTTCCATAACCCACCTCATTTTTCTCTATTATAGCACAAAACCCGCGAAAGCCTTTCTCGCGGGTTTTAACAATGTTTCGGTCTTTGTCTTACTCTTCTACCCTTTGACCTTCCCCCACCTCTACCTTGGCAACGCTCACTTCGTATGCCGTTTTTTCCAGCACTTCGCCGTCGTCCTTCTTTTTATGGTAAATGCGACTCTGCATTCGCCCGTAGATGCGAACATTTTCGCCTACTTCCAGCCTGCCCGCAAAGCGCGCATTACGCCCCCAAGCGATGCAAGGTATGTAATCCGATTTGTTGTACGAGCGGTTGACCGCAAGCAGCATGTCGGCAATTTCCCGCCCGAATGGGGTGGTGCGGTAAATGGGCGGTTTGCAGAGGTAGCCGTTAAGGAAAACCTCGTTAGGGCAGGATTCGACGAAGGAGGGCACGGCTTCAATATCGCGGGCAAAAACAGTTAGTACTAGTTTGTTTTTGCGGTCGGCTTCCACGTAATTATTGTAGGAGCGGATTTGCCCAATAATACGCACGTGACTGTTTATCGTCATTGTTGCATGGTCAATAATGCGTTCGGACACGGTGACGGGCAAAATGTCCGCGCTTCCGCTAAGGCGCGCAACTTCCGCATCGAAACGATAAAAACCTTCGCCATAAATTTCATGGCTGAAGGTAAAATCTGAGCAAATGCGCCCGCCAATGTCAATATAATTGCTTCCGTTTTCCATGTGCTTCACCCTTTACAGTATTTATTCGCTTAGCTAGGGTATTCACATAAAATGGGGTTTAGAACCCCACAACCGCCCACGCCGCCGCCGCACCCAGTGAAGTAACAGGGGCAGAGAACTCTTGCGGGGCGCGTTCTACGCCCTCTAAGTCAACAAACGCACGTTGTATGCATACCTGAAGCCCGTCCTCGGTTACGCTGGAGGCGGTAATACACGCACGCGGGTTAAAACCATAGGTAATCACCTTTGCCTGTGTTTGCCCCAGTGCAGGAAAAATTTCGGCATCATCAGCGTTTATAATTAAATAATCGTCACAAGACAGCTTTGGGATAATAGTAGAAAGTACAGGTTCGCTTGCATCTGCCACCAAAACGTTAATTTTTGGCCCAAGAGGCTTACTTTCCGTAATATGATAACAGTTTGCCGCGCCATGGCACAGATTTAAAAATGCCCGCGCCATTTGCTGTCCGTTTGTTCCAACCATGCCTACCGATGGCATAAAAATCCCTCCCTTTGCGTATAAGTTTTACCACTATGTAAATTATATGCAGATAAATTATGGTTATTCAAAAGGTGCGGTATGAATCCTAATGATTATCCAACCAAACACAATCTTTTGCAAGCACAAAAAAAATATACGCTGGCAAAAAAGGGACACGCCCTGCTGGAAAAAAAGAAACAATCCCTGTTAATAAAACTCCGCGAGGCGAAGAAAAATTTTATGCTTACTGAAAAAAAGATGACCGCAGCATTAGAAATAGCTTACACTGCATTAGAAATATCCTATCGCGACGCAGGGCACGAATGCGTAGAAGCCCTGCGGCACAAAAGCCCGTACAGCCTTGCAGAATCTACCGCTTCCATAGACGAGGCACACTTCGCATGGCGCGGCGCCCGCGTACTGCTGGTTGCCTTCGCCGAAGCGCAAGCCCGCCTGTATCAGTTAACATACGCCATTCGCAAAACACAAAAAAAGGCTTCCGCGCTAGAGAACGTTACCATTCCCACCTGCGAAGCCCGCATAAAATATATACAATCGCAATTGGAAGAACGCGAACGCGACGAGCGTATACGCCTAAGGTTTGTTAAAAATACAGCGCCGTAAAATCCTGCAGGGTGTAGTCGGCGGTTTTTACAATCTCTGCCCATTCTTTATCGGCTTGGTTGTCGTACAAGCCGCATACAAGAAAGCCCGCGCCCTTTGCGCTTTTTACCGCGGCGGGGATATCGTCGAATACGATACAGTCGGCGGGCAAAGCGCCGAGTTTTTTTGCCGCAAGCAGAAATACGTCGGGTTCAATTTTACCAACGCCAACGTCGGCGGTGGTGCAAATGGCGTCAAATAAATCATATATCCCGTGGTTTTTAAGCGCAGGGGTAAAAAGCTGCGGCGGGGCGGCGGTGGCAACCGCCATTTTATGCCCGTTTTCACGCAAGCGCTGTAGATATGCTTTTGCGCCCGCTTTCATTTTAATTTCGTGGGTGTAGCCGTGGGTTGCCATTTGCAGAAACTCTTTCATCAGTTCCTCGGGCGTTTCGGGCAGGTTGTACGTGTCCCTGGTGTACTGCGCTACCTGCGGGAAGGGCATTGCGCCAATTACACGCTGGTAATCCATGGGGAAGGGGATACCCCGTTTTTCAAAGAAGGCGCGGTTAATGCCGTTCCAAAGGGTTGCGCTGTCCAAAATTGTGCCGTCTAAATCAAAGATATACGCCCGCCGGGGTATATGCCGCGTTGCCACGATGGGAACGCCCGTATTTGCGGCGTTTTCCAGCACAACTTCTCCCAACCTTATGGGTGCGTTTAGCGTAATTTTATGTATTTCGCGGGTTACGTTAAAAATTTCCCCTTTGGGAATGGGCGAAGCCGTTTTTACCGAGAGCATGGACAGCGTGCCGCCGCGCACGCGAACAGAGGTAGTGATATTGCGCGTGGGGTTTGTGCGTTCCTCATTGGCGTAGGTTAGCCCTTTTGCGCATAAATGCCCCGTTGCTTCCCCAGCCTCGTTCACGGTCATTAGACAGCCCGCAGGACAGTTGATGCAAATAATCTCTAGCATAGGACACCTCGTATGGTAACGCCAATTTCTTTAGGAATTTCGGGTAATACGATTTTAATGCGCTCCATTTCGCTGGGGACGATAATGCGCCGCTGTACCGATGTGCGAATTGGTTTGCCGTCGGCAAGTACCTCTACCGTGGCGGGGGAATATACGCCGTCACTGCGGAACGACAGCGTATACGGCGTGCGTGGTCCTTCTGGGATAATGGAAGAAGGCACGGTGTATCGCACGCCGTGCAGCGCACGCACGGGGATAGGCGCGGAAATGCCCTCTGCCCTCCCTTGTATAAATCGTACCGCGTTTTCTGCCGCTTCGTAGGCTTCCTGTGTCACGTAGTCTACCAAATCATGCACATGCAAAGCATTTCCGCAGGCAAAAACGCCTTCGATGCTGGTTTCTAGGCGATTATTTACCGTTGCACCCCCCGTAGTGGGGGACAATTCCACACCGATACTGCGCGCCAGTTCATTCTCGGGAATTAACCCGACGGAAAGCAGGAGTGTGTCGCACTCAATGAAGCGTTCTTCCTTAAAACTGGGCTGAAGCTGCTCATCTACAGGGGCAATGTATACGCCTTCTAATCGCTGTACACCTTTGGTGCGCGTTACCGTGTGCGAAAGATGCAGCGGAATGTCATAATCGTTTAAGCACTGCGCGATGTTGCGTTTTAAACCGCCGCTGTGGGGCATAATTTCGAAAACGCCAAGCACTTTTGCGCCCTCTAACGTCATACGCCGTGCCATGATTAGCCCAATGTCCCCCGACCCGAGAATGACCACGCGCTTACCGGGCAGTATGCCCTTCATATTCACCAGTGCTTGTGCCGTACCCGCCGTATATACGCCAATGCCGCGCCCGCCGGGAATGCCCAGCGCACCCCGCGCCCGCTCGCGGCAGCCCATGGCAAGAATGACCGCGCCCGCCTGTGCCGTAACGCGCCCTTTGGGTGAAACATAGGTAATTTCCCGCTCCTTTGAAAGCTCTGTAACCATTGCCCCCAGTGCGAAATGTACGCCCAGCTCCGCCGCACGGTCAATAAGCCGCCGGGCATATTCGGGTCCCGTTAATTCCTCTTTAAAAATATGTACGCCAAACCCGTGATGAATGCACTGGTTTAAAATGCCCCCAAGGGACACATTGCGCTCAATTACCCATACATCTTCAAGTCCCGTTTCGCGCGCGCGTATCGCCGCCGACAAGCCCGCAGGACCGCCGCCAATGATGGCTAAGTTCATGCTATTACCCCTTTTACGTACGATATGGGGTGTATTATATCAAAAATTAAAAAAATTGACATTTCCTTAGAATGTTGTCAAATATTTTCGTGTACAATGCGCCCAAGTCAAGAGGCACATGACCGACCCCTGCACACATACCCCGCGGCTATTGCAAAGACCCGGCTCTGGTGATAAACGGGCGACGTACTGATTTCCTCAAGGCTTAAAGTTAGGATAATCTTGTGTTTTATTTGTCAAAATCGAACCTGCACCGCTTAGAAACATGCGCGCGGTGGTGCTTGTTAGGTTTGCAGCTTTCAAATTAAATGACGGGTTATCCGGCGCAGAAGGCAGCGTTGCCGTGTACTTCACCCGGGTTGTAGTACGTAAGGTGGCGGCGTTGCCGGATGTGCGCAAGGGATAGAGAGAAAAGAAAGTAGAAGAAACACGAATGTAATACGCTTATGTACGGTATCTGACCGTGCATAGGCGTTATTTTAGTGGTACGATTGTTTTACATAAAGATTTTTGTGTTATAATTCCCGCGAAGGGTAATTAAAAACCGACAAAGCCAGCGGCATAACCAACAACCCCAACCACTACGCCCAAGAAACCAACCAACCCGACTACGTCCTAAACCTTCTACTATCCGTTATCGCTGTAAGCATAAAAACACAAGAGATTGTAGAAGGGTTGCCAATCATAACGTTTGGGGAGAATGAAGAAAATAATAATTAGGAGGTTCTAATATGTACGCTATAAATGCAATTTATGATGGGAAACAATTTACCCCCACGCAACCACTTGAGGTTACAGAAAAATATAAAGTAATTATTACATTTATCGAACCATTGATGAATGAAAGCAAACAAGAAGATGGTGAAAAAAAATTAAATTTACTAGATTTAATTGGTAAAATTGAGTTCGCCGAAGGATATGATTATAAATCAATGCGGGGTAAAATCACATGATATTAGTGGATACCTCAGTTATAATTGACACCCTTAAGAATATAACCAATGAAAAAGTAAGGATTTTAAAGCAGGTTATTGGTGAAGGAAAGACTTTTTCAATTTCATCATACACTTATCTTGAAGTTTTACAGGGCGCAAAAACAGAACTTGAATTTAATCATTTAAACGAAGTGTTGTTAAGTAATGTAATTTTTACATTACCTGGCACATTAGATACATTTGTTAAAACTGCTAAAATGGTTTATACCTTGCGCCGTCAAGGCATCACACCACGTAATACAATTGACATGTTAATTGCATTAACCGCAATAGAAAATAACATTCCACTTCTACACAATGATAAAGATTTTGACAACATGGCAAGTATCATAGGGTTAAAAATTGTAGAATAATATATTAAAATGCAAATAAGAAGCAACCAGCATGGCAGAAACTAAATACAAAAATACAAAACATGTGGGTGTATTATCCGAAGGCAGCAAAGGATGGCGTAAGGAATTAGATTTGATTAGTTGGAATGAGTGCGTCCCCGAGGATGACATCCGCGATTAGTCGCCAAACAATGAAAAAATGGGCAAAGACGTAACGCTTTCGAAGGATGGAATTGCAACATTAAAATCATTGTTAGGCGGAATATAAATACATAAATTATCGGAAAGAGGGTTTATGCAATGAAAATATTGCCGCTTGTTTCTTTATTATTGGCACTCGCTGCCTGCGGGCGCAACGGCGAGGAAGAGATTGTTGAAGCTTACATTCCCGAAGAAATAGTTGTGGAAGAACCCGAGCCGGAAGAAGAATACATTCCCTACATACCCCGTATAACGCGGGTCGAGGGGTATTTTACAGGCGGGGGCATAACGGAACAATTTTTTTGGGACGAGGAATATTTTGCGCGGTCGGCGTTTGAATATTGTCATAGCCTGGCTACCATGTCGCTGGCGTTGGCAATGACGACCTTTGCCAGCCCAAGAACAGACAACGTATACGAGTTGTTGGACGAAATTGGTTTCGAAAATATAGAATTTAACGACGGATTTACTGCAACGCCAACATTCGATTCGATTGGTGTTGCGGTGGGGCATCGGTATATTCAATCGAATGGGGAAAGCTATACCTTGCTTGCGGTGGCGGTGCGGGGCGGTAACTATGGTTTGGAATGGGTAGGCAATGTCACCGTGGGTGCAAGGGGCTACCATGCGGGTTTTTTGCGCGGCGCGGCGGTCGTAAATAGCTTTTTAATGGAATATTTGATGCGCCATGGGGATTTAATTGAAGAAAATGTGAAGGTTTGGATAACGGGCTTTAGCCGCGGTGCTGCGGTGGCTGCGTTAGCTGCGGGACGTATGTCGGCGGGGCAACGGCTGGGTATGCAAGAAATATTGCGGGAAAATATTTTTGCCTATGTATTTGCAACGCCGCGTTTTGTGCCTTCGCAGTATAATACGGCAAATTTTGCGCACATATTTAATGTGATTAATCCTGCCGATGTGGTGAGCTGGGTAGCGCCGCATACGTGGGGTTTTGGGCGGTATGGAGTGGATATAATGACGCCCGCATACCCAAGTGTGGTAGATGTAACACGCTTTGACGGGGTTACAATTTTTCCGCCAAGTGTGCAATTTGTGGACGGGCAGCAGCCTACGGTAGCGTTTATGCATGGGCTGGTGAACGCGATTACAGGGCGTGCGCCCCACGGGGTTTTTATTAACCGCGAAATGTTTGCAGAACGCTTTGAATCGGACATTCAAGCATTGTTGGCGCAGGTGGTAGGCGGTGATTTGGCGTTGGAGCAATTTGACGGTGTGATGGAGGATTTTCTGGCGCGGTTTGGTATGCAAAATGCACCGCAGATGATACGCGCTTTTCTTTCGCAAGGCATGGATGGATTATTTGACCTTGCCGCACAATTTTTGTTTGATACGTTAGATGAGGCAGGCATAGAAATTGCGGGGCGTGACGCAGTGCGAGAAATTGTAACTGCATCATTGCAACGCGGCGGCTTAGATTCACTGCTTTCGCTTGCAAATAATCTGGAAATGATTGCCCACGCACACAACCCATTGATTATGTTTGAATGGCTTATGGGACGCGACGAAAACTTTGGCGGAGAAGCGGAAGATATGCCGTTTCAATGGTATCGGGAGGTTGTTGTCGCGCATCACGGCGATGTAGATATTCAAGTGTTTTATGCCGATGGACAACGTGCGGAAAGTTATTTGCACGATGGTCAACATATGTGGTATTTCCCGCCCGAAACCGCTTTTATTATGGAAGTTACGATTAGGCGTGGAAGTATAGGTAATATAGCTGCGCGAAATATATGTTATCTATTAGATTTTCGCGTGTACCAATTTGCCGTAAGTGCAACCGATTCGGTGCGCAGAGGGGAAACCCATGTTTATAGATTTACCATTCCCGCATATAGCGCTGGTGATGATTTTTCACAACAATTTACCACTGAGGGATATGAATTGGATTTAACGATTTTGGGAGGCACCAATGAATAATCTGCAATTACGGTACAATGCAGAGGCCGCCAATTGGGACGAGGCTTTACCGCTGGGAAACGGGCGCATGGGTGCGATGGTTTTTGGCGGCGCAGCAAGCGAACGGTTGGCGTTAAACGATGAAACATTGTGGTCGGGCTTTCCGCAGTCCCATGATAAAATAAATGCGGTCAACGATTATATACACGCTCGCACGCTTGCCATGGCGGGTAGATATAAAGAAGCGCAAGAGCATATTGAAAAATTTTGCCTTGGCAAAAATTCGCAGCGGTATTTGCCGTTGGGGGATTTATTATTGGAAATGCCCGTAACCCACGCACAAGGCACCAATTATTCGCGTATGTTGGACATAGAAAATGCCGCCTTTTCCATGCAGTACGACGCAAACGGCGCAACATTTAAACGAGAAATATTTGTAAGCGCGCCCGATAATATGCTGGTGATACGCCTAACGGCGAATGCGAAAAACACGGTAAATTTAACCGCGCGGTTAACATGCAAATTAAAGCATGACGCTTCTGTTATGGTTTCACCAACGGGCAACCGCCTAGTGATGCAGGGGCAAGCCGAACCTACGGACAACCCCGACCCCGCACAGCAGGGTATGGCGTTCTGCGTTGTTGCGGATTTTGAAGCAACAAACGGCGAAATTACAGCAAATGGTGAGGCGTTACAGATAAAAAACGCGGACGAAGTAATAATCCGTATGGTGTGGCGCACCAATTTTAAAGATGCATTTACACCGCCAATGCAAAGCGGGATTAATCCGCAGGAATTATGCGAAAAAGATTTGTCATTAAAGATGAGTTATGCGTCATTAAAATCCCGTCATATAGCGGACTATCAATCATTTTTTAATCGTGTGGACATACACTTCAATGAAAATATAAGCACCGCATCACTGCCATTGCCCCAACGGCTTGCCAACTGGGAAAGGGCGGAAAATGACCCCAATGTATTCGCGCTTTTATTCCAATACGGGCGGTATTTAATGATTAGCGGTTCGCGCCCTGATAGTGCTGCGCCGTTAAATCTGCAAGGTATTTGGAACGCGCACTTCTACGCGCCGTGGAGCAGTAACTATACGTTAAATATCAACGCGGAAATGAATTATTGGTCCGCGAATGTTGCAAACTTGGCGGATTGTCAACAACCCCTGTTCAATTTTATAGAAGTGCTGCGTAAAACAGGCGCAAAAACCGCAAAGGCGCACTATGGCGCAAAGGGTTTTACCGCGCACCATAATTCCGACATTTGGGGCATGTCTACCCCCGTAGCGCAAGATGATAAATTTGGTGCCGCGCGTTGGGCGTTTTGGTCGCTTGCGGGGGGCTGGCTCTCTGCCCATGCGTTTAATCACTATATGTATACACGCGACGAAAGCTTCTTAAAAAACGTAGCGTTTCCCATTGTTCGTGATGCCGCCGAATTTTTCCTTGACGTACTTATTGAAGACGAAGAAGGCAACTTAATCTTTGCGCCTTCCACTTCGCCCGAAAATGACTTTCTATACGATGGCACACCCATTTCCGTGTCTAAAACCACCACCATGACCACAGCAATTATTAAAGAAACCCTCAAAAATTATAAAATATTGGTCGAGCTTTTACGAAAGCTCGCGAGGGGTTCGGGGGGCAGCGCCCACCGAGAATTTGACCTTTCTTTTGACCTTGACGCCATCATTAACAAACTCCCGCCATACAAAATCGGCACACGGGGCGAATTGTTGGAATGGAACGCCGAATTTGAAGAAGCCGAGCCTACGCACCGTCATACCTCGCACTTGTACCCGCTATACCCGGGGTATGAAATTAAAGCAGGAACGCCACTGGCAGACGCCTGCCGTAAAACGCTGGATTTGCGTGGTGATGAAAGCACAGGCTGGGCGCTGGCATGGCGGATTAATCTGTTTGCACGGCTGCAAGATGCCGAGCGTGCCTTTTCGTTTTTAAAAATGCAGCTGCGCCCGTGCGAAGGGTGGCGCGGGGGGTGTTATCCCAATTTATTCGGCGCGCACCCGCCGTTCCAAATAGATTCAAATTTTGGGGCAACGGCAGGCATTGCGGAAATGCTGGTACAAAGCACACCGGAAAATGAAATTCACCTACTGCCCGCATTGCCAAAAGCGTTGGGTAACGGCTATGTTAAAGGGCTTCGCGCCATGGGCGGGGTAACGGTGAGTATGGAATTTTCCCGGCAGCAATTAACACAAGCAAAATTAACGCTGGATGCGCATATATCTGCGCAAAAATACACAATTATCTACAAAAATACGCGTACAGAAATTATGCTAACCCCATCAAAAACGGAGGTTTTTACGCCATGAATATTATCGTGCCAAAACATTCGGGTTTTTGTTACGGCGTAAGGCGCTCGGTGAGCGAGGCGTTCAAACTTGCAGACGAAAAACATACCTATATGTACGGCGAAGTGGTGCATAACCCTTCTGTAGTGGCGGATTTATCAACGTTTAATATCAAACTTATCCATTCGCTGGACGAAATTCCGACGGGCGAGGCGGCAAAGGTGCTAATCCGCGCCCACGGTGTACCCGCCGACGTATTGGACGAAGCGCAAGCACGCGGGCTAACGGTCATAGACATGACCTGCCCCCACGTGAAAAAAATACATGCCGTGGTTGCGTATGCATCCACCCGCGGGTTGGATGTAATCGTATGCGGTACGCCCAACCACCCCGAAACGCTGGGCATTATCAGCCGGGTAACTACACAGCGTTTGATTGTGAAAGACGTTGATGAGGCAAAAAAAGTTATTCCCGCAATACATTTCTCGCCCCTTGGTGTGTGCCTTGTAGCGCAAACCACGCATAACAAGGAAACATATGAAAAATTGCATCATTTTCTCGCAAACGAATGCCCGAACATGCCCTTGCTGGAGCCGCATAATACAATTTGCGAAGCTACCGCGTTCCGCCAAAACGAATTGCGCGAGCTTGCCCAAACCGCGGACGCGTGTATCATTGTTGGGGGCAAAAATAGCTCTAACGTAACAAAATTGTATGAAATCGCGAGCGAATACTGCGTAAATACCCGGCACATCGAATCGGCAGAGGAACTTGACGCAAGCGAAATAAAAAACGCCCGCACCGTGATAGTCACGGGGGGCGCTTCTACGCCAAATGACGCGGTGCATACCGTAGTAGAAAAATTAAAGGAAGGTGCGTAGCCGCGCTACCGCTTCGCACCCGCCCAGCAAGCCTGTGCGCAGGGTAATTTCGCCGCCCATACGTTCCAACAAGTGCTTAACAATGGGAAGCCCAAGGCCGTTGCCTGCGGGCTTTTGTTTTTCCTCCGTGCCGCTGTCACGCACAACAATGTACAGCCATTCGTCTTTTATGCCGTAGAAAAGCGTAACCTCGGGGGGGGCGTGGGGGTTGGCAATGGCGGCTTCTACGGCATTTTTTATTAGATTGGTGAGGATAAGGCGCAAATTAATTTCCGGTGCGCGCAAAGTGAGTGTGGAAAGTTGGGGGTGCAGCGTAAATTGCACCCCCCTGTGCGCCGATTCAAATTGCTGCATTACCTCCACGATGAGCAGGTGTACATCAAAGTCATATGCCAAGGGCTGCCCGTAGGTGACGTGTAGCATATCGTGGGTTAGGTCTACAATGGTTTCCAGCGCGTTTTGAATGTGGTCGCAGCTTTTTGTTATATCTTTTTCCCCGCCGCGTAAAAGATTTACGTGGGCAAGCGCCAATGCCGCGGGGTTTTTAATTTCGTGCGCTAAGGCGGTTACAAGGTCGATATTTGGGGCTTCTACCAACGGCATTTCTACCTCCGCGGGAGAAGAAGTGTCGTGCCCGCAACGATATGGTTCGGGTTTGCAATTTCGTTAAGCGCAATAATATCGTCTACACGGCTAATATCGCCGAAGAAATGGTATGCAATGCCCAGTAAGCTATCCCCGGGCTGGATAACATATACCACAGGAATTTCCGGGAAAACGCGCCCGTCCGGTATAAGCCCTGCGGGAATGGACGCGTCCGCATCGCCTTCAGCCTGCGGCGGCGGGGTGGGGGACGGCGTAGTTACAGGGGTGTCGGCGGCAGCAAGTTCGCCTGTGGGTATGCCGCTTGGGGCTTCACCCGTTGTGGTTTCGCCGGTGGTGGGCGTTTCTGCGAAGTTTTGTTCTGCAAAGGCAGGGGTTAAGCCGCCCGAGTGCAGTTCGGCAAGCAGGTTACGGTAGCCCGTTGTTAGAAACGAAATCTCTATTTCCATGCGTTCAATACGGTCTTGGTTGCGCACCAATTCGAAGCCCATTACGAAAATAATCACAAGTAAAATTGCCGCTAAACTGCCTATCAGTTGCATGGGACGGCGGGGTGCGTTTGCTCCGCGCTTACGCATACGCTGGTTTGCGTAAGCGGTGGGGCGGCGAAGGGTTTCTTCTGCTTCTTCCTGTGCCGCAGACGGGGGGCGGTAGGCGGAATGCCGCCCGCCGATTAACGGCATTTCTGCCGTGTCGCCTGCGTTGCGGGGGGTAATTTCCACCATGTCCAATTCGTCCTCGGTGTACATGCTGGGTTGAATGTCCACGAAGGTAGGCGGTTTTGCGGTATAGTCCATGGCTTTATTGGCGAGCATATACTCGTGCATGTTTGTGTTTTTATCGTAGTAGATGAAGTAGCCGTGAAGCGCGGTTAAGCGTTCGGCAGGGGTAATTGCGTCGGGGTTAGGCGCAAAGAATGCGTTTGCGCGTTCCAACGGGTCGGTGACAAACATAACCTGATACGGCTTACGGAATTGCCGCACGTGGTACGCCGCATAATTTTGGTTTAAAAACGTGCCGTAACCGGGCTGGGACTGCATCCAGCCTACAATTTCCATGCCGTGGAAATGCTCTTCCAGCATTTGCTGGGCATAGTCGATGCTTTTTTCCGAGAAGCGCACCATGCCTTCGCTTTCCTCTGTGTGCTTTCCGTGAATTGCGCCGTTAATAAAGACTACGCTTTGCCCGTCAATTTCCATGCTGCGCCCTACCAGAAATGCGAGCCGTTCGCTATAGCCTGCGCTTTCTGCATACTGATGCAGGAATGTACACACGTAGTCTTCCACGTAAATGCGCAGCCCGTCGCTAATACTGCCAATTTGCTTTATGTTGGTCGGCAATGTAAAATCGCTCATACCCCCACGCTCCTTTTTCCGTTGCCGTTTGATGTGCCAAGCCTAACAAGCGTTTTATGCGAGAAATGGAAAATTATAGGAGTCGTGCGGAAATTTTTAACGCAAATTTCGCGCACTTCATTTGTTATGGAGGTATCGCCTATATGTATGAAATTTATTTGCGCAATAAGAAGATAATTGACCGCATGGCATTCTTTGCGCTGCTTACTTTTTTGGTATATGCGCTATTCACCTTTTTGTGGGTATACCTTGCGCCGTTTTTCTTTGGGCTGCTTATTGCGTTAATTATGGAGCCGTTAATACGGCTTCTTATGAACCGCCTGCAATTTAAGCGCTGGATGTCTGCGCTTTTGTGTTTGCTGTTATTTATGGCGATAACCGCAAGCCTTGGCGCGTGGCTGATAAATACGCTGATACGCCAAGTGGGTACGTTTGTAGATACCGCGCCGGAAGTAATTGAAGATATTGCCACCCGTATGGATTTATGGTTTGCCCGTTTTGCCGACAGTATGCCCGACAATTTTGCCATGCCCGATATACAGGAATTTTTGCTTAACGCCGTGATGGGATTATTTGGTGGCGTTGTGCAAGACCACGCCCCCCGCGCCGTAGCCGCCGTACCCGAATTTTTAATAAACACAATTTTGGCGTTGGTGAGTGCGTACTTTTTTATGGCGGACAGGGAGCGCATTTTTTCCGCCATTGCACGGGCGTGCCCAAAAGGGCTTGCGGCGCATTTTAAGCAGTCACAGCGCAGTTTTTCCGTAGCGTTACGGGGGTATCTCCGCGCGCAATATATTTTAATGACCATGGTGGGTATTATTAGCATTATTGGGCTTCTTATTATCCGCAGTCCCTTTGCGTTATTCCTGGGCTTGCTTTTTGCGGTGCTGGACTTTTTGCCCATCGTTGGCGCGGGTTCAGTGCTTGTTCCATGGTCGATTATGTCCTTTGTGATGGGTAACCCGCGACAGGGCGTAAGCTTGCTGATTATTTACGGCATCATTACCGTAATACGGCAGGTGCTTCAACCGAAAATTTTGGGCGACCAAATTGGCATTCACCCGCTGGTGTCGCTGATGTCGATTTTCATCGGCTTCCGTTTATTTGGTTTGCTGGGTTTAATTATCGGACCTACGCTGGTGATGATGCTGGTCGCCGCGCGGCGAGGGGAGCATGAACATGACACAGAATAGGATTCTCCTATGCGAGGACGAGGAAAATATCGTCGCATTTTTACGCGCGGAGTTGGAATACGAAAATTTCCGTGTAGACGTGGCACCGGACGGCGAAACGGCAACGCGCCTGTTTTCCGCGGGGGAATACGACTGCATATTGCTGGACGTAATGCTTCCCGAAAAAAATGGGCTGGAGATACTGCGCGAAATACGCAAAACCCACCGCACGCCCGTAATTATGGTGACTGCCCGCAAGGAGGTATTTGATAAAGTGACATTTTTAAACGCGGGCGCGGATGATTATGTGACAAAGCCCTTCGATACGCTGGAGTTAATTGCACGGATAAAGCGCAATATCTCACGCGGGGCGGGAGCGCAAACCGCGCCCCAAGGGCATGGTTTGTATATTTGCAAGGAGAGCTACCGCGCGTATTTTGCGGACAACGAAATAAAGCTGACCAAAACAGAATTCGAAATTCTCGCATTCCTGTTTGACCACGCAGAAAAGGTAAAAACGCGGGAGGAAATTATCCGCGCAGTATTTGGGGACTTCTACGGCGAGTCAAACATCGTAGACGCAAATGTGAAAAATATCCGCGCCAAGCTGGCGGCATATACACAGCAAGAAGTGATACATACCGTACGGGGGAAGGGGTATTATTTGACAGCGATAATGAGATAGGTTACAGTAGTCCTCATTTAAATAATGGCATAGGAGCGCATTTAATGACGGGGAAAATAAGGGTGTTTTACGCAAGTATGCTAATGGTGGGCGCGTTTTTACTCACTGCCTGCGGTAACGCGGAAACCGTAACCGTCTTTAACGAGGCGGTGGCACAAAGTATACATATAGGGGTAGCGTACCCCGTGGAAAGCATTGATTCAAACACCCACTTTCGCAGGGGGGTAGAGTTGGCGGTGACGCAGGTTAATGAAAACGGCGGGCTGCTTGGTCGTACGTTGCAATTATTGATACGTGACGACGAAGGTGATGCCCATAGAGCAATGCAAATTGCCACAACTTTTTATGAGCAGGGGATAACTGCGGTTATCGGTCATTGGAGTACAAATATCTGTTATTTCGTAAAGGATGTATATGAAGAGAACGGCATTTTACTACTAATGCCTGCCGCAACAGGTACCATGCTTTTTGATTATTACCATAATTATGTATTTCGCATGGTGGCAAATAATCAAATTTTTGCGGAAGCGATGGCACAGCATATGGCGGATAACGGATTATCCAGAGTCGCTATTTTTTTTAGCGATGATGAATATGGGTTAGATTTTGCCACCGTTTTGGAATGGGAACTGGCAAGGCGTAACATTATAGTCATTGACCGCGTAACCAGTATTTCTATTGCCAATGTGGATGCGGTTACTAACCGATGGCGGGCTTTTGGCTGTGACGCGGTGGTTATCGCCGCCCCTGCAACAGAGGGCATAGAGGTAATCAGGCTCATCCACGCTGTTGACCCTTCGCTTCCTTTTTTTGGGGACAGTTTCTTCGGCAGAATTTCTTTTTTAGAAGCCTTGCAGGATTATGAAATAAACCTGTACAAGGCTACCTATGAGCATGGGTATATAGATGCGGAATTTTACGATGCATTTTATGCCGTACATGGTTTTGCACCCGACCTGTACGCAATGTCGGGGTTTGCCGCGGTCAAACTCATTGCAGACGCTGTACAGGCGACGGGTACAATCTGCGGCACACAAATGGCGGAATTTATCGCAAGTATTACCGACCATCCCACCATTGTGGGCAGGCTTTCTCATTGCGGCACTACACAAGAATTTATAGGGTTTTCCGCTACCGTACAACAGATAAATACACGAGGGTACTCACATGAATGATATGGAAAAAATGGTTTCGGTAATAGAAATAAAGGCGTGGCTATCCTTTGGCACGGTGCTTATACTGCTTGCTATCGCTTTAATTTGGGGCTTTTTTGGTACAATGCGGTTGCAAGAAGAGACAAGCGGCGTGATTGTACGTAGCGGAAGGGTGTTTAATATATATGCCGCTTATGATACGGTGTTGTTGGATTTTACCTTGCAACCCAACCAACATGTAGAGCGTGGGCAGGTAATTGCAAGGATAGAGCAGCTAAGCCTTGTCACCGAAATTAATTTGCTTATTGAACAAAACGCGCCGGAGGCAGAAATCCGCGCAAAACAAGACGAGCTTATCGCAAGAAGCCAAATAAAAACCTATGATTATGGGCGTGTAATGGATGTGTTTGCGCGCAGTGGTGATTTTATAAGGCGCGGCGAACGTATTGCTACAATCATGCGGGAAGCACCGGGGACGCGGGCATTAGAATGTCTGTTATTTATCCCAATTAACCAAGCAAAATATATCCAACGGGGTATGACCGTGGATATTTTTCCCGCGGGCGTAAGTCGGAAAAATTACGGTAATATGATAGGCACGGTATTATCTGTAAGTGAATTTCCTGTTACTTTTCAATATCTATATGATGTGCTGGGCAGTGAAGAACTTGCGCGGACGTTTTTACGGGACGGTGCGGTGCATGAAGTATACGTAGTACTTGTCGCCTCTGAGGAAACCACCACGGGCTATAACTGGACTACATCCAAAGGCCCTAACAAAACCTTCGGTAATCTAACGATGGTGGAGGCGTCTGTAGTTAGAGAAGTATTGCGTCCTATTGATGTTTTCTTTAATCGCTAGGAGTGGAATGTTGTGTATAAAAATATGCTTGCCATGCTGGGTAAAAACAAGCAGATTATTTTTTATGTTTTTGCGTTAAACTTAATTTTACTCATTCCCGCGGCACTTGCACCTATTTTTAAACAGGTGTTTACCGACTATGTCTTGGGTGCGGGGGTTATGGAATGGTTGCCGCATTTAATTATTCTTATGCTGGGCATTGCCTTGCTTGCTTCCTGTGTAACATGGATGCAAAAAAATTGTTTGCTTCGGCTTGCAAATAAAATTGAAATTGTGGGAACGAGCCAATATATATGGCGGTTGCTTAATTCCCCCCTGTCATTGTTTAGTAAAACGGATAGTTATTTGCTTATTTCCCAAGCCAATGCATCTGCGCGGGTGTCTAAGTTATTAACGCGGGACATACTCACTCTTTTGTTTAATATTGTCAATGTTGGGTTTTATTTGATTATGATGCTTATGCTGGATAGGCTTATGGCGGGTATTGTGGTTGTTTTGGTGGTTGTCAGCTTTTTGATGATTAAATTAAAAGATTTTTTGGTAGAAAAATTTTCGAAAGAAGAAAAGAGCGCGAGTCCTTTTGACTTAAACCTAAAAAGCGAGCGGATAAGCGCGTCGGGGTTAGAGCATATAGAAACATTTAAGTCTACCGCGTCGGAAACATTTTTTTACCGGCAGGTGATAGGCTCAAAAATTGCGGTGGTCAACGCTTCCAACGCAGACGACTACGAAGAAGCCTACACCCCATTAGGGGAATTACCCGAGGTTATTTTTTTCAATCTTTTACTGCTCATTTCCGCGTTTCGCATAATGGACAGGAACTTTACCATTGGTACATATTTGGCATTTCAAGCCTATGCGACAGCGTTTTTTATTCCCCTTAGCGGGGTGTTAAATGCGGGGGAGTTATTCGGCAAATTTGAAAAACGGTTAAAGCGGCTTTTTGGCGTATTAAAAGCCGAAGCGGAGCAAGCCCCTTGCACAGAAACACCGGAGCAACAAGAAAAACTGGGTTTTATCGAAATGAAAAACGTTTCATTTAGCTATGAAAGTACGCCTGTTTTGCAAAATATCTCTATTTCGTTAAAAGCGGGTCAGCGTTTAGCGGTGCTTGGCGAATCGGGTGCGGGCAAAACCACATTATTGAAATTATTGCAAGGCATGTACGAACCCACCGAGGGCGAAATTACCATTCATGGCATAAACCCAACTAAAATGGACAAGGCGTTATACGCAAAATCCATAGGTTGCGCCAACCAAGAAATAGCGATTTTTTCCGCTTCGGTACGGGACAATATCACCCTTTGGGACGATAGCGTTTCCGACGCGCAAATATACAACGCAGCAAGTGATGCCTGCATACATTCCCACATTGCAAACCTGGACGGCGCGTATGATTATCTTTTAGCGGAAAACGGAAGAAATATCAGCGGCGGGCAAAAACAACGCATAGAGATGGCAAGGGCATTTTTACACAACCCCGCTGTCGTATTATTAGACGAGGCAACCGGTGCAATAGACCCCGAAAACTGTGCCTCTATAGAAAAAAGTCTAAAAGAACGGGGTTGCACCTGTGTAAACGTCACTCATGTTTTATCCCAACTAGCAGATTATGACGAAATTATTGTACTGGAAAACGGAAAAATTACGCAAAGAGGTACTTATAAGGAGCTTTCACTTGGCACACGATGACAGGATATTACAAGAAGCCGTAAACAAGCTAACGGCGGTAAATGACGGTATAAGCAAGCAACCTTGGGACGAGAGCGATGATGCAACCGTACGGGTTTGTAAGGTTTTGTGTGCATATTTAAAAATAACGCCCCGCGTCCCCTCGCGGAATATTTCGGATAAGTATAGTAATTTAACCGAAGAAATATTGTATTTGTCGGGTGTACGTTGCAAAGAGGTACAATTACCCGCGCGTTGGTGGAAGCACAGCGGCGGCGTGATGTTAGGCGCATTTACAGACGGCACACCCATCGCTTTATTGCCCAATCGCCTGTTCGGTTACAGTGTATTTGACCCAAGAAGCGGTAAAACCTACAAGGTTACGGCAAAAACGGCACAAGAAATTACCCCCCTAGCCCATGCGGCTTTCCGTACGTTTTCTGCCGAAAAAGTGCGTTTGCGAAACGTGTTCGCATTTATTTTAGGGGAAAATATGTATAAGGAACTTGCCTTTATCGCGCTTTTCAGCTTTTTGGCGAGTATTATACAAATGATTCCCCCCATTATTTCTGCCCAAATTTTTGATGTGCTTGTCCCGGGCAATTTACGGGTGATGCTTGTAGAGGTTGTATTTATTCTTGTCGCGTTTCAATTGGCTAACGCGGGCTTTTCTATCATGACAAATATTAGTGTAGCGCGTATAAACACAAAAGGCGGGCTGGCCATACAAGCCGCCCTGTGGGATAGACTGCTTACTTTGCGCATTCCGTTTTTTTACCGCCATACCACGGGTGAGTTAATCCAAAAAATTAACAGTATCGAACAGGTAAAAAAACTCATTTCTATGGAAACCTTACAAACTATTTTTTCTAATTTATTTGCCTTTGTGTATATTATCGTCCTTTTTAACTTTAACCGCACCATTACACCTTATGTACTGCTTTTATTTTTAGCCTTATTTGTGATTAATGGTATTACAGGTGTTAAAAAATATAAACTGTTTAGACTGTACACAAATTTGGAAAACAAACAAATGGGTTTTACCCACCAATGTACAAAGGGCATATTGCGTATAAAGGCGTCTTGTGCCGAGGCGCGTATCTTTCATGTATGGAGTGGTTTGGAAGCCGAAAAACGGAGGGTGCGCACCCAAATTAATCGCTTAAGTAATGGGCTAAATGCCTTCCAGTTGTTTTTTGATTTTGTATCAACGGCGGTTGTATATTTATTGATAGCAAACACGCCGAATATGGGCGTGGGTATTTTTATCGCGTATTTGTCGGCATTTTTGATTTTCCAAAAATCCATGCGCAAGCTGCTTAAAGCGCTTGGGATATTACCGGAACTTTTTTCCGTATGTGCAAACGTAAAACCCATTTTGGATGCCGAGCCGGAGTATAGCGGTAAAAAAATAATACCTAAGGATTTGACGGGTACATTGGAAGTAAATAACATACGTTTCCGCTTTAGCCCTTATGGCGCGGATATTATAAAAGATGTGTCGTTTCGGATAGAAGCGGGACAAAGTGTAGGTATTGTGGGGCTTTCCGGCGGCGGCAAGACAACTATGATAAAACTGCTCATGGGTTTGTATACCCCTACCGGCGGAAAGATTTATTGCGGCGGCTACGACTTGGAAACGTTGGATATGCGGTATTTGCGTAAGCAAGTGGGGGTTGTATTACAAAGCGGCGGGTTAACCGTAGGGGATATTTACAGCAACGTAACCAACAACGACGATTCCATCACCGAGGAAGCTGTAACCCATGCACTGGAAAAAGTAGGGCTTTCAAAAAAAATAAAGACATTACCCCAAGGGCTGCATACCAAACTTGAAACCTGTTCATTTTCTGACGGAGAGCGTCAACGGTTGTTGATTGCCCGTGCCATTGTGAAAGCGCGCACCTTTATTTTCTTTGACGAAGCGACCCAGAGCCTGGATGCGGCTTCTCGCGATGCGATGATAGATATAATAAATCAACTCGACGCCACAAAAATTATCGTGGCACAGCAAATGGAAGCGGTGCGTCATTGTGACAAAGTCATTGTTATAGAAGAGGGTCGGGTTAAAAACATCGTCACCGCGTCGGCATAAACGGTTTCGATAGCGGAGTAACTCGGGTTAAAATGCCACTGTGCTGCGGTGTTAACAAAGTACCCGCCCGCTTTTTCCACATGATTTGATGAAAACGGAAAACAATGGAATTCGATTAGATGGCATCGCAAACCATCAAAAGCGATATCCAAGCATACGGCGGGGCAATGTAACGCATCGAAAGCGAGCCTTGCAAAATCCAGTATCTGAGCGGTTTCCTCATTTAACTGTGGGAATACATGTTCCCCTATGGGGATTGGGCGGTATTTTACATAGTATTTTTTACCGAAAACCAATACGCTGTAGTCCCCGCGCAAGTCATTAATAAAAGGTTGAATAATAAATTTGTGTGATATATTCGGACTTTCCTTGGATAAAAAATCCTGCATGTGTATCGTCGCGCTTTTTTTCACTGTTTCGATTAATTGCTTCCGGTTTTCAACGAAAAACACCCCTCTGCTATGGGAGCCAACGGACATTTTTAGCACCGCGGGGAATAAAATTTCACCTATGCGCTGCATTAACCCTTGGAGCGAACCAAAGCATAGGGCGCGTAGGGTTTTTAACGCCTCGCTATTAAAATCGTCACGCATAAATTCCATAAAAACTTTGTTTTGATGCGCTCTAAAATGGGTAAACGCAGGCACCAGCACAGCACCTTTGTTTTGCAACCGTAAAAGGACATCCTCGATGTAACCCTTGTAAAACAAGCCCGCGGTTTTGGAATAAGGATATAACACAACCACGCCTTCAAACGACGCTTCCCGGTTAATACCGCTGAGGGTGTTTACTTGAGGCGTAAATCCTTTTTCCGCAAACAACGTAACAAGAGTATTTACACTCAAGCCTGCAGGAGACCTGTTGGATGCGTAAAATAAAGAATATTCATCGGTTAAAATCAACAATTTATTCATGTAAGCAGTATACTACAGAATCATTAAAATAGGGGTAGAAATTATACATGACTGAAAAAAACGTGCGCTTTTTAAAAGAAAATTTTATTGCCTACAGACCGATAAGCGGCGGCATGTCCCCCGATGAAAAATATTATGCCCATGGGAGGGATTGTCGTCCGGTTTTTATTCGTTTTGCAAATGCGTGTCGCGCAAATCGCTTAACAAAAGAATTTGAAATGTTAAAGCAACTGCAAGGCAACAGCATCCCCACGCCCTGCCCTGTAGCGTTGGGCAGTTTGAACGGTGGGAAGTATATGATAACCCAATGGATAAACGGAGACGTATTTTCCGAAGTTTTGCCCCGCCTTGATGCAATGGCGCAATACACACTGGGTCATGTAGCGGGGGAGATGTTGCAAAATATTCACGCGATGCCCGTCAACGGCAGTATCAACGAATGGAAACAATGCCCTTATGAAAAAATGAAGGCAAGTATTAAAGCCTATCCGCAATACGTTGCCCGATTTACAAATGCTGAAAAAAAATTGGTCGATTATATAGAAAGCAACAAACATTGGTTGCAAAGTACGCCCATTGCTTTTTTGCATGGGGATTACACTCCGCGAAACATGATGCTTGCGGGTGAAGCGTTGCTGGTTGTTGATTTTAACAGTTTTTTGTTTAGCGTCACTTGGGCAGATATAGGAAAGGTTGTATCTAAGGCAAAAGGGGAGTATCCTTTTTACAAAGGACTGCTTAACCGTTATTTTGACGGCGAACCTGCAAAAGATGCAGTGCAACGCATTATCTTTTACGCCGCACTGCACAGGATTGACCATTTTTTTAACAATATTTTGTTTAATAGGGTTATGTTATCTAATGATGATTTTTTTGACAACATTGCAAAAATGATTAAATGAAAGGGAAATTTATGAAAAACCTAAACCGTACCACGCGCCTAACCCTATTTTCTACCATACTCATCACCATTGTGATGTTTATTTTGCAATTATTTATTGTGGCAAACGCGCCGCCCGCCATTCCTATGCTTGGGGTGGTAATTGCGTTACCCGTCACTGTTTTGCTCGCCTATGTGGTGAGCGCCATCGTGATTGACCGCGCAATGAACCCAATCCGTCTAATGATTGAGCGTATCCGCAGTATGGGAAGTCTTGAGTTTAAGCCCCTTATCGCCTACGACGAAGGCGAAGATATCCGCGAATATGCCGCCGCCTTTAATCAAATGGCGCACCGGCTAAACAGTTACATAGAACGGCAAAAGCGATTCATTTCCGATGCGTCACACGAGCTGGCAACGCCCATCACCGTAATAAACGGACACGCCGATATGTTAATACGCCGCGGTGCAGACCCAACTATGCTGGAAAGAAGCCTTTCCATAATAAAAACGGAAGCCCTGCGTATGAACGACCTGGTAGAAAGCCTGCTGCTACTTGCACGTAGCGACAGCGGAAAACAGCCCTATAGTTTTACCACAACCCGCGTAAATACACTGCTGGAGGAAACGATAAACGAAACGCGTCTAATCGTGCCAAACTTCACCTTTTCATTAGAAATTCCCGAAACCCTAACCGCCGTGTGTGACGAAAATTCCATACGCCGCGTGCTGCGCATTCTGCTTTCCAACGCTGTAAAATACGGGAATGAGGACGCGGGGCAAATAGGCATTTGCGCGTCCATGTCTCACGGCTTGGTACATATCATCGTGCGCGATAACGGCATGGGCATACCCGCCGAGCATTTACCGCGCATTTTTGAGCGCTTCTACCGCGTAGACCCTTCCCGCACGCAGAAAACAGGTTCATCAGGGCTTGGCTTAGCCATTGCCCGGGAAATTATCACCGCCCACGGCGGGGAAATTACCGTAGAAAGTGAAGTAGGGCAGGGGACAGCGTTTGGGTTTGCGTTGCAAGGGGAACAAGTGTAATTTCTTCATCAAATCTTCATCAAATCCTCATGACTTCTTCATCTTCCGCGGAGTATACTTTTTCCACGAACAGAAAAATCTGTTCGTGACACTTCGTGTAGGGCGTATGCCCAAGAAAGGATGAGGGATATGAAACGGTTAATGGGTTATGTAGTAATATTTTTTGGATTTTTTGTGCTAATGGCAATTTCGGCTAATTGGCAAACGTGGTGGTTGGGACAATTTTTAGATGCACCCTCTATTATTTGGCTGGTCTTTGCCATTGTGGGCGTAATTCTAATCACAGGCGAAAACAAGACCTTTATCGTCGCGATAAATGCGATAATTAACAAACGATATGTGCTACCCGAGCAAACGCGCGATAAAGCCATACGCCTATTTCGCATGATAAGCAAAGCCGTGTACGGTAGCGCAGTGATAGCGGTCGCGTCGTCGATAGTGATAATGCTTTTAACGTTAGATGACCCAAGTGCATTAGGGCCTATGCTATCCGTTTCACTCCTTTCTGCTGTTTACGCCGCATTTATCAACTTCGTATTCTTCCACCCCGCCATCTATCTCTTAGAAAACCGCCGTAACGCCGAGCAAAAAATCCTCATCAACGAACGCCAAGTCATCGACAAAATGCTGGAACTTTGTTATCGCCAAGGCATCACCCCCGAGGAGATTATTAATGCGGAGGAAATTTCCTTCCGCAAGCAGGATGAATGAGGGGCGAGGCATGATGAAAAAAACAAAAAGAAGAAAAATAACGTATATCGTGCTATCTATTTTTATCGTGATAGTGATGCTCTATGGCGCGTTAATATTTTGGATAAACAATCTAAGAACGTATTTGGTTGATTTGTCGCTGCTTAGTGAAGGCACTGCCCCATTAATCGCATACAACACACCACCAAGGCGCGGCACAAACCCACCACCGGAATCGGATATCATTATGGAATTTGGCAAAAATCCGGGCTTGGGCGTGCGTGCCTTGCATGAGCGCGGTATCACAGGCAGTGGCGTTGGCGTTGCGATAATTGACCAGGATTTATTGGTAAGCCACGGGCAATTTGCGGGGCGCGTGCGATTATATGAAATTCTTAACCAAGTAGGCGACAGCTATGCTTCCTTGCACGGCACGTTAGCCGCCTATGCAGTAAGCCGAGACATCGGCGTAGCCCCGGAAGCCAATCTGTTTTATATCTCCACAACCGCAGGATTTTTTGCACCGCCGTTCATTTTTTATAACGTAGCGCATTATGCGCAAAGCATTGATAGAATCATTGAAATAAACCAACACCTGCCCGAAGAAGAACGGGTGCGGGTTATCGGCATTATGCTGGGGCAAAACCCCAACCACCGCGGCGCACAGGAATTATATGACGCGGTAGAGCGGGCAAGAGAAGCCAATATTTTCGTTATTTTTCCCACTTGGTCTGAAAACGACCGCTTCTCTCTAGGTGGGTTAGGGCGTGACCCACTGGCAGACCCGGACGATTTACACTCCTTTACCACCCCGGTATTCTGGGGCGATGCTTTTTTTGAAACCTATGACACGCACCCACCAAGACCGCGCCAAATCCTAGTGCCTGTTGATTCACGGGTGCGCCCTTCCCACAATAGCAACACAGAATATGTATTTGACCGAAGGGGCGGAAACAGCGGTGCCGTGCCATGGCTGGCGGGTATGTACGCCCTGTGTGTACAGGTTTACCCCAACATTACCCCGGAATTATTCCTATCCTTGGTCTTTGAAACGGGGGACACCCTGTACCTTGAAAGAAACGGGCGCACCTACTCTCTTAGCACCGTTATAAACCCCGCAAGGCTAATAGAAGCGCTGGAAGCAAGGGCTTTGCCGGACGTTTAGGCAGTGTGCGGTTGGACACACTGTTAGCCCTTTTTCACTTTTTTAAAGAACCGCTGTATACATTCAAATGTTTCCTCGCTAATGGCGTGTTCTAGTTTACAGGCATCTTCGTATGCCTGTTTTTCGCTTACGCCAATTGCCATAAGCACTTGCGAAAGCAACGTATGCCGTTGGTGAACGCGCTTGGCAATTTCCGCCCCCTTTTCTGTAAGGGTGATGTACCGTTCGTCTTCGATGGTAAGGTAGCCGTTGTCCTTGAACTTTTTCACAATGATGCTAATGGTGGGTTTGGCAAAGCCCATATGCGCGGCAAGGTCGGTTGCGCGTGCTTTTGCGCCGTTTTGTGTGAGTACCCATATGGCTTCCAGATAATCTTCTGCGCTGGCTTGAATTTTCATCGTGCAACTCTCCAATCAACTATTGCGTTTAGCTAATTCTCATTATACAATATCCACAAATAAAACCCAAGAGCGCAACAATTTTTGGCAGGTCAAAAATTGCGCATAGGAGGATTCTCATGGCAAAATTGAAAGCGGGTATCATCGGATGCGGCGGCATCGCCAACGGCAAACACATGCCAAGCTTGCAAAAAACAGGTAAGGCCGACATGGTCGCCTTCTGCGACATTGTAAAAGACCGCGCAGAAAAAGCCGCCAAAGACTACGGCACACCCAAAGCAAAGGTATACACCGACTACAAGAAAATGCTTAAAGAAGAAAAGTTGGATATGGTGTATGTACTTACGCCCAACAAATCGCACTCCGTTATTACCATCGCGGCGTTGGAAGCGGGCAACCACGTAATGTGTGAAAAGCCCATGGCAAAAACCGCCAAGGAAGCCCGCGCTATGGTAGATGCAGCCAAGCGCACCAAAAAGCTGCTCACCATCGGCTATCAGACGCGTTTCTTCCCTACCAGCCAAAATATTAAAGCCAGCGTAGAGCGCGGCGACTTGGGTGACATTTACTTCGCAAAAGCCCACGCGCTTCGCCGCCGTGCTGTACCTACGTGGGGCGTTTTCCTTAACGAGGAAGAGCAAGGCGGCGGTCCGCTTATCGACATCGGCACCCACGCGCTGGACCTCACCCTGTGGCTAATGAATAATTACAAGCCCAAGTCTGTAATGGGTAATACGTATAAAAAGCTCAACGGCAATGGTAACTGCGGTAACGCCTTCGGTCCATGGAACCCCAAGGAATTTACCGTGGAAGACTCTGCCTTCGGCTTTATTACCATGGAAGACGGCTCAACCATTGTACTCGAATCCAGCTGGGCAATTAATATGTTGGAAACTGTGGAAGCCCAAGCCACACTATGCGGCACAAAGGGCGGCGCAGACATGAAGGACGGCGTGCGCTACAATGGCGATGACTTTGGTCTGCTTTACGAGAAGAAACCAAATATGCACAGGGGCGGTGTTGCGTTCTTTGACGGCGACCACAACGACCCGCAAATTTTTGAGCAAATGACCTTTATTAATGCTATCCAAAAAGGCACGCCGCTGGTGGTATTGCCCGAGCAGGCTTGCGTAGTAACAGAAATTTTGGAAGCCATTTACAAATCCGCCGCAACGGGCAAGCTGGTGGAGTTTAAGTCCGCCGCACCTGCGAAAGCGCCCGCAAAGGCGAAGAAGAAGTAAGTTGGAGGTATTTATATGAAACTCGGCGTATTAACCGTACCCCTTAGCGGTAAGCCCGTGGAGGAAGCCTTCGCATATTTGGCGAGTTTGGGCGTGCAAACGGTGGAAATTGGCTGCGGTGGCTTCCCCGGTAACGCGCATCTTGACCCTGTTAAAGCCCTTGCAGACCCTTCCATTATCGACAATTTAAAGGCGGCGCTGGCGAAGCATAACCTCACCATCAGTGCGTTAAGCGTGCATGGCAACCCCGTACACCCCGATAAAGCCGTGCGTGACAAAGACCACGAGGACTTTATCAATACCTGCAAAGTTGCGCAAAAGCTGGGCGTGGATACCGTAATCACCTTCGGCGGCTGCCCCGGCGACCATGCGGGCGCAAAATACCCCAACTGGGTAACCTGCGCGTGGCCGCCCGACTTCTTGGAAGTGCTAAAATACCAATGGGACGAGGTGCTTGTGCCGTATTGGAAAAGTGCGGTGAAAGAAGCGGCAGAATATGGCGTAACCAAAATTGCCTTGGAAATGCACCCGGGCTTTTGTGTGTACAACCCGCGCACGCTTATGCAACTGCGCGAAGCCGTAGGTCCTGCCATTGGCGCAAACTTTGACCCCAGCCACCTTTATTGGCAAGGTATCGACCCTGTGGAAGCGTTAAAAGCCATGAAGGGCGCTATCCACCACTTCCACGCGAAGGACACGCGTATAGACCCCGCAAACGTAGCGGTTAACGGCGTATTGGAAACCACCCGCTATGACGACTTCTTAGGGCGCGGCTGGGTGTTCCGTACTGTAGGCTACGGTCACGGCGAAAAGCAATGGCGTGACATGATATCCACTTTGCGCGCCATCGGCTACGACGGCGCAATTTCCATCGAACATGAAGACGGTCTAATGTCCATCGAAGAAGGCTTAGAAAAAGCTATCGAATTTCTCAAACCCATTCTAATGTACGAACCCCCCGCGCAAATGTGGTGGGCGTAAGCGAAGCCGGTAAAAGCCGCAGATAAAATGCGGCTTTTTTATTTCCCCTACCAAGGCACGGACAAATCCAGTGTTTCTCCGTATTGTTCTTCGTATTCCTTTTTGTTAAGGGCGAAGTCTATACCGCCGTAACCATCGAAAATGTACATGGTGAGTAACACGCGTTTGGATAACTCGCGTGATTCTTCTACGCGGTTAAGGCTACGCAGTGCAGTGGCTTTAATGATTTGATATTGCACATAGCTTACAGGGGAATGGTGGCTAAAGTTATAGCTTGCAAGCCCTTCTTCGGCTATTTTTAGACTTTCTTCAAAGCGTTCCATTCGATTTAAGGCTTCGCCCAAATGGACTAACATATTACGGTATTGCAAGGTTACGCTTTGGGGTAAACCCCCTGTGCTGAGGGTGTATTGTTTTTCGGCGTTTTTTTTCATATCCATCCATATTTTAACGGCAGTATCTTTTTTATCCAGCCACGTATACGCCGTGGCAAGGTAATTAAGCATCTCGTACTCGTGGGTGGCTAGGAAGTAGGTAGTGATTTTATCCACGTCGAAATTAGCGCGGGTATATTCTAAGTAAGCCAAAGCACAATCAACGGTGCGTTGTGGGTCTACATGTGGGTTGGTTTGCCTTTCTGCGTGTAATGTGCTGGAATAAAAATACGCCTTTAGGCGCAGAAACATGGTGTGCCACAAACCGCTTGTCCAAAGGGGTGAATCGTCTGTATCTCGTTGTTTAATTTCCGCAAGGGCTTTGTCAAATTTATTTACGCTAATAAGTCCGTAGCAATTGTTAAGCCACTGGAACATGCTAACTTCTTCGTCCGAGACAAAATTATCCTGCTGGGGGCTTTCATCGTTTATACCCAGACGGCGCATAAGCTCTCGATACACGTACCAGTTGGGCTTGCGTTGCCCTTTTTCCAACTTAACAATCGTCTCGCGGGAGCATATGCCTTCGGCGAGTTTTTCTTGCGTTAAACCCCGCGCCTTGCGGGTTTCCCGTATAATGAGATTTGCGTTAAATAATGCCATGGCTGCCTCCTGTTTTTCGATTAGAATCAGTATAGCATATCATTTTGCGACATTTCTTTTTTTGCCAAAAAGGTACACAAATGTCACTAAAAAGGTACACATTTATCTCTTGTCCTTCTCACGTTTAGTATGTAAAGCTATAAGCATATTATATATACGAAGGGAATGGATTTAATGAGAAACGGAAACAAAAGCAGACGCATCGGAGCTTTACTTATGGCGCTGGTGCTCACCCTCTCAGCTGCATTGTCGGGTTTAGTGATGCCGGTATCGGCCGAAAGCGGCAGTGGCATCTATTTTTATGTGGGCAATTATGGGGTAGATACCACCTCGCCGCCCGCGCTGGGTACACCGCCCGCTTGGGGCGCAGTACCCATTACCCCCGAACTTGCGCTTCCCCCCGCGGCGGTAAGCCCTGCGGCGTTGATGTTTATGCCATTAAGTATGCAAATAGTTAATGTCACCAGCGCAACGCAATTACAAACTTCATTAAACAACATGTCGGGCCCCACCAATTTTGTTTTTAACGGGGATATTGAAACGGAAAATCGCATAATTATTCCCGAAAATTCCCATCCCGTTATGTTTAGTGGTAACGGTACACTGCGCAGTATAAATACGAACTCTAACACAGGGCAAGTCATTATTGTAGAACCGGGCGCAGACCTAACCATTGACGGTATTTCAATTACGGGCGGTCGCGTTAGCAGTGGTGGCGCGGGCATTCGCGTAGGCGTGAGATTAGCCGTAGGCAGCATGACGCTGGAAGCACAAGGCCCTGCAACACTTACAATGATAAGCGGACGTATACACAATAACGAATCGTTTGGTAATAACCAAGGCGGTGGCGTAGTAATAACCGCAGGAAGCACCTTTACCATGTACGGTGGTTATATTGAAAATAATATTGCCCGTGGTAGCGGGGGCGGTGTAGGTGTAACCGCAGGGGGCGCACACTCCGACACTTCATTTATCATGAATGGCGGTACCATACGCGGCAACACAACCATTGGTGGTTCTACTTATGGGGGCCGTGGTGGTGGCGTAAATATAACCCACAGTGGCAACAGCTTTATTATGAATAATGGTTATATTTACGGTAACACAGCAAGGGACGATGGTGGCGGTGTATTTAGTTTAAATGCAGACGCACCTATTACGATTAACGGGGGTTACATTTTTGGCAATGTAGCCGATGGCGCGTTAAATAATCTTAGCACAACAGATACACCCGCAACGGGGACAAATATAAACAATGTAGGCAACGCTCCAACCGATATGCAAATTACCAACGAAGCGCAATTGCGTGCCTTTATTGCCATGATAGTAGATACTACACCCACAACGCTTACAATTAATTATACAATTGAAACCACGAGTATAATTACCATCCCCACAGGAATGAATATCACTTTTGCGGGTACGGGTACGATTCGCCGTAGTAATGAATCTACACGGCACTCCGTTTTCGATGTACGAGGCGGCACGGTGATAATTGACGGCATTACCATTGCCAATGGCGACCCAGAATGGAGTGGCCAGGGTGGCGGTATAAACATCCGTGACGGCGGTTCCGTTACCCTGCGTAGCGGTTATATCCGCGATAACCGCTCACCCGACGGCGGCGGTGTATTCCTTTCTAATGTAGGGACAAACTCCTTCACTATGCTGGGCGGCACGATTACGGGCAATGGTTCCCGCAATTCCGTTAGCGGCAGCGGTGTGCAATTAACAGGAAGCAACAGTACTTTTACCATGAGCGGCGGTATTATTACTGGCAATACAGGATTAGCCGGCGGCGGTTATGGTGTATGGATTACCGTTGACGCCAGCGCCATCATGACAGGCGGCACCATTACAGGCAACACCCGTGTAAGTAGCAACTACGAATTTAACGTAGGAACGGGTGGTGGCGACTCTTCTTTTGAACACATCGGCGGTACAGTAGGCGATGTAACCGTTACAGCCCACATCGCTGTTACGGGTATCACAAGCGTAGACACGGCGGACATTTCCGTAGGTGGCACCCGCACCCTTAGCGGCACGGTAGCCCCTGCCGACGCAACCAACGATGAGATTATTTGGAGCATTTACAGCGGCTACGATTATGCAACAATCACCCCCGAAGGGCTTCTTACCGCTATTGCCCCCGGTACCGTTGTTGTACGGGTAACCATTGAATACGGCCTTACCCGTACAGAAGATTTTACCGCAAACTTCACCATTGAAATTGTAGAATACGCAGTGGAAATGATTATCCTTACCCCGTCGGCGGTAACGGTTAATAACGTTTCCCCTTCCGCTACTGTTGCGGTAACGGGCGCGGCTACGGGCGTGGTTACGCTTGATACGACCGCCCTTCCCGCAGGGGTAAGCGCCACCGTAAGTGGTACGAACATTACCGTAAGTGGCACGCGCCCCACCCATGGGCAAAGCGCGATTAGCGGCACATTTGCCATTATTGTTACCCGCGATGGCGAAACCGCAACCCTTAACGTAACCGTAAACCTTACGCCCCAAGCGGCACAAGACGGCGGCGGTTATACGCCTTCCGAGCCTTCACAACCTGCGCCAGCTCCTGCGCCCACCCCCGCGCCAGAGGCTACCTCCGCGCCCACCATTGCGGGCGACACCACCTACCGCGTGGAAGCAGGGCGTGTAACCCTTGACCTTCCCCCAAGCCATGTAAACCGCCTAATTAACCAAGCGCAGGACGATATGATTCACTTTAACCTCGACGGTATTGAAGATGCCAGTGCCGTTACCCTTCCCCGTTCCGCAATGCGTCGTATCGCAGATGCGGACATGGGCGTAGCCGTTAATTTCCCAAGCGGAAGCGTTAGCCTAAACAGCGAAGCTGTACACAGCATTGGCACACAGGCGCGTTCCGCAAATATTACTCTTTCTTTGGAAACCGAAGCCCTTACCGCCGAAGAAACCCACATTTTGCAAAGTATTGGTTTCGTTGGCACACCCGGTCTGTTTAGCCTATCTGTGTATGCGGGTACGGTGCCCATGCAATTTTTAGCGGGGCGCATTACGGTCACTTTGCCCGCAGAAGCGGCATACAGCGTATGGATGATGGACGAAACAGGCGATTTGCTTCCCCTTCCCAGTCATTTTGACTACGAAACGCAGACAATTACCTTTACCACAAGCGCGCTGGGGGAAGCGATTATTGGTCAATATGTACCCGCGCCCGCGATACTTCCGCTACCACCGCAAAACCAGCCATTGATGCGCCTAACCATTGACCAGCCCCAATTTATGCAAAACGGACGCTTGCAAGTAAGCGACGCGGCCCCCTTCATCGAAAATGACCGCACCATGGTACCCTTGCGCATTATCGCAAATGCCATGGACATTCAAGTCAATTGGGACAGCGCAAACGCCGCCGTTATCCTCACCTACCAAGGCGCAACCCTCTCACTGCTCATCGGCGAACCCTTACCAAATAACATGGGTACACCCGTGGTAATAGACGGACGCACCTTTGTACCCCTGCATTTTATCTCCGAAATGCTGGGCGCAAGCGTAAGAATGGACGACACCAGCGGCGTGGTGTATGTGTATTAATAGATTATACAAGGCTGCCGGACTCATCCGGCGAAAGCGCACCGTTTAACCATGCTTCAATTTGGTCGGTGCGCAACAAAAGAGGCATACGGTCGTGGATTTTCTCCGCGTCGCCGTATGCCTTTTTGGTTATGATAATAAACTTTACATAACGCTATACGCCTAATACGCCAGTCTTTCCGCAAGGTATGCGCCCAATTCCGCAATGGGTATGCGTTCTTGCGTCATGCTGTCGCGTTCGCGCACGGTTACGGCGTTGTCGGCGGGAATGCCTTTTTCGGTATCTCCAACCGTGTCAAAGTCTAATGTTATGCAAAACGGCGTGCCAATTTCGTCTTGGCGGCGGTAGCGTTTGCCGATAGAACCCGTGTCGTCAAATTCGCATACAAATTGCTTCGAGAGTTCCTGCCAAATGGGCAACGCCGCGTCGGCAAGTTTTTTTGAAAGGGGAAGCACCGCGGCTTTTACAGGCGCGAGTGCGGGGTGCAAGCGCAACACCGTGCGCACATCGGGCTTTTCGGGCGTGCCAAGCTCCTCTTCGTCATAGGCTTCGCACAGGAATGCGAGGGTCATGCGCGTTAGGCCCAGCGATGGCTCTACCACATAGGGGATATAACGCTTTGTGTTGTCGTTGGTGTCGATGTAGTGCATATCCTCGCCGCTGTGTTCCATGTGTTTTTTAAGGTCATAGTCTGTGCGGTCGGCAATGCCCCACAGCTCGCCCCAGCCAAATGGGAAGCGGTATTCGATATCTGTGGTTGCCTTGGAATAGAAGGAAAGCTCATCCGGTCCGTGGTCGCGGATACGCAGTGCTTCCGCGGGCATCCCTAAATTGTGCAGCCAGTCGATGCAAAATTGCTTCCAAAAGGCAAACCATTCAAGGTCCGTATCAGGTTCGCAGAAAAATTCCAGCTCCATTTGCTCAAATTCGCGGGTGCGGAAGGTGAAGTTGCCCGGTGTAATCTCATTACGGAAGGCATGACCAATTTGCCCAATGCCAAAGGGAATTTTGCGCCGTGTGGTACGCTGGACATTCTTGAAATTAACAAAAATCCCTTGTGCCGTTTCGGGGCGCAGGTATACGGTGGTCTGCTTATCCTCGGTCACGCCTGCGAAGGTTTTAAACATCATGTTAAATTGGCGAATGTCGGTAAAATCGTGTTTTCCGCAGGAAGGGCAGGGCATTTTATGTGTTTCGATGAATGCCTTCATTTTTTCGTTAGGCCAGCCGTCGGGGGATTCATCTAAGCTTTTTTCTTGGCAAAAGTCTTCAATAATTTTATCCGCACGGAAGCGCTCCTTACACGCGCGGCAGTCCATCAGCGGGTCGTTAAAGCCGCCGACATGCCCGCTTGCTTCCCACACGCTTGGGTTCATTAAAATGGCGCAGTCTACACCAACGTTGTGCGGGTTTTCTTGGATAAATTTCTTCCACCACGCCTTTTTAACGTTATTTTTTAACTCAACGCCCAAAGGTCCGTAATCCCACGTGTTGGCGAACCCGCCGTAAATTTCGCTGCCGGCGAATACAAAGCCGCGGCTCTTTGCCAAGGCGACAATTTTTTCCATTGTTTTGTCCGTTGCGTTCATTTTCTTAACCCCTTTGTGGAAAAATATAGTACATCTCATCGAAATATAAACCCGTAACGGGGCATTGTCAAGGAATGCAACCTTTGTTAGTATACACTTATGACAAACATTTTTGATAATTTACGAAAAATTGCACAGTCCCTTGAGGCGTTGGAAGCGGGGCGCGGGCGCATTGTTGCCATTGACGGGCGTTGCTGTGCGGGCAAGTCTACCCTTGCGGCAAAAATGCGTGAAGCTTTTTGCGCGGGCATTATCCACATGGATGATTTTTTCCTGCCTGCGGAATTGCGTACGCCCCAACGTTACGCCCAAGCAGGGGGTAACATTCACCACGAGCGCTTTGCGGAAGAAGTGATACCCTTTTTGCATACGGGGGAGGGGTTTTCCTACCGCATTTTTGATTGTAAAAAAATGGACTATAACGGCGTGCGGCAGGTTGCACCTTCTCTGTTGCGTGTAATTGAAGGCGCGTATTCGCACCACCCCGTCCTTGGCGATTATATGAGCATTCGCGCCTTTTATGACGTAGAAACTCAAATCCAACGCGAGCGCATAATAAAACGCAACGGCGAGGAAGCCGCTGCGCTATTTTTTGCAAAATGGATACCCCTAGAAGAAGAATATCTGCGCGTGTATAAAATCCAAGAAAACGCGCATGTTACTTTATAATTTTTTGTGATTAAACGCCAGTATTGACACAATAATTAGCAAAACAATCACCCCCGCGCAAACAAACATTGCAGGGATAAAGTCCGCCGCTTCACCGGCGCCCATAATAATGGAAAGCGTTCCGCCTGCAAGACTTGCAGGGTTAAAACGATTTGCCGCCGGCAAAATATTCACCGCAATTAATGCGAAGAAAACACCAAAGCATACGGCTAACGCGCCATAAAAATTTCCAAACAACGTACCGCCAAAAATGAGCAATGCCAGCATAAATACACCAAACAGCCAAGGCGCGCCAAATACTAATAATACGTGTGCGATGGTATCCATTTCAAAGTAAAATGCCGTGTACATATACGCAGTGCCCACCGCAAGTAAAAATGCCGCTGTCCACAGTACCGTTGCGGTAAAAAATTTAGCCAAAATTACCGTATGCCGCTTTAAACCCATGGTGAGCAAATTAACCAGCGTGCCGCGGTTTAAATCGTTTGCCATGACACCCGAAAAAATAATACCCAGCGCAAGGGTCCCCATTTGCGCAAAGGTGCTGAAAAATTGCGTCCATGCGTCCTGTGCCGTGGGTTCGGGTATTTCTAATGTCATGCCCATTGCAGCCATATCAGCGGCCATCATTTCAAAAATAACGGGCATTAATAATGCCATCATAGGTCCCATTAGCCCAAAAATGGCAAAGACAGCGAGTAAAATATATACACGGTATGTGGCGTGACTTTCGAAGAATTCCTTTTTGGTAAGTGCGATAAACTGCTTCACTTCGCCACCTCCAAAAATAATTCTTCTATTGAGGTTGCGGGTATCTCGTAATGGCTTGGGGCGAAGTTATTTTCCGCAAGCACGCGCATAACCTCGTCCGAATCCACTTCACCGGCGAATTCCACCGTCATTGCCTTGGCGCGGTGGGGGACCTTTAACTCGCTCATGGCTTTTTCCATGGTAATTTTGCCGTTGTTTATCACGGCTACGCGGTCACAAATACGCTCTACGTCCGATAAGATGTGCGTAGAAAAAATTACCGTCGTTTTGCCTTTAATTGCTTGCAGAATGTCCAGCACCTCTCGCCGTCCTATTGGGTCCAGTGCGGAGGTAGGCTCGTCACAAATAAGCAACTTAGGCTCGCCGAGCAAAGCCTGCGCCACACCAAGGCGCTGCTTCATACCGCGGGAAAACCCACCGATTTTCTTGTTTGCATTCGCCAGCCCAACAAGGGACAGCAGCTCGCTTGTACGTCGTTTAATTACGGCGTTGCTAAGCCCCACAATTTCACCGCACAAATTTAAATATTCCTTGGGGCGCATGTAACTGTAAAATTCGGGTACATCGGAAAGATAGCCGATTAGACGGTTGGTTTTGGTTGCGCCAAAGCGCACCCGCTCCCCGCATACGGTTATTTCCCCATTTTCGGGCTTTAAAAGCCCTAAAATCATTTTCATGGTGGTCGTTTTTCCCGCGCCGTTTGCGCCGATAAAACCAAAAACGCAATGCTCGGGTACATTGAACGAAACATTGTCCACTACATTGCGTCCGCCGAATGCTTTTGTTAAATCTTTTATCTCTAAAGTATTGATGTTATTCATCTCCTTTGCCGATGGTGAAGTATAAAATGGGTCCAATCATTTGTCCAAGAATGCAAACAAGCAACCAAATTACTTTGTTGCCAACGCGAAACGTATCGTGCCGTATAACATGCACTACAGATACGAGCATAAGCCCAAGCTGGATAATAACCAGTGGGATAATAAAGGGTAAAAACGGCATAATTTCTTCAAACATAAAAGAGCCTCCTTAACGCATTTATTTTTTAACCGTTACGCGCCGTACAAACCGCCCTTCGGAGGTGGGAAATGTGTTTAGCGCCCAACGGAATTTTACTTGCGCATCTACCAAAAATTTACGAAGCATAAAAATGTAATTAATATCGGTAAGTGCATCTTCAAACGCGCCGTCGTAAGGGAAGTTGCCGGTAAACATATGATTGTTTGCGTCTACGCTACTTATATACGATGAAAGCACGCGAATCGCTTCACAGTACAGCGCATTTGAAAAGTCTACATATTTTTTGCGGAAATAATCTTCGCGCAATTGAATATCAATGGGCGGGTTATTCATTGCCGCTTCAAACTGAACATAGTCTATATTACCTTCAATGGGTTGTGCCTTGTGCGAATATAAACGAAGCCCGCTGTCGCTTCTATCCCATTTAATGATGACTTCAAATTTATTACTGTCGCGGGTATTACTGCTATGATTAATTTCCATAAGGCGGGTGTAGGTATCCTCGTTGCTTGGGCTGCCAAATTGGTAGAAGGTAGTGGGGTACATCATATCATCATAGGTTTTTAGGCGCAGGTAATCGCCGTATGTTTCCAGTGTATTGTTTGCGATGCAAAGATATTGCTTGTATGCTTCCCCCATGGATAGCTGCGCATAATCAACTTTATATACCGGGGGTGCTTCGTTTATTACGGGTTCTGCTTCTATGGAGGGCGCTTCGCCCGCTTCTTCTTCGGGGTTATAGAGTTCGTATATTGTATGCTCGGCATGGGTTAATGAATGCCGCAGGGCAAGCAGTTGGGTAAAGCCTGTTAAGATTTCGTTAAATTCTTCGGTTTCGTAGGGGATTGTGAGTATAAATTTACATGTTGTACCCTTATCGGAGGATGCGGTAAGTTCATCTACATCAAAAAAGTTGCGCCAGTCGTTAACCAGCTTGTTTACGGCATAATTTAAGGCATGTTGAAATTCAAACAGCGCTTCTTCAAAATATTCGGTAAGCGCGGGCAATTGCTCAACACGTGATATGAAATTTTCCAAATCAGTTTCGCCCTGTTGTAACTCGTACTGCGGGGCGCGCCCGTTGGGAATGGGATTGGTGAGCGACCAGTATACCTGTACCGTAAAAAGACTGCCGGACGCATCTTCGTCAAAAGGGTGGTCAAGGACATGAATGAAGGGCTTTGTCGCGCGTGGATTGTTGGGTTGGCTAATATCGGCAATATCGTAACCATAGTTAAGCAGTTCTGCAGGCAAAAGTAACCCCTGCTTGTAAGGTGCGAGGGTATCTTCTAATAATTCGGTAAATTGGTTATGTATTTGCTGGGTCATGGTTATGCTCCTTTCGGGTGCATTGTAACATAAAAAACCGTCAGTAACATTACCGACGGTCGGCGTTGGGTAAAAAACGAAAACCTACAGCCGTGTATCAATGGTGGGGTTTTGAGCGCTTAAAGTGATTTATCAATATACTGGCGAATTTCGCTAAGAAAGTATTCAGCAGAAGAAAGTTGATTGGCTACATCTTCTTTATTGATGACATAAAAATCGTCATAATCACTGTCATTTCGTACTTTAAAAAGAAGCGTTAATATATCTGATAAATTTTCATCAAATATTTTTGTTCTAATGTAAGCCTTACGGAAATGCGCCATAACTGCTGTGTGTTTTCCAAAGTCAATGCCTTCTAGTGCAAGTACGCTTCTAACTGCATGAAAAACGGCGTAATAAGAACGGTTAGCTGCACCCTTGTATTCATTGGCAGCAACTAAAATCTGGGCTTGCCTTAAACAGCTTAATGCTTGCTTAAAACGATGTGCGGAGAGCGCTTCACGTTGTTTCATATAGCTTCACGCCCTCCGACATAACGTTTTGGTAGTACGGAGAAATTTCCAAGCGATTCATAAAAAGGGTGTCATTATTCAATGAAATGCATACGGTTATATCGTGGTCAATGCTTGTGCGGCTGGCAATTTTGCATATTTGGGACTGTAATTCGGCGTGTTCGCTTTCGTCAAAATCGGCAAGTACCATAATATCCAAATCAGAATACACGTTATAATCGCCGCGTGCATATGAACCGTAAAGGATAATTTTACGCAATTTATCACCGAAAATATTTCGCGTGTTATGGCTTATTTCATCGGTAATATTTTTTAATTCAAGTTTTGCATCAAGCATATTGCATTTCACCCCTTTCATGTTTACTGTGCTACATTTTTCCTTTAAAACAAATACACTGCTTGATGCTCTGCATCCCAGCGCACCTGCATCCCAAAGGATTCTACCACGAAGCGCAAGGGCACAAATACAACGCCATCAATGACTTGCGCCATGCCCCTGTTATTGGGCAAAGGGGTAACGGCAGAAATTGCAAGCATTTCCCCGCCGATGGAAATATTCGCGGTTTGGGTGGCTTCGTCCCAAAGGCCGGAGGTATTAAAAATCATGGCGGCGTCTGCCAGGGCAACCATTACGCGCCCGCTTGCGGGGTCGGCGATGGGTGCATGTGCCATGGGAATTTCTAAACCCATTTGGGTGATAAAGGCCTCGCCAATCACAAAACGTACTGCGGTGGCGGCGGCTACTTCGTCCTCATCAAGGCGTACCAGAATATCTGCGCCGTAGGTTAATGTGGCAATATCGCCATGCATGGCAAATTGGGCTACGTTGCCGTGCAAACGCATATGCCCGGGCACATAGAATATGCCGCCTTCCACCTGTTGAAGCAAGAAATTCATGCCCGCAAAGCTGGAATAAGCAAAACCCTGTTCATTTACGCCAATTACGGTAACGGGGGTAATTGTGCCGTCTGCACCAATGCGGTTATAAATCCCCGCCCACTGTTCGTAAAAGCCGCTGGGCGCAGGGGTTACTTGAATGCGCTCGGATTGTAACGTTACGTTTAAATATTTGAATAAAATGCCATCCACTTCCTTGAACCAAACCATGCCAATGGGGGATTGGAACATGCCTTCACCCACGGGGGTAAGGGTAAGGATGGGGAAATCGGGGAAGTGCAGCCCCTCTACTTCGCAGTTAACCAGCTCGCCTAAAATAGTAAACCAGCCAAGGTAGTCCTCAATGTTGTCGGAAACAAAAGGCGTGATGCTGTGTTCAAGGGTGGGCATGGGTGCACCTGTTTTTACTTCTACCGCCATGCGCAAAATGGCGTTTGCAAGAGGCGTTGCCGCCGCCGCACCCGTGGCACTGTTGGTGGAAACATATACCCCAATCCCCGTTTCGAAGCATAAGAGCATTTCCGTATGGTGTTGCAGGTTGCCGCCATGCCCAAGGGTTACTACGCCGTCGGCGTGGTGTACATACATAAGCCCAAGCCCCATGGGTTTGTTGGGCATGTCGTTGGGAAAACGAATGCCAAAATCCTGTGGTATGCGCATTGCTTCAACGGTTGCGGGGGCAAGGATATTGCCGCCGCCGCTTAGCATAATTTGCATAAAACGCGCCATGTCGTGTGCGTTGGAGACCATTCCCCCCGCACCCGTAGCGCTTACATAAGCGAGTATGGGAACGCGCGTAGTCGCATCAATATGGGCGGAAGCCATTTGACCGCGGTTGCTATCATCAACGCGGAAGCTACTGTTGTGCATACCCGCGGGGGTAAAAATATTTTCCTGGGTGAAGCTGACAAAGCCGTCAAAATAATTGGTTGCACCCGTAAGCCGCGCCACAAGAATGCTTAACAGTACATACGCCGAATTGTTATACACAAGGCGGTTTGCTTCCGCATTTTGCATATGCACCATGGGAAGCAACGTAAGCCAGTTATTCATAAAATCCCTGTCTTGCCCGCCAATACCAAAGAAACCGTCAGATTCCAACTCATGGATACCCGAAACATGGGCAAGCAGCATACGGGCAGTAATATTGCGGTAATTGCCGCCCCGTATGGGGTGGGGGAGCATAGAAAACTCGGGTAAATAGGTGACAATGGGTTCGTCCAAATCCAGTAAGCCCGCTTCCACCAATTGCATGGTAGCAATGGCGGTAAACAGCTTAGCCGTAGAACCGATGTTAAAAAGGGTATGCTCGGTAACGGGGGTGCGGGTTGCCGCGTCGGCATAGCCGATGCCTTGGGTCCACATAAAATTATTTTCCACGTCCACAATGGCGATGGTAAAGCCCGCAATAGAGAGGGCGTCCATCAATTCCATAGCGTGTGCCACCGCAAACTGCTGAACGGATTCAAACAACTCCGCGTCGGCACGGGTGGTAATTGGCGTAAACGCCAGCACCGCCGCCAGTAACAGTGCGATAAATCTTTTTACAACCTTGTGCATAAAAAAAGCCTCCTATACGCAATTTCGGCTTTGCCAAAATTGTCGTTAAATGTCTGATGTATACAGTATAACACAAACATTTAATTTTGTCGGATAAATTTTATATCCACGCAAAAAAAAAGTGGGGGACAGCGTCCCCCACACAGTTTGAAGACAAACCCCGTCCATTTGCCCGGATGGACGGGGTTTTTGGTATAATAAAGAAACAAACCAAAGCCCAAGGCGGAGAGCGAATGCTAACAAA
>WQRX01000006.1 GCA_009786535.1 Defluviitaleaceae bacterium | reverse complement strand
GCCTTCGCATAAGAACACGCCGTTTTTCCTATAAATGCATACATATCCATGTTCACCAATTTGTTTGTCAAGATACACTTTTAAATTTTTATACATTTTCTTTCACTCCTTTGGGTGGGGTTGGGTTATTTTATTTTTAATGCTTGGGCGTTATGGATACGTTTATATTCTTCGTATGCTTGCACGCCCTCTTCTGTAATCAATAGCCGTTTGCCTATTTTTATTGCTTTGCTCCCTTCCCAGTGCATTGCTTCCAATGCAGTGTATTTTGCACAGTTCCAGCGCTCCATTAGGTCATTGGTGGTTAGGTAGGTCGGCATAGGTTTTCGCTCCTCGAACTTGATATATCACTTGATGTAATATTACATGAGGTAATTTTAATTGTCAAGCCTCTGTGCGATAATTTTTTGCTTTACTTTTTCGTATATCACATTAAACTATTTTTATTGGGAGTGACCTAGAATGAATAACATTAAACGCGCACGTATTTATGCTGGAATCAGTCAAAAGGAAGTTGCTATATCGCTTGGTGTAGCACAGCCGACCGTAAGTAGTTGGGAAATTGGCGAAAGAAACCCTATTGGGAAAAACTTATTGCAACTATCCGAATTGTTTAATTGCTCAGCCGATTATTTGCTTGGTAATGAATCACAGAAAGACACGTCGAGGGCAATACGTGTACCTGTGTTGGGACGTATTCCTGCGGGTGTACCTATCGAAGCGATAACCGATATCATTGATTATGAAGAGGTGCCACCTTCTTGGGGTAATGGTGGGCAAGAATATTTTGCTTTAAAATTGAAGGGTGACAGCATGTCACCTAAGTATATTAATGGCGATGTAGTCATTTTTACCGTTGCGCAAAATTGTGATTCGGGTAAAGATTGTGCCGTTTTAATTAACGGGGACGATGCAACATTTAAGAAAGTAGTTAAACATATGCATGGGATAACCTTACAGCCTTTAAATACAACATATGAGCCTTTATTTTTTACAAATGAACAGGTAGAAAATATGCCTGTGCGCATACTGGGTGTAGCCAAAGAAATTAGAAGGAGTTTGTAATATATGTTTGATATGATTATTCGACTTTCTGAATATATTTTTACTTATCACGACCCTATTGATTTGGCTACCTTTTTATTTATGTCTTTTTTTATCGTTGTTACTGTTTCGGGGCTTATTTTTTATTGGATTGGTGTTAAAGTAGAGCGGGGGCGTTATCAAAGATATCTTGACCGTAAAAATGCATCAAGACCAATGCCGCCGCCAACATCTACGAATGTGATTGCGTCCAGCCCTAGTATGTCAGGCGGTTTATCACCTATTAAAGCGAGCAGTATTAGCGATAACATAGAATCTATTAAGCAATGCCAAATTAACGAAATGTCTGATATTAAACTGATGCAATTTGACTTGTCCGCAATTAAAGCAAAGCAAATTGAGCATTCGCAAAAATTAGAATCAATTATTGAATTTCATAAACCGAGAGGAGAATAATCATGGGTTTTGAAGAAAAAGTTTTATCAATGCTGGAAAAACAAGGGGCGATGCTGGAAAAGCATGGGGCGATGCTGGAAAAGCATGGGGCTTCAATTGATGTTTTGTCTGCTAAAATTGATAGTATTGACGTTAAAGTTGAGGGCATAGAAGATGATATGGTTACTGTAAAAAAAGATATCAAGGGTATGAAAAAAGACATTAAAAATCTTGACCGTTATATTCATGGGGCATTTGAGGACATTCACATGCTTGATAAGCGCACAGCTTTTATGCGTACAGCAAGGTAGAAAGTCTTATGAAAAAACGTGCTGATGGTCGCTATCAAATGTCTGTAATGGTTGGTTATCAGCCCAACGGAAAGCCTAAACGTGTTTTTGTTTATGGTAAGACACAAGCCGAGGTTAAGACCAAAGCTTCGGATATGCGTTTAAAGAATAGCATGGGTATGCTTACAAATAGTGATATTACAGTGCTGGAATGGGCGCGTACTTGGCTTGACGTTTATAAACAAAACGTAAGCGAAGGTACGCGCGTTTTTTATGTAAGCGTAGTAAACACGCATATCTTACCCAAGCTGGGGTTTTATAAGCTAAGGGATATTAAATCCGCTCATTTACAAAGTATCGTTAACGAACTTGCACATATGCCTGATACGGCAAAGAAGTTAAAAATGGTATCTTCGCAGATTTTTAAGAAGGCGATTGCGAATGATTTAATTACGAAGAACCCAGCCGAGGCATTGCAATTGCCTATTTATTTCAAGAAGCAGACGAAGCGACCATTAACGCGTGAGGAAATGGAACGCATTTGTGCGTTAAAGCTAGACATGCGTACCCAGTGCTTTATTTATCTTTTGTTGTATACGGGGGTTAGGCGTGGCGAGGCAATGGCGTTATCGAAGCAAGATATAAATTTTGATGATATGACGATACGAATCAATAAAAACGTCGTTTTTAAGAATAATGTTTCCACGGTAAAGGATTCGACCAAGACAACGGCGGGTATGCGTACCATTCCGATTCTTGCACCGTTATTACCTGTACTGCGCGAATATGTAGAATCGTTAAAAGGCGAATTGCTTTTTACTACCACAAAGGGTGGGGTTATTACTTTGCAATCGTTTCGGCGGTTGTGGGACAAATTTGAACGGGCTATGGGTACGAAGGAAATAACACCGCATATTTTTCGCCATAATTTTGCAACCATTTTATATAACGCAGGGGTGGACATTAAATCTGCACAAGTAATTTTGGGTCACAGTAGCTTTAATGTAACTATGGATATTTATACACACCTCGGATACAAGAATAGTCTTGAATCAGCAAGCAAGTTGAATCAATTTTTGCAATGAGTTTGACTAAGTTTGACCGCAATGTTTTTAATTATTGTTTTTTATCGAACACGTTCGTACAAGCTTGACGAGGCTTGAAGTCTTTATGTGTAAAGGGTTTGCTAGATGTTGATGTTTTCTAACTCGATTGCGATTTTTCGCATTTTTGCCATTTTAAAAACTTTTAATCTAAGGGTCCTGGGTTCGAGCCCCAGGCGATTCATCCCAATATTAAAGGCTTCTCGCGTATATGCGGGAAGCCTTTATTTTTTCTATATGAATTCTGGTGGGGTAATTGTGGGGTAATAATAAAATCCCCCGCGAACGAGGGACCTATACAAGCTGCTGGCCGGTATTGAACCGGCTACCTCGTCCTTACCAAGGAATAGCCCCATCCGCTAGGCTACCCCTCGGAAGCCTGTAATCACTGGGAATTTTAAATTTTCAATTTTGTGGCGTGACAGCAATTGACAGCAGTTGAATTTAATCATAGTATCCTCGTTACAAGTTTATCTGTGCATACAACGCCCCCAATGTCTAATCAGCGGGGGCATTTCATTATAACGTCCTATGGAGTTATTTGCATTACTTCAGGCCTTCTATGACTTCACGAGTCAAGCCAGTATCTTCTATAATTTCTTCAATGGGTCTGTTACGGCTCAGGAGTTTCTTCGCAAATTCAGTTTGTTGTTGTTTAAGCAACCACTTCTCCCGCGCTACTTGGTCACGCCGCGCCATTTCCTGACGTTCAAATAAATCCCGCACACGTTTATCAGCAGAATCATCACTTGATGCCATTTAATTCCTCTACTTCCTTACTTGTCAGTCCCGTAAGCTTCACAATGTCATCTATTGATATATTCATTGATATAGCTTTCTTGGCAATTTCAGTCTGTTGTTGTTTAAGCTCCCACTTCACTCGCGCCGCCTGGTCGCGCCGTGCCTTTTCCCGGCGTTCAAACAAATCCCGCGCACGTTCGTCGGCGGACAACTCTCGCAGTTTGACTACTGCCTTACTAACTACCGGGTTTTTCTCTGCTACCATTGCCAGCTCCTCCTCCGTTTCAGCGGCTATAAACTTTGCCCAATCGTACAGGTCTGTGCCATCGTCAATCTCGGGTAGTTTCCTAAGCTCCAGGGTATTGATTTCAAGAATGTCAGAAAACTCGACCCCTGCCTCCGGGTCGTAGAGTGTGAAGCGATGGTGGTATCTTTCATTGCCCGGAATTAAGTTCTCATCCGTTATAATTATGCTGATGACCTTTTTGATGTTATCATAATCATCGCCACTGCCAACCTGCTCCGCTATTAACTTGGCATCGTAAAGAATGACGCGCTTCTGTAGTTGCTCCGGCATAACTTGCAACTGAATTTCTATGTGAATAACCTTGCGGGTCTTGGTGTACAGCTTCACATCTATGATAGCCAGTTTATCACCATCAAATTCACGAAGAAGATGCGGGTCTGCTATATCTATTCGGTCATAGTCATCATCCGGCAGACGCAGTATGGATTTTAGAAAGTTTATCAAAAATTCTTCATTTCGCTCGTCTGCATAGAATAAGCGGAAAATTACATCGCTCTTAATCGGCAAAAAGACTCTCTTGTCCATAGGTGCATCACCCTCCACTGCAAGTATACCACGCACGCATAAGTTTTTCTATAGCGGGTTTAGGGTAGATGCTTGCACATCTCCAACATTTCATCGTGTAAGGCTTCTGACATTACAATCATCCCTAAAGCCTCTCTTTCCTCAGCTTCCGTAAATTCACCGTCCTCTATAGCTTGCAGAACTTCCTGCTTCAGTTGAGCGGTATTTTTGATACAACTGTCAATCTGCTCCATGAATACCGAACTGGCAGTTACATCGTTTCTGGTGCGTTCTGTAAATGCTGCATATGACTCATTTAGATAGGCAGTCATGTCAAAATCTTCACTGAACACCTCTTTAGCCGTTGGCGCATCGCGTAATACCGCCTCACGAATAGCCAATTCCATTGGTAACAAGTCTTTATAATTCATATTAAACAGTCCCTTCTTTGTATCAGCCTTATTTGTATTTTTCATCAGAATGAAAAATATTCCTTCAGATGTTTATAGAACAAATGTTCATTACTAACCCAAATGCGCTCATAAACAGAGTCGTAATATGCTCTGAGAAGGTTAGGGATATACGGAATGCCCCAGCTTCTAGGGATTGTGACCGGGTTTATCAGCAGTGCATCCAAGTCTTTCAGCGACCTTTTGAAATCGCGTAAGTCTGTATCTGTTAATTTTGCCTTGGCTTTAGAAATGCCGCGACACTCGTTGACCAGTTCCAAGGTATTTATCAGACGTTCTTCCTTATCCCGCCTAAAATTACACCGCTTGACCATCCAGATTGCCCCTTCCAATGTAAGGTAGTTGCCTTTGCGGACAGTCTTGTAAAAATATTTCTCTATAATTTCATCAGAATTTTTGTCTGAAAGTATAATATCTATGGGGATAGTTGGGTTTTTCATACCTATTTCAGACCTTTCAAAAAATTCTTCCGGTGAAAAACTGTCTTCATGTTCATAGAATCTGGACTCCGCCTGCCTGCCTTTCGACAATGAATACAGCATCGGATACTTGCTTTGAACTTCTAACCTGATAAGATGCCGGGCATTTTCTTTTTCGTGACATTCCGGAAACCTATTATCTAGCTGCCTCGGTTTCAAATAGAAATTTATGTTAGTCGAACCGCTCACCAAATAGAAGCTGTCATCAGCAGCTTTCATCCTGTGGGCGGACTCGTCATATTTTTCACGCTCTTTATAATGTCTAGGGATATTACCGCGCTTAATGAGCTTCATCATTTGTTCTACGGAACATGGAAGGTTAATTTCTTCAGTATCCAAATTTAAGCATGGGTCAGCGCGGTTCACAGAACATGCTCCAAATTTGGAAAGGATTGGGGATATTTTTGCGGACTCTTCGTTGAACAGCACCTCGATTTTATCAATATCGCACTGCGTTGCGGCGGCAAGGAAGCTGTTGTCCGTGAGAACCTTGGGCGTAACTATGATTTGTACGAAATGTATGGTTAAATTGTCACTTACCTTAATTGGCTTCATTCGCCAACGCATACCCCTGCTGGGTTTATAGTAATATTCCCAGCCAAGAGTCTTGTTTGGATTCTTTTTATCTTTTATTGGGCAACGATGCAAGCGTCTATCCCTCTGCATGTAACCGTTGAAATTCCCCATTAGGGAATCATAATTTTCCCACGAAAGCCTTTGAAAAAAAGAAAAGGTATGATAACCTTTTGAAGTATTTAACATTTCAAGCACCTCATTCTACAAGATTGTTACTATCCTGTTTGGTTAGATACTATTGTTAAATGAAACTTAATATCGAATAATCACTTTGCTTGCCGTGATGACTACGGTGGAAATGAAATACCACTGATTACCAAAACTGCGTATTAGGCAGGAGAACCAATAGAGCCACATGGACGATAACACCCTCATCATCAGGAAGTCCAGTCGAATAAAATGACCGGAACTTCCATAACGAAGAGAGGCATCCACATCAACCAATCCATCACGCTCTATTCTTCAGCAACCTGTACAGCGTCGTCTTTCCGATATGACAGCTCTTGCATATCTCTTCCACCGAAAAATCCCGGCTGTCGTACATCTTCAACGCCATATTGGAATTGTCGGATGCAACCTTGGGTCTGCCACCTGTACGTCCCCGCGCCCGCGCCGCCGCCAAACCTTCTCGTGTCCGTTGTGCGGTCAAGTCGGCTTCAAATTGGCTCAATCCGGCGAATATAGTAAACATCAGCTTGCCGTGGGGAGTGGTCGTATCCAACCAAGTTTCCTTCAGGCTTTTAATATTCGCACCGCGTCCTTGAATCTGCTCAACGATTGCAAACAGGTCTTTGGTGCTACGGCTCAGGCGGGTCAACTCGGCAATAACTACAACATCGCCATCTCGAAGATGTTCTATCATTTTCAACAACTCCGGGCGGTCAGCTTTCTTTCCGCTAACCTTTTCCGTGAAAATCTTCTCCGCACCATTCGCATCCAGAGAGTCCAGTTGCCTGTCCAAGTTTTGTTCGACAGTGCTGACACGGGCGTATCCAATAATCATAATGACCAACTCCTTCCCGAAAACGTATCATGCTGTGTGTATAGGGACTTTGATTTTGGAACGAGTTTTGGGACTGGAAATCAGGTGTTTCTCCCGACTTTTAGGCTCCGGCACAATCGTTCCACTAACGGACGTTTTTAGAACGCCGTTTGGTGATGTAAAATGCTAATATTCCGACGGCAACAAAATAACGCCATCCATCAGGTACAGATTCAGCTCGTCCAGCGGGAAGTCTGTATATGGAATATCCTGTTTAATAATCAACTCGGTGTCGTTATAACCACCGGCGACAGCAGTGTCATCTTCATGGTTGACGGCCAACTTCCAAACCTGGAAATGCGGGTCGAGCCGCTTGTTGGTCTGGTAACTGCCGATGATGTCGAGAAACCAATAACACCCCGCCGCCTCCGCCAATGCGATAACGCCGCCCGTGGCAACCGGATAATGCTGAATCGACGAAAATCTGCTGTATCTCTCTGCAAACGGGGGATTGCTGATAATCTCCAGTATTTCTTCCTTCGGCTTCATCCCCGCACCTCCTCGCTTTTTACTTTCCGCCGTCCCAAACTTATGTGTAACATAATATGAAACGCACATGCCAATACTACGGGCGTTACGATAACAACACCGAAAATAATTCCAATTGTGAACATCCTAATTCCTCCCATTTCTCCGGGGCAGGCACTTTTCGCGCCGCCCTGTTCATATAAGTTTTAAATATCCATAATCTTCAAAGAAGCACAGAAACGGAAGGATGTGAACGGCGGTGTTTCGGTCGCCGCAGGCGGAAAGAAACACGGCGGTTCTCATCCTGTAGTTGTCGTGCTGATTTGGTAAAAGAGCAAACACCCCCGGTCGTTTGCGACTCTTTTATAGACCCACTGCTTTGGATTACACCACAAAGCACCCTATCAAAGTTGATACGGTTACACATTATGGACATTGATTTTCATTACATATTTGCAATCTTCATAGGGTAAAACCAGCAGCGAAGGCTGAGAACCCACCGATGCGGCAGGAATCGCTCGCTCAAGATGATGATTTGGAAATCCAACCGAACATAGCCAAACCAAGGAAATCCGTACCACCAATCCGACAGCGACCCGCCTCCACGAGAAGCTGGAGAGCACTGATGGAACCCCCAGTCCCTCCTCGGTCGTCTCCCGCACCCTAGCATTTATGAACTCCGGGTCAGACCTCGAAGCATCTTGTCAAAAGACAAAATTATTCATTGCAAATATTAAACGCGCACCTAACGCCATATTACTCCACCCTGATAACCCTGCCATTTACCCTGTGTATCTTGTCACCTATCTCCAATTGTTGAAATTGCGATGAAGATATAGACCATCTTCGCACCACTTTTTCACCGTAAGCGGTAGAACCGAGTACAATGGCGCGAAAACTAACATTGCCGCTGTACACGCCATAATCAAAGTCAATGATAATGGCCGTCCCATCTATGGGTGGACTTCCACTGCAACGAGAAAGCGCACCTAACAACATGACTATCAGGACAACACATACGAGCATCTTCCATTTAAACTTCACCCAATACACATTACCCACCTGCCTTGTGATAAAATAATATTTCCTTTTGTAATCTGCGTTACAGTGATGGAGGCTGCTCCGGCGAACATCCGGTGGCGGATACCTGCGGCAGACATCAAAAGCAGTGATGATTCAGAGTTCTCGTTACAGAAAACCCAGCAATCATCGCACTTAGTCCGCTTTCAATACGCACCACGCAGTCAGCCCTGCCCAGAAGACTCGGCATTCCCGGGCCACAGCTCCTGGAGACCACCTCCCACACCCCTACATTTGAATACTCCAGCGAACCGCTTGAAGCGTTTGTATTAGAAACAAACTAGACATTACAAAAGGCATTACGCAGATAAATCGGCTTTGATACATTTTCGTACATCAGCGCGGTGTTTCTCGCCGCATTTCTGGATAAGATAATTGATGTACTCTCTCTCCACCATCAAGTAATAGGAAGTAAGACCGCTAAGAACCTGAATATCATGGTGACTCCAACGGCTTGGCGAATTTCTGTCCCGCATGTAGTTGTCGAGCATCGCCTTAAATTCCTTTTTGCGCTTATGACCGATGGTGATTTGGTTGTCCCCATTAAGCATCAGCCCCAAATTCCAGTTGCGCCCGGCAGCGGAGCCATAACGGGTCTTTTCCTTTTTGATAGTGAATGGGGCATTAAACTCCGCCAAGGTATCAATTACAAACTGCTGTACCATGTTCATGTCGAAATCAATCTTGCAGGAGATAAGCAGGTCGTCAGCATAGCGAGTATAGACGAACCGACGATTTTCAAATTGTCGCAGGCTGTTGCTGAGTTTGTGGTCTATGGCTATCATCATCACGTTTGTAAGGAATGGTGAAATCGGCGTACCCTGTGGCAGTCCTCCATTAAGGAAACACAGGCTTAGTGCATTCTCCAACTCTTCCCGGCCGGCCGAAAATTTCATAAGCTCGCTAAATGGAAACAGCCGCGACATCATATCCAGTACAAATGTCGGGGTAGTGCTGCCAAAGAAGTCCGCGAAGTCCAGTTTCAAAAACCACTTGCTCTCATTACGTTGGTGCCGCTTGATGGCATCAATGGTGCTACGTCCTCTTACATACGCGAATGCCGTGGTGTGGTACAGCGCGAACATGTGCATCTCGAACAAAGTTTTCAATTCCCTGAGTGCGTTCATCAGCTCCGGGAGGGGCGCATCTATACGGCGTAAGCCTCCGCTTTTCTTCGGCAGATGAAACGAGTGATACAGAGAGGCTCTGTCCTGTGCGAACAGAGCCTCCTTGGAGTGATTGAATACTTTGAGTACATCCAACATCTTCTGCGTGTCGGTGTTTTCCAATAGCCGCTGGTTTGGGTAGTCTACCCGGTATGTCCGGGTGTTGGTTATATTCGGCATTACATACTTGCTTAAATCGTCANCCCCCGCCATAATATCTTCAAAGGTCATTTGATAATATTTGGGCGGCTGTTTGATTGTGATGTACGGCATGATTCGCATTCCTTCCTACTATATAATGCGCTTGTAATCCGCAACAGTGACGATGACATGTGCAGCGTCGCCGCAGGCAGATGCACCATCTTTATGGATAAATGTCAAGACCCGATTTAAAATTTCGGGTGGCGTAAAATCAAGGAAAACCGAGGGGTGCGCCAAAGCACATCTGCTGGTCATTCCAATCACTAACACACCTGAAGCGCGCCGTCTCACCTGGGAAGCTTCGACGGGGATGCCCGCGTGCCTGCCACATCCTGACGTTTGGTTACTTCGGGTTAGACCGCGAAGCACTACGATAAAGTAGTTATACATTACAAGCGAAAATTAAAACGCATCCAATATAAAACTAAATGCGTCAATCTGGATAAACTTTTTTATTTCCTGCCCCTTGGCGAAGTTGATGAAGTTGGCAACGCCCAGGGAGCTTATCATTCGTATGGTAGGCGCAACCGACAGCGTAGTGTTGCAGGCAGATACGGGTGTTTCCGCTGTCGCCTCTTCATGGGTGAAATTCATGGAACGTAGAAAATCATCCCGCATCTTCATGCTGCTCCAATCTGCCGCGTAATGCTGTGCGTCGGTTAAACGAGTACGGAAATCAAACATGGCCTTTACATAGATGGAATCCTTATGTGCTTCCGCAATTTCACGCCGCAGGTCGATGTTGTCCACACATAGAAATACATATCCCGAGAGCTTTTGTGCCACATACCCATGTGATGCGACGCTGATACTGTCCTTCATTTCGGGGTTTATCTCGCACAACATATGTGCCAGTGTCCCGGATTTCTCCTTGCCGACATGCTCTTGGCGGAACATTTGGTTAGCCAGGTTTTTAGGCTCAACCTTGTCGAAGTCATATAGTGCCAACTTGGTCAGGCCAAACCTGGCAAGTAGTTCCGCCACCGTAGACCCGACAGACCCGCAGCCGATGATGTGTATGCGTTCTTTAACTTCTTCCGGCTTAAAGAAGTCATAACTTTTTGCAAGGTTTAATGTTGCCATGCCCTTCCACCTCCAAATTCATAGGGGTATTGTTCGTACCCGAAGAAGTCATCAAACTCTGAAATATCTCCGATGTGCGCTAACTGCGCCGTTGTTTGTTTTTTTGAGCCGCGTTTTGATTTTTTATCCGTTGAAGCGGGCTTGGGGTTATGGACATGCTTCTGTACCTTCTCTTTGGCATCCGCCAGGAATATGTCCATTTCTTCGCCGCCGCGCAACTTGACTTCAACATCTGCATTTTCATACAGAACATTTCGCTTCATATCGTAGACCAGCGCATGGATGGACAGCGATTTGTTCCATATCATAAATATATAGAACATGTCCTTCTCTAACTGGCTGAGAATTTGTTGGCGGTGCTTGTCGTCTACACCGGAAGGCGACACGCCCATATTAACGTGGGAATGCCCCTGCATACGAAGAGCGTTGAAGGTGTTATCATCAAGACTATAAAGCCATTCACTATAGGCTGTCTGGTCAGTGTTTACTGTACTGCCCGTGACGGTCTGCGGATACACGAAGATGTCATCTATGGTGAACTCGTTTTCGCCGGAACGGGAAACACTGCCATGCCAGCCAACTTCATCTGAAAAACCCATTACCAGCGCAACAATTTTTTTATAAGCTTCCAATGTGAGCCACACCACAGCATTGCCGTCTTGGTAATTAAAGCGTCGGCTGTACTTGATTTCCCCGTTGGATAGTTTCATATCGTCAAGCAATTCAGCAAAATCGCTGAGTGCCACCTGTTTCATGTCCTCCGTTATGGTTATTGGTCTTGGCATAGCGCACCTCCTTCCAGTTCGATGATTGCCTCCAGGGGCGTTAGTAAAGTGCCGTCGGGCTTTTCTATACAGCTAATGGCTGTGCGGGAAAGTTCCCGGGCGAAATACGACATGACCGTGGAATCATAGAAGTTAAGATTCTTGGCGGATATAGTAGCTTGTTCGATGCCGCCAACATAATCACGTTTCCGCATATACTCCGCAAAGCGTCCGGCGTAAGTGCCGATACATCCATGACCCTGTATGTGCGGGTTGTGTAGATATGTTTGGCTTTCCGGCGGAAACACATAGCTTCTCAAACCCCGTAACCCGCCCTTTATATCCGCCGTAAACGCCGCGCATAACCTCAGCTTGTATTGGCAGTCACCGAAAATGGCGCGGTACAGTTTTTCCATTTGGGGCTTGGTGACGGTAGGGCTTAGGCTGTTATACATATACCCGTTATGATTACCCACATACTGCTCAAAGGCTTCGGGGTCATAGACATCCGCGTAGCCGTGGGCGACAAATTCGATGATAGTGCCTGTGACACGCACCAGGTTTAGATTTGTATTGCACATGAAATATTCCATTAGCACGGAATCTTCAGACTGCTCGTTGATGACACTTTCCAAACCCGCTAGGGTGTAGGTGCTTTCCTGTATCTTACCTGCGAACTCCTGCATCATGTACAGGTGGTGGTCGTAGTCATTTTGGTACCCATCAATTTCTTTCCGCAGCTCATCGGCGCGGATACGCTCAAACACGGTTTCAAACCCCGCCAACCTACTGCGGATGATTTCCGTCCTTATGTCAAACGCCTTAGCGAACTCAGCAATTAACGCTTCATACTCGACAGCGGACTTGTTGCCCAGGCTTTTGAGCAGGCAGACTTCCACTTCGGTTAGGGGGCTGGCGACGAACAGACGCGGCAGGTACTTGGGAATCATCATTTGCAGCACATGGAAATGCTTCAGTTCCAGCCTGTCGGTGAATATGACGGTGTTCTTCTCCGCATCATCTGTATAGAATAATGCCTTGGCTTTTCGCGCATAGAACACCTGTAAATCATCCCGGCGTGTATAATTGCTCATGTACCGCTTGCCCGTCCCGGTGTTCGCCTTTATAATTCTCAACATATCTTCCCCTGCATCGGGATGCGCTGTATATGTTATGGTGATGCCATGCCCACCCGGAGGTGTATAAAGAATTGAATCCGGCGCGAACCATTCCATGCACTGATGGACAGACGCGGCGGCAATGTCATTCTTGCGGATTTGCAGTACCCTGGAATTAAGATGCACATATTCATCTTGGGGCAGACGCTTTCGGAGCAATGCCCGCAAGGTGGCGATGAAGGATACGTCCGACGCGCTTATGGCGGATATGTTGGAAAACAGCTTATCCGCCACATCTGAGGTCAGTATGGTGGAATGGATTCCTTTGTTAAACAAGGTTAAAACCCCCTTTCCGAAAAAATATACAGGGCAGCGGGCTATTCGCTCACTACCCTGTCAGGCGTTGCCGGCTATTCAAGCGGCGTAGGCGTTGTCTGCCTTAACCACGTTGAGAAGAAAACACTTTTCCGTAATGTTGAAGTCAGCGAAGGTTTTGTCCAAGTCTCCGGGGTTGAGGGTGGAACCGTCCAAGTTCATAATGCCAACGGTGTAGTCAATCTCCGCTATTTCCAACGCTTCCCGCAGGGTGGTGGTTTCGTCCAGCACTTCACTTTTCCGTTTTACGTTGTTGCCCATTGTTACTTTAACCATGTAAATTACCTCCAGTTTGGTTTAAAAGAATTGGGGAAGCCGCGCCTGCGGCCTCCCTCATGCTGTTTGGCCGCCTATACGCTGACCTTGATGTTTGCCGCAATTTCGTCGCGCTCGGCTTTAATTGTTTCCAGTGCCGCAACGATTCCGGCTTCGATTTTGTTGAGGTTGGCGAGTGCTAACCCGGCCTTGTCCAGTACAAATTCTTTTGCATCTTCAACGTCGGACGGGATAGACAGCGTGGCCGTCGCTAACTTCGCGTCGTCGTTGGATACGCCGCCGAAGCTGATGCCGTGGTCATTTACGCTGCTTGTGCCGATACCCACCTTGAACAAGGTGTCCTGTGTTTCCGGGTCGGTGATTGCCAGTGCGGATGAGCGGTACTTTTTAACCGTTTCCAAATCCGCCATTGATACAGCCGATGTAATGACATAACTGCTGCCTGCGATTGTTACTTTTGCCATGAGGGGTTCCTCCTTGTGGAATGAATTTCCCGGGTATGGTTGCCACGGGGTCAAAGGTAGAATATATAAGGTTCAAGGGCCGCATAACGAAATGCTGCCTTTGCGTGAAGCTGAATTGCATCATGTTAGCTTTCGGGAGGGCTATCTTTATCGTCGGCATTCTTGTTATCATGGGTATTGAAAATGGGAATCGGTAATGCGTAGGAGACAATATCTTCGCTTGATGGCTTTTTGGTTAAATACCTTACTCCTGCAATGGTTACTCCCACGCACACTACGGCACAGGCAACAGGCACTACAATGGGTGCCGCCTTTGCAATGGCTGCTCCGGTTAGAAACTTTGCACCGATTGCACCGGCTTTTGAAGCAAATAATAAACTTGTCATGTCACATTCTCCTGTTCTATGGGTTGGATAGATTTAACTTGCTTAACTGCATACATGCCGTTGCCGTTAAGGTGCCGTTGCCAGACCCCCACGCTGGGTGCCCACTTAAAGCCCCGACCTTTAAGCTCCTTGCGTACTTCATCATCGGGTTTGGTGTCAAAATGTATTTGAATCCTGTTGCATTCAACATTCATAACAACTCGGCCACCGTCAAACGCCCAACCCGCATCCGGGGGCAAGGTTTGCTTCTTTTTGAGTGCGGATATACGCCCTTTAATACGGCGGATGTTTGCGGTATTATTTTGGAGCGTGTAAGACGCGAAGGGCTGCCGCGCCCATGAACAGCTTTTGATTTCTTCATCAAGGGCGGCGGCTTTGTCGTCAGTAATATTGGCGTAACCCTTCATCGTTCCATGCTTACGGTAGTGGATGTTGCCCCGTTTCATGTAGGTCTGTTTTTCTTCCAGTGCCGTTAATTGGGCATCCAGCTTCGTAATGGCTTCGGGGTCGTCGGAAGAAATGGCGGTGTTGTTTTCAGCGGCTTCGGCTTTGGCGGCGTAATAAGCGGCCTTGTCGGATTCATCGACGCTTCTCCGCATTTTGTTGTCGGCACGTTTTAAGTGGTTTCTATGCCTTGATTCGGAATGATGCCCCACCAGGGTGGGCTGCCCGGGCGGTATTATGGAAATCATGTCGATTGATTCTTGGGCGAGTGTATTGCTTTGTTTGGTGGCTTTGGCGGCCCTGGCGTTGTAACCGTCAATACGCGCCTGTTTCCGTTCTTCATACGCATTCATGGTGTCACCTTCTTTCATATACAGGTAAGTTCATTTTTCGTATGCTCCCTTCTTTCAAAAGAACATAGAAAAGAGCCTCCATGACGGAGGCCCTGCCTGTGGGTATTATGTTGCGCCTGCGGCGCGGTTGGCGTTCAGTTTGCCGACGTAATCTAAAAACTTTACAATTGACTTGGCCGCCGCCAACAACGCGGCGGCAGCCAAGACCACAATTTCCACGAGCTTTAATCTGCCCATGACACCATACCCCCTTCTTTAATATTCTACTAAGGAAGAATATATCATCTATGACGAGAGCTATATTATTGGGGTTAGGTAGGTTGATGCGAAAGGTGCGAAACAATATGAGTGTGTTTCGGCTGAGAATAAATAAAGGCCTCCGTAGTGGAAACCTTTATTTATTCGATAACAGGCGAAGGTATTATTGTCTTGCGTAGACACGTTGCCAACCATCGGCATGTGTAAATGTCATTGTATTTCCAACAATTTCATATCGGAAAACATCTGTCCATTCATCTTCAAATGCTTCACAACGAACATCCATTGTTAATACATTGCCTTCGACCCACCATGTAAACGTCTGTCCCGGCCCATCTCCCCACCAATAGCCTGTGCCATCGGGATTGAATGTTCGAGTTAATGAGAGCCACGCAGCATCACCTTGTTCTACCCACTCTCCAACCAATAGCACATCTAAGCCGACAGTTTGACCTGCGGGTTCGTTATTTTGGACGGATTCCTGTGGTGTATAGGAAAACTCAGATGTTAATGATTCGGCTATCCGCCAAATTAGCTCGGCATTATCATGGAAAATTGATATGTCGCCGCCATGCAATAGCGTAACAAGGGTGGCGGTATTGATATTCGCAAAGAACATCACTTCATCCCGCTCGACCAAGTAACCTACATTGCCATCATTAAAGTCAAAGGGCTGAATTGATATGTTATAATCCATAAGCCATTCTAAATCACTCGGGCCGAAATCGCCGCTTACTCGCATTTCTATTGGCTCGTTTATCAGACGTAATCCGTTTCGCACACCTTCGGCAGTAACGTAAAATGAACTTGGAACACTAATAGAAAATCCCCAGTCCTCTACCAAAATCCATTCTTCTTCATCAACCGCCGGCGCAGTCGCTACAACCGGCGGCGTGGGTGTGGGTATTGCCGGAGGTTCCGTCGGTGTAGTGTGAGTAGGAGCGTTCGGAACGCTTGCAATGGACGGTGCGTTCTCCGGCTCTGACCGCAACGCGAAGAATGCCACTATCGCTATAATCGGCACTAACACGGCAGCGGCTATAATGCCTATCATTTTATTGCTATTTGGGTTAGGTGTGTTCACCGAGGAATGTACATTGGGTGGAGTCTCGATTCCCTTAGATGCTGGGGACTCCTCCGTAGATAGATTGGTTCCGCATTTAATACAAAACTTGGTGTTTTCGGGTATTTTTTCACCGCATTTATGACAAAACATAGAAAGACCTCCTATAATTTACTGACTCAAGAAAACTGTTTCCAGCCACGATGGGGCAAAAGCTATGGGGACACCGTCCCCGTCAAGTTGAATGGCGGCGAGTTCAAATGAGGTTCCTTGCACGCGAAAATACCATGTGAAGGTTGCAGGCTGACCCATCCACTCTGCACTTCCGGTGAATCTAACCATATTGCCCCTCGCATCTTCAAAGCTCGACCAGTTAGCATCGGCGTAAAAATTATTAAACGCCCTGCCAACGCTTAAATTTGGGAACGCTTCAAAATAACCGTTCCGCACAACATTTATGGGCTGATTCCCACCGCCGCCTAAAATCACATTGTTAATCAGCCAAGCTCCGGCCACTACAATTATGATAGTTATTATGCCGCCTATAAGTTTACTTGATAAGGTCTGTGGTTTGTTTTCGACCTCAGTGGAAGGTACATGTGAATCGGGATTGTTGATTACGTTTCCCGTTGTTGCATTATCACATTTGGCACCGCACTTAATGCAGAACTGGCCACCTTCATTTAATTTTGCTCCACACTTTGAACAGAATGTTTTGTTCATACTTCCGCCTCCATATACTCAATTTGTTGTATTAAAACACTAAGATACCTTATGCCCGCATCCGGCACAAAACACCGCGCCGGGGATTATTTTCGCAGTACAGCTAGAGCATACAGGCTGAGGTGTAGACTCAGCACCGGCAACATCAGCATGGACTTCCGATACTTTATTTCCACAACCGCTACAGAAAATGGTTTCACTCACTATATATGCCGTTCCACAATTTGAACAAGCGGTCTGTCCTTCCGGTGGAGAAGGGCGTAGGATTTTTAATTCCTCGTCATATCGGTTTAAAATCCCATTAAGCTTTGCAGTGTTTTCTTCCAGTGTTTGAAAATAACCCGTGACTGTTTCAAACATGCCGGTTATTTTTTCAATATCGTAGTTGCTTTCTTTGTGCAAGGCGTAAGACGCTTCCCCAATCTTCCTGTACGCATCGCTAATCTTGGATTTTATAGCGTTTTGTTCATTCATAGAAGCTTGGGAAATGGCCTTTTTCTTGCTTTCAATGTCTAAGATTGCCTTGGTTGTTTCGTCCGGTTTGTTCTCTGTACCGGAAAATGCACCCTTGATTTCATCCCAAATTGGAATCATGGTTAGTGCCTCCTTATTTCGTGAATTGTTTGGTGAGAATAACGTAGGGGTTAATCTTCACATTCAATATTGAATGAAACCCTAATTTCTGTTACAATGTCCGTGTGCGCTGGAATTGGCATTCTGTGCCGACGACAGCGCATATTTATTGAGTGGGAGCGTTACGGCTTAGATACTATGGCCGCCATAGATATGGCCTTTTGGGATAGGAATTTCCCTGACGATTAACCCCTACCTTATTCATCATTACGTTGTTGATTGACCCATGCTTGGAAAGTCTGGTAGTGTACCCCAAGCAACCGTCCGGCTTCCCGCGCAGAAATCTCTCTTCGTTCCCATAACGCATGGACTTCGGGGAAATTCTCGGGGCGTTCCATTGGTCGCCTCCCAAACTTAACCCCATTGGCTTTCGCCAGTTCAATGCCTTCGGCCTGGCGTTGGCGTAGAAACTCCCGCTCCTGTTGCGCTACATAACTGAGAATCTGTAGAACCAGGTCTGCTATAAACGTCCCGGTCAGGTCGCGTTCTGTTTGTCGGGTGTCCAACAGGGGCATGTCGAGAACAACAATTGCGGCTTGTATTTCCTTTGTTATAATCCGCCATTGCTCTAACGTCTCGCTGTAGTCCCTCCCAAGCCTGTCGATGCTCTTGATAACAAGAATGTCACCGGGCTTTAATTTTTCCAGCAGTTGACCGTATGCCTTGCGTTGGAAATCCTTGCCGGATTGCTTATCCAGGAAGATGCCATCCTCCATCACGCCAAAGTTCCGCATAGCAACGAGCTGCCGTTCTTCGTTCTGTTCCCTGGTGGAAACGCGAACATAACCATACAATTGAGCCATGTGTACCGCTCCTCTCAAATTTGCTCATCGCTAATTTTATAAGGGCGGCCATAGTATCTTATTAGTCTTCTTCGTTTTCCTTTCGTCGTTTGCTTAGTAGACCCTCTATCACCCGCGCCGAGTATCCGCCTGCCCGCGCAATTTTGGCACGTTCGCGTCTGTCGGGTTCGTGCTTCGCAAGGTCGGCAATAAATTCCGGGCGATATAGGCGCATCGGGCAGTCTATCTTGTCCCCACGATAATGCGTGAAAAGCTTGAGCATCGCATCGCGCCCGATAAGCTCGAACAACTCCAGGTAGCTGTCGCTTAGTGCCTCGGCTTCCTTGCCGTCCACCGCAAAGGCTTCGTACACAATTTCGTCGCTGATGTTGTCGAAGTCAATCTTAATCACCGCAATCACCCCTTTCCGGTAAAAGTATAGCAATGTCGAATGACATAAATCCAATCATAAAACGGTGCATTTTATGCACCATAAAATGCTTGGCGGTTTAAAAACATAAAGCGCATACACTTTATGCGGCATAAAATGTATACGCTTCTGTTGATGAATGTGTAAGTGGACGTAGGGTACGCGGAGGCGTTATCCCGGTGTCGCCCGGTGCGGGTACATAGTTTCACAGCCTCCTAAAATCAAACTGCCCCCGCCGGATTGTGTCCGGCAGGGGCGTTCTTGTATGGTGTTATATCAAGTTTAGAATATATACATAAGTAGGTTAGAATTTCGGAGAACGGAGGAGCTTGTCACGGAGTTCATTGTACAGCCAATATACTTCTGCACGGCACTCCCTAATTTCTGAATGTGCTGGCATTAGTCGCTCACGCATATCATTTATACTCTCTGAAGGCAAGGCATCTACATCGGCTAAGTACCGATTCAAAAGATTATTGTAATGACTTAATTTATCAACGAACTCAGTAGCTCTGTAATATGCCGGATGACTGACTATTTGAGGAAGCGTTTCTTTTCTTATGTGTATGACCAGATGCTCGCTCTTAGGCAACAGGCTCGGACATAACAGTTTGCCGGAATAGGGAAAAATATCATCGCGAAAATCACGACTCGAATAATAATCATCCCGATAATCTACATCGAACGCCGGCAGTGCGTGGCTCATCATTTTGTAGTCTATATATTTTGAATCTAATTCATCTTTTTCTACTGCGGTGTTAATTGTAAAGGCTTCAAAGGGTTCACTTTCGATAAACTCAATAAATTCAAATTCAGAAATAGCGGAATCAAATTCTTGGCATAGTGACACCCGCGGAGCAGCATTGATGGGTGCATCATGCTTCTCATTTGCCAGCATATTGTCTATACCGCCACTAATATAAGTCGGTGTATCGGTTAATTTTATATTCCAATCAATACCTGACTTGCGTGGACTAACTTCCCCTAGTTTGCCGTCGTCGTCAGAATTTTTATGCCAACTAACAATAGTGTCTCTGCCAATGGTGTTACATTTCCGCTTCGTAACAACAAAGTGCCATACACCCAGAAGAAATGCAGATAAACAGATACTGCGCTCAGTGGTAATTGGGTTGCATATTTCGGATTTTTTTGTTGCTCTATTAAGACCCATGTAGAATTCGTCACCAGCATCAATGCTTTCATCGGAATTGATTAGGTCAAGCAGTCGTTCTGCAAGCTCAATTCTTTCATCGCCATCGGCAATAAAATCATCTATAAATGTTTGAGTGTTATTTAATGCGCTCTCATATCCATCTACGTTTTTCAAACAGTTATCAAATTCATCCGCTACGCGGCCCTCGGTAAAGGGTAAATATATTGAACCATTTAATTTACATACTATATATTTTGAGGCCGATGACTTAAACGATTTATCTTTAGAGGTGCCTAGTTTTGGATTGTTATAAGCGGAAGGCTTGTTTATATTTATTAGCCCAGCGATTAAATCTTGTTTTCTGTGCGTACTCTTTCCATCGCGAATATGCTTGCGGTACATGTCCGGCTGTTTTCTGGCACATATGAGTAGAGTTGCGAATGTGCCGCCACATAGTCGAGGATATGTTGTTTTAGCCATGCTCTCACTCCCCCATTTTTAAAATACCTTAATACCCTATGAATACTTTATTAAGCCAAAAAAGCGTTTATCAAATACCTTGCCAATTATAGAATTTCTCTTGCAGAGGATTTCCGTAAGGGCTTCCATTATTTAAGTGACGACCCTTCCGATTATACCATGCTCTGGACGCTATCTCAACGCTCAATAATGCTATATACCTGTAGGATGCGCCCATATCAACGAGAACGCGCAAGCGTTCAAATCTAAATTAACGCCCCCCAAAAGTAGGGGATGCAGGAGGGATTTTTATGAGTAGTGACGGAAAGTACACCATTCTACCCGAGGCTTCAGACGCGAACACAAGCTTATCAGCTAATCAATTGGCCGAAATACACAGGCTGTTTGGCAGCGCAGACGGCTCGAAAAAGAAACGCAAGTCCAAAAAGAAAAAAGGTAAGAAAGACAAGAAAGCTAAGAAGAACCAAGCAGCGGCTCTTGCGTACCTACTTGAGATTAACGGCGTAGGTAAGAAAAAGGGTAAAAAGAAATCAAAACAGTCCCGCCAAAAGATGTCGGAATACGATTTCAAGTATAGGCTCATAGAAAAGTCTGCCAATGAAGCCATTGACCTAGTTTCTGGCATCGCGAAGCTGTATGCCATCAACAAGCTTGGCTCAGCAGGTGAAAAATCAAAGATGTTGAATGTAGTTTCAGTACAGTAAAACTCTTGAAGTCTCGCCCCGTAGCGACTTCGCTACGGGGTATTAACTGCCCAATCAACGTTCTTCCGTCATTCCGTTTGTCTTACAGACTCTTGATTCCCGGCAGAATTTTGTAATTTTTCGTAGACCGGGACTGTATTTCAAAACAAAACGAACGGACGAACAAACGCCACATATTATGAAGGGAGCTTACACATGAGCAACTACATTAAAGATGCGAAAAAGATAGAACGTGCAATCAAAGCGCATTACCAGCACCACAACGTCCGAATCAAGGTGACAGAATGCACTGTTATCCCCCATTTGAAGCGATATATTTTTACAATAAAGCCCTCGAAGGGAGCCAAGGTAGGTCAGATTATAGATAGGGCAGAGGACATTCAAGTCGCACTAGGTCTGCCCCTCTTCTATGCGTATAGAGACGATGTATCAATTCGTTTGGCTGTCTCTGAATATAAGGTTAAGGAGAATAAGCTGTTGAAAATACTCCGCAACTCCTTATTTTCAGAAAGTGATATGGCGATACCGCTCGCCCTAGGATACGATATTACAGGGAATATTTACACTGCTGACCTAGCGAAGCAATTTCATATGATGATAGTTGGGCCAAGCGGCTCGGGTAAAAGTGTTGCCCTAAAATGTTTAATACTTAGCATACTTACAGGGTGCCATGTAGAAACTGTTAGGCTGATTGTGTTTGAAATCGGGTCTGGTAGCTTGTCTGCCTTTCACAATGCCCTACACCTATACCACCCAATTGTGAANGATGTACAGACNGGTATTGTCGTTTTGGAATCTCTTGTCGCNGAAATGAATCACAGGGACGAGATTGGGGAAGATGCTTGCCAAAGCCTGCCGTTCCTCGTCTGCGTAATAGACGAGTTTGATGACACGATTTCAAATATTACCGAGAAGGAAGATGCAACAAGATTCGCTTCTGCGCTCGACAGTCTCATACGCAAGGGACGTAAAGCCAAAATTATTCTGGTTCTCGCCTCTCATAACCCTACATTGAAAACAACCAAGGTCAATGTGAACTTGATTGAGTCCCGAATTGCTTTTAGATGCGCGAAACACCACAATTCATCTGCGGCACTGGGCGTTCCCGGGGCTGAAAAGCTGGAAGAGAAAGGGGCTATGCTTTTCAAGTCAGATGGCAAAATCATGCACCTTCAAGGTTCGTGGGTAACAGATGAAGAAATAGAACAAATACTCCATACCACCCCTTCAGGTTATGATGATATTGAGAAATTGGAAATAAGGAAACCCGAAACGCTGCATCTGCCCATCGTTGCTGATGGGGTAGTTGTTGATGAACTTGTTGTAGATACGGCGGATAAGGAATTGACCGCAATTATCTTTTGGGTCATACAACACCAGAAAACTTCCACTCATCTTATACAGCAACATTTCCGAGTTGGGAAGCGTGCAAGCAAAATCATTGACACTCTCTATGTGATGGGGATTATTACAGACAAATTTGCCAAACAACCGAGAGATGTACTTGTAACTTGTTACGAGGACTTGTCGGAAGAGGTTCTAGGCTTGTTCGACAAACATGGTTATACCGTAGAACAAATCCAAGAAGCTCTCAATACAAAGTGTGCGAAGCAAGGGGGTGCGGGTCAATGAATGCCATGCGAGACGTTTGTAATATAAGCTCCGAATTTGGCGTAGCCGCCGCCCTGGAAGCCAGGCGGCTTTCCGAGAAGTATGGAAAGGACTACCTAAGCTGTGACGACCTTGTTTCCATCATGGGCATCGGCAAAAACAACGCCCGCCAACTCATCAACAACACCGCCTTCCCAACAATCGAAGTCGGAAACCGTAAGGTCGTAAGCGTAATAGCCTTCGCATTATGGTCGCTGAAAGACAGCGATATGTACGCATAAAGACCACCCAAGTCCGTTGACATGCCTAAAGCTACGAAGTTATACTGTTTACTACAGATAAACTTCGTGGCGAGGCATTTTAGGAGGATGCAATAATGCCACAGCAAATAAAAAAATCAAAAAGCAAGGCGGGCCGCCGTGGTAATAACGAAGGCTCAATTTACCAACGTAAAGACGGACGCTGGGCCGGAGCAGTCATCACAGGTTACAAAACGGACGGCAGACCCATACGCACCACCGTATACGGAAAAACCCGTAATGAGGTGGCCGCCAAGGTTGCTGAAAAGACCAACGAAGTCTATGTAAAGGGGTACACCAATGTTTCCGCACGGGACGACACAGGCTTTCAAATATTGTGCAAAGAATGGTTCGACATCTTCATAGCCCCGGGGCTTGCCAGTGTTACAGAAGAACATCGACGCATGATGATGCGGAATCACCTGTTCCCGGAGTTTGGGAAGTTCGACATTAAAGACGTGGACACCAAGCGATTACAGCGGTTTTTTAACGCAAAGACCAAGACAGGGCTTTCTGCTGACTTCATTGGGAAGATGAAATATTTGCTTAACAACTTCTTCAAATACGCCATGAAGCAGAACTATGTTACATCCAACCCGGTGGAAGATGTTGTCGTTCGCAAGGCAGGCGGTAAGAGTAGTAGCGAGAAAAGCGGTAAGGCTTTGCGCCCGGAGATACGCGAAAATGTGATGGCTCAGGTGATGGAGAATCCCATTTTAAAGCCCATCATAATTACATTCACGCTCACCGGGCTTAGGCCGCAAGAACTAATTGCGCTGGTGTGGGAAAACATCAACATCGAAAACAAGTCCATTTCGGTTAAACAGGCCGTAAACCGTACCCGCGAATTTGATAGTGAAGGCAACGTAATATCAAAGGGTGTGAAGATAGGCAAGACCAAAACACCCAAAAGTGTCCGCACCATTGTAATGCCGGATGCCGTTGTCGAAGCTCTCCAAGAATGGAAGCATTACTGTAAAGCCAACGACATCCACAGTGCATTTGTTTTTCCAAACACCACCACCGGGGAAATGAGGACATACTCCGGCTTGCGTAGTAACTTGGAACGGTTTAAAAAGCGTCACGGGTTGCAAAATGAAAAAATTTCTTTATATACCTTCAGACACACCTACGCGACCATCCTGCTGGAGCAACGGGAGAACCCCAAAATAGTAGCCAACCTCATGGGGCATACCCGTGTAAGTACGACCCTCGACCTGTATTCCCATGTCGTTGACGATGAAGTTTACAAACAAACCGCCCGCACCCTGGATGGAGCGTTTAAAGGTCTGACAAAGAAAAATCCGCCAGACTCTTCGACAGTCTGACGGACAACCCGACCCTCTAAAATTGACAGCAATTTTGACAGCAACGCCGATAATTTTAGGGGGTTCTAGCGGGGAAAACCCTAAGCTCTCAAGCAGATTTGAACTGCCGACTTCCTCCTTACCAAGGAGGTACTCTACCCCTGAGTTATGAGAGCGGATGTTGATTTTAACTGGGTTTGGCGGTATGCCTTACTCATTTGGAACTGAAATTGCTGTCAAAACTTTAACATTTGCTGTCACCCACACAAGGCTGATATTACGCCTTACCAAGGACGCGCTCTACCATTTGAGCTACAGCAGCAATTCATACGACGGCGCAAAAAAACGCCGAAGTGGAAGATACCACAACGGCGTAAAGCCTGTCAATAACATTTTTTAAATGCAGCCCAAATTATGAACCAAATCGGGATGATGCACGGTATTGGTTTAGCAGGTTTTCTTCCCAAAAGCCATGTACGCGGGGTACAAAGGTTTGCGTTTCGCGGAAGGGGGGAATGCCACCGTGGCGCTGTACCGCGCCCGCGCCCGCGTTGTAAGCGGCAAGGGCAAGCTGGGTGTCGCCGTTAAACAGGTCAAGCATTCTGCGCAGGTAGCGGCTTCCGCCGTCAATATTTTGCGCAATATCAAACGGGTCGGTTACGCCAAGGGAAGCGGCCGTACCGGGCATGAGTTGCATAAGCCCCATTGCGCCCGCGCTGGATACTACATCGGGGCGGAAATTACTTTCCGCGCGGATAACGGCACGTATAAACTCGGGGTCTAAATTATGGCGCTCGGCGGCAAGGAGAATTTCGCGGTTAATTCTGTCGTCCAGTGTTTCTTCCTTTGCATCGGCGTTGGAAACAGAAGTTTCGCCAAACTGGCGCAATAAATCAACAAACGGGGTAGAAATGCCCGCCGCTTCGGCTTGTTGTGTCACTTCTTCCAGCGAAGGCGTTTCGCTCACTCCTTGCGGGCGATTTATGAACATTTCTCCATTGGGAATGCGGCTTAAAATATTGTTTTTTATGCCATTCATCATGTCTACGGGGTTTAACATATGCGTCTTCCTTCCTGCTGATACCTAGTACATTGAGGTGCAATGCAAACTTTCGCTGGTTTTTATTTCGTTGCCGTATTGTACCACAACGGGGTATTCCATGTCTTCCATATCTACCGAACGCACAAACGCAACCGTTCCGTTGGAAAGTACAACCTGTTTGCCTACCAGCTCTTTCGGCATGTTTTCTAAAAAAATATCGACCAGTGCGGGGTCAAGTTCGTCCCCTGCTACGCGCTTTAACAGTGCAAGTACGCTGAACGGGCTGCGTGGTTCTTTATATGCGCGCTGTGCGACCAGTGCATCGTATATATCCGAAATGGTAGTAACGCGGGATTCGTAGGGAATATCCTTGCCTTTTAAATTGTCGGGATAGCCTCTGCCGTTCATTTTTTCGTGATGCCCGCGCGCCGCCATGCGAATGTCTTCCGGGAAATTGGCAAGTAATTCATAACTGCGCATTGGGTGGGTTTTTATTACTTCAAATTCTGTTACCGTTAGCCGACGGTATTCATTTAAAATGCTGGGCGGCATGAGTGCCTTTCCGCAGTCGTGCAGCAAGCCGATTAAGGCAAGCCGCGTAATTTCTTCCTGCTTTAGTCCCATCCATGTTCCCATTAACCCGTTCAGAAATGCCGTGTTAATGCAATGCCGTTGTAAATATTCATCTACGGGTGCAAGCGCGTTTACCAGTGACAATATAACCGACGAATTTGCCTCGTTTATACGGTCTGCTAAACTGTGCGTCACCTTTAGCAATTGCTTGCGTTCAATACTTTTGCTGGTGGAAATTTCGGAAAGCAAATCCACCGTTTCGTGGGTAAGTGCGTCGTAGCCCGTTTCTTTTTCCAGTGTTTTGCGGCGTTCTTCCATTTCTGCCTGCGGTAACGCGGTGGGCGCAGGGGGCAGCCCTGCCAGGAAAACGGTTTTCTTTCCATCGTTTAAATTTTTTACCCGCTCCAAAGTTCTTTCGTCAATTAATGTGCCGCACTTAATAAGCATTTGGCTGGAATTATGCGAGTATACATCGTCCGGCGCAAGCGTTCCCGGTTTTAATGTTTCCAGTAAAACAGGAATCAACGTTAATTCGTTCATTTCTTTTCCACCACCAAGCCGCAACCGTATTCGGCAACGTTTTCATCGGTATCTATTTTATTGGTGACAATGGCGGTCAATTTTTTTTCGCTGTCGTCTACTTGAATTTTTAATTGTATGCGGTCGTTGGAACGCAATGCATTGCCGTGGGTGGAAATGCGTACCCCGCTGCGGCTTATGTTTACTACGCGTGCTTCCACGGGGGTATGCAACTCGTATATTTCGTCCTGTCTTATTAATGATATGATGCGCGCGGGGAAATTAACCTTGAATCGGTTGGTTAGGCGCGCCTCCTTTGTACGACCGCGGTGCAACAAAAGTACGCGCTCGTAATCAAAAATTTCTACCAGTCCTTTGTATTCACGCGGGGCGGGTTCGGTTAAAATTAATAATGAGCATATGTCACCCTCGGCTAATGTTTCGGGTATGCCGCCGCATAGCTTTAAACGGTATGAATCCTTATCAAATTCATGTACGTCACTTTTCTGTATGTACTCACCACCGTCGGTATATACCAAAACGGCGCACCCTGTGTAATTTACTGCGTTCGCTGGCACAATGCACCTACCCGTTCGTTCTATTTCATATAGGGTAACCCACCGTTCAAATTATTTCAATGAAAATTTTTTTAAATTAGGGGTTGCATTCCGTAAAGACATGCTGTATACTCCCGCTTTGTCGGCCAAATTCTAAGAAAATGTCCGCGCAGCACGACACGCCCGGTTGCGTGTAAATAACGGAGGTTCACCATGCCAAGCCAAAAAATACGGATTAATTTGAAGGCTTACGACCACAAACTGATAGACCAGAGTGTGGCGCAAATCATCGAAACGGCAAAGCGTACGGGCGCTGCCATCTCGGGGCCGATACCCCTCCCCACCCGTAAAGAGGTTGTCACCATTCTTCGCGCCGTCCATAAATATAAAGACTCTCGCGAGCAATTCGAAATGCGCACCCACAAGCGGTTAATCGACATCCTTATGCCCACGCAAAAAACCGTTGACGCATTAACAAGGCTGGACCTGCCCGACGGCGTAAGCATTACCGTAAAAGTAACATGAACAGTAACTTAAGTAGAGGTGCGACATGGAAAAAGCGATATTAGCAAAAAAACTGGGCATGACCCAAATCTTCACCGAAAACGGTACGGTGATACCCGTTACCGTGCTTGAGGCGGGTCCTTGCAAGGTTGTGCAAAAAAAGACCAAAGAGAAGGACGGCTACACCGCAGTGCAAGTTGGTTTTGGCGAAGGCAAGCCTAAGCAAATCAACAAAGCCGTGAGTGGTCACTTCGAAGCGCATTTAGGTAGCGGTGCTTCGTTGAATAAGGTGTTGAAAGAATTCCGCCTTAACAATTGCGACGCACTTGAAGTGGGCGCTGAAATTAAAGCCGACACCTTTGCCGCAGGTGACCAAGTGGATATTAGCGGTATCTCGAAAGGTAAAGGTTTTCAAGGCGCAATTAAGCGCCACGGACAAACCCGCGGACCTATGACGCATGGTTCAAAATACCATAGGGGCTTGGGTTCTATGGGTCCGGGTACGACTCCGGGTAAAGTGCGCAAGGGCAAAAAAATGCCCGGTCACATGGGGGCAAAGAAAATTACGGTACAAAACCTTGAAGTGGTATGTGCCGATGCGGAAAAAAATCTCCTGCTCATTAAGGGCGCAGTGCCGGGTATCAAAGGTGCGCTCTTAATGGTAAAAAGCACGGTAAAGGAGTAAACCATTATGGCAACAGTACCTGTTAAAAATATCGAAGGCAAAACCGTTGGCTCAATCGAGTTAAGCGATGCCATCTTCGGCGTTGAGGTAAACGACCACGCCGTACACATGGCGGTTGTGCAATATCTTGCCAATCGTCGCCAAGGCACAAAGTCCACCAAAGCTCGCGCAGAAGTGCGTGGCGGCGGGCGCAAGCCTTGGAGGCAAAAGGGCACAGGGCGCGCACGCCAAGGTTCTATCCGTTCACCGCAATGGACGGGCGGCGGTGTAGTTTTTGCGCCAAAGCCACGCGACTTTTCCATCAAATTAAATAAAAAGCAAAAGCGTTTAGCGCTTAAATCCGCTTTAACCGATAAAGTAAAGCGGGACAAGCTGGTGGTTCTGGACAGCATTAACCTTTCGGAAGTTAAAACCAAAGCCATGGTTAATGTATGTGAAAAGTTGGACACGCCCAACGCGCTTTTCGTAATGAGCGGCAGTAACACGAATGTAATGCTTTCTGCCCGCAATATTCCCGATATTAAAACCGCAGGCGTAAATACGATTAATGTATATGATATCCTTAAATACGACAGCTTCGTTGTCACCAAGGAAGCTGTAGAGCAAATGCAGGAGGTGTACGCGTAATGGCAAAGCTGGAGTATTATGACGTCCTTCTAAAACCATTAATGACCGAGAAAAGCATGGCATTTATGGAGCATGGCTTGGACGACGATAAGCAAAAGCGTTTAGAGGCGGGTAAAGACCCGGGGACAGACAAAAACGTGCGCCCCGCTTACTCCTTTTATGTACACCCCGAGGCCACTAAAACGCAAATCAAAGACGCCGTAGAAAAATTATTCTCCGGCACAAAAGTAGGCTCGGTAAATACGATGAATTGCAAACCCAAAAGAAAACAGCGCCGAGGCTTTGCGCCGGGCGCAACTGTAAAGCGCAAAAAGGCGATTGTAACTCTCGCCCCAGGCAGTAAAGAAATTGAAGTATTCCAAGGCATGTAGGGAATAAACGTTAGGAGAATCCATCATGGGTGTAAAGCGCTATAGACCAATTACCCCTTCCCAAAGGCAGATGACGGTTTCCGACTTCGCGGAAATCACAAGGTCAACGCCGGAGAAGAGCCTGACCGTTCACCTCAAGAAATATTCGGGGCGCAACGACCAAGGTAAAATTACGGTACGCCACAGGGGCGGCGGGGCAAAAATTAAATACCGCATTATCGACTTTAAGCGTAATAAGGACGGTGTACCCGCTCGGGTTGCCGCCATTGAATACGACCCCAACCGTACCGCCAATATAGCTCTGTTATTCTATGCCGACGGTGAAAAGCGCTACATCCTTTCCCCCAACGGCGTAAAAGTAGGCGACAGCCTAATGAGTGGCGAAGAGGCAGAGGTACGCGCGGGTAATGCGTTGCCCATGAAGAGCATCCCCGTGGGTACAGAAATTCACAATATCGAAATGAAGCTGGGGCGCGGCGGGCAATTGGTTCGCTCGGCGGGCAACGTAGCACAGCTTATGGCGAAAGATGAAAAATACGCAACCGTTCGCCTTCCTTCCGGGGAAATGCGTCTTGTGCCCGTAAATTGCCGCGCTACCGTTGGTCAAATCGGCAATTTGGACCACGAACTTATCAACATTGGTAAAGCGGGTAAAAAGCGTCACATGGGTATTCGTCCCACAGTGCGTGGTTCGGTTATGAACCCCAACGACCACCCCCATGGTGGTGGTGAAGGACGTGCCCCCATTGGACGCCCATCGCCTTCTACCCCTTGGGGCAAGCCCGCACTCGGTTACAAAACCCGTAAGAAAAACAAACAAACCAACAAATATATCGTGCGCAAGCGCGGCAAGAAGTAGGAGGTTATCGGCATGGGACGTTCATTAAAGAAAGGGCCTTTCGCAGATGCCCACCTATTGAAAAAAGTAGACGCAATGGCGAATCAGTCAACCAAAGCCGTTATCAAAACATGGTCACGCCGCTCTACGATTTTCCCCGAAATGATTGGCTTAACTATTGCGGTACATGACGGGCGCAAACACGTACCTGTGTATGTAACCGAAGATATGGTAGGTCATAAGTTAGGTGAATTTGCTTCCACCCGCACCTATCGCGGGCACGGCAAAGACGCAGAAAAACGCTCTCGCGTTAAGTAAAGGAGGCCTATATCATGGCAAAAGGTTCACGCAGCCAGTATAAGGCTGAACGGAACAAGGAAAATCGCGAGAAGCGTCCGCACGCGCACCACATGTTCGCCCGCATTTCCGACACAAAGGCACGCATTGTGCTTGAGCAAATTAAGGGTAAGCCCGTGCAAGTTGCGGAAGCTATTTTAAAGTACAACCCGCGTTACGGCGCGTATCTTGCTGCTAAAGTGTTAAAATCCGCTGTGGCAAACGCGCAGGAAAACCATTCCATGGACCCCGATGAGCTGTTTGTTGAAGAGGTGATTGCCAACCAAGGCCCTACGATGAAGCGTATTCAGCCTCGTGCAAAAGGTCGCGCATACCGCATCAACAAAAAAACAAGTCACATCACGATTATTCTTAATGAGAAAAAGGGGAGTTAACGCATGGGTCAAAAAGTAAATCCCCACGGCTTACGCCTTGGGATAACCAAAGAATGGGACTCTGTATGGTATGCGGAAAAAGACTTTGCTAAGTTTCTGTTGGAAGACCATAAGTTGCGCAAATATATCAAAGACAAGCTCTATGCGGCAAAAATTTCACGCATCGAAATAAAGCGGACTACGTCGAATATTAAGGTGATTATTCACACCGCTTCGCCGGGTGTAATCATTGGGCGCAATGGGCAAGCCATCGCTGATTTGACGGCAGAAATCCAAAAAATGACCGAGCAAAAAGCAGACGTTGCCATTCAAGAAATTAAACGCCCCGAGCTAAATTCTCAACTTGTGGCGGAAACCATTGCAAAAGACCTTGAAAACCGCGTAACCTACCGCCGTGCAATGAAGCAGGCCATGACGCGCACCATGAAAATGGGAGCGAAAGGGATTAAAACCGCGGTGGCAGGTCGCCTGGGCGGCGCGGAAATTGCAAGAGATGAACATTATCACGAAGGTACAATTCCACTGCAAACATTGCGTGCGGAAATAGACTACGGTTTTGCCGAGGCGAACACCGCGTACGGTAAGATTGGTGTAAAAACATGGATTTACAAAGGCGAAGTCCTTCCGGGTCAAGCGCCAGGTAGAAGGGAAGGAGCAAGCGAATATGCTGATGCCAAAAAGGGTAAAAAGACGCAAACAATTCCGCGGCAGAATGACCGGAAAGGCGCTGCGCGGTAACACTATCACCTATGGTGAATATGGTTTAGTGGCAACAGAACCTTGCTGGATAACCGCTAACCAAATTGAAGCGGCGCGTATCGTTATGAACCGTACCATGAAGCGCGGCGGTAAAGTGTGGATTAAAATTTTCCCCGATAAACCCGTAACGCAAAAACCTGCGGAAACGCGGATGGGTTCTGGTAAAGGTTCGCCCGAATATTGGGTGGCCGTTGTAAAGCCGGGGCGCGTCATGTTCGAAATTGCTGGGGCAGACGACGAAGTTTGCCGCAAAGCAATGAAGCTCGCTGCTTATAAGTTACCCATTAAATGCAAAATCATCTCCAAGGCAGAGCAAAAAGCGGCGCAAGCCGCCGAGACCGAAGCCGAAGCCGCCAAAGCAATGGCTTCAAGCTCGTAAGGAGGGTATGTAAATGAAATCAACGAAATTCTTAAAATCCCTTGACGATAAATCCGTGGAAGAGCTAAATGTTGAATTGGTGAACACAAAGAAAGAATTGTTTAACCTGCGCTTCCAAAACGCGACAAACCAATTAGATAACACGGCGCGCATCAACGAAGTGCGCAAAAACATTGCTCGTATCCTTACGGCAATTTCAAAACGCGGGTGGTCAAACGGCGAGCAACCTACGCGCGCGTGCAGGAAAGCAAAACGCAACCGACTTGCGTCGGCTAAGGGTGGGAGGTAGCACATGCAAACAACGCAAAGCGAACGCAACCTGCGTAAGACCCGTGTCGGTCGCGTGGTAAGCGATAAAATGGACAAAACCATCGTAGTGGCCGTAGAAAATCGCGTACGCCATCCTGTAATTGGCAAAATTGTTAAGCGTACCTACAAGTTAAAAGCCCACGACGAGGAAAATACCTGCGGTGTTGGCGATAGAGTGCGGGTTATGGAGACACGCCCCCTCTCCAAGGAAAAGCGCTGGCGTCTTGTAAATATTCTCGAGAAGGCGAAGTAGGAGGAGCAACCATGATACAACAACAAACACGCCTAAACGCCGCAGATAATTCGGGTGCAAAGGAACTTATGTGCATTCGTGTGCTTGGCGGAAGTAAGCGGCGTTACGGTAATGTGGGTGACATCATTGTTGCCTCAGTAAAAGACGCCAACCCGGGTGGTGTAGTAAAAAAAGGCGAAGTTGTGCGTGCGGTAATCGTTCGCACCGTAAAAGGGCTTAACCGCCCCGATGGTTCTTCCATCCGCTTTGATGAAAACGCCGCCGTAATTATTAAAGAAGACTTAACCCCGCGGGGTACGCGTATCTTTGGTCCTGTGGCAAGAGAATTACGTGAAAAGCAGTTCACCCGCATCATTTCCCTTGCGCCGGAGGTGCTGTAATTATGGCAAAACTACCAACCCCTAAAATTGACTATAAAATCAGATTAAAGCGCGGCGACATGGTACAAGTTATCGCCGGCAAAGAAATTACGCGCACGGGTAAAATCTTAAAGGTTGACCGTTCACACGGGCGCGTGGTGGTAGAAGGGTTAAATATGCAAACTAAGCATCAAAAACCCAACCGCGCCAATCAACAAGGCGGTATTACCCGCCGTGAAGCGCCGATTCACGCTTCCAATGTAATGTATTTGCACAAGGGCAAGCCCACCCGCTTGGGTTATAAAGTTGAAGTGACCGAGGAAAACGGCAAGCGGGTTGTAAAAAAACAACGCATCGCCAAATCCACCGGCGAAGTTATTGATTAAAACGGAGGATTTTTATGAGCCGCTTAAAAGAGCAGTACAATAAAGAAATTGTTGATGGCATGATGAAGAAGTTCGGCTATAAAAATAAATTAGCCGTACCCCGTATCGAAAAGGTCGTTGTAAACATGGGCTTGGGCGAAGCAAAGGAAAACGCCAAGGTTATTGAACATGCTACCAACGATATGGCTGTTATCACCGGGCAAAAGCCCGTTGTAACAAAAGCAAAAAAGTCCATTTCTGCGTTTAAATTGCGTGCGGGTATGCCTGTCGGCTGTAAAGTGACCCTGCGTGGCGCAAAGATGTACAGCTTTGTAGACCGTCTAATTAATGTTTCCATTCCCCGTGTGCGTGACTTTCGCGGCGTAAGCCCCGATGCATTTGACGGGCGCGGAAATTATACGCTCGGCATTAAAGAGCAGCTTATCTTCCCCGAAATTTCGTTTGATAAAATTGACAAGCTGCGCGGAATGGAAGTTGTTTTTGTTACCACCGCAAATACCGATGAGGAAGCACGTGAATTGCTTTCCTTGTTTGGAATGCCCTTCATCAGAAGCTAAAACGTCGGGAGGCACACATGGCTAAGAAAGCGTTAGTATTAAAATCAAGAAAAACCCCCAAGTTCGCCGTTCGGGCTTATAACCGTTGTAATATTTGCGGTCGCCCTCACGCAACGTTACGTAAATACGGTATTTGCCGTATTTGCTTCCGCGAATTGGCCTATAAAGGGCAAATCCCAGGAGTGCGTAAGGCTAGTTGGTAGTGCTTTTTCGCGAAGCGAAACTAGCAAACCTAATAAGGAATTCATTGAATAGGAGGGGCTAACATGTTATCAGACCCTATCGCGGATATGCTCACCAGAATCCGTAATGCAACATCGGCCAGGCATACAATCGTTGAAGTTCCGTCGTCTAAAATGAAGGTGGATATCGCCAATATTTTAGTGCGAGAGGGATACCTCAAAGGTTATGAAATATTAAAGGATGGCGTAAAGCAAACCATGCGTATTACGTTAAAATACGGTCGGACCAAGCATGAGAAAGTAATTGCGGGTATTAAGCGTATTTCTAAACCAGGGTTGCGCGTATATGCCAGTTGCGAGGACCTGCCAAGGGTGCTTAATGGTTTGGGCTGTGCCATTGTTTCAACCAACAAGGGTATTTTAACCGACCGCGAAGCACGTACACAGGGCGTTGGCGGCGAGGTTATCGCTTACGTTTGGTAAAACATTAGAACGCATCCGCATCGCTTGCGGTGAATGAAGTGCATTAAAAAAATATGAAAGGTGGTGCAGACCATGTCACGGATTGGAAAACTCCCCGTTGCTATACCCGCAGGCGTTAAAATTGAACTGTCGGAAGATAACACGTTAAAGGTAACAGGTCCCAAGGGTACGCTTACGCGCAAACTTTCCGAAAGCATGAACATCGCACAGGAAGACGGGCAGTTAGTAATTACGCGCCCCAATGATTTAAAACGGAACAAAGCCCTGCATGGGCTTACGCGCACGCTCATCAACAATATGGTGGTTGGCGTTACACAAGGGTATGAAAAACGTTTGGAAATTAACGGTACAGGTTATCGTGCGGCAAAGCAAGGCAATAAACTAACGCTTACGCTGGGTTACTCGCATCCCGTTGTGATGGAAGACCCCGCAGGGGTTGAGTCCGTTTGCGATGGGCAAAACAAAATCATTATCACGGGTATTGACAAGGAAAAGGTGGGTCAGTACGCTGCGAATATTCGTTTTAAAAGACCCCCCGAACCCTTCAAAGGGAAAGGGATTAAATATGAAACCGAGCGCATTAGGCGCAAAGCCGGTAAATCCGGTAAGAAATAGGGAGGCGCACAATGATAAACAAACCTTCTCGCGCGGTCGCGCGGCGTAAACGGCACCATAAAATGCGCCGTCATTTATCTGGCACAGCGGCTCGCCCGCGTTTGTCGGTGTTCAAATCTAACAAATACATCTATGCGCAAGTGATAGATGATGTTGCAGGGCATACACTTGCGAGCGCTTCTACCATGGATGCATCGTTAGTGAAAGAGGCTAAGCTTGATTCTAAATCTAATTTAGATGCCGCGAAAGCCGTGGGTTTAAGCGTAGCGAAAAAAGCCATGGCAAAAGGCATTGAAGACGTAGTATTTGACCGCGCGGGGTATGTATACCATGGCAGGGTAAAAGCACTTGCAGATGCCGCTCGCGAAGCTGGGTTAAAGTTCTAGCTTTTACACACTGGAAGTAGATAGGTTGAAGTTAATCCGTGCAACGGTGAAAGACTTCATCGAAGGAGAAAAATATGAAAAAAATAGACGCAAACAGTTTAGACCTTAAAGACCGCGTAGTAGCTATTAACCGCGTAACTCGTGTAGTTAAAGGCGGTCGTGTGTTCCGTTTTGCCGCGTTAGTAATCGTAGGCGATGAAAACGGTCACGTAGGTGCAGGTTTGGGTAAAGCGAATGAAATTCCCGAAGCAATTCGCAAAGGGAAAGAAGACGCGAAGAAGAATATGATGTTCTTCGAATCGAACGAAAACGCAAGCCTGTACCATGAAATTATGGGGCATTTTGGTGCGGCAAAGGTGCTTATGCGCCCCGCTCCCGAAGGTACGGGTATTATCGCAGGCGGCGCAATGCGTGCCGTGCTGGAGCTTGCGGGTATCCGCAATATCGTTACTAAGTCTATTGGTTCTAATAACAAGCACAACGTGGTTAAAGCAACATTGGAAGGGCTTGCACGTATGAAAACCCCTTCCGAAGTGGCACGTTTGCGCGGAAAATCGGTTGAGGAGGTACAGGGTAATGGCTGATTTAAAAATTACGCTGGTGCGCTCTCCTATTGGGTGCAAACCCAAGCACAGGCTTACAGTGCAAGCATTGGGCTTGCGTAAGCTGGGTGCTTCTGTTATACAAAAAGACAACCCTGCCATTCGCGGCATGTTGCATCAAATCAAGTATCTGTTAAAAGTGGAAGAAAGCGCAGAAACAAAAGCGGCGGCTAAACCTGTAAAGGCAGCAAAATCCGCACCTACGGCGAAGTCGGCGGTTAAACCTGCTGCCGAAAAACCTGCAAAGGCAAAAGCGGAAGCAAAACCTGCCAAGCCCGCAGTAAAAAAAGAGGTAAAACCCGCTGCACCTAAGAAAACGAAGAAGGAGGCATCCGCATGAGATTGGGAGAAACCAAACCCGCTGAAGGGTCAACCACGAGAGATTGGCGTCGTGGGCGCGGACATGGCTCCGGTAACGGTAAAACATCGGGGCGCGGTCATAAAGGGCAGCGTTCTCGTTCGGGCAGCGGTGGCAAGGTGGGCTTTGAAGGCGGACAAATGCCTTTGTATCGCCGTTTACCCAAGCGCGGCTTTAGTTGCCGTAATACGAAAGAAATTGTAGCAATTAACGTATCGTTGTTAAATGTTTTTGATGACGGCGCAGTGGTTGATATTACGGCGCTTAAACAAAAAGGTCTTGTTTCTAACCCGCGTGATGGGGTAAAGATTCTGGGCAACGGCGATTTGAAAAAGAAATTAACGGTAAAGGTAAACCTGTTTAGCAAGTCTGCCGAAGAAAAAATTAATGCCGCGGGCGGGAAAGCGGAAGTAGTTTCCCGTTACGTGAAAAAGGCGTGAGTTTAATTGTTTAAAATTTTTATAAATGCTTGGCGTGTTACGGATATACGCAGGAAGTTGCTTTTCATCTTCTTGTTGCTGTTTATTTATCGTATCGGTTCGGTTGTGCCGTTGCCGGGTATTGATTTAGATAGCTTGTATCTGTGGCGCTTCCCCGCGGAGGGGCAAGCCGCAACTCAAGGTGCGACGTTTATCTCGCTGATTATGGGCGGCGGGCATTTCTCGGTATTTGCTATGGGTATTGCGCCTTACATTACCGCTTCGATTATCATGCAGTTGCTTACGTATGCGATTCCCGCAATTTCGCAAATGCAAAAAGACGGGGAAGATGGACGTAAAAAAATTGGTCAAATTACGCGTTATTTGGCGGTAGGCTTTGCGGTACTGCAGGCGGCGGGTACAGTGTTTTCGTACACGAACTGGCCGCCCGGCGTAGGCGATGGGTGGAACATGTTCCGCCTCGAACACCAGAATATGCTGGTGTATGTCACTGCTACTGTGGCAATGACAACGGGTACAATTTTTATTATGTGGTTGGCGGAGTTGCTAACAGAAAAAGGAATTGGCAGTGGTGCATCGTTTTTGATTTTTGCTAATATTTTGGCGGGTTTGCCCAACGGAATTTTAGGCTTGTGGGGCATGGCAACCGACCCGGCAACGGGTGTGTTTATGGGCGCGTTGCAATTGGTGGTTGTGTTGCTGGTATTCGCATTTATTATCGCGTTTGTTGTGTTGGTGCATGAGGGTGAACGGCGCATTCCCGTGCAAAATGCGCGTGCCGCCGCTGGCGGGCGTAGCGGTACGGGTGTAAAAAGCCAAAGCCACATTCCATTGAAAGTAAACATCGCAGGCGTACTTCCCATCATTTTTGCCGTTTCGATTATGCACTTCCCCGCACAGATACATGGCTTTTTCGGCAACGAAGGGCTGGGTACGGTGGTACGGTGGTTAAACTTTACCGACCAAGGCGCTGCGCTTCCCATACACCCATTTGGTGTGCTGATGTATATGGTACTCATTTTTGCCTTCACCCATTTCTACACATCCTTTGCGGTGAATCCTGTGGAAATGGCGGAAAATATGAAGAAGAACGGCGGCTTTATCCCGGGTATTCGCCCCGGCAAGCCCACCAGCGATTATATCGCGGCTACGGTTAAGCGGTTAAGCTGGATAGGTTCATGCTTCTATGCGCTGATTGCACTTACCCCTATTTTGCTCGACTGGTTTACCGCCGTACCCATTGGTTTTGGCGGGACTACTATTCTAATCGTAATTGGTGTAGCGTTAGAATTTGTCAAGCAGTTGGAGAGCCAGTTGCTCATGCGCCATTACAAGGGTTTTCTTAGCTAGGCAAGCATGGGGATATTTATAAAAAACGACGAGCAAATCTCTATTATGCGGCAGGCCGGAAGGATTTGCCGCGACACACACGACCTGCTTGCTACGCATATTCGCCCCGGTATTACTACGGGGGAATTGAATGAGATTGCGATAAGGTTCATAGAATCACAGGGTGCAACGCCATCGTTTTTGGGGTATCGGGGCTTCCCCGCCGCGATATGCACCAGCGTAAATGAACAGGTTATCCATGGAGTTCCTGGTTTACGAAAGCTAAAAAACGGCGATATTGTGAGTATTGATATCGGCGTTTGTGTGAAGCGTTTCCATGGAGATGCGGCGCGTACCCACGCAGTGGGCACGATTTCGGAGAGGCATCAGCGTTTGCTGGAAGTAACCCGGCAAAGTTTTTTTGAAGCAATGAAGGTTGCCCGCGCGGGGTGCCACCTGCACGAAATTGGCGCGGCAATTGAGGATTATGCTATAGGCAATGGTTTTTTCGTAGTAAAAGATTGGTGCGGGCATGGGATAGGGCGCGTTGTGCATGAGGACCCGTCTATCCCCCACACGAGGCAAAAAAACCGCGGACCGCGGTTGCAGAAAGGTATGACGCTAGCCATCGAACCCATGATAAATGTGGGGACAGACGAGTTGGATACGCATATGGATACATGGACCGTGGTAACAAAAGACGGCAAGTTTTCTGCCCACTATGAAAACACTGTGCTGATTACCGACGGCGAACCTGACATTTTAACCCTATGAGCGCGGGACAGATTGTGATTAGCAAGAAGGGGCGGGATAAGGGGCGGTACATGATTGTACTTTCCGTTGAACCCGATAAACAAACGAATGCCATTTGGTTAACGTTAGTTGATGGTTATACGCGCACCCTTTCCAAACCCAAAAAGAAAAAAGCTATGCATGTACAACCCACTAACTGCAATGTGGATTTAACAAGCGTAGGCCCCCGAGGCTTGCAGGATGCGGACATACGCAAAATGCTGGGAGAGGAGGTAAGCCCCCTTGGCAAAAGATGATGTAATAGAAGTCGAAGGTAGGGTTGTTGAAAAACTGCCAAATGCCATGTTTCAAGTGAAACTGGAAAATGGACATACCATTCTTGCGCACATATCTGGCAAGTTGCGGATGAATTTTATTCGCATCATTCCCGGCGATAAGGTGCTGATAGAAATGTCGCCGTACGATTTGACTAAAGGTCGTATCGTTTGGCGTGACAAGTAAATGCAAATGCTTGCATTTGTAATGAGGAGTGTTTTCTATGAAGGTAAGACCATCGGTAAAACCGATTTGCGAAAAATGTAAAATTATTCGGCGCAAGCGCGCCATTCGGGTAATATGCGATAACCCGAGGCATAAACAAAGACAAGGTTAAGTTTTAACTTGGCAACAAGGCAAACGATTTTAGGAGGTTGTAAAATGGCACGTATTGCAGGCGTTGACTTGCCCAGAGAAAAGAAGGCTGAAATTGGTCTGACTTATATCTTCGGTATTGGACGACCCAGTGCTTTGCGCATTATGGCGGAAGCAAAGGTTACGTTGGGTACACGCGTACGCGATTTAACGGATGACGAAGTAATTCGCTTGCGCGGCGTAATTGAAAAAACGCAAATGGTAGAGGGTGACCTTCGCCGTGAAGTTGCGCTAAACATTAAGCGGCTGGTGGAAATTGGTTGTTACCGCGGCATTCGCCACCGTAAAAGTTTGCCCGTGCGCGGACAGCGTACCCGTACCAATGCCCGTACCCGTAAAGGCAAAGCCAGAACGGTTGCAAATAAGAAGAAGTAAAACGTAATGTTTAAAATGGAGGACTTACATGCCTAAAAAACAAGTACGGCGGGCGGCTACCCGCAGAAGGCGCGACAGAAAATTTGTTGACCGCGGCCAAGCCCATATTCAATCATCCTTTAACAATACCATTGTTACTATTACCGATGCTTCGGGTAATGCACTTAGCTGGTCGAGCGCGGGGGCGTTAAACTTCCGTGGTAGCCGCAAGTCTACCCCGTATGCGGCGCAAATGGCAGCCGATACCGCTGCCGCCGCCGCAAAAGAGTATGGTTTGAAAATGGTAGAAGTGTACGTAAACGGTCCGGGAAGCGGTCGTGAAGCGGCAATTCGCGCGTTGCAAGCGGCGGGTTTGGAGGTTACGCTTATTAAAGACGTAACCCCCGTACCCCACAACGGTTGCAGACCGCCGAAAAGAAGGAGAGTTTGAGTTATGGCAAGATATACAGGTCCTGTGTGCCGTCGTTGCCGCAGAGAGGGCGAAAAATTATTCCTTAAAGGCGAGAAGTGTGTGAAAAATTCTTGCCCTGTGGCAAAACGCCCAACCCCGCCGGGGCAGCATGGTAATGCCCGCCCCAAAAAGCTGAGCGAATACGGTCAGCAACTTCGCGAGAAGCAAAAAGCGAAGCGTATTTATGGCGTGTTGGAAAAGCAATTCCGCAAATATTTTGAAATAGCGCGCAACATACCAGGCGTAACGGGTGAAAACCTGCTTCGCTTGCTGGAACTGCGTTTGGATAACGTAGTTTTCCGTCTTGGGTATGGGCGTTCCCGCACGGAGGCGCGTCAAATTGTGCGCCATAATTTAATCACGGTAAATGGCAAGCGGGTAAATATTCCTTCTTACCAAGTAAAAGTGGGCGATGTTATTGCTGTACGCGATAAGTCTAAGTCCCTTGACCGTTTTAAAGAAGTGTTGGATATGACCAATGGCCGTCCGATTCCCGACTGGCTAACCCGTGAAGCAGAACAATTGCGCGGCGTGGTTGCAGCATTGCCCACCCGTGAGCATATTACGATACCCGTTAAGGAAACGTATATCGTCGAATTGTACTCGAAATAGGGAGGGTTGCGCGTGCTGGAAATTGAGAAGCCTCGTATTGAAATGGCGGAAGCCAAGGGCGGCGTATATGGCCGCTTCATAGTAGACCAGTTGGAACGCGGTTTTGGCACAACGCTGGGTAATTCCCTTCGCAGGGTGTTACTTTCCAGTTTGCCGGGTGCGGCTGTTACCAATATTCGGGTAGAGGGCGTATTGCATGAATTTAGCCATTTGCCGGGCGTAAAAGAAGATTTAACCGAAATTATTCTTAATCTTAAAGGGCTTGCACTGCGTTATCACGGGGACGGCAACGACCCCAAAATCGCGCATATTGCCGCAAGCGGCACATGCGAAGTATTGGCGAAGGACATTAAGTTTGACGCCGATGTGGAAGTGCTTAACCCCGATATGCTTATCGCCACGCTTGACGGCGACGACGCAAAATTAAACATTGAAATGACCATACGCCGCGGGCATGGCTATACGGGTGCGGATAAAAACAAAACCGCAAACCACGCTATTGGGGTAATTCCCGTTGACTCGATTTACACGCCTGTGCGTAAGGTAAACTTTTCCGTAGATTCTACCCGTGTGGGCGACGTAACCGACTACGACAAACTAACAATGGAAGTATGGACTAACGGTACCATTTCCCCGCATGATGCGGTTTGCTTAGGCGCACGCATTTTGGTTGGTCACTTCAAGCTGTTTGATGATTTGTCGGACAGTTCGATTACGGGCGATGTGCTGGTAACGCGCGAGAGCGGGCTTAAAGCAAAAATGCTTGAGATGACCATCGAGGAACTGGACCTTTCCGTGCGTTCGTATAACTGCTTAAAGCGCGCGGGCATTAATACGGTGCAAGACCTTTCGGGCAAAACCGAAGAGGATATGATGAAGGTACGAAACCTTGGGCGTAAGTCCTTGGAAGAAGTGTTAAAGAAGATGGCGGATTTGGGGCTTGCCCTTACGCCTTCTGAGGAATAAGGAGAGATTAACATGGCAGGTTACAGAAAGTTGGGGCGTACTTCTAGCCAGCGCAAAGCAATGCTGCGCACGCTTGCTACGCAGTTATTATACCACGGCAAAGTTACCACCACGGAAACGCGTGCAAAGGAAGTACGCCGCGTTGCCGAAAAGCTTATTACCCTTGCCGTAAAAGAGAAGGACAATTACACCACCGAAACCGTAACCGCCAAGGTTCCCCAAAAGGATAAGGACGGTAAGCGCGTAAAAACGGTGGAAAATGGTAAGAAAGTAACCGTATTCAACGAAGTTGAACGCGAAATTAAAAAGGATAATCCTTCCCGCCTAGTAGCACGCCGCAGGATGTTAAGCGTACTCTATCCCGTAACCCAGACCCCTGCAGACAAGCGCAAGATGCGCAGCGAAACCAAATCCGTCGACATGGCGGGTATGATGTTTGAAAAATGGGGCAACCGTTTTGCAGGTCGCAACGGCGGCTATACCCGCATGGTAAAGCTGGGTATGCGCCGCGGCGATGGTGCACCTATGGTGTTGCTGGAGCTGATTTAAGGTCAAGAGATTAAGTGCAAGACCGTGGACTCGCACGGTAGTGCATCTTAATTTTAAAACCCGCGCATCTGCGCGGGTTTTAGATTTTTAGGTTAAATAACATAACAAGCGCAACGTTAAATTTTTTGCCCCGCTTTTTTAAAAAGCGGGCACCGAAGGCGAATCTTTTAATCTTTAGGGGTTTTTCATGAAACGCATCATAGGTTATTACATATTGGTCAATATTCTTATTATTGCCATTTTTTCCGCGATGTTTATCCGACCTGCGGTGCAGTCGGTGGGGCGAGTGCGGGATGTGGTGGCGATGCAGGAGCGGCAGCTTTCTGCGTATGCGCGGTATGAGGCAGCGTTTGATGCGAATGTTGCGCTTCTTGAGGAAATGGCAGGCTTTGTAATTGTGAAGCAAGAGGAGCTGGTGGATGTGCTGGCGGCGGTTGCCGGTCTTGCCGATACATATGGTTTGGGCATAGACGTGCTTTCTTTTAATGCGGGGGAAGCGGCGGGCGGTGAGGATTTTATGCTTTTGCAAGCCCACGGCGTGTACGAAGGGTGCGTGTATGCGGTCTTGCACTTTCTTGGAATGCTGGGCATTGCGCCTGTGTATAAACAGGCTGTACATATGGAATTTAATGAAGGAAATGCCGTGCTGCGGGTAGGATTTTCAATTTTGGGCGTGCGGGAGTAATATTTGTTTTTCGTATGGAATATAATGGAACAAGTGCCGCGTAACGCAAGGATTGGACGAGCCGTAGGTTTTAGAAGTAATTACCTGTGTACAAAAATTTTGCGTAACATATAATATAATGTACGAATGCGAAGGGAATGCGGGCTTGTAAGGTTCGTATAAAAAGGGGGCGCCGGGATGAAATTTTACACCGAAAAAACAGTGGTAAGCAAACAATTGGCAGATGTGCGTTGCAACGCTTGCGGGCGCGAAGTGGGAAGAAATGCGTGCGGATATATGCAAGATTATGTATCCCTTTCCAAAGAATGGGGCTACCATTCGCCTTTTGACGGGGAGGCGCATTCGATAGATTTGTGCGTGGATTGTTATCAATCGTGGATAAATGCCTTTGAAATACCGCCGGAACGTTTAAACGAGGAATATGCTTGCGCGTAAGCGCGTGATGTGGTACAATCTACCCCGCTTCGGGCAGATACCCAAGTGGCCAAAGGGGTCGGACTGTAACTCCGCTAGCTCAGCTTTCGAAGGTTCAAATCCTTCTCTGCCCAGATGCCGCGAAATTGAATAATTTTGCGCAAAAAACGCCTTGCAATTAGCTTGCCAGGCGTTTTTGTTTTGTTTTTTTACGCCACACCGCAAAGGCGGCAATGCCCAGCGCGCTCGCCGTTGCAAGTGCGGCGGCAGTGGTGTTACGGCGTTTGCGGCGGCGTACCGATTCTTCGGCAATGTTGGCGGTTTCGGCTTCTTCTATGAAAATATCGTAGATATCGCCAATGGCTATGAATAGATTCATATCGCTATCCCTTCTTTTTCCAGATGTGTGCGCAGTTTTTTGCGTGTGCGAAATAAGATGGATTTGACCTTGCTTTCGCCCATGTTAAAGCGCGTACAGATGTTGTTAATGCTTTCGCCGTGGAAATAGCGCAGAACAAAGGCAACGCGGGCGGTTTTTTCTTGCTTTGCTAAAAACATGTTTAATGCGTTTGTTACCTCGTTGGCTTCGTGGGTATTTTCCGGCGTGTGCGGTGATGCAATGCATTCCGTTAGTTCGCCCAGCAATAGGTTCACCTCGTCCCCGCCGCGCTTGGCGGCTTTTTTCGCTTGTAATGCGTTAATCGACAAATTGCGCACAATTTTTGACAAATATGCGCCCAGCATTTCCGGTCGTTTGGGCGGAATGTGCTGCCATGCCTTCATTAATGTGTCGTTTACGCATTCCTCGGCGTCTTCTTTATTAAATAAAATATTACGCGCCACCGTAAATAGACGCCCGCCGTATTTTTTACGCGTTTCGGCAATTGCTATTTCCATACGCGAAAAATATAGGTCAATTATTTTATCGTCGTCTAACATTTTTTGCCTCCTGCTTATAGTAACAGATTTTTTATGGTTACGTTGCGGGGTAAATTTATGCTATAATCACCCCATGAGGTGAAAATCAATGGCATTGGATATTCAACTTGAACCGTATATGCTGGAATCGGTATTGGTGCGTGACAGTTATTTAACGCATTACCAAGCCAGCGGGGCGGGGCGCGCGCAGTTTGTTGCTACGGAATTTTATCCTACGTATATGGCGGACCGCCAGCCCAATGGTACGTTAAAAATATCGGAACGGTTTACCAAAGAGTTTGAGGACGAGTTAAACTCCTTCCGCAAACGTGCCAACGCAATGAACGAGATAAAGGGCGCAATTCTCCCGATTGAAGGCGTGTTGGATAATAATAATACCGCCTATGTTGTACGTCGCCAATGCAGTTTTACCACCGTAGAAAATTATATGCAAAACCAAAAAATGGAATACGTGGAAGCGTTTCAATTTATACGCCCGCTGTTGCTTTCCCTTGGGCAAGCGCAAGCGCAGGGGGTTGTTTTTACGTTTTCGATAAAAGACCTGCGCGTAAACCCCCAGCGGGAGCTGATGCTGGACGCGACGTTCTCATGGGATTTGAACTTTAACCCAAGCATTGTTGAACTTGCGCGGCTGTATTTTAAACTAATTACGGGACATACGTATACAAAGGATAAGCCCAATGTAGCGGATTATGAAGTAACAATCCCGCCAAGGCTAGAGGCGATACTTACGGAAGCGCTTTCCGGCGCGGAGCTTTTATACGGCTCGATAGACGACTTCCACAAAAAAATTAAATATGAACTGGACTTGGAAGCAGGGGCGACTTCTTCTTCGGGGAGTGCCATGTCTACGCGTGTGATGAATATTGCTTCGCGTGTGCTGTTTGTTTTGGTCGCGGTGGCGCTTGTGGGCATGGTATACGGCGGTATTCTTGCGTATCGCGCAGGCTCGCGCTGGGCAAGCCCGCAATGGTTTGCTGATGCTTCCATTACCCCGCCCGAAAATGATTTTACAAAGGTTGCGCTAACCCACCCTCGAAATACGGGCGATACGATTGGCGGTTCGTTCCATTTTTATGATGTCTTTTTGTTTTACCGCTCGGATTGGGGGCGACCTGTGCTTGCGCGGCGCCGCGTTGCGGAACGCGCGTTGCAAATGCCGGGCGTTGTTACCACCGATGAGGAAGTGCTTTTTATAGACAACGTGCTGCCCTCTTTTATCAGCACATGGCGCGAGGAGGACGGGGACAGCTACCTTTTCTTTGTTGACGGGCTTTCGAATAATGCGATTTACCGCGCAAATGTATACGGTACAAGTCGGAACCTTACCCGCATCAGCGACAATACCGCTATGCATATGGTAATTGTAGGGGACGAATTATTTTACGCAAATTATGACAATAATAATTATCTATACCGTATAAACTTAAACACGATGGACGAGCGGCTTATTCTTACCATGCCTATACACGGTGCAACTACAGACGGCGAACGGCTCTTCTTACTTTCGGGCGATCCTGATGGGTTGTTTAATGTATTTACCAGCCACCCCGAAGCGCCAACCCGTTTGCGCCACCTTGCTACCAATGCAGGGCAAACCTTGTTTTACAACCGGCATCTTGAAGCGGTATTTTTTAATACCGAGCAGGGGCATGTACGCGGCGTTACCGCAGAGGGCGAGCCCACGTACAGCTGGAATAATATTAACGCCTACCACTTTACCTTTGATGCGGATTGGCTGATGTTTACCGAACCCGGGCGTTTACAGCCCCGTGCAATACATGTGCGTTTGGGCGACCAAATTACGTTGGATACCTCTTACTGGCTTACTTATATTTGGGCGCACGACGGCGTATTATACGGGATTGACCACGCAAGCCCCAGCCGTATACGTATGATTCAATTGCCGCAGGTGTAGCGGGCGTAAACTTTTAATGTTGTTTCACGTAATTGTTGTAACAAACAAATAAAAAGGAGGCAATACAATGAGTGAAAAAATGCGCGTACTTGACATGCTTGAAAACGGAAAAATTAATGCACAGGAAGCCGCCCAGCTACTGGAGTCGCTGGGCAGAGGTCGCATGTTTGACCGTGAGCAACGCGAACAGGTGGAGGAAAAATTTCAACGTTTTGCTAACGACGTTACCTGTTTTGCCAAAGATGTAGGCGAAAAAGCAAAAGAAATGTACAAGAATGTAGAACCTAAAATTAAAAAAGCCAGCCAATCCGCACTGGAAAAAGCCGCCGCCGCCTTAGACGAGCTGGCTTGCACCATTCACGAATCGCTGGACAAAGCAGAAAAGGAAAACTGCTGCGAAGCAGGGACCTGCAGCTGCTGCAATGTAGAAAATAGGGAGAATTAAAGGTAAGGTTAAAGGATTAATACAATAAACCAAAGCCCGCGCGAAAATGCGCGGGCTTTATACTGGCATACTGTAGCGAGTTAGGATGTAAGCTGTGAAGGGTGGATATAACGCCACCGATGTTTATTCGCTATGTTTAGTTGTACGAGTGGTATTGTTGAATGTAGGGCTTTTCTTTTTTGCGGTATTCGATTAACTTTTTAATGTAGCCTATCTCAGTTACAGTAGGATTCACAAACTCACCTGAGTGTTGGGAACACACGCTTTTGAACTCTTTCCCAAACACATTCACATCTTTTGCTCGCCAACATTGGTCATGACAAGGGGCTTCGCAAATATTAACACGCTCATGCACGGCTTTAACGAAATCTGCGTCGTCATCAACATAACCATCTACGGCGTAATAATGAAGCGACGAAAACACCTCGAAACACCATTTGCCCTTTTCTTCAACAGTCATTCTGCCGATGTTGTATTCGTTGTTATACTGCACTTTCCCCCAATTAGCCATGTTGGGTGGCATATTGTTTTCATTTAGATATGCAGCAAGATTCAATGCGTTTGCTTTGTTTTCACTTTCGAGCAAATCGTTTATTGCTTCCTCGATGGTAGCGTATTTCTTCTTTTCAGACATGAATAATCTTCCCTTCGCATAATAGATAAGTTTTTCGCACCTACCACATTCATGTGGCACATAAGTGCGCACTTTGATTTTGTCATCAGTCAGTAAAACTATTTTACCACAATTTTGTGGCGGAGTTCTTTACACAGCGTTCTTTACACCCTTAATAGATAGCGTCCTATTTCGCTATAGTATAAATTGTCAGCATAGTAATGAGCGACAACATATTTCTGATGAGGGATGGTGTTGCCGTTGAATTTAACCCGGATACGATAAGATACCGTGTACAGATAGCAGACTTGATATTTTGCGCTACGGAGTTGCATTATCGCATCCCCTATTTGTTACAACTTCAAGAAGAGTTGATGGCTGCTGTAGCCATCAACGCAGATTAAACAATATTTACGACCGAATCAGTTTATTATTCACCCTTTGACAATCTCCGGTGATACGCCCGCAACTTCCTGTACACCTTGCCATGTACGGTATCGTGGGGGTACAAATTTGCCAGTGTTTTCGCGTTATCGGGCGAAAGCACCGCCCCCCCTGCGGGGGTGTTTAGCAAAATTTCTATGCCTTCGTTTACGTGGGTAATTGGGTAGATGTGAAACTTGCCGTCCTTTACGGCTTGCACGACTTCGTCCTTGAGTACCAGGTCGCGGACGTTGCGGGCGGGGATAATTACCCCCTGGGTTCCCGTTAGGCCGCGGGCTTTGCATAGGTCATAAAAGCCTTCGATTTTATAGGTAGCGCCGCCGATGGGCTGTATTTCGCCGTGTTGGTTAATGCTGCCCGTTACGGCAATATCTTGACGGATAGGAATGTTTGATAAGGCGGAAAGGATTACATAAAGCTCGGTGGAAGAAGCGCTGTCGCCGTCTACCCCGCCGTAATTTTGCTCAAAACAAATGCGGCAGGAGAGGGATAGCGCAAAGTCTTGTGCGTAGGTTTGCCCAAGGTAGCCGATAAGGACTTGCACGCCCTTGTCATGTATCTCGCCCGAAAGGTTGGCTTCTTTTTCAATATTAACAATGCCCGACTTACCCATATAGGCGGTGGCGGTAATGCGTGACGGCGTTGCGAAGGCATAATCCCCCGTATCCAGTACGGCCAGTCCGTTAATTTGCCCCACTTTTGCGCCTGTGGTGGATATCATTATCGTATCCTCTTCCATGCGCTCCATCAGCTTTTCTTCGTACAGGTTATTGCGGTATTCCCATTGCTTGATGGCGGCGCGCACGTGTTTAGCCGCCACTTTTTTGGCTTTATCGGCTTGAGCAAGGGCGGTGGCTTCGCTCAGCAGGTCATTTAAACGGCTAAATTTGGTGGTTAGGCGGTCTTGTCGCTCTGCCAAACGGGTGGCAAATTCGATAATAACGGCGATGGCTTCGTCTGTGAATGGGATTTTTGCGCCTTTTTGGATAAAGCGCACCAATTCTGCGCGGTTTGCGTCGTTAATGCGCATCTCGTAGTCAAAATCTACACGGATTTTAAATAGCTTTTCGAAGTAATCGTCATATGCAAAAAGTACACGGTAATAATAATCCCCGCCGATGATAATTACCTTAATATCCAGCGGAATTGCCTCGGGCTTTATCCCGGAAACGGCAACCCCTGTGTTGTACTCGCGCAGGGGTTCGGTGATGATTTGCTTAGTGACAAGGGCGCGGCGAAGCGCCTCCCACGCATGGGGACTGCCGAAAATATCCTGTGCTTGTAAAATGAGATAGCCCCCGTTTGCGCGGTGCAGTAAGCCGGGCTTTATCTTCATAAAATCGGTGGAAAAATTGCCGAATTCGTTGTCGTATTCCACTTCCCCCACGAGGTGCGTATAAGCCGGGTTATAGTCCACGATTACGGGTGCGCCTTTTTGGTCGGTATTATCGGTGAGCAAATTTACTTTATATTTTGTAAGAATATCCTCGCTGGATTTTTTGTTATACCAAGGCACAAGGGCAGCCATTGCGTCGGTTTCTTCCTCGCTGTCTTCGCTGATAAATTCTTCCAGGTTTTCCAGAATATCTTCTTTTACCGCGTGCAGATATTCCAGCAATGACGGCTCGTGGGCAAAGTGTTCGATAATATCGTTCATGTAACGCCCAACGGTGAATAAGCCCATGGCGTATTCTAATTCGTCTACGTCTTTTTTTGTGTTTTTTTCGTGGTCTTTAATCGTGCGCATAACCTCGGCGGCACGTTTTTGAATGGCTTCGGAATTGGCGGAAATGCCTTCGCGCTGTGCGTCGGTAAGCGAGTCAAACTGCTCTTCGCTAATTACCTCGCCGTCTACGATGGGCATAAAATATATGCCGCTGTTGGTATTTTTTACGCCGAAGTTTTGTTTATGCGCTTCTTCGGTCATATCCTTGATAATCTCGTCCCGTTTGTTGGCGAGTACGCGGATAATGTCGTTTTTGCGTTGTTCGTGTTCGCGTCCTTGAAAGGTTTTTGGCAGTTCTGTAGCCAAGCGCCCCATTAGGTCGTTTAGCTCGTCGCGCAATTTGCGCCCCGTGCCTGCGGGCAGGCGTAATAGCTTGGGGCATTTGGGGTTTTCGAAGTTATAGACGTAGCATAAGTCGGGGGGGGTGGGTTCTTTTGCCGCTTTTTTTGCCGCAAATTCCCGCGCGAAGGTGGTGCGACCCGTGCCTGTTTGACCGCATACATAAATGTGATAGCCGCTCTTTTTCATTTGCAAGCCAAAATGAAGCGCCTTGGCGGCACGGTCTTGCCCGATAATATCTCCCTTACTATTGCTTGCCGCTTTGGCGAATTTTTTTACATCGCCCGCCGTGCAGAAATATTTGAGTTCTTGCCACGAGAGTTCTCTTGGTGTCATAACAGCCTCCAGCTTCGCATAATTACTGCATCTTCGGTAGGGTCTTTGTAATATCCCCGCCGATACCCCTCAACCTTAAAGCCATACTTATGGTACAGCGCCATTGCGGCGCGGTTGCCCTGCCGCACTTCCAGCGTAATGCCTTCCATGCTACGTTTTTGTGCCTGTGTGAAAAGTGTGTCCATAAGAAGTGATGCAATGCCCTTACCGCGATGGTTATGCGCAACGGCGATGTTTTCAATATGCCCAATTTCAAAGCTGTGCCGCATGAAGGCGTAACCCGCAAGCGTGCCGTCGGGGTTTACCGCCGCGTAATTTATCATGTTTGTGTCGCATACCGCTACCGCAATATTTTCATAGCTCCATGGCGTGGAGTAGCTGTCATTTTCGATGTCGGAAATGGCTTGAACATGGACGGGCGTTGCGGGGATAATGGTCACGCTTTTTTCTTCTCCATTTCCCGTACCGCTTGCGGCGCACGAACGTACAGCAATTCGCCCGTTGGGCGTGCTTTATCAAAATTTTCCCCCGCCCATAAGCCTACCGCCGCGGGGCAAACGGCGTCTTTTATCACCAGCGCGTCCCCTGCCATTAAAAGCACTTCTTCCGCGGGGGCGGCGAGGTAATCGGTAATGCGTTTGCCGTTTTCGTATATCGCCGCGTATACTTGCCCGCGCCGTGCGTCCAGCATGGGAACTACTTTTTTATGCCCTGCCGCTATATAAGCATATGCCATCGCATCTAATGTAGGAACTTGCACCACGGGAATTTTTGCACCGTGTGCAAGCCCCAGTGCCGCCGCCGCCGCAATGCGCAACCCGGTAAACGAGCCGGGACCGCAGGTATATGCAATGCAATGTATATCCAAAAGGGTGACTTTTGTTTGCTCTAACAGATTTTCCACCGCGGGGATAAGCACTTGGGAATGCTTCCATTGGTTTGGCGAACCATGCCCTCGAGGCGCGGTTGCGGTGATAATAATTTTGCCGAGTACATTGCCCTCTTGCACCACGGCAACCCCCGCTTGCGTGCTTGATGTGTCAATTGCCAGTATTTTCATGGATAGATACCTCCCGATAGTTTTCCCCTTTTTCATAGTCGGCTTTGATGGTTATCCATGTTGCGTTTGCGGGTACAATGTTGTTTGCGCGTTCCGGCCATTCCAATATGCATACGCCGCCGGCGCTGAAGTATTCTTCACAGCCTACGCTTTCCAGGTCGTATGCGCCGTTAAGGCGGTATAAATCGTAATGATACACGGGCAAACGCCCGCCTTCGTAGATATGCATTAACGCAAAGGTAGGCGAGGTTACGCTTTCGCCGCAATGTAGCCCGCGTACCAAGCCGCGTGTAAATACGGTTTTGCCCGCACCCAAGTCGCCCGCAAGGCACAGCACGTCGCCCGCTTGTACGTTGGCGGCAAAACTAAATGCGAAATCTTCCATCTCCTGTGCGCTGTATATCGTATAAATCAATAAAATGCACTCTTTCGTTTTGTTGTCATACTATAGAATCGTGCCCACTTTATCATATCTGATAAAAAATCACAAAAATCTGTTGTAATTATGCAAACACATGTTACAATAGGGCATATACGCATCGCAATATTAAGTCGGGAGGCATAACATGGCCAACATTCGGAAGAACGATAAAGAACGGCCTGAGAACAGGCAGCAGCTTCAACTTATGGAGTTTATTGTCGCAGGCGGCAACTTTGGCATTAACGTAGCCAAGGTAGATGAAATTATGAAGTACAGCCAGTACCCCATCACGCCCATGCCTAACTCTAACCCCTTTGTGGAAGGCATATTCCGCCCCCGTACGGAAACGATGACCGTTATCAACCTTGCGGCTTACATGGGATTGCCCCCTTCGGAGGACGAAGAGCGCGACATTCTTATCATTACCAAAATGAACAACATAAAAACGGCGTTCCATGTACACGGCGTTATGGCGATTGATAATGTTGACCTTTCTAAAATCGAAAAACCCGACCGCACCATTTACGGGGAGGAAGAGGGAATGGCAACGGGTGTGGCACAAGTGGAAGACCGCCTTATCACCGTTATCGACTTTGAAAAAATATTAATGGATATTAACCCCCAAGGCGCAATTATGACACGCTCGTTAGAACGCTTTGGCTCGCGCCCCACATCGCAAAAACCCATTCTGCTTGCGGAAGACTCGCCAACCTTGGAGCGTCTTGTGCTTGAATCGTTGGATAAGGTGGGCTACCAAAACATTACCTCTACCCCCAACGGCAAAGAAGCATGGGATACCCTTGTGCGTTACAAAAACATGGGCGGCGAAATTACCGACCACGTTGCTATCGTTATCACCGATATCGAAATGCCGATTATGGACGGTCACCGCCTGTTAAAGCTTATCCGTGAAGACGAGAAGATGAAGGACCTGCCCGTGGTTATTTTCTCTACTCTTATTACCGACGACCTGCGTACCATCGGCGAGCGGTTAAAGGCCACTGCGCAGGTTGCCAAATCTGATATTGCTGATTTGGTTGATATCGTAGACGCACACATTTTATAAAAATGAACCCAACAGGCGAACCCATTCTTATTACGCAAGGTACGATACTTGAGTTAAGTTCTAATCCGGATGTGTACGAACGTGGGGAGCGCTATTTTCGTGAAGGCAAATTACTCACATTTAAAACACAGACCGACCCTGCGGGTGGGTCTGTTGTGCGTTCTGGTGTGGAAGGCAACTATAAAAACTACGACGTTACGCTTAAATTAGACGACGAGGAAGCACTGTTAGAATACACCTGCAGCTGTGAAAGCCACAGCATATGGCGCGGCGCATGCAAGCACGTGGTTGCGGTACTCTTTGCCCATATAGAGGGGCGCACCCCGCTGTTAAACGCCGCAACCATGAAACAGCACAGCGTAGCCCTCGCCACTACGTTAGAAAGTTTAATCTTTGATAGCATAGACACCCAGCTTGCACTGCCGTTAACACAAGCCGGTCCGCAAATTAAATTGCTTCCTGTGCTTCACCTGGAGCCGCGGGGTGCGTATATAACCCTAACCATTGGGCTTGGGCGCATGTATGTAATTAAAAACATCGCGCTTTTTGTGGAAAGCTGCAAGCGGGAGGAAACCGTGACCTACGGGCAGGGCTTTGCCTTTACGCACAGGCGCAACCAGTTTGACGCCGACGGGCAAAAACTCCTTGATTTTGTAATGGCGGAAGAATTTTTGTATACCGAAATGGGCAAGCGTTTAAGCAAGCAATTCCAGTTTACGCGCCGCCCATTAGCCGGCGCACGTGAAGTGCCTATCAATCAAAGAAATATTGATGAGTTTTTTAATATGTGCGAAAACAAATCCCTGCAAGGCGGCGGTGATTTGCAGGAAATTATCCGCATTCGCACAGGCAAGCCCCCCATACGTGTTGAAATTACCCACGACGAAAGCGGCACGACAATGAAGGCAGAATTCCCGTCCTTCCGTGCCATTGCAGGGCGCGTTGGGTATTATTTATTTGTGGAAAACCAACTGCTTCGCTTGCCCGCGGCAGAAGGCGCGGTAATAACCCGCCTGTTAGAAGCGCTTAGCGCCACACCCAAGCACGAGATTCTATTTGAAGGACCCGAGGAACAACGCTTCCTTTCCATTATTTTGCCCAAGCTTACGCAAATGGGGCTGGTGCAAAAAACCACGGGCACGCCGCCCGAGCGTAATAATTTGCCTATGTCGGCACGCTTGTACTTTGAATCGGACAGTATGGATATTATGGCGCGTCCTGCGTTCTTCTACGGAGATGCCGCCGCTGAACAGGTAGACGACCTTTCCCGCGATTTGATTGCGGAATATACCGTAAAGCGCACGTTGGTTGCCTACGGTTTTGAGGACAATGACGGCACATACCGCTTACGCGGAAACGATATGATTTATGCCTTCCTGTACGGCAGCTCGGGTGGTTTGGATAGCCTGCGCAAGCTGGCAGAGGTGTATATTAGCGCAGATTTGACCAAGAAAACGCGCCGCCCCCCCATGGCACAGCTTGGGATTCGCCTTTCGGGCAATTTGCTGAACATCACCATGGACGATATGGGGTACACCCTTTCCGATTTGGTGGAAGCGTTGGAAGCGTACCGTACCAAGAAGAAATTCTTTCGCTTAAAGGACGGGCGCTTTCTTTCGCTGGAGGATAAAAATACCGCGGCACCCTTGCAATTATTAGACGCGCTGGACGCAACCCGCAAGGACATTAAAGGCGCGAATTTGTCTCTGCCCGCGTACCGTGCGCTGTATGTAGATGAATTGATGCAGGACGAAACCTTTGCCGCCGTACACACCCGCGACCGCAATTTCGAAAAGCTGGTCGGCGACTTCAAAAATAATGCGAATCTTGGCTTCCGCACGCCGCGCAATTTAACGAGTATTTTACGCGGCTATCAGAAAACGGGTTATTACTGGCTAAAAACGCTGACACACTACGGCTTTGGCGGTATTTTAGCCGACGATATGGGCTTGGGCAAAACGCTGCAAGTCATTGCGCTGTTGGAAAGCGAACGCAAGGGGCGTAAGCACCCGTCGTTAGTAGTGGCACCTACATCGCTATTATTTAACTGGGAAAATGAGCTTGCGCGCTTTGCGCCGGAAATACGCACACAGGTAATATCGGGCTTCCCCGAAAAGCGGCGCGAACTGCTGGACAATAAAGATGTGGACGTGTTTATTACCACCTACGATATGTTAAAACGGGACGTAGAATTCTATGAGCCGTTACAGTTTACCTATATCATCGCTGACGAGGCGCAAAACATTAAAAATCCGTCCACACAAGCATCTAAGAGCATAAAATCCCTTACGGGGCAAACGCGTTTTGCGCTTACGGGTACGCCCATTGAAAATAACCTTTCGGAATTGTGGAGCATTTTTGATTTTATTATGCCCGGCTATTTGTATACGGTGGGCAAGTTTCAGCGATTGTATGAAATACCCATTGTGCAAAATAACGACCCTGCAAAAGCGGCGCAATTGCGTGCGCAAATTGCCCCCTTTGTACTGCGCCGCGTGAAGGAAAATGTGCTTACCGAGCTGCCCGAAAAAACGGAAACTACATTGCCTGCCGAGCTTACCGACGAGCAACACCGCATTTACCAAGCGCATCTCTTGGAAGCGCTGGGCGCACTGGACGATATTATGCAGCGCGATGCCTTTGCCGACAATCGTATGCGCGTGCTGGCGCAACTCACGCGCCTACGGCAAATTTGCTGCCACCCTTCGCTGTTCATGGAAGATTACGAGGGTGGAAGCGGCAAGTTTGAATTGGCATTGGAAACGCTGCAAATTGCCCTTGATTCGGGGCATAGGGTGCTTTTCTTCTCTCAATTTACGGGAATGCTTGATATGCTGCGTAAAAAGCTGGACGAGGAAGGCAAGGTCACTTATTTCTATCTGGACGGCGCAACCAAAGCTAAGGAACGCATGGAAATGACCACCCGCTTTAATGAGGGGGAGAAGGACATTTTCCTCATTTCCCTAAAGGCGGGCGGTACAGGCTTAAACCTTACAGGCGCAGACGTAGTTATCCACTACGACCCATGGTGGAACCCCTCGGTAATGGACCAAGCCAGCGACCGCGCCCATCGCTACGGGCAAAAAAATGCCGTGCAGGTGTTTAATATCGTGGCAAAGGATTCTATAGAAGAGAAAATCATGGCGCTGCAAGATAAAAAACGCGGGCTTATCGACAGCATGATTACCGAAGGCGGGAGCTTTATTAATTTGTTGACTGCGGAAGAAGTGCGGAAGTTATTTGTGTCGTAGCTATTCCCCTACATAATGCGGGTTTAGCCCCCGCAGGCGATACGCCGCGCGTGCCATTTCTACCCATGTGACTTCCTTTTCGGGGTTAAATTCGCCGTTTGCGTCTAAATCCAGTACGCCTTCTTCGGGCAGATTGTGAAAGACGAGGCGCAGATAATGAGTAAATGCTTCCCGCGTTAGGGGTGTATCTGCATCAAATTCGCCGAAAAAGGTGATGTCTTCATTGTATAGCGAAGCAATTTGCATAATCATCGCCACCGCTTCCCCGTGGGTGGCTATTTTATTTTCCTGATAATCCGCCCCCGCCAGCCAACCCTGCTGTATGGCGTAACGCCCTTCCGCCGAAACAAATAGCCGCGCGGGCGGCGGCGTTGGCGGGGCTTCACGTTTTGCCTCCTGTGCCAGTGGTTGGGCGTTTTCGGCGGCTGTTTCGGCGTATGCCGTCCAGAGCGGCGTTGCGGGTGCTATGTTTATTGCACCCCCGCCCGACAGCGCATACGTAGATGTTGCAAATACAGCGGCGATGGCTTGTATGATTCTTCGCATAATATCCGTCCTTTTGTAATGATAACGTTATTATGCACGGACTGGTTTTTTTTATGTGAAGGGGCGGAAAGATTAAAACTGCAACCCCTTAAAATGCGCTTAATTTATTTAAATTGCTTAAACTCAGCCCGCTGTGTTCGCCGACTAAGCCTACCAGCAGATACACGCCGCGCAGCGGGTCGGGGTAGATTTCCTTCATTAGGCGGAAGTTTTCGATTTCGCCCGTGGAACGGCAATGGATGCGCGGACCTGCGCATTTTATATGGTCGTCGCCGATTTTGATAAATTCTTCGTTTACATAGCTTACGGGTAGGTCGGCTTCGATAATTTCGCGCACGCGGGCTTCCAGCGCGTTTAGCTCGGGCGCGCTTACGTTGGGCGGGTTGTTGAAGACCATAACAAAGCCCTTGCGCACGTCGGCATTGTCCCAGTTGCGGGGCATTCCGTATTCTTTTTGAATGACAAGCATGGTGATGTCCTCTGCGGTGTGCGCCATTTTGCGATACTTCGCGGAGGGGTACACGATGCTGTGAATATCCAGCGGAAGCGGACCAAAAACCGTGGGACGGGCGATGATGATTTCCTCGCCAATGCCTACCAGAATTTCCGCATTCATATCCAAATGCGGGTAAAGCAGGTCAAAATGCTCCACGATAATACGGCGCTGGCGGGTGAGGGCAGTGCGCACGAAGGTGACAATTTCATGCATTTGTACGAAAGCGGTTTGGAAGCGCATGTCGATGTGGAAGGTGCCTGCCGTTTCCATCGCGTCGATGGGGTCGCGGATTTGCATAATTTTTGCAGGGTTAATGCCGTCGTCGTGGTTGGAAAGCTCAAGCCCCGGGAACATGCCCTTGATAAGGGACGACTTGCCGGAACCCGCATCGCCTACAATCCCGATTAAACGGTCGTTGATGCTTAGGTGACGCTGGGTAATTTCCTCGCCCAAAATCATCATGCGGTCGTTGCCGCGCGGGGCGAGATATACCGTGGAAAGCATAAATTCTTGCATGAAAGTTTTCTTTAACATGGGCTTATCTCCGCAGGCAGGTCGAAGGAAAACGCCATTAGCGGCGCGTGTTGCTGTGCGCCGTATACGTCTGTTTCCCGCAGGTCGCCCGAATGCACGGGGCGTTCGATGGTTATTTTTATCGCGTGTGCGGGGTCAAAATGCACGATTTCCATTACGGTAGCGGGCGCGATACCGTATAGCGCGGCGAAGGCTTCTTTGGAAATTACGCCCGCGTCTGCCACGGCGCGGTAGGCGGCTTCCGATTTAAACATAATATCGAAGGTCAGCTCATAAGGCCCCGAATTTTTAGAGCGGATTACGCTTGCCAGTTGCGGTAGCTGATATCTCATAGGTTAGCCCTCCAGCTTTACGTATTCGATGGGAAATGCTTCGCAGGGGTCGTCCACTTCCATGAGGTGATATAGGCTAAAGGCGAAAACGTCCCCCATTTTTACATCTGATGGCGAAAACGGGAAGGCAAGGTTGCCCGCCGTGGAAATGCGCCCCGCATAGCCGTAATGCAACAAGGTAGACCGCGCGAAGGAGCATAAGGTGTTCGCCGTTTCCTGCGTTGGGGCAACAGCGTCAATGATAATGGCAAGCTCCGCGGCTTGGGAATGCGCGGCTTGGGGTTGCGCTTCTTCTGCGTTAAATATGCCCATCGTACCTAATTTATCGGGGCGACCGTAGAGTTTAAAGTCTAGGAAATAGTCGTCCATTTCTGTAAAATTATCGCGCACGCGGGCTTTTACCGCAGGGGTAATTTCGTCGATTTGCTTTATCATTACAGGGTCTGCCGTTGTCGCGAAGGAAACCGTTCGGCAGCCCACTTTTTTTACGCCCTCCAGCTTAATCGTGTAGCCCGCGGAGGGGATAAAGCGGCTGCCCTTTACATGCACTGTACGCTCCGTTTCCTGCGTAAACACGGTCTTGGTTAAATCCAACGTGCCGCCCGGGCCCGGCAAAATGTAGGGGTTTGTTTTCTCGTACAGCGTGTGGGCGGCAACCGAAAGCGTAGTGCATTTGCGGATAGGGTTGAGTGGCTCTACGCGGAAATAATCGTTGCCGATATAGCCGAACATGCAGTCGCTCCCGCCGCCCGGGGTTGCGGCGATTGCGGCGCATTCCAGAATTTTGCCAAGATGCACGGCAAGCCCGCGGTCATAGCCTTCGCGTACGGCTATGGCGGCGAAAACGGCGGGGTCATACGTCCGCCCCGTGAGAATGACCTGCGCGCCCCCGTCCAATGCTTTTGTGATAGGCTCTGTTCCCATTTGCGCTACAATGTGTACCGCGTCATTTATGTCCGCTTCCGTTAGCGCGGGTGCGGGGTGCAGGGGCGAAATTTTTCCCGCCTTTAACGCGGTTGAAATGGTTTTTTTAGAAATATCGCTGGGTATTACTGCCAGCGTAAATTTCAAGTTCATTTCCCGCGCGATTTCTTCGATGATTTCGCGGTTCCATTGTAAATGGGGTGCCGCGCCGCTGCCCCCCGCCGTACCGATAATTACGGGAATGCCCAACGCCAAGGCGGCGGGTATCATTATGGCAAGGTCGCGTTTAACGGCGGTGCGGTCGGTGAAGGATAAGCCCGCGCCAAGATAATACGGTCCGGGGTCGGTAGAGCCTGCGTCCACGGCGATAACGTCGGGCTTGCGGCGTATACCCTCCTCCCACGATGCCATAGGGAATCCATAGCCCAGAATTGCCGTGGGGGAAAGGATTTTTAATTCGCGCATGTGCCACCTCGTTTCGCCAGTGCTAATATCCTACCCATCTCGTTATACACATTCATGTAGCCTTCGTCCACGCCCATGCCCGGTTTTGCGAGCAATTGCACGGGGCTGGTTGCCATGGCGATGTGGGTGCAAATTTGCCCGCTGCGGTCGGTCTCGTTGCAGGTGCCGCCCAGGTATGCGCCCATGCCGTTTTGCTTGCAGTAGAGTACCGCCTCGATGGAATTGTTAATGCCGCCTAAATCGGGGGTTTTAATTTGCGCCATATGCCCTGCCTTGTTGTTGGTGAAAATTTTTATATCCTCGTAGGTATTGCACCATTCGTCGGCGACAATTTCCACCGGAATGCCTGCTTTTTCTATAGAAGCGGTAAGGGATGCCAGTGCTTCTACCTGCGCTTCGCGGTTGCCCATGTCTACAGGTCCTTCGATGCGCAATAAATAGGGGGCGGCAATTTCTCCCGCGCGCCCCATAAAATCAACGATGGCGGGGAAGCTATGGTCAAGGGCGATGCCAAGTACGCCGTATACGTCTATATGCAACGCGGGTTTGTACGCATCGTGGGGGGCAATGTTAATAATGCGGTCGCGTAACCACGCGATGTATTCTAAGAGCTTTTCACCTTTGTAGCCCAGCTTTGACATATTATTAATAAGCCCGTGGGGTAATACCTCCGAGCCTTTGAGTATCATTTTGTCCACATTTGTGTATCTATCGTCCCCCGATTGGGAGAAAATCGGTATACGCGCGGTTGCCATTTGCAGCCCGTATTCTTCCGCAATTACCTGCGCCATAAGTTTTTTCTGCGACTTTGCCGCCGCGTCAAGGCAGGCTTGGGTTACACCGTAGCGGATTGCGGTGTGGCAGGGGCGTTTGCTGTCGATGGCGTGCGCCATTTCCTTGAAAGTGGTAATTTCCTTGCCTTTGTACAGCGCTTCGCATTCAAGCCGGATAAGGGGGATAAAATCCTCTGCAAGGAATAACGGGTCGCGCCCGCCCGTGCCGGAATATTGCACCGCGGCACAGTCCCCATGGGCAATTTGTCCGTCCTCCAGCACAAACATGACGGAAACGCTTTCCCCCGCTTGGCGCACTTTGGTAAAGCCCGCAGTTACGGGGTCGCCCAAATAGGCGTTGCCGTCGGGGATTGCCGTTGTTTTAATCGCCGCTTGGTCGTCAAAGAAAAAGCCTGTGCGCCCTGCACTGCATACAATGTCTACGATTTTCATTATTATTTCCCTACTTTCTGCCTACAAGATGTCCTTTGCCGATGGCATAAATATCGTCCACCACCATTTGGAAGGAAACGGCGCGTTTTTCAAATGCACCGCGTTCTTCCAGCCGTTGCCGATGGAAATTTTTCATTTCTTCCGTAAAGGGCAAATTGCCGCAGTCCAGCAAGCGTACCGCGCCTGTATTGTCCCGCGCGGGCAGCAGTTTGCCCATATTGTTACGGCTCGGCGCGAAGGGAATATCCAGTACCCCCGCTTGGAAGGCACGCACCGTACCCACGGCAAAGTCGCCCCCGCCAAGCTCGTAGGTTTTCTCTAACAGTGCGCGGGTTTCTTCCATGATAATTTCGTATTCCGCGATAACCAGCGGGTCGGCAAGCATGGATTGGTCTTTGAGCATGGAAACAACTTGCTTTGTCGCCTTTAATCCGCTGGCGTTGGCTTCCTTGGTGGGAATGCCCATCGCCTCATGCGGCGTTTTTACAATTACTTTTGTCGCCTTGGCAAGGGCTGCCGCCGCCGCACCCCATGAAATTACGCCAAACGCCTTCGACTCGTCCTGCGGGAAGCCGCCCATCCATTGGTGCAGCACCGTCGTGATTTTTACATTGTTATAGCCGTATTTTTGTAAATACTCTTCCGTAATGGCGCGAAGGCTCTTGATTGCCGCAACATCCTGCACCAAGTTTCCGCACTGCCCGTAGCCTACGGTAATGTCCTGTACGCCCTGCTCTGCCGCAAGCAGCGTTTCAATTACAGCTACGGCGTGGGAAACGCAGGGCGGTACAAGGGTACCTGTAAGCGGACCAAAGGGCTCTTTGTTGATAATAACCCCCGCTTCGGCGTACAAACCCAGCAAGCGGTCGGCGTATTGCCAATCCGCCAGACTTTTTTCCAGCGAATAATTTTTGGAGTAGGGGATATTGTAGGAAATGCCGCCGCCTTCATAGGAAGTAAATCCCCCCGCCATGGTAATTTCCGTAAGCAGACGCGCGTCGGGTGTCCCGTGCCGCACTTGCAAAGGCGCCTTTAGTGAAGTGTTAATCTTACGACAAATTTCCACGCCGTAATTGACGGCGGGGAAGCCGTTAAGCATGGAGCGGTTTTCGCGTTTGCTTTCTTCTATGCCCGTGTCCGCTTCGTTGTAACGGTTGTGGCGGGTGTAGCTGTCTATGGTGGTGGGCAGTAAATCGGCTTCGCCCTCGGTTTCGAGATAGCTGAGCAGCTCTACCAGCAAATCGGGCAAGGCTACGCCTGCTCGGGGCTGGATTAGGGTAATGCCCTCTTTATCCGCTTTCGCCAGTTTTTGCGCAAAGCTTTTGCTCGCGGGGTATTGCTTGTGGAAGGCGACGGCATTTTCAAAATTTACCTCCGCCCCTGTGGGCCATTGGGCTAATACTTCCTTTTGAATTTCGGCAAAATTTTGCTCGGAAAGCCTTTTGTTTGTAATTTCCATAGGTCACAGCTCGCTTTCTAGGATGCTTAACGCCCTTTTTTTGTCCATGCGGGCAAGCAGCCCCATGGCGGCGAAGATGTATTTTTTGTCTAATAATAACTTGGGTGAAGCGGGCTTTAGTATTTTGCCCCGCTGCTTTTGTGTGGCGTTTTTGAGGATTTCTGGCGGATTTTCGCTGTAAATCACCGACCCGCCAATGCCTATAACATAGCGCACGCCCGTTAAATCCTTCCCTGTTTGGCTAAAAGCTTCGCCAAAGGGGGTGTAGCTGCTCTCAAGGAAGCCCGCGTGGCGCGTAACCGCCATGTCTACGGCAATACCGCATAAGAGAGCGTCTATTGCTGCATGGGGGTGGTTTTTTTCGGGCACGTAGGCGTAGTTTTCTTTGCAGGTTTTGCGATATTCTTCAAGTCCAACCGGTAACAGATTGTTACCGGTGGCCCCATCGCTTATTAATTTTTCGACCAGTGTTTCCTGGCTGTGGCGCAGCCCCAAATCCCCTTCCACCGTGCGCTTTGCAAAGGGTTCGGGCAGCCCTTTTAGCGCCACACCGGGCAGTGTAGGCGTACCCGCGCACATGGAATATACGTCCGTTGTTGCGCCGCCTACATCTACCGCAAGTAAATCGCCCAGGCTCTGCGAAAGCAGCTGTGTGCATTCGAATACGGCCAACGGCGTGGGAATAATGGGGGCAGAAAATTCCCGCGCTGCTTGGGTTAGCCCCTTTGCTTCAATTATTTTCTCCAAGAACAGGGTATTTATTGCGGATTTTGCGGGTTCTGCGTCCAGTGTGTTAAAGGCGGGCATTACATTGCCGCAAATGACGGCGTGCTTGTCTCCCGCTTGCAATGTTGTTTGCGCATCTTCTGCCGCAGCCTTATTACCCGCAATGATGACCGAAAACGGTGCGTCTATTTCCGCCAACATTTTTGCGTTGTGTAAAATCACGTCTTTATTTCCGCCGTCTGTACCGCCGCTCAGCAGTACAAGGTCGGGGTTAATTTGGCGTATTTTCGCGCAGTCTGCCTTCGTTAATTCGTAGGAAAAGGTTTTTACCACCTTTGCGCCTGCGCTGCACGCGGCAGTTTGCGCCGCTTTTGCGGTAAGGGCGGGCACAAGCCCGACGGCAACCATTTTTAACCCGCCGCCTGCGCTGCTTGCCGCAAGTTTATGCGAAAAATTAAGCTTCCCCGTTTGCTTTTCCAGCTCCTGTACGGCGGCGTTTAAGCCGTCGCGGATGTCCGTTTCAAACGTAGTAAATGCCTTGCTTGTGCCTAAAATTTCCGCTTTTTCATTAGAAATGGCCGTCACCTTGGTATATGTGCTACCAAAATCGACGGCCAAAATGGCGTTATGCAAGACCCAAGTCCTTATTAATGTCCGCAATGCCTACTTCGGGCGGTGTGCCCGGCGGATACGCGCGGTTAAAGCCCATATCTAAAAAAGTCTTCTCCACTTCTGCGAAGTCCCGTTTGCCCACAACCAGATTGCCGCCAACATACAACGGAATATCCTTTAGCCCCGCTTCGTCACATTTTTCCCGCAGGCCGCGGCAGTCCATCTCGCCATGCCCGTACAAGGACGATACCACAATGGCATTTGCGTTTGTTTCAATCGCGGCTTCAATGTATTCCTCCTGCGAAACCATAACGCCTAAATTTACCACGTTATATCCCGCTTCTGTAAAAGCGTGGGAAAGAATTTTAATGCCGATGGCGTGTACGTCTGCACCGATAACGCCCATTACTAAGGTTTTGCCGTTCATTTATCGCAACCCCTTTAAAGGTAAAGACCGCAGAACGCTGTCTCGCAAGGTCTTTGCTTTTAATCTGCTATACCCCTATAATCATCAATGTAGCGCAGGATGTCAAGCATAATTTTAGGGGGTTATTATGATACCTAATCAACGACAATTTACCAACGCGCAATGCATGTACTTTCCATGCCACCAAACCGCCGAAGAAAGCACATTTAACTGTCTTTTCTGCTACTGTCCGCTGTATGCGCTGGGCGAGGACTGCGGCGGCAATTTTACGTGGGCTAAGCATGAGGACATAAAAATGAAGCTGTGCGACAACTGCACATTGCCCCACAAACCCGAAAATTATCAATATATTATGGACAAATTAACCCCCGAGGCGCTCACCTTTCCGCGTTTTGTGGACGCGACGCAGCTTACGGATATTGTAGCGCGGCTGTGCGTACAGGCAAACATTTATTTACCCGGCGACGTGAAGGACGCAATTAAAAAATGCCAAGCCTGCGAAACGTCCCCCCTTGCTGCCGACACGCTAAATAAGCTGGTGGAAAACTACACCCTTGCAGAGGAAAAGGAAATGCCCATCTGCCAAGATACGGGCGTAACCTGCGTTTTCTTGGAAATTGGCGAACAGGTGCATATCCGCGGCAATATCGCCAACGCCGTAAACGAAGGTGTGCGCCGCGGCTACGCCGAAGGCTATCTGCGAAAATCCGTCATTGACGAGCCGCTCTTTTCCCGCAAGAATACGGGCGACAATACCCCCGCATTTATTTATACCGACTATGTAAGCGGCGACAGGATTCGCATAACCATGGTGCCCAAGGGCTTCGGCAGCGAAAATATGAGTGCCGTAAGGATGCTCCAGCCATCCGACGGCATGGGGGGCGTAACCCAATTTGTACTAGACACCGTAAAGAATGCAGGGCCTAACCCTTGCCCGCCCATTGTAGTAGGCGTAGGCGTAGGCGGCACAATGGACAAAGCAGCCCTGCTCGCCAAAAAAGCACTGCTGCGCCCCTTGCACCAACGCCACCCCCACGAAAAATACGCCGGCTACGAAGCCGAATTATTAGAAAAAATCAACGCCCTGGGCATTGGTCCGCAGGGCTACGGCGGAAAAACAACGGCACTCGCCGTAGCCATTGAGTACAACCCAACCCACATCGCGGGTCTGCCCGTAGCGGTAAATCTCAACTGCCACGCCGCCCGCCATGTTTCGGAGGTGCTGTAAATGACCCACCACATTACGCTTCCCCTCACCCGCGAAAAAGCCATTTCCCTCAAAACAGGCGATGCCGTTTACCTAACGGGCGAAATTTTCACCGCCCGCGATGCGGCGCACAAGCGCTTCACCGAAGCGATAAAAAACAACGAGCCGCTTCCTATTTCCCTGCAAGACGCGACTATTTTCTATGTTGGTCCAACCCCCGCAAAGCCCAATCAAATTATCGGCGCGTGCGGTCCAACCACCGGCACCCGTATGGACGCCTACGCCCCAACCCTGTTACACCAAGGCGTGCGCGCCATGATAGGCAAAGGAAAACGCGCCCCTTCCGTCATACAAGCGATGAAGGAAAACGGCGCGGTATACCTTGGTGCCATCGGCGGCGCGGGTGCATTGCTGGCAAGCTGCGTTACCGCCTACGAAGTTATCGCCTATCACGACTTAGGCACAGAAGCAGTGCATCGCCTGCAAGTGAAGGACTTCCCCGCCATCGTGCTGGTAGATGCAACAGGAGAAGATTTGTACGACAGGGCTACCCCTTCACTTTAATCGGCAGCAATAAATCCAACTGCTTTTCGCTGTCAGGCACATCGTCGGACATAAACGTTGCATAATCCATCACTTGTTCCTCCAGCCACTGGCGGGCAAAGTCACCTTCGTACTTTTCATTTTCTGTTGACCAGTTATACAGCGCGTCCCAGCGTTCGCCAATCTCGTTCATTTGGGTGGAAATAGAGGCATACAGCCCGCCGTCAAAGGTCTTTATCACCATGGGCGCGGGTGGGGTAAAGTCATCGGGTACAGTCACCCACAATTCGTAGCCATAAATGGAGTTGCCTTCGCTGGGGTCGGGGTTGTTAAAGCCGAAGGAGCGGTGTCCGCTTCGTTTGTGCAGGTTGTTATCCAGCACAAACTTGTCAAACACGAGGGCGCAGTCCTTCTCGGGGGTTTCGCTTAGCGCGTGGTGCGCTGCCACCCGCATGGGCGGCAACGTCATAATGCGTACATTTTTCATTTTCGTTATCCTTCTTGCGAGGGAGATTTGGGGCGTGTGCTGCGCTTCCAGCAGGGCAAACATTTCTTGTAAATTGTGAATTTTTTGAATATTGCCCAAAATCGAAGCAACCAACGCAGCCAGTGCAGTGTACGTTGCGGCGCTGTACTTTAGGCTTTCCAAATAATCCGTAAGCACCGAAACGGCGATATGATGGCTATCCGCGATAAAAATGCGCTCAATGTCCGTGATGGGCATTTTTAATTTACGCAGCAAGACAATCTGGCGAATTTTGGCGGCATTTTCCTCATCATAAAAGCGGTAGCCGTTTTCCGCGCGGGTACTTTTTAATACGCCTACGTCCTCCCAATGCCGTAACGTGCGGTTGGAAATGCCGTACATCTTCGCTACTTCGCCAATGCGCAACATGCTGTCCCCTCCTCGCTGAAGGCAGGATAAACCATTCCGTAGCGGAAAGGTCAAGCGCGAATTGTCGTGCGCCGAAATGTCACTTCTGTGGCGCTTCGGGGTACATGAAAAAAAGCGTTCTGTCGCTTGCAAACCGCATGGAAAAGTTAGGGGTGTCTGCTATGCGGAAATCCGTCTGCCACCGCAGGTGATTTTTCACAACAAGTGCAGTATACTTGCTAAAGAAGGAGGCACATATGCCGCAGCTATACAACGACAACTGTATCCCCTGTATGCAATCCCTGCCCCCGCGCTCGGTAGATTTGCTTTTAACCGACCCGCCGTATAACCTTGCAAATTTTATGAAAAAACGCGACACCAATCTTGCGGCAATGCGCGAAAACGTTTTCACCCAAGCAAAATGGGACGAATTTGACGACGAAGCATGGGAAAATTCCATGGACGCCTTTTTCCGCGAGGCGGCACGTGTGGTAAAAGTCGGTGGGGCAATTGTTGTTTTCATGGCTATTATAAAGGTAGAAACTCTGATTAGTTTAGCTGATAAACACAAGCTCTACTACAAAACCACGGGTATTTGGCACAAGTCTAACCCCATGCCGCGTAATATGCACCTGCATTTTGTCAACGCAACAGAAGCATGGGTATACTTTGTAAACCGCAAACGCACAGGCACATTTAACAACAACGGCAAAGCCCTGCACGACTATATCAAATGCCCCGTAGCCCCTCCGTCAGAACGCCGAAACGGCAAGCACCCCACCCAAAAGCCCGAACGCTTAATGGAATTTTTTATCCGCACCCTTTCCAACGAAGGCGAAACAATATTAGATACCTTTATGGGCAGCGGAAGCACAGGCGTTGCTGCCTTGCGCAATAAGCGCAATTTCATCGGAATGGAAATTAACCCCGAATACTTCGCCATTGCGCAGAAGCGCTTAGATAAAATAAAAACGCCAAACCCTTCACAAACCGTGAAAGATTTAGCGCTTGCATGGGCCCTCGGGGACTTGAACCCAGGACTACCCGGTTATGAGCCGGGGGCTCTGACCGACTGAGCTAAGGGCCCGTTTTTTAAGCAACGCATTCTACCAAAGAAATGTGCATTGCGTCAAATCTTTTGGTATACTCGCCTCGCCAAGGCAAAATAAAATGGATAGCGATAATTTTGCACACATGCAAAATTACGCATAGGGAGGAAATTATCATGAAAACTTACCCCGCAGAGCCGTACCGCATCAAAGTAGTAGAAATGCCCAACATGCTAACCCGCGAGGAGCGTGTGGAAGCGATTAAAGCCGCAGGCTACAATACCTTCCAGTTAAAAAGCGACGACTGTTACATCGACCTGCTTACAGACAGCGGTACAAACGCAATGAGCGACCGCCAATGGGCAGGTCTGATGATTGGTGATGAAGCTTATGCAGGCTCGCGCAACTGGCTGCACCTTGAGGCGACAGTAAAGGAATACTATGGCTTCAAACACGTTGTACCCACCCACCAAGGGCGCGGGGCAGAAAATATTCTATCCACGCTGCTGTGTAAGCCCGGTACCTATGTGCCCGGCAACATGTACTTCACCACCACCCGCTATCATCAGGAAGCCAACGGCGCAACCTTCCGCGACGTAATTATCGACGAAGCCCACGACCCAAGCATTGACCTGCCCTTCAAGGGCAACATCGACTTAAATAAGCTGCAAGCCCTTATCGACGAGGTGGGCGCGGAAAAAATCCCCTATGTGTGCTTGGCCGTTACCGTTAACCTCGCGGGCGGGCAGCCCGTGTCTATGCAAAATATGCGTGAGGTGAAATCCCTGTGCGCCAAGTACAATATTCCCATCTATTCCGACTGCACCCGCTGTGTGGAAAACGCCTACTTTATCAAAACCCGCGAAGAAGGCTACGCAAACAAGACCATCAAGGAAATCCTCTTAGAAATGTTCAGCTATGCCGACGGCGCAACCATGAGCGGTAAGAAAGACGGGCTGGTGAATATCGGCGGCTTCCTTGCCACCAATGATGACGATGTGTTTACCCGTGCCCGTGAGTTGGTCGTGGTCTTTGAAGGAATGCCCTCCTACGGCGGCATGGCGGGCCGCGATATGGAAGCCTTCGCCATCGGTATTAAAGAAGCCACCCGTTTTGAATATATCCAACACCGCGTAGAGCAGGTTGCATACCTTGGCGACAAACTGGAAGCCGCAGGCGTACCCATTGTGCGCCCCGTTGGCGGTCACGGCGTGTTCTTAGATGCCCGCGCCTTTTTGCCCCACCTCACCCAAGAGCAACTGCCCGCCCAAACCCTCGCCGCCCACCTGTACATTGAAAGCGGTGTGCGCTCTATGGAACGCGGCATGGTATCCGCAGGCCGCAATAAAGAAACGGGCGAAAACCACAAGCCTAAGCTGGAAACCGTGCGCTTAACCATTCCCCGCCGCGTGTACACCTACGCCCATATGGACGTAACCGCCGACGGCATTATTAATCTGTTCAAAAACCGTGACAAAATCCCGGGGCTAAAATTCGTATACGAACCGCCCATGCTTCGCTTCTTTAACGCACGGTTTGAGGTGTGTTAATTGTTTGACATGGAAAGTATACGGGCGTTGTATTCGAGGCACGCGGTTGATTATACGCCCCATTTTCGAGTGCGAATAAACGAACGGGGAATAAAATTTGCAGATTTGCGAAATGCAATGCAAAACGGAAGTATCATTGAGCAAAATTTGCAAGACATGCCAAACCCGAGTGTTTTAATTCTTGGCTATACGCGTAATAATAAACCACTTCATATTGCTATAGGAATGGGCGATAATGTATTGGTGTTAATTACTGCCTACTTTCCGGATAGCAGTCGATGGCTTGATAACTATAAAATTAAAAAATGAGGTGATGCGTTATGACTTGTTTTTTTTGCAAAGGTGAATTAAGGGAAAGCGTTACAACCGATGTAACAGATTACGACGACTGCATAATTGTTGTGCGCGGTGTGCCCTGCCGAAAATGCACACAATGCGGTGAAATTGTTATAAACCTTCAAGTCGGCGAACGCATTGAACAAATCGTTGACGGCTTAAAAGAATCTATGCAAGAAGTGGCGATTGTACGTTACTCTAACCCCGCCGCGTGATTTTGTGAAATATTCCAAGGGGTAGGGGCTTGACAGGGACATGACGGAAATATTACAGCAATGTAATAAAAGCGTGTACGGGCTAGGCTTGTACAAAAAGTGATACATGCACAAAAATGCCTTGAAAAAGGCATTTTTTTTGTGCAAAAAGCATAATAAAAAAGAAGGCAAGCAATTTTCGCGCAACTAGACAAAAAATATTGTTGTATGATATAGTGCGCGGAACTAAGAGGGTCGTAGGTTTTACCAAATGCCTGCGACAAGTTTGGAGAGGAGAAAAGTATGAAAAAGATTTTGTTTGTAGCAGCTGTACTAATTGCAGCTATGCTCACCCTTGCAGCTTGTGGAGGCGGCAACGGGGGCGATAACGTAACCCCCCACGGTACGCCTGCGCCCACACCTGCAACGGGTGTAACGCCCGTACCAACCCCCGAACCCCTGCCGCCCCCTGCGGACATTCCCGAAGACTCGCGCGAGGCGATTCTGGCTCGTGCAGGTGCCATGTCTGCCGTGCCCGGCACGTACATTGTGCAAATAGCAGGTGCGCGCCCCGACGCGAACATCTTGGGCGGTTGGACGAACCCCATCACAAATGCACAAATGCGCGGCACATTAGGTCACCTCGGCACAATAGCGCGTAACTCGGAAAACTTGTTTTTCCCCAACCCTATCGTAATGGTAGACGGTGCATGGCCGGAAATCCGTGACAACGCGGACGGCAGCCGTACCTATACCTTTACCGTGTACACCGACCTTCGTTTCTCGGACGGTTCACCCATTAACGCATCGCACTTTGCAGCGGATGCAGCCCTGTGGGTTAGCCCCTACTGGGCAAACGTAGTGCCCAGCGCAGCAACCCATATGTGGCTGTATGGTCGCGCTCCGTTCATAAACGGCGAAGTGCCAACCTTGGCAGGCGTTCGTTTGTACAACGATTCTCAGTTCTCTGTAACCGCAAGGGCGGAAGACATGCCACAAGTATGGGAAGCTGCCGTACACATGGGCTTTGGCGCTGTCCCCACTCATATGTATGGTGTAGAGATACATGACAACGGCGACGGCGTATTCTTTACCGGTCCCGGTGGCATCCCCCTTACTATCGAAGCATTTGAAGCTACGATACAAGGCGGTGCGGAAACCTTTGTTCAATTCAATGACCCCACAACCGGCTTACCCATGTACAATGCCGATGGTGAACCCGTTGGTGAAACCGTACGTGACGGTGTACGCTTCCGCCCCACCGTTACCGCAGGCGCATATATGTTTGATAGCGTGGACGTAGGTAACGGCACAATTTCCGTAGTGGCTAACCCCCACTTCCCCGGTACATGGGACGGCTATCGCCCCCGTATCGAGCGTATTATCTGGCGGCATGTACCCACCGAGCTGATGATTGACGCATTGGCAGCGGGCGAAGTGCATATCTTAACTGCCGAAAGCGATGGCGGTCGTTTAGACCAAGCTTTCGAAATGCTGGTTAATGCGGGTTCGCACAGCTTCGTAAACTTCGAGCAGTTTGGTCAGCGCATGATTCAGTTCCACACCGATACAGGTCCAACCCAATTCCGTGAAGTGCGTCAAGCCATTGCATTTATGATTGACCGTCACGAAATTAATACAACCATTGGGCGCGGTTACTCCACCGTTGCACATGGTCCATGGGCGCCCGCATGGTGGTGGTACCAAGAAGCTGCCGACCGCGACCTGTACGACCGTGTTCACATCTATGACCTTAACCTTGCACGCGCTATCCAGCTGTTGGAAGCAGGCGGCTGGAACTATAACGCAGACGGTACACCCTATGTAGGCAACGCTGTAGATAACCCCAACAATATCCGCCATAAATGGGTAGATGAAAGACATTTAGGCACAGATGAACATGGTAACATTGTAAGCATGGTGCAAGATGAAGCAGGCGAACTAAGCCACCGCAACTGGGTATATACCGGTGAACGTGTGCTTATGCCCCTTATCATTAACATGGTAACGGCTAATGTAACTATCCCGGGTCGTGATGCGCTGGTTATGCAAATGGCCCCCAACCTTGCTTATGCGGGCGGGCGCTTTGTAGACGACCGCGACGACCGCTGGTCACCCCGTTTGTCCGGCGGCTACCGCGAAACCCCCCGTTATGAAATGTTCTATTTGGGTATTGGCATGGGTAACCCATGGATGCCTTGGTGGAACATGGGCCTTGATACAATCCCCCACCAAAACTGGGGTCAAGTGGACTGCCCCACAACCCGTGAATTGGCAGAACGCTTCCGCGTAATTGATATTGGCACTCCCGAAGGTCACGATGCATTTATCGAAGCATTTATCGACTATATGGAACACTTAACCTACGAGGTATTTACCTTGCCCGTACGTATGGCATTGGTGCATGACTTCTTCCCCGTGTGGTTAGGCAACTATTACGGCGGACCATTGTGGGCGTTTGACTTTGCAGTAATTAGAACCTACGATATGCGCCACGCTCAGTAAAACACTTTTGATGTACAGGCAAAACACGTTTCGTCCCTGCGGTATTAGTTGCCGCAGGGACTTTACATAAACTTATAGGGAGGTACGGCTGTGGCTAATTTTATTTTTAGACGTATTTTGTACATTGTTCTGGTTTTGTTTATGATTTCGTTTATCATCTTTATGTTATTCCGCACAATGCCCGGTGACCCAATTGAAATGTTTTTGCCTTTGGAGCTGCAAATTACCATGCAGCCCGAGCAGCTGGCTGCCGCCAGGGCAGAAATAATAGAAACCATGGGATTGGACCAGCCCCATGTAATTCAATATTTTTTCTGGCTGCGTGCCGTTTTCCAAGGTAATTTTGGTACATCTATGGAAACGCGCTCCCCTGTAATTGACCACGTGCGCGCCCCTATGGCAAATACGATTGTAATGAGTATTATGAACATGACCATCGTGTTTGCTATTACTATACCTGTGGGGGTGGTTAGTGCCATAAAGCGGGGTAAATTATTTGATAATACCGCACTGGTGACTTCAATGATTGGTATGAGTGTCCCCGGCTTCTTGTTTGGTTTGATTATGATTGTCGTTTTTTCTATCTGGCTGGACATATTTCCCATGTTTGGCATGGCGTCTATGATGCCCCCCCCCACGGGTACGCTTGCGTGGTATTTAGATAGGCTGCGTTATATGGCGTTGCCGTTATTCTCGTTGGCTTTAATGTCGATGGCGGGCATGATACGTTACATTCGCTCGTCTATGATAGAGGCGTTAAATATGGACTGTGTACGCACCGCACGCGCCAAAGGGCTTGCGGAAAAAACCGTAATTTATTCCCACGCCTTCCGTAATGCGCTTATTCCCATAGTTACAGTAATGGCAGGCTGGTTTATTGGCATCTTTAGCGGTTCATTAGCCATTGAGCTTACCTTCCAATGGCAGGGCATGGGACAAATTATGATAAATGCTTTAAACCTGCGCGATATACCGGTGCTGATGACCATGAACGTGTTTTACGCACTTATCGCGTATGTGGGCATTTTGGTGTTGGATATTTTATATGTGTTTATAGACCCGCGCATTCGGTATACCTAACAAAGGGGAGAAAACATGATGGATAATAAAAAAAGTACACAAACCCGCTCGTGGTTTGGCAATTTTATGAGCATGATGTTTGGCGAACGGTTAGGCGGCAAAATGTCGCTGGCCGAAGAGGAGCAGGTACAAAGCCCGTTTAGAACCATTGTTAGAGAATTCTTTCGGCGCAAGTTAACCATTATTGGTTTAACGGGGTTCTTTAGTGTATTGCTTGCCAGCATTGTTATTCCCTTCTTTTTTCCAATGGAATTAACAGATACGGATGCAGGGCAGGCCAATGTGCGCCCGGGGCGGGCAATGATGCGCATCCCCCGTGATATACGGGGTAACATACGTACCATGGACGCAGGGGCGGGGTATGGTATTGCCGTTACGTATCAAGGGGATATACATGCGTGGGGCGTTGTAAGCGGAATTGCCGAGCCGTTGATGCGCCCGCCCCAAACAAACAGAAATATTGTACAGGTTTCTGCGGGGTATTATCATGCGTTAGCGGTAACCGAGTGCGGGTATGTGTATGCGTGGGGTAACCCAAACCCTGCATTTGTTATGTTAGACGTTCCCCCTGCCATTCAAGGCAATATACGACATGTTAGCGCGGGAATGCGGACATCGGTAGCCATTGATAAAGACGGTAACCTGCATTCATGGGGCGGGGTAGAACTGGACAGGCGCGACACCGCCGCCGTAGGTCGCGTACCCCGTACAGAAAATCCTATCCAAATCGAATCGAATATATTTACTTTCGGCGTTTTAACGGAAGAAGGAAATTTATATGTATTAATGCGCACACCGCGCGGTATACGCGATATACCCGACGAAGTACAAGGTCGCGTAGTAGATTTTGCAATGACCGACCATAACGGTATTGCGTTATTAAATGACGGAACCGTAGCTATATGGGGCGACTCTCTGGCAAGGGAATTGTTTGATATCCCTGCGGGTATTCAAGGACGTATAATCGGTGTGGGTGCAGGGCGTGAGCATTTTACCGCATTGCTTACGGATGGTTCTGTCGTTTCATGGGGAAGCGATAGAAACGGACGCACAAATGCCCCCGCCATCACCGACGGCGTAGGGATATTTGTTGCAGGCGACCATAACTATGTACTGCGCGCCGACGGTACAATTACCACATGGGGGTTAAGCGGCTTCATATTTGGTACAGACCATTGGGGTCGTTGTATATTTACCCGTATGTGGCACGCAGGGCGTTATTCGCTGTTGATTGGTATGGTTGCGGTCTTTGTACAGGGCTCAATCGGCTTGTTTTTTGGTGGGATGTCGGGCTTTTACGGCGGTAAGTTAGATATGTTTCTTATGCGCTTGGCAGAAGTGGTGGGCTCGTTACCCTTCCTGCCCATTGCGTTAATTATACAGTTCCGTTTTAGGCATTTATTTGACGAAGTACAGGGTATGATGTTCCTCATGTTTGTGCTGGGTGCGTTGAGTTGGCCACCGCTTATGCGTCTTGTGCGCGCGCAAATCCTGCAGGCACGGGAGTCGGAATACGTACTTGCCGCCCGCGCGCTTGGGGTACGGCAGTTTAAACTCATCTTTAGGCATATTTTACCGAATGTTATTTCTGCCGCTATTGTATTGCTTACACTGGCGCTGGCAGGTTCCATGCTTACGGAAACGACGCTTTCCTTCATAGGGTTTGGCGTACGCGAGCCGGTACCTACGTGGGGCAATATGCTTTCTGGCGCACAAAGCTCTGTAGTATTGCGTGACATGTGGTGGCGCTGGATATTCCCCGCCGTGGCATTGGTAACGGTGGCAATTAGTATAAACCTAGTAGGGGACGGTCTGCGCGAAGCAACCGACCCGCGCGCACAGGGGAGGTAACGGCAAATGGATGCAAAAATTACAGTAACGCCTGTCGAAACCCCGCGTGAAAAAACAAACGACAAACCCATGCTGGAATTAAATAACCTGCATACCTATTTTACGACCCGCCGCGGCGTAGTAAAGGCGGTAAACGGCGTTTCCTACACCGTAGAGCAAGGGAAGACACTGGGAATCGTAGGCGAAAGCGGAAGCGGTAAGTCCGTTTCTGCCATGAGCATACTTGGCTTGTTAGACGGCAACGGCAAGGTAGCCGACGGCAGTATTCTTTTTAAAGACCGAGAAATGACCAAGCTAAGCACAAAGGAACTGGCAAGAATACGCGGGAATGAAATATCCGTTATCTTTCAAGAGCCTATGACGAGTTTGAACCCCATTTTTACCGTGCGGCGGCAAATTGGTGAATCGTTTCAAGTACACCAAGGTATGAGCAAGAAGCAAGCCTATGCGGAATCCGTTAAAATGCTTGCCGATGTAAAAATCCCCGACCCCGAGCAGGTGAGCAGGCGTTACCCGTTTATGCTCTCCGGCGGTATGCGTCAACGTGTAATGATAGCCATGGCGCTGGCGTGTAAGCCCGACTTGCTTATCGCCGACGAGCCAACCACGGCATTGGACGTAACCATTCAAGCGCAAATTTTAAAATTAATGAACGAGCTAAAGCGCGAAAAAGGTACGGCCATTATGTTTATTACCCACGACTTAGGCGTAATTAACGAAATGGCAGACTTTGTAGCCGTTATGTACTGCGGGCAGGTGGTAGAGCAGGCACCCGTGCGTATGATTTTTGGTGAATCTACCTATTCGCACCCGTATACGGAGGGGTTGCTTACGAGCATTCCCCGTTTGGATACGCCCGTAGGCGCAAAGCTGGATGTTATCCAAGGTGCTGTACCGCATCCGTTGGATTTACCCGTGGGCTGTAAATTTGCACCCCGCTGTAAATACGCCACCGACCAATGCAAAACAAAAGAGCCTGAGCTTGTAAAAGTGGCTGAGGAGCAACTTGTACGCTGTTTTTATCCTGAAAAGGGGGTACGGCAGAAATGAGCGATAAAAAACCGCTGATTAGCATACGTAACTTAAAGCAATACTTCCCCGTGCGCGGAAGGCGCAATATGTTTGTGCGCGCCAACGATGGGGTTACGCTGGATATATATGAAGGGGAAACGCTGGGTATTGTAGGCGAATCGGGCTGCGGTAAGTCTACCCTTGGGCGCGTGCTTATTCAATTATACAATCAAACAGACGGCGAAACCATTTACTACGGGCAAAATATTGATGATATGGTGCCCCGCTACGTGTTGGATATTTATAACCGTTTGGAACGCAGATGTGAGGAAACCAAATCATTGATGGTTGAAGCCGAACGGCAGGAAAAGGAATACCAAGCCGTGCATGCCGAATACGATGCAGCCGATGATAAAGAAAAAATACAAGCCCGCTATTTTGCCAAACGTAACGAACGCGACGAGGCGTTGAAAAAAGCAAACAGCGAATACCTTGCCGTTGTGCGCCTTATCGGCGGCTTTTACGTGGCGGATAAAAAGGATTACCCCGCCATTGCTGTGGCACTGCAGCATCACTTCTACGCGGCGCGCGCATTGTTTATGTTAAACCAAAAAATTATGCGTACCGAAGTAAAAGCCGACGAAGTAAAATACAAAATTGATAATAACCTGTTTGGCGCAAGCGAAAGCAAATATAATGCGTTGCTTGATAAAGTAAAGCAAATGCGTGGCGAGGAAATGAAAAGATTACAAGCCGAAAAAGAAAAAACCCAAGCAGAAATAGACACCATTCGCGCAAGATATAAAGATAACGAAGATTTTCAAAAGTATGAGGGTATGCGCGACAGCGGCATAGACCTTGCCCGTTTAACGTATAACGAGATGCGTTTCCTGCGCAAGGATTTGCAGCTCATTTTCCAAGACCCGTACTCGTCCTTAAATCCGCGTTTAACGGTGGGGCAAATAATTTCCGAAGGGCCGATAACGCATAAAAAATTTGTAAAAAATAATGAGCGGATGCAGGACTATACCATGCGTATTATGGAAGACTGTGGTCTTGCCCCGTATATGATACACCGCTATCCGCACCAATTTTCGGGCGGGCAACGCCAGCGTATCGGTATAGCGCGTGCGCTTAGTACCGCGCCTAAATTTGTGGTGTGTGACGAGGCCGTTTCGGCACTGGACGTAAGTATACAATCACAGATTATTAATTTGCTTAAGGATTTAAAGGACAAGGATAATCTAACGTATATGTTTATTTCCCACGACCTTTCGGTGGTGAAATATATTAGCGACCGCATTGCCGTTATGTATCTTGGCGTAATTGTTGAGTTGTGTACGTCGGAAGAATTGTTTGCCAACCCCTTGCACCCGTATACTACGGCATTACTTTCCGCCATACCTACCACAGACCTTGACCGCGAAAAGGAAATGCAAATACTGGAGGGGGATATCCCCAGCCCCATTAACCCACCGCCCGGGTGCAAGTTTAATACCCGCTGCCCCGACTGTATGGAAATTTGCCTTTCTGTTGTACCCGAATGGCGCGAGCAAGTGCCGGGGCACTTTGTGGCGTGTCATAAATACGACACTAAGGGGGCATAGTCATGTTGTTTTTGCCCAGGCATATGAAGCGGGGCATGACCCGCGAGCAAGCGAATGAAATTATAGAAAAATCTAAGGGCGAGCCGCCTTTAGATTTGGAAAAAGGCGACATTAAAGCTATGATAATGGCGGCAATTATTGTATTTGCGCCGGTTGTATTAATTTTTGGAGGCTCGTTGTGGTTTGTATATTGGTTTATTTTTAACGTGTGGGCGCGCTAACGCCGACGGACGATGATATGAAAGGAATGTTTATATATGCGAATGCAATGGGAGCGCTTGCGAAGTAATGTAACACATTTTCTTTCAAATAAAGGACGACAGTTAAAATACGCATATTGGACGGGTGCGGTTTTGCTTGTCGTTTTTTTATTTGCCTTTCCCCTTTGGCTGGGATACCGTAGCCCCAATGTGGTGGTGCTAGACCCCTTTCACCCTAATGTGATTGCAGCGCGGCGGCGGTGGGAGGTAGAAATGTTACGGGCGCGGCGTGAGCAAACGCGTATGTCTGCATTTGCGGTAATGGTGCATGAGTTATATGAAAATTACCCATTTTTTGAAGCAGCAACTCGCAGAAGCGGCTTAAATTATATGGAGTTTGCCTTAGATGTATTCGGCGAGCTAATGGAAATTGTACACGATGACCCTGCGCAAGTCTTTATCCGTGATTTTATTAACGATTATTATTTGTCATACCTTTTTGGACTTGGCAATGTACGTGTGGCAATGCAAGCGGGCTTGATTGATTGGATTCACCACCCTTATTTTTTTAATCACTATGATTGGCGGTTTACAGACGAACGGCATGTAATACCTGTGCGCGAGGATAATGTAGAATTTGCAACCCTTACGCAGGGCGTTGCGTATATGCGCATTCACAACTTTTTTGCCAAGGGATATGAGGATGTAACCCGCCTTCCTTTTTGGCAGTTTGACCCTGCAACGCAGGGGCAGTTATTGCTGGGTTATTTTGAATCGTTAGATAATTATGAGCATCTTATTATAGATGTACGCGGTAATGCGAATAATTTTGCAGGTTATTTTGTTCCGTATATTTTATCTCCGTTTTTACATGTGCCGATGGAGAAAGATTTTTATGCCTTCCATATGGGGGGCTATATGGCGCGGCGTGTTAGTTATGCCTACCGCGAGTGGCATAATCTGGGTGAGCGGGTAGATGCAGATACACTAACAGGCAATTTTACCTATGCGTTGCCCGAGGGCATTGTTTCGGGCTTTCCTGTGCCTGTGCGCATACAGCCCGCAGGAGATATTTCATTTGACGGGCGTGTATGGCTGGTTGTTGACAGCGGAAGCTTCTCCGGTCCTAATTTTATGTATTTGCAAATGGCGCGTGAAGCGGGCTTTACTATCGTATACCAAGAAGATACGCAAAGCGAAGGATGGGATACTACTTTTGTGCGCCTTGCGGCGGCGACGATTGTATTGCGGTTTAACCCGCTATATTTTACCGATGCGTACGGTCGGTCATTAGAAGAAACGGGTCGGGTATATGATTATCGTTTGCCAATCGGCATAGAAGACAGAATGGATGTGTGGCGGTTTTTAGAAGGAGTGTAAAACATGAAAAAATTTTTACCTTTTTTTGCGGTGTTATTTATTATTGGATTTTCCTCATGCGGGTATGATAATGCCTATAACGAAGGCAGCGATAATAATGAAGTTTATGCAGAAGAAATGCCTGCAACAGAGCGTATACGCCCCAACGCTCCTGTACTTTTATCCCCCCAGGAAGCAGCAGCGGTAAGTGCGCCCTGTGAAAATTGTGCATGTGATGGTGACGATCCCGACGCAACCGAAATGCCATGGCCTGCCGAGCCTTTAAATTTACCTGTACTTCGCCGTGCCATTCATACAGGGCGTCAAACATCCGCTGCAATAACCGAAGATGGCACAGTATGGGTGTGGGGGGCATTTCCTAGGTTAGAGGGGATATCGCTGGCGCGTATTATTTTAAATGGTGTGTTGGATGAACATCTTTTATTATTTGACCGTGAAGGCGAGCCCTTTATTCCACGTGAGGAAATTTCAGGCTCGGGTGGAACGATATTCTTTTTTGATGTAAATAGCCGCCGTTACCGTTTCGACCTGCTAACTGTGACCAATGCCGACGGCAGCGAACCGCCAAATTTACCTATTGGAGCTTATGCAAATCGTTTAACGCCCCAACGGGTAGGCGATAATGCAATGTATGTGGAATTACGTGAGCGGACGAACTGGTCAACAGAAGAATTTTTTGCCTATGCTGTGTGGCGAACCGAAGATATGCAAGACTATGCAATTTCGCTTTCAGCCAATGATGCAGAATTATTAACGTTTGAAGAAAATTTTATCGGCGTTGCTTCTTTTCTGGCTCGCGGCACAGGACAATTTGGGCAACATTGGCATACTATTACCCTAACTTACAACAACGAAGTGTGGGGGCACGGCAACAGTGCCGCCCGTGGTTTGCCTGTAGATTGGGACGGTCCGCCCCTACGGGATGGCATGGACATAGGGGGCATACGGATTATGGACGGGGTCGTGCAAATTGCCGTTGGCAGGGAGCATACCCTAGCGCTTACACATGACGGACGTTTGTACTCATGGGGTTTTAACGGTAACGGGCAGTTGGGTACGGGTATGTATGCCCGCCGCGAAACACCTGCGCTTGTAGTGGAAAATATCGTAGCCATTGCTGCAGGGGACGTACATTCCATGGCATTAGATGCAAACGGTACGCTGTGGGGCTGGGGTTGTAACAGCCAATCTCAAATTGGTGAAAATAGCCTTACGCGCCATACCTACCCTATAATCGTAATGGAAGATGTAAACGCCGTTGCCGCAAGTGCATTTCATACCTTAGCGGTGACAAATTGTGCTGTGTTATGGGGTTGGGGACAAAATTTTTACGGACAACTGGGCAATAGCTATTTAATTGTACACAGCGAGCCTGTGCAAATAAAAACGGGAGTGATGCGTAATGACCGGTAACGTGTTTCTGCGCTCGGTATTACGCCAACCTGTACGTGCATTTATATTAGCGTTAATTATTGGCGCGGCGGCGTTTAGCTTCACCGCCCGCGCGGTGGAATTTACTGTAGTGCGCGGAGCTATAGACAGTGCCGAAGGCTTTTACCGTGCCATTGGTATACTTACCCCAACGCGTTTTGACAATATCACCTATAACCACGATGTTACCGAAGCTGCCGAATTAATTGCCCGTAACCGAAGGGTTGAAATTTCTGACCCGCGGGTGTTTACGCAGGGGGTAATGCACGGCGTTACCAATACGGTTAGGCCGTTTCACCAAAACCATTTTAACCCTGTTTTGCATAATGTTAGTGTTCCCATAATGGAGCATTATTTTATGGGGTATATGCTTTTTTTACCGCGTATGCTGCCTGCGGCTTCTGCCCCTACGCCAACGCTTGTCATAACAATGCGTGTAGACGAATTACATATAGGCGACCGTCAATCCTTACGGTATGAAGACCAAGTATTTACTAACCACCTTGGGCAAACATCTACTGTGCTTGCAAATCATTTAATGCATATACCCATTACGGAAGCCGAATCAGCAAAATTTAACCGCGGGGAATGGAGTCCCTTTGGTGACCTGCGCGCGGGGGAGCGAGCATTATTCCGTGCAACCCCCAATGTGATACATAACGCTTATTTTTCAGGTGCGATATGGCAAATACAGCCCCTTATAGGTGACTGCGGCGTTAGTTTTGACTGGCATATGCTTGGGGATGTTAGGCGCTTTGGTTTAGCTATAAACGAAGCACGGCGCAGCCCAGTGGCGGAACTGGTGTATTTTGCGCGCTATAGCGAAACTGATGCATACACCGCAATGCTTGCCAATTTATACGAGCCTTTAGCATTGCTCGCGCAGAATACATCTTCTGTGCTGGTAACGGGAACGCGGGATATGACTGCGCTTCCCCGTATGAATGACCCGCAAACCGCGCGTTTATTAGATAGCCCGCGCTTCCCGGTGGGGCGCTGGCTTACGTATGAAGACTATGAAGAAAACCGCGCCGTAGCCGTAATTCCGGCTCCTCTTGCCATACGGCGAGATATTTACGTAGGCGATACGCTTACAATTACACTACGCGATAACCCCCGCCCAAATTGGATAGACACCCCAACCTACAGCCCATGGTCACGCGGGGTAGAAAACTGGTGGGACAGCCGCGCCAACGGCTGGTGGGGTTTGATGGACGGCGCGCATACAAATTGGCGTGACTTCCCTACCCATGAAATAGAAGTAGAAGTGGTGGGTATTTATTGGTTTGCCCCCGCTGCAAGCAACAATTTTACAGGAGCGGAAATTTTTATCCCCGCAAGTCTTATCCCCGATGGGTTTGGCTGGGACAATGCGCCGCTGCTTACAGGCATGTACAGCTTTACGCTCACTTCGCCCCGTCAAGAGGAAGCATTTTTACGGGAAACGCGCGCCGCACTTGCCGACCTTGGCTTTACCGCGCGTATTTTACCCAGCGGTTTTACCGAGTTTGCCGCTGCAATTGACCCGATACGTACCTCGGTAACGGTAAATCTGCTGGTTTTTAGTTTTGTTGCGGTGCTTGCGGTAGCGCTGGCGATTGTTTTGTACTTACGGCAATGGCGAAAATCCCTTGCAATATCGCGGGCGTTGGGCTTGCCTGCGGTTAACTCAATAAAGGACTTATTACGCCCTGTGTTTTATATTTGGATGCCGTTTGCCGTGATGGGCAGCACTATCGCATGGCTTTTTACGCTGGAGCAAGCGCAAGCAACCCTCGCTGCCGCGGGGGGCTATGGCTTGGACGCGGGGGAACACTTGCCTGCGGGGTATTGGCTTGCTGTGCTATGTATTGCAATAATGCTGGTATTGCTTGCAGGTGTTGGGTTGGGTGCGTTGCAGCAAGTGCGCCGTCCGGTGCTGGAGCAATTACAAGGTACGGTACAAACGCGCGCCGCGTATGTGGATTCGGGCATAGTGCCCAACAATTTTGTGCTGGGTAACTTCCAAATGCCCGAGGCGATAAGGGAAACCACTTCCCGCGCCGCCCGCCGTGCGGTATTTAAATACAATTTGCGCCACATCCTGCGTACGCCGCAAAAAACAATACCTTCGCTATTGCTTGCAGCGTTGTTTGTTTTTGCGCTGGGCTGGCGCTACGACACGATTCTTTCAACCGAAGCCGAGGTAGAATATTTATGGAACACAACCATTATCCACGGGCAAATTATTGAAGACCCCGAAATGGATGTCGTCGCCCAAACGGGTTGGAATGCCGTAATTACCCCGCAAGTATGGGATACAATGGAAGCAACGGGCTTTATTAAAGACGCCTATTTAGAAAATTTGACCACAGACGGCGCTACTACCTTCTTTGGTGTAAGCAATATCGGGGGATTTATCACCAGAAATACAAAAACCCCGATTGATGAGCAATTAGGCGTATTTTGTGACGATATTTATATCCGCTTCCTGCATGATTTTACCATGGCAGATTTTGACGCAGCGGGTGGAGCTATGCCCGTACTTCTGCGCGCAGGTATGCTGGACGAAGCACTTATCCCCGACCCAACGGACGAACCTCTGGCAATTATGGGCGCAGGCTCGCAGCTCATTGGTATTTTTTATGGGGGGCTGCGCCGCGGGGTAAACCAATTTGGCGAGGACAACGCTGTGGTGGTTATCCCGTATGAGGATTTGGTGTACATGGCATCGGGGGAATTTCCTTTTGCGGGTTTTGGCAGTACGTTTACGTACTACCCGCTATTGCTTTCTGCCCGGTTTACCATAGACCCTGCCCGCAATCGTGATTTGGCACAACTGCGCGAAGAAACGCGCCTCATGTTGCAGGCAAATGCCGCAGGGCGTATCGGTAATGTTCCGCTTGTGCTTATTTTAGAGGATGCGGTTATTGACACGGTAATTATCCCCTTGGAACAGAATTTGACGTTATTGCGCGTGTTATTCCCCATTGCTGTTGCGGCGGCATTTTTGCTGGGGCTGGGTTTATCACTGCTCACGTTATTACAAAATGCCAAAAATGCCGCTATTATGCGCATACTCGGCAAAGCAAAGTCGGCAACGCGTTTTGTGTTATGTATTGAGCAATTGCTGGTATGTACGCTGGGCGTAGTTATTGGTTTATCAGCGCTGCCCGCCGGCGGTGTTGTGCCGGGCATTATTCCCCTTGGGCTGGCGGGTGTGTATTTGCTGGGGGCAATCATAGGAACAATTGCAGGGGCGTATGTAATTAGCGCAAAAGCCCCGCTGGAACTCTTACAGGTGCGCGAATAGGAGGCGCTGTCGTGCTTAAATTAGACAATGTTTGCTATCGTTATAAACGAAGCACAAACAATGTATTAAAAAATGTAACGGCACAAATGGACGCGGGGAAGTTAAGCGCCATTGTCGGTCCGTCGGGCAGCGGTAAAACCACGCTGCTTTCCATTATGGCGGGTATGGATAAACCCACAGAAGGCGCGGTTTTTATCGGTGATGAAAACCTAACCCGCATGGATTTAGACCGGTATAGACGCGAGCGTGTGTCTATGGTTTTCCAAGCCTTTCAACTTTTCCCGTTGTTAACGGCAATCGAAAACGTATGCTACCCTATGGAAATGATGGGTACAAACCCGGCGCAAGCCATTGCCCGTGCAGATGATTTACTCGCCGCCGTGGGCATAGACGAGGCAAAAAGCAAGCGTTTCCCGTCTAACCTTTCGGGCGGGGAGCAGCAGCGTGTGGCAATTGCCCGCGCACTCTCCAGCGGCGCGAAGGTAATTTTGGCCGACGAACCTACGGGCAATCTTGACACGGCAAACGGAAACGCCGTTATCGAAATCCTTCAGCGCCTAGCCCACGAGCGCGGTTATTGCGTAATTATTGTCACTCACAACCCCGAAATTGCCGAAGCAGCCGACCAAGTATTTAAAATGAAGGACGGCATACTTACCATGAAAGGACAAACAAGCGCATGAATATCACACCCGTAATCCAAAATATCGAAAAAGCCATCGTTGGCAAAACGGATGAAATTAAACTTATCCTCGCCGCAATGCTTGCGGGCGGGCATGTATTGTTGGAAGACGTACCGGGCACGGGCAAAACCGTGCTGGCGAAGGCACTTGCAAAATCCTTCGATTGTTCCTTCTCGCGTATTCAGTTTACGCCCGATTTACTGCCAAGCGAATTAACGGGCATTAATTTCTATAGCCCCAAAACGGGGGAGTTTACCTTCCGCAAGGGCGGTTTATTTGCTAATATCGTGCTGGGGGACGAGATTAACCGCGCAACGCCGCGTACCCAGTCCGGCTTATTGGAAAGCATGGATGAACGCCAAGTATCGGTAGACGGCACAACCCATGTGCTTCCCGCGCCGTATTTTGTTATCGCTACACAAAACCCTGTGGAAACGCAGGGGACATTCCCTTTGCCCGAAGCGCAACTAGACCGTTTTATGCTTCAACTAAACTTAGGCTACCCCACCGCAGAAGAAAGTGCAAAAATATTGGCGCAGCAAATCACACCCCTTCAACTGCTCGAGCTGCAACCCGTTTGTGCCATAGACGATTTGCAAAAAATGCAAGCCGAAGTAAAAAATACACACATTCACGAGGTAATTTTCACCTACATCGTGGCGCTGGCAGAGGCGACCCGCGCACATGATGCGGTTTTGCTTGGGGTATCTACACGAGGTATGCTGGCGTTGGCGCGGCTTGCGCAAGCGTATGCCGCCATTAGTGGTGCAGAGTTTGTTACCCCGCAGGATATAAAGCATCTTGTACCCTGCGTTTTTGCCCATCGTATGATACTAAAAGGCGGGGTAGGGCGCCGCGCGGCTACGGCATTAAATATCTTGGAAGATATAACTTCCTCCGTTCCCGCTCCTGTGGAAACGTTTAAAGCCTCGGGTGCGAATTACAAGGCAAATTCGCCTACGGTGTAACGGTGTTTATTTTAGTGATGGGTGCGATTATCGTTGCCCTCGTTTTACTGCAAACCTACGCCTACCGTAAATATTGGGACGCCGCGCTGGATGTGCGTTTCAACTTTAACGTGCCCGAAGCATTCGAAGGTGAAAATGCGGTGCTTAAAGCGGAAATTACGAACAAGAAAATCTTGCCTTTGCCATGGTTATTGATTAAATTTCAAATGGCGACGGGCTTAACCTTCCATGACGAGGGCGAATATGGTGTGGGCGAAAAAGAGAAGCAGAGCGTTTTTTCTGTAATGGGGTACAAGCGTGTACGGCGCAAACTGCCTTTTGTATGTGCCAAGCGCGGTTTTTACCGTTTGCGCAACGGTAAATTAACGGGCAGTAATCTACTGCATACCGAAACTTTTACAAAAGTATTTACGGTTTCAAATGCGTTAACCGTTTTCCCCCGCTTGTTGGACGATTTAGAAGAATTTGCCGTGGCATTACATAACTTAGATGCAATGCTGCTTGCACATTCTCTTGTTAACCCCGACCCGTTCACATTTAAAGGTCTGCGCGAATATTTGCCCACCGACCCGTTGCGCAATGTAAATTTTAAGGCAACCGCCGTTGCGGGGCAGTTGATGGTGAATATCCACGCGCCGACGTCCTGCAAACGATTGGAAATTATTTTAAACCTGCAGCATATGCTGCCCATGCTAAGCTATGAGCCGTTTGAGCAAACCATTCGTCTGGCGGCAACCCTTGCGTTCCATTATATTGAGCAGGACGTGCAAGTAGGCTTATACACCAATGGGCGCGATGTGCAAACAGGGGAAAATACCCGTTTGCAGGGCGCGGCTACCCCTGTGCAATTACATGCAATTTACCATGCGCTGGGAAGGCTGGGGCTATACTTTGAGCCGCCACCCATCGCTGATTATTTGGAAACCCTGCAAGACAAAACTTGCGTATATGTACTTATTTCCGCCTATCAAGGGGACGACCTAACCCATGCCGTAACCGAAATGCGCCAACGCGGGCTGGAGGTGCTGGAACTATGAAGCTACTCACATTTAACCGCGAGCAAGTAAAAGACATTGTGGCAAACGTAGTCGTATTTTTCCTGTTCATTACACCTTTAATGGCACTGCGTATGGTACTCACACAGGAAATGCCATGGGCGCATTGGTTGCTTATTTTCCCGTTTGTTGCATTGTTATGGGTGCGCAAAACCGTGTTTAACGTGCGCATATTTTTTATTGTGCATGGCGGGGTTTTGGCGTTGCCGTTACTTACGGTGGGGTTATTATCGCTATACTTTCCGCTACAGGTGTTTGCGTTTGCCGGCGTAATTTATTCCCTGCGTGCGCGTACCAATGGCGAATGGCGCCCCGAAAACCGCCATGCAATACACACGGTGCTTGCGTTTGCAGTGCTGTATTTTTTTATGGACATTATGATTAATGTAGCAGTGGAAAATTTACAACAATTCTTTTTTGGCGCAACGCTTGTTACCGTGGCGGCCATTATGCTGGTTGCCCATATGCAAAATATCGACGAGCGCATAAACTTTTTGCCCGCATATTTAAAAAAATCTGCTCCAACGAGTGGCATATTATCGGCAAATAACCGTTTAATTAGCGGTTTTCTCGTTATGCTTATGGGCTTTGGTGCGCTTGCGCTTTTGTCTAATAATATGTGGCGGTTAATTACACTTGCCGTACATGTGGTTGGGTATGGAATTATGGTGTTGTTTGGCATTCCCTCAATAATTACGCAATTTTTTGTGCAAGATGTTGAGGTAGAGGTGCATGATTTTACCGATGATATGATTGTTGTACACGAAATGGGCGATTTTTTATTTCACGCTGACGCAGCATATGCAGATATACATATTGATGAAACCGCCGTGTGGCGTCTTTTTTTGGGAATGGCGGTAATTGTTATTACGCCTTTTGTAATTATGCTTTTCATCTTTGCCCGTGCGGGCATACGCAAGCTATTACGTAACTTCTTTAACAAAAAAAATACCGACGAAGACGAATCCCTGCTGCCCGACGATGCGCTGGGCAAGCTGGGGTTGTTGTTTGGCGACCTTGCTTCGTTACTTCCCCGCTTGCGCCCCGATAACCGCCACGCAATACGCCGTGCATATGCTAAAAAGGTAAACCGCCATATAAAAAAAGGTGCGTTTATTCTTCCCAGCGACACCCCTGACATTATTGCGGCAAAAATTAACCCCAAAGAGAATATAAATGACCTTACTGCGCAATATGAAAAGGTACGGTATGGGCGAGCGCGATAATTGCTTCGCAATTACGTACTAATGACAATTAATGTCGAATCTGTTATCCTAGCGTGCAATAAAGGTTTTTTGTACACACTTGATGGGGTGCGTCTTTCATGGGAATGCGCGAGATATTTTTAGTTTCCGGCGGGTTGGGCTTGTTCCTGTTTGGCATGAAGATGATGTCAAACGGGTTGGAGTTGGTCGCAGGCGACCGTATGCACGGCATTTTAAAGCGTGCGACGGCAAATCGTTTTCTTGCCGTAATTGTGGGCATTATCGCCACCATTACGATTAATAGTTCCACCGCTGTTACGATAATGACCGTAAGCTTTGTAAACACGGGCATGTTAAATCTTGCCCGTGCCATTGGCGTAATTATGGGTGCAAACGTAGGCACTACCTTTAGCGCACAATTAATTGCCTTTAGAATTGATACATTTGCGCCGTTTTTTATTTTTATCGGCGTAATTATGTACAGCTTTTTTAAGAATACAAGCGTAAAAAATATCGGCTACATAGTACTTGGTTTTGGTATTTTATTCTTTGGTATTACCACCATGGGACAGCCTTTGCGCGCCCTTGCAGGAAACCCCGCGTTTAACGACTTTTTAACGGCGTTTACCAACCCGTTTTTAGCGTTAATTGCGGGGTTTGTTTTTACGGCGGTGATACAAAGCTCGTCGGCGACGATGGGTATTTTGGTTACGCTGCACCTCAGCGGGGTGCCTCTTTCGTTTGAAACATCGGCTTTTATAATTCTGGGGACAAATATAGGCACAAGTATAACCACGGTTATTGCCTCCATTCCCGCTAACCGCGAATCGAAGCGGGCGGCGTTGTTCCATATTATGTATGACATTATCGGCTCGTTGGTTTTTGGTACGCTTATCTTCATTTTCCCCGCCATTCTTGCGTGGTTTACCACCACATGGTACGAACCCGCACGGCAGGTTGCCATGTTCCACACGCTGTACAATTTTGCCACTATGTTCCTGCTCCTACCCTTTATTACCTACATTGCCCGTATGATGGAAAAAATTGTACCGTTTACAGAAGCCCCCACCCATGCATTATATGAGAAAAAACTGCATTATTTGGAATCTTCCCTTAACACGTCGCCTACTGTTATCCTTGCAAATGCAAGGTCGGAAATTGTGCGTCTGGGGAAAATTGCCGCCGAAAATCACCGCCTTTCGGTAGAGGCTTTCTTCGAAAATGACATAAGCAAAAATGAGAGTATTCGCGAATACCGCAAGACCATCAATTTCCTGCGCAAAGCCATTAAGCAAGCGTTGATTAATACGAATAGCCTGCGCATCTCCCCGCAGGACGCGAAGCGCATACAGGTGATGGTGGCAACGGTCAACGATTTTGCAAAAATAGACGACCAAGCCAAGCGCATTCTCAGCCGTGTAAAGGATATGGAAGATGTAAAAATGGACTTTTCGGCTACGACTATAAGCGAGTTGCGGCGTTTAAGCGGTATTGTAGATGAAGTGTTGACCGAATCGCTTCTGGCATACGAAAATGAAGACAGCACAAAGCTATCCATGATAAAATCCCATATGAAAATTGTAAAATCCCTAAAACGCGCGTGCGAGGAAAGCCGAAGCGAACGCCTGGATGAAGAAAACTACAGCAAAGAAAAAAATACCATTTTCGCCAGTTTATTAAAGAACTTTGAACGGAGCGCCGAGCGTGCAAAAGATGCGGCGTTTTCGTTGAAGGATTAAAAAGGAGCGACCACATGTTTGGGACAGATATTGGCATTGATTTAGGTACGGCAACGGTTATTGTATATATCCGCGGGCAGGGTGCGGTTTTAAAAGAGCCTTCCGTGGTGGCAATTGATAAAAATACGGACTCTATTTTGGCGGTGGGCGAGGAGGCACGCAGTATGCTTGGGCGCACCCCCGGCAATATTGTGGCGATACGTCCGCTGCGTGAGGGAGTAATTTCCAATTACCATGTGACGGAAAAAATGTTAAAATACTTTATAAATAAAGCGGTGGGCAGGCCGTTAATGCGCAAGCCGCGCATCGCGATTTGTGTGCCGTCCAATGTGACGGAAGTGGAACGCCGCGCGGTGGAAGATGCGGCACGGCAAGCGGGCGCAAAAAAAGTATATGTAATTGAAGAACCCATCGCCGCCGCAATTGGCGCGGGCATTGACATAGCCCGTGCGTGTGGTAGTATGATTGTTGATATCGGCGGCGGAACCACCGATGTTGCCGTAATTTCCCTTGGCGGCACGGTAGAGAAGACTTCGATTAAAGTCGCGGGCGACCATTTTGACGAAGCGATTATGCGCTACATGCGGCGCAGACATAATCTGCTTATTGGCGAGCGCACGGCAGAGGATTTGAAAATTAACGTAGGCACGGCGTATGACCGTGTGGCTTCGGTAAGCATGGACATACGCGGGCGCAATTTGGTGACGGGCTTGCCGAAAACGATTTCCATTTCTTCGGAAGAAATGCAGGAGGCGCTCAACGATTCCGTTTCCAGCGTTGTGGACGCAGTGCATCAAGTGCTTGAGCGCACCCCGCCCGAGCTTGCAAGCGATATTGCCGACCGCGGTATTGTAATGACAGGCGGCGGAAGCTTGTTGTACGGGCTGGACAAGCTAATTGCCGAGAAAACGGGGATTGTGACCGTTATCGCCGAGGACTGTATTAACTGCGTGGCAATAGGCACGGGGAAGTATATTGAATATATTTCCGCAGGAAAAATTAATATTACGGACACATATAGCCGATAACTATTGAAATGGAGTTCTTTTCGCCCGTTGGACGAAAACCGTTACGCAAAATTCGCGAGAGAAGCCTGCGAATTTTATTTCACTGATTTAGGGGGGATACATACCATGATTAGAGGACTTTATACATCCGGCTTAGGTATGATGACCAATATGCAGCGCATGGATGTAATTACCAACAATATGGCAAATGCGGACACCACGTCGTTTAAACGCGACCATGTGGTGTCGCACCAGTTTTCGGAATTAATGATGAATCGTTTAAATGACCCGTGGAACATGCCCGGTGCGCGCTGGTTTAAAGCCACGCCCATTGGTCCTGTTGCCCCGGGTGTTTTTGTTGACGACGTTTTTACGGACTGGACGCAGGGCAGCCTTCGTATTACCAACGCGCCGTTTGACGTAGCGCTGCAAGGGCAGGGCTTTTTCATCGTGCATTTAAACGGCGAGGAATTATTTACCCGCGACGGGCGCTTTACTTCAATGAATGGGATGCTGCTTACTTCGGAAGGCGGGCGCGTGCAGGGCTTAAACGGTGATATTATTTTGCCCGACGGCAACGTAACCATTGGTGAAAGCGGGCGCATTTACGTGAATAACGAGTATGTGGAAACGCTTCACCTTACTACGTTTACCGATTTGCACAGCCTGCGCAAAATGGAAGATAACTTCTTCCGCACCACGGAGGATTCGGTACGCGCGGCGTTTGAGGGGCGTGTACACCAAGGCTATTTGGAAAATTCGAACTCAAATATTGTACGTGAAATGGTGCAAATGATTACGCTTTCCCGCGCGTTTGAAACAAACGCACGCATTTTGTCCGTACAGGACGAAACGCTGGGCAGAGCGGTTAACGATATCGCGAGGACGTAAGCAAGCAAACAACGACAATTTTGGTAATGTTAAATTGTGTACTGAAAGGGGTTTTAAAACATGATGCGTTCATTATGGACGGGTGCTTCGGGCATGACCAGCCAAATGCTGCAAATCGACAATATCGCCAACAACTTGGCAAACGTAAATACCACGGGCTTTAAACGTGAGCGGATTGAATTTAAGTCGCTCATTTACGAAACAATGCGCAGAGCAGACCTTGACCCTGTAAATATGACGGGGCGCCCCGTTAATTTGCAGGTAGGTCACGGCGTGCGCCCTGCGGCAATTTCGCGCATTTTCCAGCAAGGACCGCTGCAACGTACCGATAACCACACCGACATTGCCATTGAAGGCGACGGCTGGTTTCGTGTGCGCAGTAATTTTGGTGAATATTTCTTTACCCGCGACGGCTCGTTTAAGCTGATGCCTATGGAAGACGGCACGCTTATTCTCAGCACTTCGGCGGGTTTTCCCGTTATGACGGTGGACGACGATGAAATTGCCATTCCTGCGGAAATTCCCGCACGGGATATTGTTGTCGATGACTTCGGCAATTTCTTCTACACCACGCCTATGGGCGATTTTGTGGAACTGGGCTTCCAGCTTGGCATTTATCAGTTCTCTAACCCGCAGGGGCTGGAGGCGGTGGGGGGCAATAACTTTTTAGAAACTATTGCGTCCGGCCCTGCGCTGAGCGAAGCGGAAGGCGAAACCAACCGCCTCAGCCGTATTATTCAAGGCTATCTTGAAATGTCTAACGTGCAAATCGCGCAGGAAATGGTTGACCTGATTGTGTCGCAACGCGCCTTTGACCTTAACTCGCGCGCCATTACCACGTCTGACGAAATGCTGCAAACGGCGATTAATCTGCGCCGTTAGGGCGTCGCCGAGTGAAATGAGGAGGGACTAGTTTATGGAAATTTTAAGCAGTACCGGCACGCAATTCCGCGATTTTCATATGACGCAAGGTCGCCACGACGCGGATATAGGGCGCTTTCAAGAAGTGCTTAACCGTGCGGTGGAAGAGCAGCAAGCCAACGGCTTGCGCCCGGGTGAGGAAGGCGGCGTAACCGACCGCGCCGCAATCCGCGAAGCGGCGGAAATGTTTGAATCCTATTTTATTCAAATGATGTTCCGCGAAATGCGCCGCTCATCGGAAACGCTGAACGAGGATAGCTTCATCCCCCGCAGCCAAGCGGAGCGCATCTTTACCGAAATGTTGGACGAGCGGACAGCTAAGGACGCCGCCGCCAACGGAGGTATAGGACTTGCGGATATGATTTACAGCCAAATGACACGGCATTTGAATTAAGCGATGGTAAAACCGCCGATGAGGCGGTTTTTTATTGTTAAAATATTGCGTTTTTTATAACTAATGGGTTATAATTTGATTAGGAGGGGAGCATAAAATGTTTACGATTAAATTTTTCAAAGATAATCAAGGAAATGAACCCATTAAAATGTTCCTTGACGCATTAATGAAAAAAGCCGCTACAAGTAAGACCGAGCGAATACGTCTTAAAAAAATTGTTGAATATCTATCTATTTTAGAAGAACATGGCGTAAGTGCAGGCATGCCGTATGTGAAACACATCGTAGATGATATATGGGAACTGCGTCCAATAAATGACAGGGTTTTCTTTTTCCGCTGGCAACACAGGACGTTTATACTGCTTCATCATTTTGTTAAAAAGACAAGAAAAACCCCGCCAAGTGAAATAGCACAAGCAAAACGAAATAAAAAAGAATTTTTAGAAAATTATGAAGAGAGGGGTTATTTAAATGAATAAAAAATCCATTGACACACTAACCGATTGGAACGAATACAAAACAACGATTGACTTCACCCAAGATGAGTGGGACGAAATTAGTTTAAAAGTGAAAATCGTGGGTGAAATAATTAAAGCAAGAGAAAGTCAGTCCGTAACCCAACAGGATTTAGAGGAATTAAGCGGTGTCCGTCAGCCCGTCATTGCGCGATTAGAAAGAAATAACACCGACCCTCGGCTCACCACGATATTAAAAATCCTGCGCCCGCTGGGGAAAACACTTGCTATTGTCCCTATCGAAAATGGGAGAGGTGAAATATAATTTATGTGGGCATTATATATGCGAAAAACAGGTTCATCACGAGAACCCTTCATCCACTCCCCCGCCCGTAGGGTAAATATGAGGTAGACAATGCGTGAATATTGTATGCGCCTACAACTTCTCCAGTGCGTTGTCTATTGCCGTAACGATGCGTTTAAATGTGCCGTGTAATAGGTTTACGGAAATTTCGTCCAATACGCGGTTAATTTCTTCGGACCAGGGGCGGGTTTTTACTTCGTCCAGTGCGGCGCGGGCGGCACTTTTGCGTATGCGGCGGCAGGCTTCTTGAATGATGGATAATTTTTCTTTTAGGTAGGTTATGTCCTCGGGCGAAAGGTTTTTTTGTGTTTTGGTTGTGTCGGCGGCGCGGGGTAATTTTTCGATTAGTGTGCGCAGCGATATGATAAATTTGGGTGCGTGTTCGGCGATAAATGCGTGGTTTTGCTGGCGCGATGCGTCTTCAAGTTCTTGTGCGCGTATGGAAAGCGCCGTTTCTTTTATGTTTAGCAAGGACGATTTTACACCATGCACCATGGTTTGGAAGAGGATGTTCTCGTCTTCGGTTGCGTTGGTGAGAGGAATGCTTTCCAGCATTCCTATTGCGGTTTTTATATCGCTCATTGCGGCTTGCTGTAGCGCCTGTTGGAAAGGTGTTCCCGTATCCTGCTGTGCTTTGTTTGGATTTACGTATAAACGCGCGGCGTCAACAACATCCGCGGGATAGTTTTCACGTATGAGTCGGATAAGCACCATGTCCAGTTCGCGTATGTCGATGGGCTTGGAGATGAATGTGTCGAACCCGCGGGAAATGAACTTATCCGCTTCCCCTGCGATGGCATTGGCGGTAAGCGCTACAATGGGGCGGTTATATCCCATTTTGCGTAAGCGCTGGGTGGCTTCTATCCCGTCCATGTGCGGCATCATATGGTCCATAAAAACGATGTCATATTCCTCACCGCGGGTAATGCGTTCAATCGCTTCGTGCCCGGATGCGGCTGTTTCTACCGAAATGCCGTAAGGCAAAATAAGTCCCTTTGCTACGTACAGGTTACTTTCTACGTCGTCTACCACCAGCACTTTGCCGTAAGGCATGTACTCGTATTCGATACGCACGGCCTTGCCGCGGGTAAAGTCGGTATACCAGTTGCTGTGCATTCGTTTTACAATGTCTTTTCCGCACATGGTTTTATCGTTCATGCGCTGGGGAAGGCATACGGTAAAGACTGTGCCTTCGCCTTGCTTGCTCTTTACGTCTAACGAGCCGTACATAAGCTCAACAATGCGCTTTGAAATGGTCATGCCCAGTCCCGTCCCCACAATGGAACGGTTGGTTATCATGTTAAAGCGGGTATATTCATCAAATAAGCGGCTTACTTGGTCTTCGCTCATGCCTTGCCCTGTGTCGCGTATGCGGAAGATGAGTACGCAACGGTCGTCTTCCTGCACCGATTCTACCGAAAATTCTACCTCGCCTTCGTCGGTGTATTTAAAGGCGTTAGAAAGCAGATTATTTAATATTTGTTTAATGCGAAGTTCGTCCCCAATGAGATTAAGGGGAACGGTTTCGTTTATATTTAAAATAAATTGAATGCCCTTGCTGGCGTACAGTACGGTATTTACCTGTATTACGTCGTTGATTAAGCTGGGGATATTGTATTCGTCCGGGTTAATTTCCAACTTGCCTGCCTCTATTTTAGAGAAGTCCAGCAAATCGTTAATAATGTCTAATAATAAGCGCGACGAGCCGTAAATGCGGTTAAATGCTTCTTCAAGCTCGGGGGCGTTGTTTTTTTGCATTTCGATGTCAACGGTGCCGAGTATTGCGTTTAGCGGGGTGCGTATCTCGTGCGAAATATGGGAGAGGAATACGCTCTTGGTGCGGCTTGCGGATTCGGCCTCTTCGCGGCGGGCGTCGGCTTTGGCTACCAGATTTTTTTTGTCGGAAACATCATGCACCGCACCGATGGCACGTATTGGATTACCCTCTGCGTCACGCAGTACTGTGCCCGAAGCGCGGAACCATGTGTATTCGCCGTTTTTTTTGCGTATTTTAAATTCTATATCGAAAGGGGTTTTGCCCGTTTTGTCTTTAAGGTGGGCATTTGCCACAATAAGAAATTGCGGTCTGTGGTCCTCGTGAATATTATCTACCCATGAGCGGATAAAGTTAGGGAAGTCTTGTTCATTTTCGTACCCAAGCAGTATGCGGAATTCGTCGCCGAAAATCATGGGATTATCGTTATGGGTGGGGTCTTTGGGGTTTATGTTCATGTCGTATAAACCAATGCTTGCCGCTTTTAGTACATGGTCCATTTTGGCAAGCTGCAGCTCCATATCATGGGCGCGCAGGGCTTCTGCACGTTCCTTTTGTGCGACTTCCAATGCGTTTATTACGCAGTTGCCGGGGATATTTACCTTTAAAGCAATTTTGCGTGCCATGCCGTGGCAGGTATCGCTCCCGCAGGCGCTGCAGTCTATATTGCGTTTTTTATAATTGTCCTTGCCCATGGCAAGGAACGCCTCATGTATATCATTTTGACTGATTTGGGCGTGGGGGGTTATGCCGGATTTATAGGTGCGTTTAAATTTATTAAGGTCGAACTGCGTATCGTATATTGAATGAATATTCTTGTATCGCTTTTTTGTTTTTTCGTTGTCGTGGTGGGTTCTGCGCTTAAACGATGCCATGGCTTTGCTAACGGAAAAGGTACATGGCTCGGTTGTAGAGGCACTGCCGCGGCTACAGCCCTTGGCACAGTTAATTACATCAAAAAAGTCGGGGCGGTTTGCGGCAGGTAGTGTTAGGTAGGCGTCCAACGTTTCATACGCGCGTATGCCGCTTAATTCGGCAATGTTTAAATCCGTTCCTATAAATAGTTCAAGGTTTTCGCGCATTCCGCCGGGTACGGCGAATAAAAAGCCCGCGCCCGCTTGATTATGGTCAAAGTCCGTTTCTTCTTTGGGTAATTCGATTTTATTTTTTTCCAGCCATTCCAGCATGTTTGCAAAGGTGACATTGTAGTCAATCAGCCCCGTCGCAGAAAACTCCGCCCCCTTTGCAATGCAGGGCGAAAGTGCGGCGATGGGGTTTTTTGCGCCGTCGTATTCGCGCATAAAAATGGCGGTACACGCCATAGGGCTGTGTATGGGCGAAAGAAACGGCAGCAAATCGCGTTGAAATACCTCTATGTACGAAACAATGGGCGGGCAGGGCTGGGCGATTAACGGCGCGCCGTCCGTTTCTTTAATATGCCGCAAATGCGCCCAAATGCAAATGTCCGCACCAAGGGAAACATCGTAAATACGGTCTACCCCTTGTTGCTTAAGGTAGGTAAACAGGCGCTTGTATTCAGGCACATTGGTAACCAGCGAGGGTGCCGCAATTAATGATATGGGGTTGCCGGGCGAAAGGTCATTAAAAAAACGGCGTGTATCGTCTAAGAATACGCGCGCCTGGTGTTTGCAGGCAGAAACACACCGCCCGCACATTATGCATTTGGAATAATTTATAACGGATTTGCGCTCGCCAAAGTTATCCAGATAGGTGATGTTGGCGGTTTCTAACGGGCATTCGCGGACACAGCGATTACAGCCTGTACACGATTCCAAATTGGTTTGAATTAATTCAACCATGTTTTTACCCCTCGGCTTTTTTTTCTTCGAAAAGCACGTTCTCAAACTGCAGATGTATTTCATCAAATACATCGGTGATTAGGGGGTCGAAGTGCGTTCCGCGGTTTTCTTTAATAATTTGCATTGCGTGTTCGTGGGTGTAGGCTTTTTTGTAGGGGCGTTCGCTTACCAGCGCATCGTATACATCTATGATTGCCATAATGCGCCCAAGCAAAGGAATTTCGTTCGCTTTTAGGCCGCGGGGGTAGCCTGTGCCGTCCCACCGTTCGTGGTGGCTGCCTGCACATAGCTTGGCATAGCGCAGGAATTCGCCGTCCCCTGCTTTTTCGGCAATTTCTTCTATAATTTTTTCACCCTCCAGTGTGTGGGTTTTAATCTTTTCAAATTCCGCTTCGCTTAATTTGCCCGGCTTGTTTAAAATCGAGTCCGATATGGTGAGCTTGCCCAAATCATGCATACGGGCGGCGGCGACAATTACTTCGGGGTCCCATTGGGTTAGCTCGTCGGTATACACGCCTTTTTCTAATAGCGCGGAAAGTAATACCTCTACATAGGAAGCGGTGCGGTCTATATGCCTGCCCGTTAGAGGGTCGCGGTTTTCCACCGCGTCGGCAAGTACGTAGGTGATGCTGTTTTTTAAATCGTCTAATTGGCGGGTACGGTCGCGGATTAAATCCTCAATTTCCAAGTGCTTGCGAATGCGACCCAGCAAAACAGAGTCAAAAAAAGGCTTGGTGATAAAATCCACCACGCCCGATTCAAAGCCGCGTGCTTCTATTGCGGCATCACTTTGCGCCGTTAAAAACATAACGGGGATATCCACATAGGCGGGGTTTTGCCGCAGGTGCTTCAGCACCTCGAAACCGTCCATGTCCGGCATTAGAATGTCTAACAGAATAAGGTCGGGGGTTATGTCCTCCAGCAGCTCGAACATTAAGTCGGCGTTTACCGCAGTAATAACCTCGTAATACCCTGAAAGTACTTTTTCTGCCGTTAGCAAATTTGTGCTGTTGTCGTCTACGACAAAAATCGTTTTCATATGTAACCCCTTTCAATATGCAGGTAACATAGGTTGTCTTGTGGGAAATAAACATATGGTCATATGGTGGATTCTAACAAATGACGCGGTGAAATGCAAATGCATATTAGAATTCCGCGAATTAACGTTTTTGAAATTGTGCGGCGGGCGAAAGTGGGAAATATTACTCCCTGCGCTGCCTTTCAGACAAGTAACTTGCGTTGCACGTATGTTGCATTGCAAGATATTTTGAAAGGAATGGTAGAGGCATGAAAGTGACAAACAAAACACGGGCTACATTATTTTTTGCAGGGGTATTTGCGGTGGGCAGCGCCGCGCTTACGATTTCGATTGCATTTATTTTGCAGCGCGCGGTAGATGCGGCAGGGCTTGGCGATACGCGCCAATTATTTACGGTGCTTGCCATTGGTGCGGGAATATTACTTTCCGACATGCTGGTAAGCCTTATTGCGGTACGGCTTAGGCGCGGTTATGTACGCGATATGCTAATGGAAGTAAAGCGCACGCGGCTGGATTTTCTCTTCTTCCGCCGTTCGCGCGTACCCAACGAGGACACGGGCAAGGATTTGAGTTTTTTTACGGCAGATATTGATATACTTGACCGTTCATACTATACGGCGCTTACGCGATTGCCCATTCATGTTGCGACCTTTGTGTTTGCGCTGGGTGCAATGCTGTGGATTGACTGGATTGTAACGCTGGTGGCGCTTGGCGTTTCCATGTTGCCTATGCTGGCGAGCGGATTTTTCTCGGGCGGGCTTTCCGGTCGAACGAAGGCATATTCCGAAGCCGCCGAAAACTATGTAGACACGGTAAAAGAATGCATAGACGGCAAACGCGAAATTGTCGCCTACGACAAGCAGCAAATTTTTATGCAGCGCCACGCACGGCAAAATACGCACATAGAAAATACGCGCCTTCGTAAGGATTTTTTTGAAGCCCTTGCAGGCATTGTCCCCGGTTTTATGGGCGGTATGGTGCAGGTGGTGGTTATGGGCGTTAGCTGCTACTTTGTAATTACGGGGCGCATGACCTTCGGCTTTATGATAGCCATTGTACAACTGATGAATAGTGTGTTTAACCCAATCCAAGCCATCATTGAAGCGGTGAATGCCATGCGTTCGGCAAAAGAAATACGCGAAAAAGCGAATGAAAGCAACCCGCCGCAGCCGTCCCTCATGCCAATTACAAGCTTTAAAAATGAGCTGCAAATCACCGATTTGGGTTTAAAATATGAGGACGAAAGCTACGTAGTAAAAGGGCTAAGCCTGCGCATAAAAAAAGGCGGGAAATACGCCGTTTTCGCGCCCAGCGGGTATGGCAAGACCAGCGTAGCCCGTGCCCTGGCGCTGGAATTTGCCGACTTTGAAGGCGCAATTACAATAGACGGGCAGGACATTCGCAGCCTTGATACTCACGATTATCACAAAATTTTACGCTACGTGCGGCAGGACCCCTACCTATTTAACGACACGGCGCTAAACAATATCGCCTTCTTTGATGCACTGCCCGGCCGCGACGAGGTAAATCGCGTGCTTGCTGCTACCCGCGTGAACGAGTTTTTGCCCGATGAAGATGCCCTGTCGCGCGTTATCTCCAACACTTCGGGGCTTTCCGGCGGGCAAAAGCAGCGCATTGTGCTGGCGCGTGCCCTCTTGCACAAGCCGCAAATTCTTATGCTGGACGAAATAACATCGGGCGTTGACCTGGAAACCGCGTGCAGTATTCTTGCTGATGTATTTGAAGATAAGGAACTCACCTGCATCGCTATTACCCACGAAAGTGACGAACGCTTTACAGGCTTGTTTGATGAGATTGTGTATTTAAAGGACTTGGCTGAAGCAACCCCAGCAACGCAGGTTTAAAGCCAAACGCCGTACACATTTGTTCAACTTCCCTGTGTACGGCTTTTTCGTGGGCAATATTATTTGTGCGCTGTACTTTATTGGCGCGCAGCATAAGGTTTTTTGCGGTATTTTCGCGGTCGGTAAGTTCGATGATTTGCACCTTGTAGCCGACGCTTTCCAGCAAGGCGGCGCGGATAGCGTCGGTAGCCAGGGCGGCGGTGCGCTCTTGAATAATGCCGTAGCGCGAAAAAAGAGGTAAATCGCCCCCTTGCATTTGGCTGCGCAGCTCGTGCTGGCAACAGGGTACGGCGTAAATGAGGTCGGCATTCCATTGCACGGCATTGTACAGCGCATGGTCGGTTGCTGTGTCACAGGCGTGCAGGCTGATTATAATGTTGCAGGCATTTTCCTTCCCCCAGCTTTCCAGCGGGGGATTTTTTTGGTCCTTCACGTCCCCCGTCATGAATGTGAGCGTTGTATAGTTATATTTTTTTGCGGAAAGCGTGCATTTATTTATGAGTTCCTCGTTGGTGTCTATACCCAGCATATTTACGGACATTCCGCGGATTTGTGTGAAATAGTGATAAACAAGGAAGGTTAAATAGGATTTTCCGCAGCCGATGTCGATGATGTTTAACAATGCAGACGGCGCAAGGCTACGTGTTTCGTCGGCGATAAGTTCAAGAAAGCGGTTAATTTGTATAAATTTATCGCGTTTTGCGTTAACTATTTTATTTTCCTGCGTAAATACGCCAATGTCGGTGAGAATGGGGATATTCATTCCTTCGCGGATAAGGTGATTTTTTTCTTTATCCTCTTTTGGCGGGGTGGTATCGGCGGTACGGGATGTGAGGATTTTTCCCTTTTTTGTAACGCGCACGGCGTAGCGGAACGTGCCGTCCCATGCATTGCAGTGGGTGAATGTAGACGATAGCAGGTTTTCGACATAGCCATGTAATGCCGAGGGGGATATATTTTCGTGGAAAACTTGTTTTGCGGTGTAAAGCGCAGCTTGGTAGCCCGTTGGGGTGCGCAAAATTTCCCCTCTGGTATATTTTGCGCCCTTTACCGCGCCGCTTACTGTAATTTTATGTGTATCGGTAGAAAATAATGGAGTTTTCATTATAGAACCGCCCTTTCTTTTTACAAAATCCCGTGATACTATATCATCAAATGTGAATAAAGGGAGTGTCCTATGAAAAAAGTGTTACTTACGGGCGCGGCGGGTTTTATCGGCTCGCACACCGCCGAGGCGTATTTAGAAAAGGGCTATGCCGTTGTTGGGGTGGATAATTTTTCTTCAGGGAAAAGGGAGAACCTGTGTGATGTGGAAAATAACGAAAACTTTACCTTCTGCGAGGGGGATATCCGCGACCGCGATTTTGTGAACGCGCTGTACGCACAGCACAAGCCCCACATTATTAACCACCAAGCGGCGCAAAAATCTGTCCCCGCTTCGGTAGACAACCCCCATCACGACGCGGAGGAAAATGTGTTAGCCTTGCTCAATTTGCTAATGGCACATAAAACACATGCCTTTGAGCAATTTATTTTTGCGTCTTCGGGTGGTGCCCTTGCGCCCATTCCGCAGGGCAATAAAATACCCACCGAGGACGATAAACCGCAATTGCTTTCCCCTTACGCTGTCACTAAGTTTGCGGGGGAAAATTACATTGCCCTGTACGCAGCACTTTTCAACTTCTCCTACACCGCGCTGCGTTATGCAAACGTATACGGTCCGCGCCAAATACCTGAGGGCGAGTGCGGTGTAATACCTATTTTTGTAGAAAATGCAATGCAAAACAAGCCCAGCGTACTTTTTGCTTACCCCGATATGCCCGAGGGCTGCACTCGCGATTATGTTCACGTAAGCGATGTTGCCGCTGCCAATATTCTCTCTGCCGAAAAGCCCGCAAACACCGTAATTCACATCAGCTCCGCCATTGAACTGCCCATTGCCAAGATTTATGCCGAGCTTATGCTTGCGATGGGAAAAGACCTGCCCTTGCACCGCGAGGGACCGCGCGCGGGTGATATTCGCCGCTCTGTAGTGGACAACGCACGCGCGAGGGAGCTACTGGGCTGGGTACCGAAGATAGGGTTAAAAGAGGGGTTAAAGGATTTGGTTTTGACCGTTTCCTACACTGCGCCGTCTGCAAAATAGCCCGCAACATTTTTTGCATGGTCGGCGCAGCGCTCAAGGTCGGCAACCATGCCCACAAAGGCGACACCCCCACGGGGGTCGCTTTTTTCGTTCTTTAAGCGTTTGATGTGATTTTTGGTGTAAAGAATATCCAGTGCGTTTATTGAGTCTTCGTAGTCAAATATTTGTTGAAAGACCTCGGGGGTACGGTTTTCGAAAGAATTAATGACCAGGGATACCATGGAAACGACTTCGTTGCCCATGGCGGCGAGCTCCTCCATTGCGGTTTGGGGCAGGCGGGGCTTGCGCTTCTTTTTAGTAAAAACATCGTAGGTTGCAATATTTTCGGCATGTGCGCCAATGCGTTCAAAGTCGGAGGCGATGTAAAGGAGGGTAGAAAGGCGCTTCATTTCGGCGGCGGATTCAATATTCTCCATTTCCATGAGCAAAGAAGTGATTTGGTTGTTGAGGTATTTGATGGACGCCTTGCCTTCCAATACGCCTGTTGTTTTGTCGAGATTGTCGGTAAGGAAGGCTTCGATTGCCATTTCCAAATTAATGAGCGCCATTGTGCCCATGCGTTGCAGTTCTTTGAAGGCTTGGTCCATTGCGGCGGAATGGGTTTTATTGTCACTGTCAATATAAACGAGGTGCATCGCGTCTACACTGTGGGTGCGCTTGGGCATAAATTTGTACATAAGGGTGGCAAGATGTTCTATGAAGGGCAGAAATGCAAGGGTTAATGCAAGTTTAAAGAAAGTATAAAACCATGCAAGCTGCCGCCCGCCTTCGTGCCACGTTGTTGTAAAAATGTTTAAAATATTCGGGAAAATAGTAATTAATGTGCCAAAAATCGCCACACCAATGGATATGTAAATAAAATTGGCAATGGCGGCGCGTTTACTCTCGCGCTTGCCCGCAAAGGATGCGATTAACGCCGTAACGGTAGTACCCGCGCTAATTCCCAGCACCAAGTATGCGGCGGTGGTGAAGCTAATGTCCACCCCTTGTACGTACAGCGTTACTAAAATGCCCGTCGCCGCCGTAGAGCTTTGAATGACCGCTGTAAAGATAAAGCCTGCAATAATGGCGAGAATGGGATTCTCGAAGGTGTACAGCATGGATTGGAAGCCCTCGGTTGCGGCAAATAAACGCAGTGGACCGCCCATTACAGATAGCCCAAAAAAGAGAATGCCAATGCCCAGCAAAATAAATCCGACATCTTTCGGCGTTTTTTTACGCATAAATAAATAAATAATAATTCCAATAAAAATGAGCATGGGCGCAACGGTAGTAATGCCCGGAAAGCTGAATAAATGCGCCGTAAGCGTTGTGCCAATGTGTGCGCCCATGATTAACGAAATGGCTTGTGATAAGGTCATAAGCCCCGAGTTAATAAAGCCCACCGCCATTACCGACGTAGCCGTAGAGCTTTGGATAATCACCGTTACCAACGCGCCAACGCCAACACCAAGAAAACGGTTTGAAGTGGCGCGCTCGATGGCGATTTTCATACGGTTGCCCGCAAGCTCCTCCAATCCGTCCATCATCATCTTCATGCCGTACAGGAATAACCCAAGCCCGCCGAAGATAAGGAAAATTTGCGTTATCATGGCGTTTTCTCCTTTAGCTTTTAGTGTAGCATTCCAAGATGCCGCAACCAATATTCCGTTGTATCCATTGTATCCTGAATAATCGCGCGGAACTCCCGGGTAAATACCGCAGTGGGTATAATGGCGTTGCTTGCGTTGTATTCAATCCAGTCGGGGTGGGTGCTTACAAGGTATACGAGTTGTTGAAACCATTCAATCATTGCGGGGGGTGTGCCGCGGCGTACCGCGTAGCCCCGCCACATGTGCATATCGTTGAGTTGGGGGAAGCCTAATTCCGCAAAAGTGGGGGAATCCTCAAAGCCTGCCACGCGCTCGGGGCCGGCGATGGCGGCTACCCAAAGGTCGCGCCCTACCGTATCAAAGGGGTTGCCCATTTGCACGTGGGCAGCCCCGCCCAGCACGGCGGCAGCCCCAAGGGAACCCGATTCGAAGGGAACGGCGGTGCCGTCTGCCCCCGTGGCTTGCCACGTAAGCAGTGCTTCAAAGTGCTTGTTGCCGCCCAGCATGGGTACTGCCCAAATTTGACTTCCGCCCATTGCGCGGGCTTGGTCAAGAATGCCTGCGAAGTCCATCCCCGCGTCGCGGGCTTCCGTAGTGATAATAACGGCGGCGGGGTCGCGTTGGATTTTCGCAATCCAGTAATAGCCGTCGATGTAGGTGGCAATGTCCCACCCGTGGGTAATTGCGTTATTTACGTTACTCATTGCCGCGCCGAAAATCGTATACCCGTCCGCAGGGCGCGAAAGCACCTCTGCCGAAGCAAGGCGCGTTGCACCGCCCGTTATATTTTCCACAATAATGGTGGCGTCGGTAAATTCCCGCGCTATTTCTATGAAGCGGCGGGTTGCTACGTCCATTCCCCCGCCGCTTGCCACGTGGGTGACAATGCTAATGGTGCGCGAGGGCTGCCATAAGCCGGCCAAGAAGTCTTGCGGGGTCATATAAACGGGGGGCATTACGGGGTCGGGCGTTGGCGTTGGCGTAACATTTGCGGGCGCGGGAAGCGCTGTGGTGGGCATGGGTTCGTCTTCGTTGTTGCGCCTGCCGCACGCGGTAAGCGTTAAAATAAATATTGTAAGGGCTAAACATAAAATGATAATTTTTTTCATTTTAAGTTGCCTCCCGTTAACAATTCATATGCCAAGCCGTGGCGCAAGCCACGGTCGCTTATGGTAAATTCGCTCGCGTTAAGGCACGTTAAAATGCCCTTAACAATACATGCGCCCGCCAGAATAACATCGGCACGGCGGGGTTGTAAACCCGTAATCTGCTTGCGTTCTTCCAGCGTTTTAAGGCTGTAGTCCACGATTTGGTTGTCGATATCCGCCATGTCCAGCGTAGAGCCTTGGATAATATTCGGGTTGTACTGCGTCATTTGGTGCTTGACTGCGCCCATGGTGGTGACCGTGCCGCCAATACCCACAATTTTTGCGGGCATGTATGTTACTTCGCCTTTGGAAAGTATTTCATTAATCTCCATCAGCGACATGATGGGCGAGGAACGCGGCGGCGGGTCAATTTTAAAAAACCTTTCGGTAATGGCAATTGCGCCAAGGTCTATGGAAAAACGGCGGGTAATTTCGCCGTTTGTGCCGTACACAAATTCGGTGCTTCCGCCGCCTGTATCAAAAACAATTACATTGCCCCGGGCAATATCGCTCAACCCCGAAAGCACCGCGAGGGAAGAAAGCCGTGCCTCTTCCTCACCGGGTATTACGGTTAGGTCAATGGCGGCTTCTTCTTTTACGCGCTGTACAAATTCGGCGGAATTGCTCGCATTACGCAGCGCCATTGTGCCTACGCATTTAACAATGCTTGCACCGTTCGCTTTTGCGTCCTTGGCAAAGCGGGTAATGGCGGAAGCATTGCGCTCCATAGCCTCGGGGGAAAGTGCGCCTGTTTCGCGCAGACCTTCCCCCAAGCGGGCTATGTCATTTTGGTCGGAAATTGTGGTAAGTGTATTGTCGCCGTCAAGTTCGCCCAAAAAATATTTAACGGAATTTGACCCTACGTCAATGACGGCTGCGCGGGGAGTTGCCATGTTGTGTTGCTCCTCTCTATGTGTAGGCAGGATGGATATAAAAAAATAAGGTAAGTGAATATAATTTGTCAAATAAGCGTATTGTTCATATTTTTATTAAATATACTTGACATACAATTGTAATAATTGTATGATTTGCCCAATGAGGTAACGAATCGTGGCATAACGATTCGTTAATAATGACGGAAGATGCCCGTCGCAATTATTTAAGGGGGCAACAAAATGAAAAGAACGTGGTTTTATGCAGTAACCCTGTTGTTGGCGGCTATGTTTGTACTTAGCGCCTGCGGTGACAGAGGCGGCGCAGGTGGCGTAGGCGAGCAACGCGCAGACGCAGACTTCCCCAGCACACCCTTTGTGCGCCCCACAGGGGTACGCGGTGAAGGTGTAGAAATTGTTATCTATGGTTGGAACGATGAGCTTTCCACCGCAATGGAGCGTTACAGGGAAATGAACCCCGACTTCCGCTTCACCTTCCGTCCCGTTACCCACTTTACCGACTGGGACGGCTCTTACGAAACGGGGCTTAACGCTGCGTTACTTGCAGGCGGTGCAGACGCACCCGACGTATTCTTTGTAGAATCCGCTTTCGTAGTAAACTACACCCAGTATTACTTCGCGCACCACGCCATGTCTTATTCGGAATTGCTTGGCGTAAACGTACGTCCTTTAATCCAACAGGCTGAAATTTCCCAATTTATTGTGGACGCGGGCACAAACCGTGACGGCAACGTAGTAGGACTTGGCTTCCAGCATACGGGTGCGGGCTTCATCTACCGCCGCGACCTTGCGGAGCAAATTTGGGGCGATGGCAGCCCTGCGGCAATGGCGCAACGTATCGGCTCTAACTCGGGCAATTGGAATGCCTTCCTTGCGGCGGCGGCAGACGCAAACGCAGCGGGTATTTCCATGCTTTCCGACATGGCAGACGCGTGGCAAGCCATCCGTAACTCACCGTATGCGTGGATTCAAAACGACCGTTTGGTAATTTGCGACCAACGTATGTCCTACTTAGATATCGGTAAAGCCCTGTACCAAGGCGGCTTTACCAACGTAGGCGGCGTATGGAACGATAGCTGGTTCGCCGACATGGCGGGCACGGGCTTGCGTCCTGTTATGGGCTTCTTGGGCCCTGCATGGTTGATTAACTATGTTATGGCAGGAAACGCAGGGGACACCGTAACCCGTGACGCACAAGGCAACATCATTGACGGCGTATGGGGTCTTGTAGGCGCACCCGAAGCTTTTGCATGGGGCGGCACATGGACCGTTGTAAACCGTAACTCCAGCCCCGAAGTACACGCAGGGCTTGCCGAGCTTATCTACTGGCTCAAATTAGACACCTCCGACACGGGCTTCCTGTACCTGTTCGGTAGCGGCACATTGTACGATGGCAGCGCCATTGAATATTACCTTGCGAAGGACATGGTTTCTTCCCAAGTAGTACAGCGCCGTTTAGATTCTACCCTTCCTTTCCTTGGCGGGCAAGACATGGCGCCTGTATTTGTAGAAGCAGGCCGTGCGTTTACCACCCACGGTTGGGGTCCTTTTGACCGTGAAATCAATGGTTTCTTTGATGACTGGTCCATGGCGTACTTCCGCGGCGAGCTAACCCGCGAGGAAATGCTGAACGAGTTCCGCCAACAGGTATTGGATGAATTGGATATTCGGTCGTAAATAATGCCAAGACCTTGGGGGCGCCGGCTCACAAAGAAAAGAATGTGGGGGCTTTGCCCCCACGCCCCCACGAGCTTTTAAAAAA
>WQRX01000005.1 GCA_009786535.1 Defluviitaleaceae bacterium | reverse complement strand
GGGGGGGGGATAGAATATCTCATTACCGACGCCCTTCCATTTTTTGTCATTTGCCTGTCTTTTTGTAGAATAATAGAAATCCATGATTGTTGTCAAGCAAATAAAAGCCAAAAATACAGATATTAGAAAAACAAAAGCAAGGCAGCATGGTTGCAATTTTCCGCTTATATGCCATAATATCTTCCGCTAATTATCACGGGGGTGCGCCATGGCTAAAAACACAAAGCCGCTTTTTATTGGCTTATATGACGCAAAGCTGCTTGGTATCCGCTATTTATCGTCTACGCTAAGGGCGCAGGGGTATGATACGGCGCTGGTTTTTTTAAAAACCTTCAACTCCTATTCGGTAGACGAGCCTACAGAGGCAGAGTACGCCCTTTTATACGAAGCAATTGAAAAAATTAACCCTACATATATAGGCATTAGTGTTATGTGTTCGTTTTATTTGTCGGTGGTAAAGCGCATTGCCGCGGATATCCGCAAGCGCACAGGGGCAAAGATTATCCTTGGCGGTGCGTATGCCACCCTTTTCCCGGCGGAATGTCTTGCCTTTGCGGACGTGGTTTTCCGCGGGGAAAGCGAGGAAGCCATCGTCGATTTTACCGATGCGCTGGAAAACGGACAGCCCTACGCCCACCTTGAAAGCCTAGCCGTTAATACCCCCGACGGCGCACAAATTAACCCCCTGCGCGCCCCAATTGCGGACATTAACAAACTCACCGCCCCCGATTATGGCGGCAACCATATGTATTACATTAACAATGACCGCATGTTTTACGGCGACCCTGCCGTAACAGGGCACAGCTACGAGCTTACCACAAGCCGCGGCTGCCCCAATAAATGCTCGTACTGCTCAAATGCTACTTTGCGGGCATTATACCAGGGCAAGGGCGCGTTTATCAGACAGCGTACCGTGGATGATGTAATTGAAGAGATTAAATACGCGCGCCAACAAAATGCAGGCATTCAAATGCTGCGTTTTTGGGACGAAGTTTTCCCTTGGAACAAAGAATGGGTAACGGAATTTGCCCATGCATATAAAAAGGAAGTAAACCTTCCCTTCGAGGTATGGGGGCACCCCAAATTAAGCAATCATGTGCCTTCTATGAAACTGCTGGTAGACGCGGGCTTATCTAAAATCGTTATCGGTGTGCAAAGCGGCGACCCGACCATTCGCAAAGAAATTTATACCCGTAACGAAACACAGGAAGATATTTTAACCTGCTCCCGCGCGTTGGCGGAAGCGAAAATACCCATGGTAATATACGACTTTATTCTTGGGCACCCGTTCGAAACGGAAGAAGACTTACGCAATACGCTGGATTTATGCCGCGCGCTTGCGCACCCCTTCCGCTTGCAGCTACACGGGCTTTCCTTCCTTCCGGGCACGCCAATTGAAGAAATTGCCGTGCAACGCGGCGTAAAAACATGGGACGAAATACGCACCGAGCAAGCCCGCCCGCTGCGCGAGCAATACCATTCCATGGCGTGGTGGCGGCAGGGGCATGGCGGTAAGGGGAACGAAAAAATATTTTGGTATACCCTTATTTATTTGACACAATTCCCGTCGGGCGCGCGTATAATACGCAGGGCTTTATTAGATGAGGGATTAAAAAATAACCCGAAGCCTTTACTAAGATGGCACAAAATTTATAACTACTATGTAAAATTTCAAATGGGCTGGCGTAAATTAAAGTTTATTATTAAATCGAAAACGAGGCGATTCACATGAGTGCGGTACGCTGGGGTTTGCCGTACATGCTGCGGTATAAATGGCGGTTAATTTTCGGGCAAATGATTAATTTTATCAATATTTTGCTAAGCTTGGTAAACCCGTTGATGGCGGGTTTAATTGTTGCAAACGTAATTGAAGGCGGTCAGCGCGAGTTGCTTATGCGCTACCTTGCCATAATGATTAGCATTACCCTGTACCGCAGCATTACGCGCTACATCTTTTTGGTTTTATATGAAACCACTTCGCAAAAAATTATTTTTAACCTGCGGCAGGATATTTACCACAAGCTACATATCCAAAACTTCCGCTGGTTTGATAAAAACCGCGTAGGCGATACCATGTCGCGCATGACAGGCGACGTGGAAGCCCTGCGCCATTTCACCGCGTTTACCATTTACGCGATACCCGAAAACATTCTTATTTATGTGGCAGCCGTGGTGGTCATGGCGCTGATTAACGTGCCCTTAACCCTTGCCCTGCTTATTACCACGCCCATTGTTGTATATTCCGCAATTAAGCAGGCGAAGGAGCTGCACCCCGCCTTCCGCGAAGTACGGGAGCAGTTTTCTAACCTTAACTCCGTGTGCAGTGAGAATATTGGCGGCAACCGCGTGGTAAAGGCGTTCACTAAAGAAGCATACGAAACAGATAAGTTTACGGTCGCCAATCAAAAATTTTACGACGCAAACATGAACACAGCACGGGTGCGTATCAAGTACTTCCCCATTATGGAAAGCTGTGCTGCGCTACTGCCCCTTATTTTGCTGCTGGTGGGCGGGCTTATGGTGATTTACGGGCGGTTGGAATTATGGCAGATGGTAACCGTGAGCGGCTACCTATGGATGCTTAACAACCCCACACGTATGCTGATATGGAGCGTTGCGGACATTCAAAACGCCGCAACCTCGCTGGACAAGGTATACGAAATGATGCGGCAGGAAATTGAAATAGCAAGCCCCGAGGAGGCATTACCCGGCGAAAAGGTACGCGGCGATATCGAGTTTAAAAACGTAAGCTTTCGGTACAGCTTTGAGCCAAACAGCGAAGTATTAAAGGATATTTCCTTTACCGCAAAGCAGGGGCAAACCGTGGGCATTGTAGGGGCTACGGGTTCGGGCAAAACTACGTTAATGGCGCTGATTAGCCGCTTCTACGATGCAAACAGCGGAGAAGTGCTTGTAGACGGCAAAAACGTAAAGGAATACCACCTGCCCAGCTTGCGCAAGGGCATTGCCTACGCAATGCAAGATGTTTTCTTGTACTCGGATACGGTGGAAGGCAACATCGCATTCGCCGCACCCGATGCACCCATGGAGGTTATTTACGACGCAGCAGAAATTGCCGACGCTCATGAATTTGTTTCCGCAATGCCCGAAGGGTACGAAACCATTGTAGGCGAGCGCGGGGTTGGCTTATCCGGCGGGCAAAAGCAGCGTATTTCCCTAGCCCGCGCCATTGCCGCCGAACCCAGTGTACTCATTTTAGATGACGTTACCAGCGCCGTAGATATGGAAACCGAACACCGCATACAGGAAGCATTGGCAGAAAAGGTGTTAAAAAGCGGTACAGCACGGACGACCTTCATCGTAGCGCACCGCCTTTCCTCCGTTAAAGATGCAGACTTTATTCTGGTGCTGGAAAACGGCACAATTACCGAACGGGGCAACCACGACGAGCTGCTTGCCAAAAACGGCTACTACGCCAAGCTATTTGAAGAACAACGGGGAGGTATGCCCCATGGCGCGTAACACATTCCGCACCGACGAAGAGGTGCAAAACGTCTTTAAGCTAGGTCATTTAAAACGGCTGGACAAATACCTAAAGCCCTATGCGGGCAAGTTTTCCGTTACACTGGGCTTTACGGTACTGTCCAGCGCACTGGGTTTGCTTGCGCCGTATTTAACCATGATAGTTATGGACCAATCCATTCCCAACCGCGACATTGGGCAGGTGATTCGGCTTTCTGCGTTCATGTTATTTACTGTGTTGATTAATATTTACTTCATGCGCTACCGAATGGACGCGATGGCCAAAGTGGGGCAAGGCATTATCCGCGATTTGCGGCTGGATTTGTTCACCCATTTACAGCGCCTGCCCTTTGCCTTCTTCGATAGCCGCCCCCACGGTAAAATTTTGGTGCGCGTGGTGAATTATATTAACTCGCTGAGCGACATGCTTTCCAACGGGCTTATGAATTTAATCACAGACTTATTATCATTGGGTATTATCATCGCAATTATGCTTACCATAGATGTGCGGTTATCTTTGGTTGCGCTGGCGGGTATGCCGCTGCTTTTTGCCGCTGTGTTTATTATCCGTATATTAAACCGCAAGGCGTGGCAGATTTTTAGCGCAAAGCAATCAAACATGAACGCCTATATCCACGAAAGCATTGCGGGAGTAAAAATTACTCAATCCTTCTCGCGGGAAGCAAAAAACAAAGAAATTTTTGCAGACGTTGCGGGCGATGTGCAAAAATCGTGGAACCACGGGACGCGGGTCATGTTCCTTATGTGGCCCAGCATCGAAAATATCAGCTCCTTTGTTATCACCTTCCTGTATATTGTCGCCGTTGCAATGATAGCGGAGGCAACGTTAACCGTCGGCGTTCTTGTCGCCTTTGTTGCATATATTTGGCGGTTTTGGATGCCCATTAACAACATGGCAAACTTTTATAATACCCTCATCACCAACATGGCTTATCTTGAACTTATCTTCGAAACCATAGACGAACCCGTGCTGGTAAAAGACCGCATTGGCGCAACCCAAATGCCCAAAATACGCGGCAAGGTCACCTTCCAAGACGTAGCCTTTGGCTATGAGGACGGACAGCGCGTGCTAGACGGCGTAAGCTTTACCTGCGCCCCGGGCGACACCATTGCCCTTGTTGGACCAACGGGCGCGGGTAAGACCACGGTCGTAAACCTCATAAGCCGCTTTTACGAGCTAAACGCGGGCAAAGTGCTGGTAGACGACGTAGACATTAGCGGTGTACAACTCGCGTCCCTACGCAGCCAAATGGGCATTATGCTACAGGACAGCTTCTTGTTCTCCGGCACTATCATGGACAATATCCGTTACAGCCGTTTAGATGCAACCGACGATGAGGTTATCGCCGCCGCAAAGTCTGTTTGCGCCCACGATTTTATTATGGAAACCGAGGAGGGCTACATGACCGAGGTAAACGAACGGGGTAGCCGCCTGTCCGTTGGGCAGCGCCAGTTAATCTCCTTTGCCCGCGCCCTCCTCGCCGACCCGCGCATTCTAATCCTGGACGAAGCCACATCAAACATTGACACCCGCACAGAAAAAGCCCTGCAAGAGGGCTTGTCACGCTTATTAAAGAACCGCACGTCCTTTGTAATCGCCCACCGCTTATCCACCATCAAGGACGCAACCAAAATCATGGTAGTGGATAACGGCACAATCGCAGAAGAAGGCGACCACGACGCACTTATGGCGCTAAAGGGAGATTACTATAATCTTGTCATGTCACAGTGGCAGGGGTAAGACGCAAGGTCAGCGCATCTTACTCCGCTTCTTCTATCAAATCGTTATACCATTTTACGGAGGCGATGTAGGCATCGTTTACGTAGGACGCATCCAGCTGATGCTGCTCTACAAAGGTTGCGACCGCTTCCCAGTTGGCGTATTCGTAGTTTTCGTAAAAGCCCAGCATATCGGAGTAAATGCCGTCTTTAGAGAGCAAGGACTCGCGAATATCGCTTTCTACAGGCATGTCGTTTAACAGTTCCTCGCGGGTGGTATCCAGCGCAATGTGCAGGAGGGAGAGCATTCCCACCATAAAAATTTTCTGCGGGCTGCGCCGTATGCGGAAATGGGGCGCAAGCAGCTCGCCAAAATGCGCGCGGATAAGGGATAGGCGAATAAGTTCTATGGGTTTATCCTCTGCCGCGCCGCGCAGGGCAAGTACGGCTATCCATTTTTTAAGGTTATCTTCGCCCAGATAGGCGATGGCACTGGTGACGGAAGTTACATTACGCAAGCCCACCGCGGCGGAGTTGAGTATACGCAGCAGCTTGTAGGACAGGGCTACGTCTGCCGAAACAATGTTGGATATTTCGCGGAAGTCCATATAGCCTTCTGCGTTGGATAACTTCATAAGACGCAAGTAATTTACCTTTAATGGGCTAATTTCCTTGGATTTTTTCTCTACTACGGGCTGCCTAAAGTAAAAACCCTTGAATAGGTGAAAGCCCGCGTCCTTTGCGGTGTTGTAATCGTCCATCGTGTCCACGCCTGTGGCGACAAACCGCTTGCCAAAGTTATCGGCAATTACTCTCTTTTGTTTTTGCTTGTCAATGTCACCGGGGTCAAACATGAGGTAATCGGCAAGCTCGATAAGTTCTTCGTCGGGAGCGCGGCTGGTTAGGTTTGTAATGGCGAGTTTATAGCCGTGGGTTTTTAATTCGCGGTACAGGTCTAAATTGCATTTGCGCGGCGGGCTTATTTGGATAATAAATTTGTCCCGCGGCAGGTTTTTTAGCACCGCAGGGCTAAGTAATTGCTTCGAATACGCAATAAAATAGTGTTGCTTGTCCTCTAAGTTGTGCAAGCCCATTGCATCCAGCGTTCGGTTGAAATCCTTGAGGTCTACCGAGCCTTCTTGTTCGCTGTCGCCGCCTGCGTCCACCAATTCGTAGCCGAAGGTATTGCCAACGCCCGTAAGCACGGGTTGGATATTAATGTACACGTCCTTAAACTTCTGCGCGGTGTCGTACTGGCTTACAAAGAAGCAAATCTGGTTGCGCCCTGCTGCCTTTGCTTCATACAAGGCGATGTCCGCCTTGCGCAAAATTTCGGACAGGGTTTCCCCATCCCGCGGGAAAATGGAAACACCCATACTTAACGTACACGTTAGCTCAATATTAGGCAACGAATACGAACGCAACGCGCTAGAGAGAATATTATTGTAATGGTTGCGAATGGATTCTTCCGAATCGAAACGATTGAACGGGTCGGAAAAAAGCAGTACAAATTCGTCGCCCCCCAATCGGTACAGGTGGCCGTTAAAGTCTTTTTCATTTTCCAAATGCTCGGCTAAACGGCGCAGTACAATATCGCCCGTATTGTGGCCGTAAGTATCGTTAATTGCTTTAAAATGATCTAGGTCAAACAGAGCGACAATGCCAGAAAGGTCGCCTTTTTGTATGCCAATTTCCAACGCGTGGAAGTCTTCTTTTAGCTTTGTGCGGTTGGGGATAAGGGTTAGCTGGTCGATATACGCCAGCTCATATAAGCGTTTTTTGGTAGTTATTTCGGCAGTGATATCGTTCATGGTAAAGATGAAGGCGGGTTCATCATCTATCCAATTGATGGCGGTACAGCGCACTTGGAAGGTAGCGCCCCGTGCGTCCTCAATTTCAAATAAGCCTTCTACGGCGCTGGAACGGCTAATCCCATACGGGCAATGCGAACACAACGCGGGAAACGTAGCGGCATACGTATTACGGCAATCATGGGTAAAGCCCGTGTCCGTATACATGCGGGACTTTGCGCGCTCGTTGGTAAAAAGCACTTCGCATCGCTTGCGTACCACCAAAATTTCAAAATCCAGCGGGTCCAGTACGCCGCTAATGTCCCCCAGCAGATTTTTAATGTCTGTTTTTTTAAAACGCTCCTTGATGGCTGTGATAATTTTGGACATATTCCCTTCCCCCGAAACTTTGATAATTTTTAATTAAAATTAAATGTCATTTTGTAAGAATGTATCCGCTAGGCTATAATATATCACAAATACATGAGGAATAGGTACAGCTTATGCAGAAAATTAAGGGTAGCATTGACGGAATACGCCGCTCGTTCCTTGAACGGCTCGAATTGATATACGAAATTGATATTGACCGACGCGATTTTTGCGCTGTCGAAATTATTGAACGCCTTGCCGAATTTACAGGAAACACGGGGCGCGAGGCCATGGTGTATATTGACCGCAGCGGCCGCATCGAAACGGTAATCGTAGGTGAAGCCGACCGCGTTTCGCTTCCCGTGTTAAATAAACGGCGCTCGGACAGCCGTTTATCGGGAATGCGGTGCATTCACACACACCCGGGGGGCAACGGGAATTTGTCGGACGTGGACATTCAATCGCTGAAAAATCTCCGCTTAGATGCGATGGCCGCCGTAGGCGTGGACGAGGGAAAGCCCACGTTTATGCAGGCGGGCATTCTGGGCGATGTACTGGGCGACAATGATTATTCCGTAAATTTGTACGGACCGTATAAAATTGACCGTATCCCCGATGAACTGCTTTGGGGCGAAATTAACCTGGCGGACGACCGCATTCGCCCACAGGATTCCAAGAAAGCGGAAGCGGAAATTGCCCGCGCCATTCTGGTAGGCGTTGGCGACAAGCAAAACGAAGCGCTGGAGGAATTAAAGCAACTTGCGGACACGGCGGGCTTTATCACCATCGGTACGCTTTTCCAGCCGCGCCCGCGCCCCGATAAAACAACCTATTTAGGGCAGGGCAAGCTAAGCGATTTGGTGCTGGAAATACAGCGCCATAACGCCGACACGATTATTTTTGACGACGAGCTTTCCCCCGCGCAGATACGCAACATCCAAAAGGTGCTGGGCAAAACGGAGATAATCGACCGCACGGCATTAATCTTAGACATTTTCGCGGGGCGTGCTTCTACCCACGAGGGGCGCCTACAGGTAGAACTGGCGCAAACAAAATACATGCTGCCCCGCATGACGGGCTACTGGACGCACCTTAACCGCATGGGCGGCGGTGGCGGCGGTGGCGGCGGCGCGCGCCGCGGCGAAGGCGAAACCCAGCTGGAGGTTGACCGCCGTATTTTGCGCCGCCGCATCGACGAGTTGGAGCGCGAAATAGACAAAATTAAAAACCGCCGAGAGGTGGCGCGCACAGCGCGGGAGCGCTCCCGCATTCCCGTTGTTGCGCTGGTGGGCTACACCAACGCGGGGAAGTCTACACTCATGAATCGTTTGTCAGGCAGTGACGTATTAGCGGAGAATAAACTGTTTGCTACGCTCGATACCATTTCGCGGCGGGTCAACTACGGCAGCGGGGAATTTCTGCTGGTAGATACGGTAGGCTTCATTCACAAGCTGCCCCATGACCTGGTCAACGCCTTCCGCGCCACGCTGGAGGAAGCAAAGTTTGCCGACCTTTTACTGCATGTAGTAGATACATCATCCGACGAGCATGTACACCAAATGGAAGTGGTAAGCGCGGTATTGAAGGAATTGGGCGCGGGCGGCAACCCCATGCTGACTGTGTATAACAAATGCGATTTACCACAACAGCGATTTACCACCGATGGGGTTTCGGCTGATTTTTCGCCCGATGCGGGGGAAATTGCCATTAGTGCTAAAACAGGCTTGCACATGGACAATTTAAAATCCGCGATTACGCATCACCTTTCCAACATGCGCAGTACACTGGAAATTTTATTGCCGCTAAACGCAGGGGCAATGCTCTCCCGCGTGTACGAAGTGGGCAAAGTGCAGGAATGCGAATACCGCGAGGACGGGATTTACCTGGTAGCGGAAGTGCCGGTGGCGGATGCGGAGCGCCTTCGTGCAACGGCGGTGACGGTATATTAATTAAAGGAGAAACCCATGTACGATACCCACAGCATAAAAAAGGTTTTTGAAAAGGATATGGGAAAAAACGTTACGGCAATTCAACAATTTGAAGGCGTTGAGAACAATGCCGTGTACAAAATTGAAACCCCATCACAGGCATACATTTTTAAGATATACCGCATCCCTAACTGGCCCGAGGACGGCAAATTGCTATTGGTTGACCGTTTGCTTACAGAGCGCGGCATACCCCATGCAAAAATTTTTGTCTACAATCGGGACGCAACCCACTTCCCCAACGGATATTTAATTGAAGAATGCCTGCCGGGCATAACCGCAGACCGACTAACCCTTTCCCGAGATGAATTAATTTCGCTGTTTCAGCAATTGGGTGCGTTGGCTACACAACTCCACAAAATACAAATGAAGGGGTACGGCTACACGGGTACGGGGGAGGCGCTGTGGTGTACTTATTCGGAATTTATGTACGACAGCATGGGGGATAACAACGGCAACCTGTTGGCGCATAAAATTACCGACGAAGAGGAACTGGAGCGTATAGGGCAGGAATTTTGGGCGCGGTTAAAGGTGTGGGATAAATATCCCCCCGTGCTTTGTCATACCGACCTTTCTACAAAAAACATGCTTGTACATGAGGGCAACATAGGGCTAATAGATTGGGACGATGTATATTCCCTACCCTGGGTACACGACATTGCCGAGCTAACCTTTTGGTTAAAGCGCGAATACGGCGAAGCAGCAGAAATATACCGTAACGCATTTTTTTCCCACTACCAAACGGAATACGACATGGAGGATTTCTACGAAACAGAGCCTGTACTCCATGCCCGTATTGGGTTGGGTGGGTTAAATTATTTCATTGGTACGCCCAAAGAAGCTATCATAAAACAGCTTATTAAAGACGCCTTGCAAAAAAGCGAAATGGGGATGCTTAAAATGTTTTTATAGCCGATATATAAACGAAGGAGTGTTTTCCATGATTAAAACAATAGACGCTTCACAACTTTTTAACAACACGCCCGCGCACCGCAACCGTGCCGGGTTTTCCATGGCGGGCGCGAAAAATGCGCCTATTTTTGCGCAAGGCGATTCGGTAGAAATTTCCGAAGAAAGCCGCCGTGCATTAGATGAAAGGGCAATGTTTTTGCAGTGGCAGGAAAGCGCCCGCGAACAGGCAATACAAGCCCGTGAAACGGCGAAACTCCAAGCCGAGGCGCACAATGCATTACTCATCGCTTTTGAAATTGCCGCACGCATTATGCGCGGCGACGTTGTGCCGCCGGACGATATCAACTTCCTGGGCGAAACCAGCCCGGGACTGCTAATGATGGCAATGTCCTCCCGCAGCTTCGATAACGAAAACCCCGAGGAACACGACGGCATTGCCCCGCGAGAGAACCACCGCCCCGCAGCTAACGTGCAAGTGGTTACGCCCGATACAGCGACCCCACGCGCTTAGCTTATACATCGCGAACATTTATATTTTTTTGTTGCTTGGTGGATGACAATTTTCTTCTGCTATATTATTAATAATATCTCCCGAATACATTCCTCTTCACTGTAATCGGACATCAAATCCGGGTAGTCCCTTTCGATACCTTCTGTTTCAAAGGCAGATTTTTCAGCTTCACTTGTGTGGGGAAATAATTCAATTATTTCCTTATAAATGACATAGGCTAATACATAGTTTTTTTTATCGTAATGTTCGTTTTTTGCAATGGCATATAATTCTTCATTTATATTCATTGCGTAACGCCTCCTGCGCAGAATTTTCAGCACCCGCCACAGGGAAATGCCCGCGTTCCATTTCCCCGCGTGGAAAGTGCCGATAAAAATAAAAGTGTGCAGGGACGGCAAAATAACTTGCCATCACCTACACACCTTGTATAAGCGTATAATACATACGAAGCAACCCGTCGCCGCGTTCGCCAACAATAAATTTAACCCGCTCCACGTCGTGATTGAAATAAACGCGAATCAATGCTAAACTTGCGTTTGCGTAGTGGCAGGCGTATGCCTGTGTGTGCTAGGTGATGTGTCAAATCCCTACACTCGCCACGGGGTGTTGTCGCACCTCGTGGTCGCTGCGATTTGGTACAAGCGCATAGTAACATACCTTACCCAAATAGTGCAAGGCATACGAAATCACGAAGCAATTATTAACATAGAGTGGTTGTAACATGTAAATCAGACAGTATCATTAACCTACAAATTCAACACCAATGGGAAAAGTGCGATTATCAACAGATACGCCAAAATATTAAACAGCCCGCCCATTTTTATATAGTCCTTAAAGCGGTAACCACCCGCCAGGGTCATGGTCATTGGCGGGGTGGACATGGGCGTTGCGTAGCCTATTGACGCGGCAATGGCAACCGCCATGGCAACAGAGCGTACATCGTAGCCTAATTCGATGGCGGAAAAAATGCCGATGGGTAGCAGGAGCGCCGCACAGGCAGTGCTGGACATGAAATTGGTTAACAAAACGGCAATTAGGGCAAGCACGGCGCACAGCAGCCACGGGGTTACGGCGTCACCCAATAAGGTGATGGTGCCTTGAGCAATGAGCAAGCCTGCGCCGCTTTGCTCTAAACCCGCGGCGAAGCCAAAGGAACTGCCGAAGATGATTAACGTTGTCCAGTCCATTTTATCGTAGGCTTTCTTTTGCGAAATACAGCCCGATGCAATACATACCGCCGCGCCTAACATGGCAATTACGCCGGGTGACCATATTTCCGACACAAAGCCCGCCACGCATAGAACGAGAACAGCTACGGAAATACACATGCGGGCAATTTCAACTTTTGAATAGACTTTCAAATAGGGAGCGCTCCCATCGGCTTGGGAAGGGGCAGGTGCTTCGAGTGTTTCTTCAAAATCGAATGCCTTTTTTTGCAAACGGTAGCCTATGGTGAGGGAGTATACGAGCAGCAGCGCAAATAGGGGTAGCCCAAACATGCCGATATCGAAGAAACCCATGGTTTCGTGTCCGCCTGTTTCCAGTAGGTTTTGGGCAATAAGCTGGGGCGGGCTGCTCACCAGCGTTAGCCCGCCGCCCGTAACCGCCGCCATGCCGACAATCATATAGGTATTTTTTTTTGTGAGCTTTCCCCCACTTGCGCCAATGGATGACGCGGCAAGGGGCAGCATAATCGCCGCTGTTGCCGTATTCGAAAGGAATGCGGAGATGGGGATTGCGACCACAATTAATGCCGCGATAAAAACCTTCTCGTTTGTGCCAACAAGGGAGATAATTTTTTTGCCGAAGAGTGGTGCCGCCCCCGTTTCGAAAAGGGCGTTGCCTACGGTTATCATGCCCGCCATTAGGAAAACGATGTCGCTTCCAAAGCCTGCAAACGCCGTGGTAAAGGGGATAACGCCAAAAATCGCCATGGCTAAGCACGCCAAAATGGAGGTGGTGGCAAGGGGAATGTATTCGGAAATGAAGAGTAGCATCATTATGCCGATGATGATGAGTGCAATTGTGCTGGGTTCCATAATGCTCCTTTGTGTCGTCATTTTGATATAATCATACCGCAAAAATACATGAGGAGGAAGCAAAATGCCCGAATACTTAAAAACCCTGCGCGCCCGCGGGGGCAACGTACCCATTGTTGTATGCGGCGCAAGCGTGATAGTGGAAAATGCGCCGGGCGAAATTCTGTTACAACTGCGTGCAGATAATAATTGTTGGGCTTACCCGGGGGGTATTATCGAATTTAACGAAAGCACCGAAGCCGCCACCTGCCGCGAATTACAAGAAGAAACGGGCATTAAAGCAAAAACCCTTGAACTGTTTGGCGTGTTCTCGGGGGAAGCTTTGCACTATGTATACCCTAACGGAGATGAAATTTCCAATGTGGATGTTGTGTATATATGCAAGGATTATGAGGGTGAACTACAAGCAGATGGCGTGGAATGCCTTGAAACGCGGTTCTTCCCGCCGAACGCACTGCCCGAAAACATTTCACCACCGTGTAAGCCCGCACTGGAAGCTTATGCCGCGCTGCGTGGTAGATAAAGTTTGTTTTTCAATTGAAATTTCCGTTTTTACCGTGCTATGTTAAATAAAAAGGCAGTAGGAAAGGAAAATGTATGCTAAATAACCACGGCTTTGACCTATGGGCAGACGGGTACGATGCGTCTGTAAATATGTCCGACGAGGACAATACTTACCCCTTTGCGGGGTATAAGAACATTTTAAACGCCATTTACGGCACAATTATGGCGGCTGCGCCCGCAAAAGTGCTGGATATTGGCATCGGTACAGGTACACTAGCGTCGAAATTGTACACACAAGGCAATATTATTACGGGCGTCGATTTTTCGCAGAAGATGCTGGAAACAACACAAATCAAAATGCCCGGCGCAAGACTCATTCAACATGATTTTACCAAAGCCTTGCCCCAAGAGTTAAACGGCGAAAGCTTCGATTTTATTGTAAGCACCTACGCACTGCATCATCTTACAGACGCGGAGAAAACCGCTTTTATACGCACACTTTTGCGGCATTTGAGCGAGAACGGCGCCATTATTATTGGTGATGTGGGCTTCCCAAGCCGTGTTGCGTTAAATGAATGCCACGCCAACCACGCAGAAGATGAGTGGGACGATGATGAATTTTATTTTGTTTTTGATGAACTGCAAGCTGCGTTGCGGGACGTATGTAAAATGACCTTTCACCCCTATTCCTTTTGTGCGGGTATCATTGAAATAACCCCAAAATAACATTTTGGTCGAGCTTTTTTAATCCCTTGACCTTTCGCATTAACCCCCTTTCGCACGCATACAATGGTATGAGCGAAGGGGGTTTTTACATGAAACAACAAGTCCGCGAACATATCCGCAGGTTAGAATCGCCCGCCACAAGCGGCTTGGTTGCCGCACAGCATACCATAGACACCATTAACCACCCCATTCTTATTATTGGGCTTGGGGGAACAGGCACAGACGCGCTTCTTCGGGTAAAGGCACAGGCACATAGAAGGTTTGCAAAAAACGGGCAAAAACCCGAAAATATTGAATTCCTCTCCTTCGAAACCAACGAACACGAGAAAAAAAGCTATCAAGGAGTTTTACTTGAATCCCATGAAGCAGTGTTGCTTTCCAACGCAAGTATTGGCGCAATTTTGGGCAACCGCTCCACCTTGCCCGAATATATTACCTCGTGGCTTTCGCCCGAGCTTACCATCACCGACGGCACAAAAGGCGCAAGCGGCAACCGCCAAGCGGGGCGGCTTCTGCTTTTCGAAAAAATTAACGCCGCAATTGATGCAATTGACAATAAAATCCGCGCCCTGCGGGTTGCGCGGGAAAATAAGCTGCTGGTTTTTGTACTCACGGGAATATCGGGCGGTACAGGCGGCGGCATGTTTTTAGACATCGCTTACATTATACGCGGGCTAATGGCACGGGATTACGGCGCAAAAGGCATTGACCGTGCGGAAATTTCGGGCTATTTATTCACCCCCGATGTACACATCGCGGGCAACGTAATAAATACGCACACCGAGGAATATATCCAGCGAAACGGTTACGCGGCGCTAAAAGAACTGGACTATTGGATGAACGTTGAGGAACGCGCAGGCGACCGCTTTACCCAGCGTTACGGCACAAGGCTAACGGCAGACGTAGGCTTGCCGCCCTTCAATTTGTGCCATCTTGTTAGCGCAACCAATATCGACGGCGTGTACCTAAAGGGCGCATACGACCATTGTTTGGACGTAACGGCAGAAAATATCGTTAATTTCCTTGCCCAGGAAGAAAAAACCCACGGTGATGCTTTTGCCATTCACGACTACCAAAGCAATCTTCTTGCCAACATCGCGTCCATGAAAAGCGGCTTGCCCACAGGGGCGGACCATAGCGCAAATTATGTGTATAACATTATCGGCGCCGCGGCGGCGGCATTACCAACCCTTGAAATTAACGCACACCTTGCACTGCGCGTATTTGAAGAGTTAAACGGCATGTTCGATGCAATGCCCGAAATGCATGACCTAAAGGACTTTTACTTGAAGGCAGGAATAGACGCGGAAACACTGGCTGCAAACCTTTCACGCCGCCTTCCGCCGTTAAAATTGGACTATGTAAAAACGGATTTTTACAGCCACGCCAACGTGGTAAAAAACCGCCGCGTAAACGTAGACGAAAAGCTGAATGCCTTATATATGCAAGTAAAATCTGCCCTGCGTGAAAGCAAGCCCGAGGCAGATGCGTTTATCGAAACAACAAAAAATGCCCTGCGTGAAGCATTCCAAAAAAAAGGCGCACTGTATACCGCAAGGCTTATCGAGGGCGAAGTAAATCCCTGCTTGCTTGCGTGGATTGAAACAACCATAACCCACCTGCAGGAAAAGCAGCACAAAGCCGCCGAAGAAATAGAAATGCATGAGCTCTCTGCCGAAAATTTATTTGAATCGGCGCAAAAAGCGGTATTTTTTAATCGCGAAAGCCGTAAAAATGCGTTTATCGCCGCAAAAATAGATGCATTCCAAGCGCGTGTGCAAAAAGACGGCTATGCTTGGCTTGCGGACACGTACAAGGCACTGCACAGCGCCCTCTCGGCAGAAAATGACCGCTTTTACGCCCCAATTTCCGAAGCCTTGCGCAGTGTAGGGCACGCGCTTTGCAAGCAAAATGAGCAAGTAAATGAAGACACACCTTACGCCACCCGCATTGCAAGCGTTTCGTCCATCACCAAGGAAGCGTCGGATATACTGCGCGAAATGGGGAAAGAAGCCCTCATAAAGCAATTTAATAAATCCTTGCTCGAAAATGAAACCCGCTGGCTTGCAACCGACCCGCCCGATGTAATTGGCGCACTATCCGACTTTATTTACCAAACCTTCGGCACAGTCGCCGCACGCACGTTGGACGATTATGTCACCGCAGAAATGGTGGAAACCGACATTGCACCGCGCCTGTACCGCGAGGCATTACCCGTTTTTCACATGGATAACGCCGCAGGCATGTATCACTTCCCCGGTTACGGCATGGTAAGCGTACCCAACAACGCACCCGCCGTTTTACAGGGCATTGAAGCCTATCAAGCAAATATGCTTGCAGGGCATAAATTTAATATTCGGCGCAGTGCGATAACCGACCGCATTTTCTGGCTTAACACACAAAACGGGCTACCGCTTTTCGCGTATACACCCTTGCGCGTGTACGAGGCGCTGTACGAACGCACAATAAACGGCAAAGAAGGCGTTGGGCGGCACTTTTGGCATAACCTGCCCTCGCCCTTACCCGAAAGCTTATGGGGCGAAACCTATACCAACCCGCGCCAAAAGGCGGAAAACGACCGCATACGGGCAATTTTTGCGGAAGCCATTGCCCTGGGCAACCTCGCCCCAAGGGCGGAGTTTACAAACAGTCGTTACGAGGCAATTCTGCGCGAAGAATTTGATGCCGAGCCATATATTTTCAACGAAAGCACGCCCTCGCATACCGTGCATGAGTTAATACAGCGCCTTCGTGCCTTGCAAAATAACGGCGGCACGCCCATCACGGAAAAGCGTCCGCTATTTAACAGCCCCACCGAGGAATTGGCGCTGGCGCATTTTCTGCGTAATCCGCTTCTAGTGGAAACGGTGGAAACGGAGAATAAAAAGCATCATCAGATATCAGAAATTTTGAGTGCATTAACCGCGTTGCAAACCCGGCGCGAAAACGAAAAAACCGAAACCGACGATTTTATCACCGCGCTGGTATGCGAGGTTTTTGTTAAGCAAAACGGCAGTTATTTATACGCCAATGCGACAGAAGAAGAACGCCGGCAACCTCTTGTAAATCTGTTAGAAAACGCCGACCACCCCGAGCTTTCCTTATTTAACGCCTATAAAGCACTTTTGCTTGACAAGAAAGAGCATATCAAACGCCGTGCCAAAGTACAGCGCGAGTCCTACCCCGAAGGGAAAATTCTTGTCAACTTACGCAAATGGCACGGCACACTTGCCCTGCGTAAAGAGGCGTTAGAAAATGAACACGACCCCGCCGACACGACGGTGCATGCCTTTTACCGTACCATTTTATCGCGCATAAACACGCATATTGCAGCGCTGGTGTAACAAAATGGGGATAATCTATCCTGTGTTGTACATTAGCATTGGCGATGCAAACGAACATTTGCATGAATTACAAAAACGCGCCGAAGGGGTATACCCCCACGGCGGCGCGTTTTTTTTACATGCAGCAAACACCGAAGCCGAATTATACGAAAATGTGCAGGCAATAAAGGCACAAATACAGAAAAACCACGCAAAGCTAAACCTAATGCAGGTCCATGTATACCTTGTGGCTACGGCGCACCAAATAACGCTCAAAGCCCTAACGGAGTTTGACATTGTACGCCTGCGCACGTGGCTTTCCCGCGATTTTGCCGTGCCCTTTATTATGCTGTGCACCCTTTATGCATGGGGCGAGGCGGAAGCATCACAAGCATTTTTACTTGAATTGCCAAAATTCACGCCTGTTTGCGACCACATTTTCATACTTAGCGACCGTTACCAAAATAACGAGGTACGCCCCGCGCATTGGGCACAGCTCTATGAACTGATTATCCGCCTGCCCATGGCGTTTGGCTCGGTAGAAGAAAAATTTCTAACGGCGGGCTTGCTGATGCCCGATTTACCCGCGCAGGAAGCTTCCATGCCCGAGGCACCCCCGCCCGATGCCCCGCACCTACCCGAAATTTTACCGGAAAGCATAGTCAATCATTTGCAAAGTATTGCCGCACAGCCACTTCATATCTTTCAATTGCGTGGATTGTCCCTAGACAACGCAGAAGCCAAACTTTTCGGTAATCGAATGCGCCGCTTCTTCGAAGAAAATTATTTGCAAAGCACAAGCTGCGAAATACAGCATGGGAGCGCTCCCGTCACGGCATGGCGCGTTAGCACTGCCATTCGCTCCATTGCCCAAAAATATGCAAGCTTTTACCGGTCTTACCGCGTAAAAACCCTGCAGGCCACGCAAAAACAACAGGAAGACTATACCCGAAGCATAGAAGAAGCCAAAAAACGCTTTGCGTCTTACCGCGCACAGTCTGTTGCGCGTTTACAAAATGCACCGCCGCCGCCCGTCGCCCTATATCTACTGCGCACCGATGGACTGCCCGAAAAAATATTTTTTCCGGACGATAACGAACCTTGCGTGCTTCGTATAATGGGGGGATTTTCGGTCGAAGATATTTTTTAGCAAAACAGCTTCCAATTTCTCACTAATGACAAGCATGTCATTTTATGCTATCATACTCCGTGCTTCTAAAAAAATAAAACGGAGGTATGAAAATGAAGCGATTTTTAACAGTTTTATGTGTGGCGATGCTGGGACTTGCATTGCTCGGCGGGTGTAACCGCGGCAATGATGATGTGCTGGTTTTCCCCGCCGATGGCTCGTTGGTGCGTGTAAACATAGGCGCAACCCCACGCCCGCACCACGAAATTTTGGACTACATCACCCCCATGCTGCGCGAAGTGGGCATTGACCTGCACGTAGTATCCTTCACCGACTTCCACGTGCCGAATGTGGCGCTGTGGGACAGGCAAATTCATGCAAACTATTTCCAGCATGAACCGTTTCTTAATGCGTACATCAACAACACGGGCAACCAATTACACGTGGTAGGTCCCGTGCATGTAGAGCCGATGGGCGCGTATTCCCTTACGTTGGATGATATTATGGACATTCCCGACGGCGGTTCGGTGGCAATGCCCAACGACCCCACCAACAACGGGCGTGCGCTCATGCTGCTGCAAAAAGCAGGGCTTATTGAGCTTGACCCCGCCGCAGGCATTCTGGCAACGGCAAACGACGTAACCGCTAACCCGCGCAATTTGCGCTTTATCGAGTTAGAGGCGGCGCTTGTACCGCATGCGCTGTTAAACCGCGAAGCCGATGTTTCCATTGTAAATACGAATCACTTAATTGCCGCCGACCCATCAATGTGTCCGCTGAACGATTCGTTAATACGTGAAGCCGTATTCGGCAACCCCTACGCGAATTTGCTGGTGGTACGCCCCGAAAACGCCGACAGCGAAGTAATTGCCGCGCTGTACCGTGTGCTTACTTCCGAAGCGGTGCGCGCGTTTATTCTGCGCACGTATACGGGCATCGACCCTGTATTTTAACGGCGCATTTCGTGCCGAAACGCCTTGGGCGATAACCCTGTTGCCGTTTTAAACACCTTTGAAAAATAAGGTGCATCGGAAAACCCGCATTCCAGCGCAATGCCGCTGATGCGGGTTTTTGTGTGCGAAAGTAAGTGCTTCGCGTGTTTTATGCGGATAATGTTCACGTATTCATTGAAGGTAAAGCCCGTGGTTTTGGCAAACAAACGGGAAAGATGCCCCTCGCTTATGCGCAGCATTTCCGCGGCGCTGTGCAAAGTAAGCTTTTGGGAAAAATGGGCGTTTACGTACCGGATAAGCCGCTCTATTACAGGGTTGGCGAGGGAGGAAGTATAACGGTACACCGAAGGGTTGCGCACACACAGGGAAAGAATTTCAAGTAAAAATGCTTTAATGAGAAAGGGCGAAAATGCATCGTTTTTTCTTTGCTCTGCTTCCATTTTGTGTAGTAAGCCTTGAATCGCCTCGGGATTTTTGGGGGTGTATACATAGTTCGCAAAGAGGTGCGCCATGCTTGAAATAAGGGTGCTGTCTGCAAATTCGTCGGAAAAATGGATAATCACGCGGGAAAATTCCTTGGGGTTGTAATTGCTTTTGTGGAGCAAATCCTTGTTGATAAAAATAATGTCGTTGGGCTTTACCAAGTAAATTTTGTCGTTAATAAAAAAGGATTTGTCCTCCCCCGTGAGGAGGAAAAATATTTCATAAAAATCATGATAATGATAATCGTGGGCGGTGGAAACGGCGTTGTTAAAATAATAGGCAAGCATAAGCCCTCCCGCATGTCATGAATTTTCATTTTCTGCGCGCAAAAATCATAAAATTTATTGCAACCATAAAATATATGATATAGAATTCCCCCAATTTTAACAAGAAGGAGCGATGCACATGGCACGCGGAGCGTTAAAAATTGCGGTAATCGGAGGCGGCTCCAGCTACACGCCGGAGCTGATTGAGGGCTATATCAAGCGCAGGGACGCCCTTCCCATTAAAGAAATTTGGCTGGTAGACGTAGAAGAAGGACGGGAAAAGGTTGAAATTGTAGGGGCAATGGCGGCGCGTATGGTAAGGGCCGCAGGGCTTGACTGGAAGGTATCCACCACCCTTAACCGCCGCGAGGCGCTGGCGGGGGCGGATTTCGTTTCTACCCAATTCCGCGTGGGCTTGCTGGACGCGCGCATCAAGGATGAGCGCATCCCCCTTTCCCACGGCGTACTTGGGCAGGAAACCAAGGGCGCAGGTGGTTTATTTAAGGCATTCCGTACGATACCCGTAATTTTGGACATTGTGAAGGACATGAAGGAACTCTGCCCCGACGCGTGGTTGGTGAATTTCACCAATCCTGCGGGCATGGTAACGGAAGCGGCGATTTTCCACGGCGGTTGGAGGCGCACCATAGGGCTGTGCAATGTGCCCTTGGGCTTGATAAAGACCGCTTCCGATAAACTAAATACCCCGGTCGATGCACTTACCGTGCGTTTTGCGGGGCTTAACCATTTCAACTGGCACAGGGTATGGGATACAACGGGCAACGAGCGCACGGCGGAGCTGATTGACCTGCTGTACAAGCCCGGCGTTGCCGTAGACGATGAAAATCGCCCAAAGAACATTGCAAACATTGAGTTTCCCTACGAAATTGTGCGGGATTCGGGGATGCTTCCCTGCTATTATCACCGCTATTATTACGCGGAAAGCGATATGCTGGATGACGCAATTAAAAAATTCGAAGGCGGAAAGACCCGCGCCGAAGAGGTAAAGCGCACCGAAGAGCGACTCTTTGCGCTATACAAGGACCCCGCTCTGGACCATAAGCCCGAGGAGCTTTCCCAGCGGGGGGGGGCGTATTACAGCGATGCTGCCTGCGAATTAATCGCGTCCATTTACAACGATAAGAAAACCGAAATGGTGGTAAGCGTGGCAAACAACGGCGCGATGCCCGACCTGCCCCCCAACTGCGTGGTAGAGGTAAGCGCGAGAATTACCGCCCATGGCGCGGATTGTTACGCGGTGGGAGCGCTCCCAACGGGAGTGCGGGGCATGGTGCAGCACATGAAGGCGATGGAGCAAATTATCATCGACGCGGCGATAACGGGGGATTATGACAAGGCGCTTCATGGGTTTGCGCTGAATACCCTAATCCCTGCGGGGTCTAAGGGCAAAAAAATCCTAGACCAGATGCTGGTAGCCCACAAGGATTATTTACCGCAGTTTAAAGATGCGGTTGAACGGATTGAGCGGGAACAGCCCGATACAGTGGCTTATGTAGAGGGGTTGCTGGGGGGAAAAGGTTAAAGGCGAAACTGCGGGGGTTTTACCGTTTACCCAAATTGCTTCGCAATTACGCGCTACTAACCGCTTGCCGCTCATATAAGCCAAAATCATGCTTAGCGTGGTTTGCGAAATTGTCGCTCCTTTCACCCTAATAGTACGGATAAAAAGATACGAAGCCCGCCCGCGATTGTATAACAAAGTTCACTAATTACACTAGAGTTTTACCGATATATGGTTACGGCGTTAAATTGCAAGAGAAATTACAACTCCGTACCTCGTGCAAATCGCTTGTCATTGATTTCGCTATAGCTTGCTTCTTTCCTTTCCGGTGATTGTGCGGTATATTTTTTTGTTCCTTTTATTCTTAATGGATGTGAGCATTATGCGTACAAATTACCATATTAATTTTTGATGGGATGATGAAGTTAATGTTTGGATTGTGACCAGCGAAGATGATGATATTAGCGGATTTGTACTGGAGTATGATACCTTTCAAGGGCTTGTCGATGAAGTAAAGCTGTGTATTCCTGTTTTGCTTGAATGTCAGCAAATGGTGCGCGATAACGTTTCGCTGGATTTTGTCGCACACAGCTAATTCGATTCTTAAAAAAGCGGGTATTAAACAAAAAATATAAAGATTCAAAATGGGGCTGTCTTGTAAACAAGGCGGTCTTTTTTTATTCGTTCATTCGACTGTGCACTATAATTTCCCATAGTTGCCCCCATTCATTAAATACGTTACAATTGTGTTACGCATTTAAATTGAAGGGAGATATTGTTATGGGTTTTATCAACAAGATTAAACAGCAGGCAAAATCGAATGTGAAAACGATTGTTTTGCCCGAATCGTTTGAGGCGCGGAATTTAAAGGCTGCCGCGCAAATTCTACAGGATGGGCTGGCAAAAATCGTACTTATCGGCGACAAAGCCGCCATCGAAAAGGAAGCCCAAGGACTTAACCTTTCCGCCGCCACCTTTGTGGACCCTGCCAATTACGAAAAAATGGGCGACCTTGCCAACCAGCTAGCCGACCTGCGCAAGGCAAAGGGCATGACCGTAGAAGAAGCGACCGAAATTCTCAAAACAAAGCCCCTTTATTTGGGCGTAATGTTGGTGAAGGCGGGCATCGCAGACGGCATGGTGGCGGGTGCGCAATATTCCACGGGCGATGTAATGCTTCCGGGATTGCAAATTCTAAAGACTGCCCCAGGCGTTTCGCTGGTGTCTACCTTCTTTGTGATGGTAGTCCCTGACTGCGAATACGGCAACGAGGGCATTTTTGTTTTCTCGGACTGTGGGCTGGTGCAAAACCCCGATGCGGCGCAAATGGCGGCGATTGGCAAATCGGCTGCCGATTCCTACCGTCGTCTAATCGGCGAACCCATAGTAGCTATGCTTTCCCATTCCACAAAAGGCTCTGCCAAGCACCCCGATGTGGACAAAGTAATTGAAGCCACGCGCTTGCTCAAAGAAATGGCGCCCGACCTTAAAGCCGACGGCGAATTCCAACTGGATGCCGCCATTGTGCCCGCGATTGGTGCTTCGAAGGCTCCCGGTAACCCCGTAGCGGGCAATGCCAACGTACTCGTTTTCCCCGACCTTGACTCCGCCAATATTGGATACAAATTGGTAGAACGCCTTGCCAAGGCTCAAGCCTATGGTCCGATTACACAGGGCATTGGCGCGCCGTTAAACGATTTATCCCGCGGTTGCTCTGTGGATGATATTGTAGGCGTTGTTGCGATAACCGCGGTACAGGCACAGGGCGCGTAAAGATTTTAAAGATTAAAACCGCCTTCGGCGACGAACTTTTTGAAAAAAGTTCGTCAAAAACTTTACGGGATGCGCGTACGCGCATCCTTGGAGTAAATAACATAACAAGCGCAGTGTCAAAATTTTTGCCCCGCTTTTTTCAAAAAAGCGGGCTGGTGTGGACAGCGTCCACGGTCTTCTTTATTAAATCTTAATCAAATTGGAGGTTACAACCATGAAAGTTCTCGTAATCAACTGCGGTTCATCATCACTCAAGTACCAGCTCCTTAACATGCAGGACGAAAGCGTGTTGGCGAAAGGCTTAGCCGAGCGTATCGGTATCGACGGGCGTCTGGTGCATGAAGTGCCCGGGCGCGACAAACATTCTGTGGATAAGCCAATGCCCGACCACGCGGCGGCGATTGCCATCGTGCTGGACGCACTGTTGGACGCAACCGTAGGCGTGCTGAAGGATAAAAGCGAAATTCAAGCCATTGGGCACCGCGTGGTACATGGCGGGGAAGCCTTTACAAAATCGGCACTAATTACCCCCGAAGTGGAAAAAGCCATCGAGGACGTAAGCGACTTAGCACCCCTGCATAACCCGCCGAATTTAACAGGTATCCGCGCCTGCGCAACCAACATGCCCGGCGTACCCCAAGTGGCGGTGTTTGACACGGCGTTCCACCAAACCATGCCCGAGAAGGCATATCTGTATTCCATTGAATATGCGTTGTACGAAAAGTATAAAATCCGCCGCTATGGCTTCCACGGTACAAGCCACATGTTTGTTTCTGCGGAAGCGGCGAAATTGCTGGGCAAACCGATTGAGCAGTTGAAAATCATCACCTGTCACCTGGGCAACGGTGCCAGTGTTTGCGCCATTGACGGCGGAAAATCCGTGGATACATCCATGGGCTTAACCCCGCTGGAGGGCTTAACCATGGGTACGCGTTCGGGGGATATTGACCCTGCCGTGGTGTCATACCTTATGGAAAAGGAAGGCTTAAACGGGCAGCAGGTGAATGATTTACTCAATAAAAAATCGGGTGTGCTTGGGCTTTCGGGCGTTTCCAGCGACTTCCGCGACATTGGCACAGCGGCGAAGGAAGGTAATAAACGCGCACAAGCGGCGTTGGATATCTACTGCTATAATGTGGCGGGTTATATCGGACGTTATGCCGCCAATATGAACGGCGTAGACGCCGTAGTTTTCACCGCAGGCGTGGGCGAAAACGATACCTACGTGCGCGAGCAAATCACGAATTATCTTGGCTACCTTGGCGTAGATGTGGACGCAGAGAAAAATAGCCAACGCGGTAAAGCCATGGATATTTCCAAGGCAAACGCAAAAACCCGCGTGCTGGTTGTTCCCACCAACGAGGAGTTGGTAATTGCACGGGATACGAAAACGATTGTAGGGGGTAAATAATATGCTGGTAAACGCAAAGGAAATGCTGCAAAAAGCGGCTAAGGGCGGTTATGCCGTGGCACAGATTAACATCAACAACCTGGAGTGGACAAAGGCAACCCTTACCATGGCACAGGAGCAAAAAAGCCCTGTAATCTTGGGTGTAACGGGGGGCGCGGCAAAATGGATGGTAAGTTTTGCCACCGTTACCGCCATGGCAAAGGAGATGTACAAATCCCTTGGGCTTACCGTACCCGTTGCCATTCACTTAGACCATGGCAGCGACGAGCAGTGCCACGCCTGTATTGAAGCGGGCTTCACGTCTATCATGTTTGACGGCAGTCATTATCCCTTCGCAGAAAATATAGCAAAAACCAAGGATTTTGTTGCCTTAGCCCACGCAAAGGGCATGAGTATTGAAGCCGAGGTGGGCTCTATCGGCGGCGAAGAAGACGGCGTTGTAGGCGCAGGCGACCTTGCCGACCCCGAAGAATGCCGCCAAATTGCCGCGTTGGGCGTAGACTTCCTTGCCGCGGGCATTGGTAATATTCACGGGCAGTACCCCGAAGGCTGGCTGGGCTTGGACTTCGACGTGCTGGGTAAAATCCGCGATGCGTGCGGTGGCATTCCGCTGGTATTGCATGGCGGTACAGGTATTCCTGCCGAGATGATTCAAAAAGCCATTTCCCTTGGCGTTGCGAAAATTAATGTAAATACGGAGTTGCAACTGTCCTTCGCGGCGGCAACCCGCAAATACATTGAAGACGGCAAAGACAAAGCGGGCAAGGGCTTTGACCCCCGCAAGCTGCTTAACCCGGGCTACGAGGCAATTCGCCAAACCGTGAAGGAGAAATTTGAACTGTTTGGTTCGGTGGGTAAGGCGTAGCCATAATGATTCAAGTAACCGGTTTAACAAAAAAATACGGCAAGCACACCGCCAACGATGATATTCATTTCACCCTGGATGCAGGGGCGTTGGGGGTGTTGCTTGGCCCTAACGGCGCAGGGAAAACCACGTTGATTAAATCCATCTGTGGGTTGCTGCGCTTTAGCGGCAGCGTGTTGATTGACGGCCACGACAACCGCTCCATGGAAGCGAAGCGGGTGCTGGGGTATGTGCCGGAAATTGCGGTGCCCTATCCCATGCTTACCGTGGCAGAGCATTTGGAGTTTATCGCCCGGGCCTATCGGTTGGATGATTGGCACGCCCGGGCCGAGGCCCTGCTACAGCGCTTCGAGCTGGCTGATTTGCGTAATAAATTAGGCAACGCCCTTTCCAAGGGTATGAAACAGAAGGTGAGTATCTGCTGTGCGCTGTTGCCTAACCCCAAGGCGATTGTTTTTGACGAGCCCCTCAGCGGGTTAGACCCCCACGGCATACGGGAGCTGCAAACCGCCATGGCGGAAATGCGTAACGAAGGGCGGGCGGGAGGGGTGGGAGCCCTTGACATGGCCGATGTGAATCTGGCCTTTACCGCCCCGGTTAAGCCCCGTACCTTGCTTTTATACGGCTTGGTGCAGTCCATGCGGGCCATGTGTATTGTATGTGTTACCGCTGTTTTTTGGGGCTTTTTGGTGAATGCCTTTTTGGTGCCCATTCCTGTAATGGGGTATGTTTTCCTTGCGGTTGGCGGGCTGTTGATTGGTTTTTCCTCCCGTTTGATGGGCTTGTTTGTGTATGCCGTTACGGTAAATAAGCCGGAAAAAGCGGAAATGGCCAAGACTTGGACCTATATGCTCTTTGCACCGCTGGTGATTGGTCTTGCTTTTTTTTGGTTTCATGCCGGTGGGAATCTTCGGGTGGGGCTGGAGGGCTTGCTGGCCTCGCCGGTGTTTCAATTTACGCCCTTTGCGGGGTGGGGTGCCGCCGGGGTGGTGGCCTTCATTGAAGGAGAGGCGGGCAGGGGGCTGGTTTTCTTTGGCCTGCTGTTGGTTACGGGGTTATTTTTCTTTTGGGGGGTGCACCGCAGTAACCCGGATTTCTACGAAGATGTTCACGTAGAAGACCAAGCCCAGGCCGAAAGCGAAAACCATTCCGCAGGGTTTGTACAACTCATGGGCACCGCCACGGATAAAACCAAGCTGCGGGGCACGGGCCTGCGGGGCACCGGGTCCCGGGTGTTTTTCTTCAAGCATATACGGGAGGCCCGACGGGTGAGTGCTTTTATTAGTATGGGGCTCATTTTTTGGGTGGTTTGTGCCTTGGCGTGGGCCATGCTTAACCGCACTAATGTATTGTCGGAAAACTTCCCCATCCTGGGGGATATCCCCCCCATAATAACATTGCTGGCGGTGCTGATGCTCTTTAAAAGCATCTTCTTCGTCGTCTCCGGCCGGGGTATTTTAGAGCTTTTCAGCCATTACCTATATTTGATTCCCGAAAAAATGATGACCAAGATATTCTGGGCCAATGGGGAAGCTATGGTGAAAACCGCCGCCGATGCGGTGATTATTATCCTGCCGGCGGGCCTGCTGATGGGTACCTATCCCATAGCGGTAGCGGCGGCTATGGTGACGTATATCACCATGCTCTTTATGATGCTTGGGCTCACCCTTGGGTTTTTAACCTTTTCCGGGGGCAAGTCCTTTACCAGCTCTGTATTGCCTACGGTCTTTACTTTGCTGGTGATGGCATTGATGATACCCGGGGGCTGGGCCCTGTGGGCCCTTACAACCCGAATGGGAGGCGCCGTAGGCTTGATGCTGGGGCTGTTGGCCCTGGCGGCTTGGCAGTTGCTGCTGGGGGCGGTAGGGCTGCTGGCTTCTCACAAGGCGTTGGAAAATGGGGATATGCCGGTGTATTAAAGGTTTTTTTGCCTTGGGAGGTATGCGAAGTGACGCATGTAAGAAAGATGATAGGTATTATTGGAATGTTCGTATTAACTATATTATTCATATCCGCTTGCGGCGCAGGGAATGGCGAAAACGGCGGGGATACTTCTCCCCCTGCAACCACGCCTGCCCCCGCTATTACGGCTACGCCTACCCCTGCACCTGCCGCGCCAACCGCACCCGAGTCTTATCATTTCGAACCCATCCCCGCCGTTTTCCACGAAGCCGTTGTCGTGGGTTATGACGGTTTATGGCCGTTAAACGGCATTTTGTCCGTGCCTTCCTTTGCCATGGCGCAAGCCCCCGTGCCCGGGGTAATTATCGTGCAGGGCAGTGGGCCATCCGATATGGACGGGACCCTGTTAGACAGCCATATATACCGCGATATGGCAGAATTGCTTTCCGCAAACGGGGTGGCGGTGCTTCGCAACGAGAAGCGTTCCTACACCCATGCGAATGCGCTAAACGCGATGGCAATGTGGGATTTGACTGCCTTCGGCAGCTTTACCGTGTGGGAGGAAGCCATTGAGGACGCCCTCCTTGGCTTTGAACTGCTCCTTACTGACCCGCGGATAGACCCCACCCGCATTTATTTGCTGGGGCATAGCCTTGGGGCGACCCTTGCCCCCCGCATTCAGCTTGCGGCGCTGGAGCAGGGGTTGGAATTTGCGGGGCTTATTCTTATGGCGGCTACCCCGCGGGAATTTACGGAAGTAATGCTGGAGCAACAGGATGCATCCATTTATTATTCCCGCATTTTTGTAGAAACCTTGGAAGGCGACGAGTATATACAAGGGCAAGCGCAAATCGCCTCTGCCCAAGCATGGCGGGACGCCCTCGCCCACTACGCCCCCCAAATATGGGACACACCCGCCGAGGAAGCCAAGCTATTGTTCTGGGCGGGGGCGTCCTTTTATTATTTTCAAGATTTGGCAAGCCCCAACTTCGCAGAAGCAGCGGCGCAAATAAATACGTCTATGCTTGTGATGCAGGGCGAACGGGATTTTCAAGTGCGCGCAGACCGTTGCTTCCCGTTGATACAGGAAATTTTAAGCGGGCGCGACAATGTGACATTCCTATTATATGAGGATTTAAACCACGCATTTATGCCTTCCACGGCGACCAATTTTACGGAACACGCGGCGGAACGCGCCTTCGCCCTGCCTTATAACGTTGCCCAACAACCCATGCGTGATATTATTGATTGGATACACACACGATAAGGAGCGATACCATGCCCTACACCGTCTTGTACCGCAAAAAACGCCCCCGCGCCTTCTCCCAAATTGTGGGGCAACCCCACGTAGTGGAAGCCTTGCGCAACCAGCTACGCAGTGGGCAAACCTCCCACGCCTATTTATTCTGCGGCACCCGGGGCACGGGGAAAACCACGGCGGCAAAAATTATGGCGCGTGCCATAAACTGCACCGATTTAAAGGACGGCGACCCCTGTAACGTATGCGCCGCCTGCGAAAGTATTTTAGCCGACCGCTGCCTGGACGTAGCGGAAATTGACGCCGCATCCAATAACGGCGTAGACGACATCCGCAACCTGCGGGACGAGGTAAAATACCCCCCCACGGAGTGTACGCACAAGGTCTATATCATTGATGAGGTGCATATGCTCTCCGGCGCGGCATTTAACGCCTTACTTAAAACCTTGGAAGAGCCACCTCCCCATGTGGTGTTCATCCTTGCCACTACAGACCCGCAAAAAGTGCCCGTAACCGTGCTTTCCCGTTGCCAGCGCTATGATTTTCGGCGGATAAAAACCCCGGACATTGTTGGCGCACTGGGGAAATATTTAAACGAGGAAAATTGCCCCTTCGAAGAGGACGCCTTGGCGTACATCGCCTACCATTGTGACGGCGCAATGCGGGATGCATTAAGCCTCCTTGACCAAGCCCTGTCCCTGCGCCCCACCCCCGACGCCCCCCTAACCCTAACCACCGTACGGGATTTGCTGGGCGCGGTGGACAGGCAAGTCCTTTTCGATTTTACCAATGCCCTTGCCACACGGGATGGCTTCGCCGCCCTAACCATCATCGACACTGCCGCAAAGGACGGGCGGGACATGGGGCAGCTCGCCGCCGACCTTGTACGCCATTTCCGCGATGGGCTGGTGGCGTCCCTGGTCTCGGGGGCGGAAGGGCTGGACGTTTCCACCGACATGGCAGAGAAGTTGAAGGCGCAGGGGGAAGAAATTACGCCCCAAGTGCTAATGGAATACATCCGCGTATTTTCGAATCTATTACGGGAGCTGCGGTTTGCGCCCCATAAGCGGACGGCGGTAGAGGTTTGCGCGTTAAGTTTGTGTGTGGAGCGCGTGGAGAAAGCGGGGCGCCATGACCGCGCAAGAGGGGTGGATTCTCCTGTCGCTGGTGCGGATGATAACGCTGCGCGTTCTAATCCGCAAATCGCTCCAGAGAGAACCACCCATCCTGCGCTACCTAGCACGCCCCTTTCTGCACCCGCAACGGCAAGTACACCCGCCCATCCGCAAGAAAAAAAACTCACCTATGAACCGCCAATGCCCATGCCAACAAGCACCGGCAACCCCGCCGATGTACTTTCATCTATTCAAGCCGATTGGCTTGCGCTGTGTAAATCCTTGGCGTATCCGTTGCGATCGTGGCTTGCGCGGTGCAAGGTTTCCCCGCAGGGGGAGCAGTTGTTAATTACCTGTGACAATGAGGCAGAAAGCGGGCGGATTAAAACCCACCAAATGACGATACGCGAAGCGATAGCCGACCGTTATAATTTGTCAACGCCGCCTCTGTTGGCGTTTGCGGTGGGAACGGCACAAGCGCCCCCTGCTAAGCGCCCCGCCCCCACCGCACAAAGCGCACCCTACCCCGTCGAGGATATTCCCCCACCGCCCGAGGATAATTCCCCCCCCGATGATATGCCCGTGGGGGACGATGAATGGGCGGCGTTTGGGCAAGCGTCCTTAGAAGGGGAGTCCCCCTTTTGAAGCCGGAAAAACCGATGCAACCTATTCCTAACGCCACCAAAAACCGCCGCCGTTTTCAACTGGGCTGTGCTGCTTTCCTTACGATTCTTATTACAGCGCCTATGTTGTTTATCGTTGGGTTCTTGGGCCTCTTTGCCTTTAGCAATTGGCAAAACCAACGCCATAGGCAACGCTTGGTTGCCCAAGAGGACAACATAATCCGATGGGAAACGAGGCATGAACACCACCAAGCCCGCCGCGTTGGGCACGAGGTAAACATTGAACGGTATCGCCCCTTTCGGGAGGACAATCGCCTTGTCCCATTAGGAGAAATCCCAACCCTTACATTTTCCCGTGACTTCCCCCGGTTGGATGGTGCAACAGCGGCATTTCCTGCCTTTGCGGCAATGGCACAAGCCCTGTATATTGGCTTAAATGCTCAAACCGCACAGGAATATGTGAATGTTTCCACCACCTACTATGCCTACCAACGGCTAATAAATGGGGAAATTGATATTTTCTTCGGGGCGCAACCTTCACCCCAGCAGGTTACGGAAGCCTTCATGGCGGGTAAGCGGTTTTATATGACGCCCATCGCGCGGGAGGCATTTGTTTTCTTTGTCCATGAAGACAACCCCGTTACCGACCTTTCTGTAGCACAGATACGGGCTATTTACCAACGGAATTATACAAATTGGTCACAACTGGGGGGCAATCACCAGCGCATCCTCGCCTTCCAACGCCCCCAAGGCTCGGGTAGCCAAACCATTATGGAAGCGGTGGTAATGGCGGGGCACCCAATGGCAGAGCCCGTAAAGGAAGAAGAACATGCGGGTATGGGAGGGATTATCGGCTATGTAACCGTTAACGAATACCGCAATGTTTCCTCCGCCATCGGCTACTCCTTCCGCTATTTTGTCACGGGAATGCACCCCGCAGAGGATATACAGCTCCCTTCCATCAACGGAATCGCCCCAACCCCCGAAAATATCCGCACAGGGGCATACCCTTCACAATTAATGTCTACGCCGTTACCACCCAACACATCACAGAAAACACCGCCCTGCTGCTAGACTGGATTCTCTCCGACCAAGGTCAGCGGTTTATAGAAAAAACAGGCATTGTAGCGATACGGTAAAAGTTTATGGTAAAATAAAAAAACTAATTTTTTGGAGTGATTAAAATGCCTAAAGGATTCCACGGTGGTGGCGGCATGAACATGCAAGCCATGATGAAGCAAGCACAAAAAATGCAAAAACAAATGGCGGAAATGCAGGAAGAACTCGCCAACCGTACGCTTGACATTTCCAGCGGCGGCGGCGCAATAAAAATCACCATTAACGGCGAAAAACAAATCACCAATCTTACGATTAACCCCGACGTAGTAGACCCGGAGGACGTAGAAATGCTGCAAGACCTGGTAATGACCGCTGTGAACGAAGCCATTCGCCAAATTGACGAAGCGGCAAACAGCCAAATGTCTAAAATAACAGGTGGCATGAACCTGCCCGGGTTGTTTTAACCTATGTCACATGTATACGGCGGGTACGTTTCCCGTTTAATTGAGGAATTGGGGCGCTTGCCCGGCATCGGGGGTAAATCTGCCCAGCGGTTGGCGTTCCATATCCTTCATTTGCCTACAGAGAAAGCGGAAAACCTCGCCAACGCCATCTTAGAAGCGCGGCGGGGGGTACGGTATTGTTCGGTATGTTGCAACCTCACCGATGCCGACCCCTGCCTTTTTTGCGCCAACATAAAACGGGACGCAAAAACCATCATGGTGGTAGAAGACCCCCGCGACCTTGCCGCTTATGAACGCACAGGGGAATTTCATGGGCTATACCACGTATTGCACGGCGCAATTTCCCCCATGCACGGCGTTGGACCAAATGACTTGACAATGGCAGCATTGCTCAAGCGCCTGCAATCTGATTCATGTAAAGATGTGCAGGAAATCATCATCGCAACCAACCCCAACGTGGAAGGCGAAGCCACGGCACTCTACCTTGCCAAAATTTTAAAACCGCTGGAAATTAAAGTAACCCGCATTGCCCACGGCGTTCCCGTTGGCGGCGATTTAGAATTTGTGGACGAAGTCACCCTTTCCCGTGCGTTGGAAGGGCGGCGCACGCTTTGATACATAGTTTTACCGCGTTGTTTAAGCGTCTGGTTTCTACCGCGTATATGGTGAAGCCGTCGCACCGCCGCGGCGAAATTACCCCCACCAAGGAAGCCTACAAAACTACGCTGGTTATCGCAATCCCGGCGGTATTTGAAATGGTATCCCTCGCCATCATGGATATGGTAAACATGATTATGGTGGGCAATATAGGCGACCATGCCATTTCTGCGGTAGCAATTACCGCACAACCACGGATGATTTTTTTCTCCGTTTTTTTCGCGTTAAACGTAGCGGTAACGGCGATCATCGCCCGCAATAAAGGCGCGGGAGAAGAGGAAAAAGCCCGCTCGTGTATGCGCCACGCATTAATGCTTGTGGTGGTGCTAAGCGCTTTAATGACGGGGCTTGCTGTATTTTTTGCTTATCCGCTCATGCGCCTTGCGGGTGCGCAATACGACACGATTGAATACGCCGCATCGTATTTCCGCATTGCAAATTACGGGCTATTTTTTAACGTGGCTACCAACACGATTTGCGCAGGGCAACGGGCAACGGGCAACACAAAAATTACGTTAAAAATCACGGTGGTTGCGCGTGTTTTACAAGTAATTTTTAATTTATTTTTAATTGAAGGAAATTTCGGTTTCCCTGCGCTTGGGGTGAACGGGGCGGCAATTTCGCTTGTAATTGCGGGTTTTGTCGGCTTTACACTTGCGGTATTTTCGTTAATGAGAAAAGACAGCTTCCTGCGCCTTCGCCGCACAGACAGTTGGAAAATTGAACCCGAAATGATGAGTACCATTGGGCGCGTTTCTGCAGGAAGTTTGGTAGAGCAGGTGGGCTTGCGCATTGGCTTTTTCCTATACGCGCGGGTAGTTGCCGACCTTGGGACGCTTCACTTCGCCGCGCACTCCATTGCCATGAACTTGATGGTGCTAAGTTTTACCTTTGCGGACGGTATCGGCATTGCAACTACTTCGTTGGTGGGGCAAAACCTAGGCAAAGAACGCCCCGACTTATCCATGATGTATGGTAAATTGGGTTTGCGTCTTGCGTTTGTTGTAGCAGTCATGCTCGCCGGTGTTACGTTTTTTATCCGCTACCGGTTCCCGGGATTATTCACAAACGACCCGTATGTAGTGGACATTGTGGCGGGATTATTAATTATTTTAATATTTATTTTGCCGCTGCAAACCACGCAATTAGTCATGGGTGCAAGCCTTCGCGGTGCAGGCGACGTGCGTTACGTTGCAATGACCATGTTTATTACCGTAGGGGTTATGCGCCCGTTGGGCGGCTTCCTTCTTGCCTTCCCGCTGGGGCTGGGGGTGACAGGCGCGTGGCTTGCGATTATAATTGACCAAGGCGCACGTTTAATCATGTTGTTTTTACGCTTTGCAAGCGGGAAATGGATAAGGGCGAAACTATGAGAGAAGAAGTTAAGAACTGGTACGCCAGCGTAAACTTTGGGCTGGAGGAAACGGTGGCGGGCATCATCAAAAAATATGGCGCAACCAATGTTAATTGCATTGACAGCGCAATATTGTTTGATGCACCGCACGAATTAAATTTAAATTGTATTAATAATTTATTTTTAATTCTCACCGAATACGAGTCCGAATCCATTGAAATCGCCGCGCGTATCCTCGTGTCGAAACGTGTAAAATTCCCCGAAATGCAGGGGCGTACTTTCCGCGTAATTTATATGGACAGCGGCAAGTTAGAGGCTGTTCCCGAAAACGTAGTAGACCTCATAGAAAAAAAAGTTACCGCCTATGCCCGCATACAGCCCCACCGCGCCAACCCCGACATTGAAATTTGGCTGAACAGGCGAAACGACGGTAAAGTATATTTTATGGTGCGCACCCACAAGCACCCCGACTATAACAAGCAGCTGCGCAAAGGCGAACTGCGCCCGGAAATTGTAGACATCATGTTGCACCTTTCAAAAATTAACCGTAAATCCATTGTAGTAGACTTGTTTGGCGGCTGGGGTTCTATTGCTCATGCCGTAGCGCAAGCAAAATTATACGAACATCTTTACACGGGCGATATTAATGATGAATGTGTACATTTTCAAAAGCAGCGGTTAAAAAGCGTAAAGCGCAGTACCGTGCAAAAATGGGACGGTTTGAATACCGACTTGGAAAATAATTCAATAGACGCGATTATCACCGACCCGCCATGGGGCGAATATGAAAATATTAATATTAATAAATTTTATCCCGCATTTATAAAAGAAGCCGCACGGGTTTTAAAGCCCGGCGGCAAACTGGTGTTTTTATCATCTGCGCAGGTAGAGGCGGGGCAAGCCCTGTCGCAATACCATTTTGTTACACAGTTTATTCCGCTAAAAATTAACGGGAAAAATACGTATATGTTTGTGGCTATGCTTACTGCGCAGGGCCATGTGCGGGAAGGTTAATTTCCTGCCCCACCAGCAATTCTTCCACGCTTTTTAAGCCATAGAACAATAAAAAGTCCTCGGATGTGCCAAATAAAATGGGGCGGCCGGGGGCTTCTAAACGTCCGCGTTCTTCTACAAGACCGTATTCCACAAGGCGGTTTACGCTGTGGTCGGAGTTTACGCCGCGTATTTCTTCCACTACGCCCTTGGTCACGGGTTGCTTGAAGGCAATTATCGCAAGCGTTTCCAACAACGACTGGGAAAGCGCCTTACGCGGGCGCAATTGCAGCAGCGTTTGTACGCAGGGGTAGTACAGCGGATTAGTACATAAACGAAAGCAGTCCTCTGCTTCGTGCAGTTGAATGCCCGATTTTTCTTTGGTGTAAACTTCTGCCATGTGGTTGAGCATTCCCCGCGTTATGGGAATGTCGCACCCCAGCGCTTCCGCCAATTTGGCAAGGGGAACGCTCTCGGGGCTTGCGAATAACATCGCTTCCAGCATATGCTCTTTTTCGGAAAATCTTTTCATATTAATTCACGCCTCGTTTGCTATGTAGCGGATAACTACGTTTACGGGTACGCCCGTTTGTGCGCTAACCGCCTGCGGTGAAATGCCCGGCTGGGCTTTTACCAGTTGGCGCACATGGTCAAGCATTGCGTTTTTTTTCGCCGTGCATTCATCACATGCGCCTGTGGGGATGCCGTTTGCATCGTACATTTGCTTACATTTGTTGCATCTTAACATTGCCATGATTGCGCCCTCTCCTAAGTCGTTTGTGTCGCCTCGCAATATATATCGGCAAAATCCTTTTCTTGGTACGCAAGCATCATACCGCGACGAATCATTTCTAATACCGCGAGGAAGGTGACAATCATTTCCCTGCGGGAACGGCACTGCGCAATAAGCTTTGAAAAGCGCACCCGCCCTTGCGTGAGTAAATGCTTAATGAGCGCCACTTTTTCGGGTACGGTAAATCGTTCGCGCGGCATTTCGCCGTAGCCTGCGCGCACGGTGTCGGTACGTGCTACGCGGCGCTGCATAATTTCGGCAAATATTTCCCATAACGCGTCCATGCTTACACCGTCCAGAAGGGGGGCTTGCTCGGGTTCCTTGGCAAGCTCGGGTTCGCCTAGGTTGGTAAGGCGGTTGCCGGGCGGGGTAAGCCCGTGTAATTGCTCGGCTACGGCTTGTGCCATTTGGTAGGCGAGTAATTTTTGCACCAACGCTTCGCGCGGGTCTTCTTCTTCCATGTCCTCCAGCGGTTTTGGGCGCGGGAGCAGCATTTGGGATTTAATTTCCAGCAACGTTGCTGCCATTACAAGGAATTCGCTTAAATTGTCCATATCTGCGGGCAAGCCTGCGAGTGCCTGTAAATATTGCTCGGTTAATTCCGCAATGGGAATATCAAAGATATCCATTTCGTTACGGGCGATGAGGCGCAGCAGCAAATCCAATGGACCTTCATAGGCGCTAAGTCTAACATCCATTAAAATAGCCACCCAATTTGTAAAATTATTTGCCAAACGGGTGCAAAAAGCATACGCACAAAGCCAAAGACCAGTGCCAAAATCATAATAATTTGCATGGGCTTTTCGTAATGGTTTAGCTTTACCAGTGTATCGGGGCTTGCGTAAAGCTGTAGAATTTTAGACATCGCCAAGGGGTGTACAGGAAGCAAATTGAAAAGCGCTAAGAAAATATTGCACTGCGCAAAGGAAAAAAGCATTAGCATAATTATCCACTGCGTATCCCATATCCAGTGCGGCATATACAGCCGTCGCGCCATTAAAAACGCATCCAACGGTCCACCCGCAAGCCAACTTACCGCCATAATTGCGGCGATACCCAGCAGCAAATTAGCCAAAATAGGCGTGATATACGTAATTAATACGCCCTGCCTGCGGTTTTTGTAATGCAATGCCGCCGTTGGCACGGGTTGCCCCCAACCAAAGCCCCCGAAATACAGCGCCATTAAAAAGCCCACAGGCTCGATAAATTTAAGCGGGTTTAGGGTAAGAAAGCCATGCTTGCGCGGGGTGGGGTCGCCCAGCCGTGTGCTGGTGAATGCCTTCACCCATTCGTGGATAATAGGGGCAAAAAATGCCCCGGGTAAAAGATAAATGAACTCCATTAACGCCCCGTCCTTAACGCAACTGCGCGTTAAATTTTTGGCTTAAATTACCGCGTATTGCGGTAAGAAACTTTTGCGCCGCTTCGTCCGTTAGGGTACGGTCGGGCGCGACAAAGCGCAAGCTATACGCCATGGATTTAAAGCCCGCCTCAATTTGTTTGCCCTGATATACGTCAAAGAGCGCAACCTCTGCAAGGTATTGCCCGCCGCGTTCGCGGATTGCCGCCTCTACCTCGGCGGCGGTTACATGCTCCGCTACCGTGAAGGCAAGGTCGCGCACCATGGCAGGGAATTTTGGCGGCGGCGTAAAGGATAATTTTTTCCCTTCCGCCAGCGTGTGAAGGGCGTCTAAATCAAGCACTGCTGTATAAACGCGTGTTTCGATATCATAGTTTGCCGCAACCTGTGGGTGTACCTCACCAAGATAGCCCAGCGATGTTGCCTCGCGCTTGGGGTGCAGCTGGTGCGTGATAGACGCCGTGCGCCCCGGGTGCATATAGGGCAACACTAATGGCGTGAAAACATATTTTCCGCCTATGAACGCAGAAAGCAAATCCTCAATGTCGCCTTTTAACGCGAGGTAATCCATATCCGTGCCGTATGCCATCAGCGTTAGGCGGGGTCTTTCTTCCGTGAGGGATTTATACTCCCACGCCATTTCAAACAGGCGGGCGCTGTCGTTCCGCTTGGCAAAGTTGGTGGAAAGGCTAGACAACAGACCACCCAAGGTAAGCGACCTCATTACGCTAAAGTCCTCGCCCAGCGGGTTTGTAATTTCTACAAAGTTGCGTGCCGCATCGTCTGCGGGTAATAACAACTTATCCGCAGCCTTGGGGCTTTCGAAGGGGTAGGTGAGGGCTTCGAAGTAGCCAAGCCCTGCTAGTGCTTGTTTAATTGCCATATCCCTACGGCGGCGGGGCGACATGCCCGTTTGGTGTGGTAATGTTGCGGGTATTTTTTGCGCGTAGCGCGATTTTATTCGATTGTAGCCGTAAAAACGTGCAACCTCTTCCGCCAAATCTACCTCGCCCCAACCCGTGCCTAAATGCGTGGGGATAATCGCCTCGTAGCTGGTGGTACCGCGGCGCGTTTCAATGCCTACGCGCTGCAGGTAGGCGTAAATTTCATCGGGCGGTATTTTTGTGCCCAATCGTTGATTAATCGCCTCGGGGTCGAAGGGTATAGCTTCGGGCAACCGCGGGGCGGGGTAAATGTCAACACTTCCCGCAATCACGTTGCCACAGGCAAGTTGATTTACCAATTCCATTGCGCGGTTTACACTTGCCGCCGAGAGATTGGGGTCCAGTCCTTTTTCATAGCGGGCGCTGGCATCGGTACGCAAACCCAGCCGTTTAGACGTTGCGCGAATACACGCCGCGTCAAAATTGGCGGATTCAAACAAAATGGCGGTGGTGCTGTCCATGACTTTGGTATTGTCGCCGCCCATTACGCCCGCAATGGCAAGGGGTTTTTCACAGTCGGCGATGAGCAGCGTGTTTTCATTTAGTATACGTTCAACGCCGTCGAGGGTGGTAATTTTTTCCCCCGCCGAAGCCGTGCGTACGATAATATTGTGCTTGCCTTCTTTTTTTGCCACAGCGGAAATATCGAAGGCGTGCAGGGGTTGCCCGTATTCCAGCATCACGTAGTTGGTAATGTCTACGATATTGTTGACAGGGCGCAGACCTGCGGCTTCCAGCCTTTTTTGCATCCAGCGCGGCGAGGGCGCGATTTTTATATTTTCTACCACACGGGCAATATAGCGCGGACATTTGTCCGCGTCTTTTATTTCCACCGTTACGAGGTCGCTTACGCCCCCCCCGCCGTTTTCCTGTACGGTTATTTCGGGCAGTGCGAAGGGTTTGTCGTACATCGCAGCAACCTCACGGGCGATGCCAAGCACGGCGTTTGTATCGGGGCGGTTAGAGAGTATTTCGAAATCCAAGACTTCTTCCGACAATCCCATAATGGGTTTTGCATCATCGCCCAATGGGTGCGCCTCAGGGAAGACGTAAATCCCTTCTTCCGTTGCGTAGGGGAAATCCTCCAGCGTGCAGCCGAGCTCGCCGATGGAGCATAACATGCCGTTGGACTCTAACCCGCGCATCTTGCTTTTTTTAATTTTTAATCCGCCAACCAAGGTAGCCCCGTGTACCGCAACGGGGATATAGTCGCCTTCTTTTAAATTGTCTGCGCCTGTGATGATTTGGACGGTTTCTTTGCCGATATCCGTTTGCGTAACCCATAGCTTGTCCGCATCGGGGTGGCGGGAAAGGGATTTAATTTGCCCAACAATAACGTTGGTTATCTCCTCGCCTGTGGTGGTAATGCCTTCAATTTTTAAGCCCGCGTCGGTAGATTTTTCCACAAAAACGGGGGTTGTATCGGGGATATTTACAATATCGCGTAACCATGACATGGGAAGATTCATAATAAAAACTCCTTAGAACTGTTTTAAGAACTGCACGTCATTTTCGAAGTAAAAGCGCGGGTCGGTAATGCCGTATAGTGCGCTGGTAATACGGTCAACCCCAAGCCCAAAGGCATAACCGCTGTATACGGCGGGGTCTATCCCGCAATTTTCCAGCACTTTTGGGTGCACCATACCGCAGCCCCACAATTCCACCCAACCGCTGCCCTTGCATACGCGGCAGGGGTCTTGTCGGGTCTTACCGTTACAGGCGTAGCAGGTAATGTCCACCTCTGCACTCGGTTCGGTAAACGGGAAAAAGCTGGGGCGTAAGCGAATTTTCATGTTTGCGCCGAAGATATGGCTTGCGATAAGCTCCATTATTCCCCGCAAATCCCCCATATGAATATTTTTGTCTATGACCAAGCCTTCCATTTGATGGAAAACGGGGGTATGCGTTGCATCTATTTCATCTCGCCTAAACACCTTGCCGGGTACAACCACGCGGATAGGGGGCTTTTGCTTTTCCATAAGGCGCACCTGCATGGGCGAAGTATGGCAACGCAACAGATAATCGTCATTAAAATAAAAGGTGTCGGTCACGTCCCGCGATGGGTGGGATTCGGGTGTGTTTAGCGCGTCGAAGTTATGGTACACCGTTTCGATATGCGGGCCTTCCACAATATCAAAGCCCAGCGAAATAAAAAGTTCTTCCAATTTGCCGTACACCTGTGTAAGGGGGTGCAAGCGCCCAATGCCACGCCGTTTGCCGGGCAGGGTAATGTCAATGTGTTCCGTAGTGAGGGCTTGGGCTTGTAAAACCCCTTGTGCCTGCACCTTTGCCGTATCAATTTGCTCTTGCGCCCAGTCGCGCAGCTCGTTGGCGGCTTGTCCTGCGGATTTGCGCTCGTTAGGTTCAAGTGCGCCAAGCCCCTTTAATACGGAAGTAATTTCCCCTTTTTTGCCAAGCATTTTAACGCGAAGGTTTTCGATGGCTTCGGGGGTGGGGCTTTGTAAGGCTTGGGAAATTTCTTCCCGTAGTTGCGATAATTTTTCCAACATATAATGCGCTTCCTCTCGGTATGCGTAATTACTTGCCATAATAACGTAATTTATGGGTCATTGTAAACTTTTGTTTGCGCATGGCGTATATGGGGTTAAATACGAAGGGACGTGACAAACATGCGGCGAGGATTAATTTTAGTTTTTTCGCTTCTGCCCGGGGCAAATTATATGTATATGGGGCTTATTAAGCGCGGGTTAGCGGCAATGTGCGGTTTTTTTCTGCTCATATATTTGCTGACGCTGGTATCGGGGTCGATTATTGGCGGACCGTTAACGCTTTTAATTGCGCTAAGTATGCCTGTGCTGGTGCTTACGTGTGCGTTTGATAGCTTTAACATTCGGCGGCGTATTGTAAACGGTGAAGTTGTGCAGGATAATATTGACGATGTGATTGGCTTTTTCCAGCGCAATAAGAAAATTTTGTTGACTGTTATTATCATTTGCATTGGGCTTGGTGTAGTCGGCAGTTTAATTAGCTGGCTGCTGCGCCCGTTGCGGCACATTATCCCGTGGCTGATTATCGGCTTTGGCGCGTATGTAATATTTAGAAGAAAAGCGAAGCCGCAGGCGCATGAATAAAATTTGCGGAAATTAATTTGGCTATGCTTGACGCAGATTTATTGAAGGTGTAATATAACGCAAGCGCGGCATGTAATACTAGTCAAGGATTAGTAACTGCCGGTCGGAGGGAGGGAAAAGTCCATGTCACAAGTGACCATCAAAGATAACGAAACGCTGGACGCAGCACTCCGACGCTTTAAGCGAGATTGTGCAAAGGCAGGTATTTTGGGGGAGGTTCGTAAACGCGAGCACTACGACAAACCCAGCGTTAAACGCAAAAAGAAATCGGAAGCGGCACGCAAGCGTAAGTTTAATTAGCCATAGCGCATTTAATGCGGATAAAAGCCATCTTGTTAAAACGAGATGGCTTTTTTGTAAAGGTTTATGGAATAGTAACCGATAATGATTTTGAGTGAACAATGGATTGATGACTCTTGTGTTTTAGCAGGGACGCTTTTAACTACATTACCTAAATGCTTTTATCGGCTATTTGGGTGCGTGTAAAAGGCGTTTTTTATTTTGTGCTATTGCGTGGGGTACAACTTTAAAAGAGGAGAATTTGCATGAGAATTACCAGCAGTATGATGCACAATACACATGCGATGCTGCACCGCCGCACCCATGGGATGTGGAATAACGGAATGCCCGCACGCTCGGAGGAAGAGTTGAGCACCCTGTTGAGGAGTGCCGCTAACTTTGTTTTTCATGCAGGACCGCGGGCAACCAGCTTGCGCAATACCCTTAACGCAATTCCGGACATCGTAGCCAGGCAAAACGCCGTTTCCAACGATACCGATGTAGTGCGGGTACGTTCGTGCACGGGGCGAGCCATACCGGAAACAAAGGTTAACGTGATTCAGCTTGCCCTTACCCAGCGCAATGAAGGCGTGGCATTACCCGCCGATGAAACCGCTTTCGAAGCAGGCACCTTCAACTTTGAAATTGAAATGGACGGCGAAACCCACACCATTTCATTTACCACTACCGAGCCGTTGACAAACCGCGCCTTCCAACAACGCATGGCGGCAGCGATTAACCAGTCCCCTGTTGCGCTAAACGCCACCGTTACAAACGGCGAAAACGGAACAAGCCATTTAAACCTGGAAACCGCAACCACAGGGGCGGGCAACGATAACCAGCCCCGCTTTTCCATCCAAGATGTACAGGGCAATGCTGTTGCCGCCACCGAAATTGATACAATAACGCGAGGCGGGCAAAACGCGTTATTTACCATTAATGATGATGAAGAACCGCGCTCCTCGGCAAGCAATAATGTAACGCTGCCCGGCAGTATTGAAGTAACCCTTGCGGGTACGGGCGAAGCCACCATTGCCGGCAGGCGCGAAGCCGCTGTTGCGGATTTGGCAATACGCCAAATGGTAGACGATATAAACGCCTTTTTGGAAATTGCACGCACCAACCAAGGCGATAACCGAAGCCGCGCGTTGCTCCGCGATATTCAAAACCAACTACGCAGAGGCGGCCCTGCCTTACAGCAAATTGGCATAACCATGAACAACAACGGTATGCTAACCGTGAATGCGGCACGCCTACGCGAAGCCACCGAAAACGGCACGGCAGAGCGTATACTTGGCACAAACAACGACCGCCCCAGCGCATTTGTTACTAATTTGCGCCGCACATCCGACAGCGTTGCCCGCAACCCCCTGCACCACATAAACCAGCGCGTACCCCGCACCCCCGGCTTTAACGCCGCACTAAGCGCGGTGGCAAACCCCGCTGCCATTGCACAGCAAGTACAGCCCTCACCCTTCGATGTGTATTTTGAGGAAGACCCTTGGGGAAATTTATGGAACGCCCAGCAATAGCCACACCATTTTCTAACTTAATTTGTAAAACCCTTGACATGCCTTCGTGCCTCTCGTATAATGCCTTTCGGTCGGGCGGCTGTTATGTTGCGGTTGTCTGTGCCAGTGGCCCAGTAGCTCAGTTGGTTAGAGTGCCGGCCTGTCACGCCGGAGGTCGAGGGTTCGAGCCCCTTCTGGGTCGTATGCAACAAATGAAGCCCCGTCTGCTTTACGCAGTCGGGGTTTTTTGCTAAGGAATACGGGGGTGGCTTGGGGTGAAAACAATTTTGCTGGTAGAGGACGACCACCGCCTACGGCGGGGCATCGCCTTTCGCTTTGAAAAGGACGGCTACGCTGTGCATTCGGCGCAAACCCTGGCGGAAGCGCGTTCTTTGCTTGCGGAGTATCTCATAGATTTGGTGATTTTGGACTTGAATTTACCTGATGGGGATGGGTTGGACTTCTGCTGTGCGGTGCGAACGGGCCGGAGCATTCCTATTGTAATGCTAACCGCGCGGGACTTGGAAGCAGACGAGCTTGCAGGGCTTGGCGCAGGGGCGGATGATTATATCACCAAGCCCTTTTCCCTTGCAGTGCTTGCGGTGCGGGTGGAAATTTTACTGCGGCGGTACGCAGGCACGGGAGAAATTTTGCTGCACTGCGGGGCATTTACCCTGGATTTAACGCGGGGTACGTTGCTCAAAGACGGGGTTGAAATTCCCGTTAGCCCTTTGGAATTTCGTCTGCTACACGCCCTTATGTCACAGGCAGGGAAGGTCCTTTCCAAGGCGCAAATCCTGGAGGAATTGTGGGACGCCCCCGAGGACTGTATCGACGATAATACCCTTTCCGTAAACATTAGCCGTTTACGGTCAAAAATTGAAAACAACCCAAGGCAACCGCGGCATATCAAAACCGTGTACGGCTTGGGCTACGGGTGGGTAAAGTAATGTTACTTTATAGCGTTATTATCCTTGCCGTTGCGGTGTTTTTCTGTGCCGCAACGGTATTTTTTTGCCTACGGTATCTGCGCCGTGCCTTCGATGCCCTTGACGGCGTCCTTGACCGCTTGCTTACGCGGGAGGCGGGGCTTCCCGCAGAAATAACCAAGGAAAACCGAATTTCCAAGCTGGTGCATAAGGCGAACCGCGTGCTGGACGCCTATGTTACGGAGGCGGCGCAGGTTTCTACGGAAAAAGAAACCATACAGGGCTTTATTTCCGACCTTTCCCACCAAATGAAAACGCCGTTGTCGGGGATAACCATGAACGCGGAGTTATTGCTGGGGAATGACGCAGACGATTTAACGGCGGAGGAGCGTAGCGAATTTTTGCGGGGCATTGCCGCCGACGCGGCGGGCTTACAGTGGCTCATGGAGGGCTTAATCAAGATGTCGCGTTTAGAGGTAAACGCGATTCAGCTTGTCCCTGTTTGCGCCCCGCTAAAGCCCACAATCACCGATGCAATAGGCAGCATATTGGCGGCTGCATCCGCAAAAAACATAAGCATTTCCGTAGATGCCTTTGACGACCTTTACGTAAAGCACGACAAGCGTTGGATGCAGGAAGCCATTGTAAACATACTGGAAAACGCCGTTAAATACAGCGCAGCCCATTCTCGGCAGTCCCACGCAGGGGGTAAAATTACCCTAAGTGTAACGACTTTGCCCAGCTACACGAAACTAACCATTACGGATAACGGCGCGGGTATACCCCGCGGGGAGTGGGCAAAAATCTTCAAGCGCTTTTACCGCGGCGATAACGCCGCCGACGTAGCGGGGGCGGGGCTTGGGCTGTACTTGGCGACGGTTATTTTAGAGAAACAAAATGGGTACATAATGGTGGATTCCGTTGTAGGTGAGTTTACCGCGTTTTCGTTATTCTTACAAAACTGTTAGATTTTTTTTGGCATGTGTGGGGTATGATGGGCGCAAAGGCTTATACAAAGGAGCATCAACATGTCAATTTTAATCGCAAGGGACTTAACAAAGTATTATGGCGTTTCGCCCAATCAAGTAAAAGCACTTGATGGTGTCTCTATTGCCATCGAAGCGCGGGAATTTGTTACGGTGGTTGGGCAGTCCGGTTCGGGGAAGTCTACGCTGCTGCATATGTTGGGCGGGTTAGACGTACCTACCGCCGGCGAGGTGGTTATCGACGGGCACGAGATTTCGGGCATGTCGGAGGAAGCCCTTACGATTTTTCGCAGAAGAAACGTAGGCTTTGTGTTCCAAAGCTTTAACCTTGTTCCGATTTTAAACGTGTATGAGAATATCGTCCTTCCCATTGAACTGGACGGAAGCACGGTGGATACGAAATTTGTGGAGGAAATTCTGGGGACGCTGGGGCTGGCAGAAAAAAGGTACGCCATGCCCAACCAGCTTTCCGGCGGGCAGCAGCAGCGGGTAGCCATTGCCCGAGCGCTGGCATCGAAGCCTTCCATTGTCCTTGCGGACGAGCCAACGGGCAATTTGGACACCAAAACAGGGCAGGACGTACTTGGCGCCTTAAAAATGACGGCAAAGCAATTCAAGCAAACCATTGTGATGATTACCCATAACGAGCATATCGCCCAGCTTGCCGACCGCGTAATTCATATCCAGGACGGCCGCGTGAAAAGCGGAGGCACACAATGATGGGCAATAACAACGGCGCCATTGTACGAAGGCTGGTGCGCCGCAGTTTACAAACCAACACGCGGCGCAACTTCTTTATTGGGGCGGCGATTGCCCTTACCGCTTTTATGGTGGCGTCTGTTTTCAGCATCGGCTTTAGCTATATCCGCAGCGTGGATATGATGCGCTTCCGTAGCGAGGGGGTGCATTCCCACATGGCGCTACAGGGCGCAACCCCCGCAGAAATGGAGGCTTTGCGCGCCTTACCCTACGTGCGCCACGTTGGAACCCACCACATTGTAGGCACGGCAGTATTCCCTAATTTTGAGCAGGGCATAACCATCTCCGCCCCGGACTACCCTATTTGGAAATATATGCAGCTTCCCACCTTTACCCGCTTGCTGGGGCACTACGCCCAAGAGGAAAACGAAATTATGCTTTCCCGCGCAAAGCTGGAGGCGTTGGGCTTTACCGACCCCTACATCGGCATGGAAATTCCCTTGACCTTTACCATTGAAGGCACAGAAGAACAACAATTCAAGTATTTTTACTTGTCGGCCATTTATACAGAATTTGTCAGCACCCATGGCAATGCCTTTACCCCCATTTTTGTTTCCCTTGCTTTTGCGGAACGGCACACACGGATTCAACCCAATGAAATGAGCGTGAATATCCTATTCCGCAACCAAGCCCGCGCCTTGCATTACGCAGAACGGCTGGTACAGGACCTTAACATCCCTGCCGAAAAGTATGCCCTGCACCCCGGGTTGCAAATTTACCAAGACACGAATTTATTCATTACCTACACCGTCATAAGCGCTGTTTCGGCATTTCTTATGCTTACGGGCTTTTTACTTATTTACAACGTGATGTATGCCTCCGTTTCCAAGGACGTACGCTTCTACGGCTTGCTAAAAACCTTGGGCACAACGCCGCGCCAGCTACGGCGCATTGTGAATGGTCAAGTATTATTACTTTATATCCCAAGCGTTATTATTGGGCTTGGGGTGGCGGCGTTGGCGTCCTTTATCATCGTCCCCATGTTTATGATGAATGTGCCCACCGGTCCTGTTATTTCATTCTCCCCCGTTATTTATGCGGGGGGAAGCCTATTTGCGCTGTTTACCGCATACCTGGGGGCGCGGGCTTCTGCGAAGAAGGCGGCCCGGGTTTCCCCCGTAGAGGCGGTACGCTACGCGGGAGAGCTGCGGGTTTCTACAAAGCCCCGCGCATCCGCAAAGGGCAGCCCCTTGCGCATGGCGTGGCGCAACGTATTCCGCGAACGCAAGCGGGCGATTGTGGTAATTTCCAGCCTTTTTATGGGGCTAACGGTGTTTACGCTAGTCATGACATTTGCCCACAGCGTAGACATTGAAGGCACCATAAACCGCTGGCACCATTATGATTTTGTCCTTTCCACCGCACAGGCGGGCTTGCTGGACGATGAATTTAAAGCCCGGGTTGCGTCAATGCCTTATGTAACCGAAGTCCATGAGCTTTCCATGGATTTCGCATATACCCCCGAATTTTTAGACGGCCCCCAATACCGATACATGGGGCGGTTCATTGGCTTTGATACGCCTTGGTTGCTTGCCATGAACCCCGACCTTGCAAATTGGCTGGACATCGAAGCCTTTGAACGAGGGGAAATTGCGCTATTCCATACCTCCCCATGGCGGCAGCAGCCCCAAAGCCCCACCCTTCCCATGTATCAAGGAAAAATACTTGAGTTGCTTCTGGGGAATGAACACCTGCCCACCACTGTAACCATTGCGGGGGAAGTGCCCTATTTCATCTTAATAGGGGGGCAAAGCTGGTGGTTTACAGGTTATTTGGACATTATTTTATCCAACAATTACCTACGCACCCGTTTTGAGGAATTACCCACCAAAAATCTGGGCATTAACCATGCCCCCAACCGCGAAGAATCCGTGCTTGCGGCACTGCGCGACGCACTTGGGCCCTTGCGTCCCTTCTCCTCCCGCCACGATATGCGCCGCGCCATGGAGGACGAGACCCTAATGATAACCGTGATGGGGTCGGGGCTTTCCGGCATTCTTGCGATTATCGGCATTTTCAATTTCATAAACGCCATGTCCGTAGGGCTGCTGGTGCGCAAGCGCGAATTTGCCACACTGGAGAGCATCGGCATGACCCATCGCCAGCTAAGTGCGCTGGTGCGCAACGAGGGGATTATTTACTGGACGCTGACCATCGGCGCGTCCCTCACCTTGGGCACGGGCATTGCCTTCGGTTTAATTCAACTGCTCATTAGAAGCGGCGGCACGCCTTTTACACAATTTATTTACCCTGCGGTGCCCATTTTCTCGGTTTATGCCGTCATCATTCTAATCTGTACCGCAACCCCCGTCCTTGCCTATCGAAGTATGCGCAAGGCAAGCCTTGTAGAGCGTTTGTGGGAGGTGGAATGAGGTTTTGAAAAATTTCAACCGGTAAGGATTTCTTACCAGTTGGGTGTGGGGGTGAAACCGTGGGGTTTCGTCCTACGGTCAGATTGAAGATAAACCTTACTGTGGGATTTAAGGCGGGGAATACGAGGGTAAAAATATTATTTCGCAGTCTGCGGCTGTGGTTAATTCACATAGTTGTGCTTTTCGGTAGAAAGTTGCATTGTCTAATATGATGACAGGAGTGCTTTGGTATTGCATCTAACAGACAGTGCGCATACCACTGTTCAAATAAGACGCTGTCGGTCGTGCCCTCATAAATCATTGGCGCAACTACCGCATCGCCGCATTTAGCGGCGACTATGTTGGTTCGCTTGAACTTTCTTCCGCTCACTTTTCCGATAATCGGCTGACCCTGCCTTCCTGCCTAGGTTTCAGGACATATCTGGCGCATCCATGCGCGGGGCTTCGTGGTGTGCTTCATGCCAGTAGATTTTTCCTTTTTTGTACAAATTTCTTTACACCCCTAGCGGTCTGGATATCCCCCGTTTCTTCTTCTCCATCTTTTCTTCATATAGTACGGCATCGGCGCTTAAAATTGCGGTTTCGAAGCATTCTTTGGTGGCTTCTTCCAGCACAACGCTGCCTATGGAGCAGGCGACCTTGTAAGGGTGCAGGTTTTGGGCATTGTATTCCTCTATGCGGTTGCGTATGCGCTGGGTCACCTGCGCACCCGTTTCCCTTTGGCGCACAGAGGAGAAAACCACAAATTCGTCCCCGCCCATGCGCCCTACAATATCCTCTTTTCGCAGGGTATCTTGCAGGATTTTTGCAAAGGCGGCAATGGCGCGGTCGCCCTCCTTGTGTCCGTAGGTGTCGTTTATCATTTTTAGCCCGTCCATATCCATGAACATAACGGTGGGAATAAGCTCGGCGTTTCTGCGTATATGCTCCATGCGCGAATACACAAATTGGAAAAACCCGCGGCGGTTTAATAAGCCCGTCAGCTCGTCGGTAATGGATAGGGTTTGGATTTTTGTAAGCAACTCCGCACCTTTTATTGCGGTAGAAATATTAACGCGCAAGGTTTCGTACGCGTGTATGGTAACGGTGGGAATGTATGGCAGGATAATTACGCCAAGCTCCTCGTTACGGAAGAAAAGCGGAATAAAAAACAGCGCCCGCCGTTCACGGAAAAAGTCGAAGTTTTCTATGGAAGAAAAATCGGAAAAAACGCCTGCTTCGTTATGGTGCAGCTTTACATTGTAGCGTTGTGCGCCGTCGAAGCCAAGCAGTGTTTCAATATTGCGGCTTGCAGTGCGGTCGCCGCTTTTTATAGGTGTGCCGTATAAACCCACCAGCGCCATCTCGATATCAATTTCCGGCAATAGGCGGCACAGCTCGCTTGCCAATGTGTTAATGTCAAAGATGAGAACCAACGCGCTTGTAACGCGGCGCAAGGCAAGCCGTACGTCGTTTTGCAGGTTTTCGCGTGCTTTATCCTCGTTGGTGGAAATATCGTTTACCAACGCCGTGGCGCGCAGCAAGGTTTCCAATACAAGATTCATGTTCTCCACTTCGCGGAAGAAACGCTGTGTGCCCAGCATCAGCGCATCCAAAACCTCGTGCCATACGGCGTACTGCTTAGAGCGGTGCGAATAACCCACCAGCATCTCGTCCAGCATGGTTAGGAATTCGTTTTTGCGGAAGGGGCGTTCCGTAATAAGGCGCGTAAGGTTTGCCACCCAGCCCTGCGCCCGCCGTTTAGAAATTTCCTGCGGGAATAGGGGCATCACTTTCTTTAATACATAAGGCGTAAGGGAAGTCGCACCCGCGTCGTCCGTATCCAGTACATCGGCGGAAAAGTTGCGCTTAAAGCACCCGCAAGACTGGCGCGTAATAAAAACCGACGGCACATAGGTAACGGGATTTACTTCCTCGCCGTTAATTAGTTTGAAGAGCTTTTGCGCACTTTCCAGCCCCATTGCGCGGAAGTCTTGCCGCGTAGTGCTAACGGAAGGGATAAAGGTCGCCGCGTCGCGGTCGTCGTCAAAGCCTGTTACGGCTACGTCCTTAGGCACTTGTATACCGCGGCGCTTAAACTCGGTCAGCACCTGTATTGCCGTAATGTCGTCGCTTGCGGCTACAGCATCGAAGGGGATTTTGCGGAAATCCAAGAGCGCAGTAGCGGCACGGCGCGCACCTTCGTGGCTAAAATCGCCCGGCAGTATATAATTGTCGTCGAAAGCAATGCCGTTATCCGCTAATGCTTTTTTGTAGCCGACCAGGCGTTCTTCCGCCTCTTGATGGCCGTCGGGGCCTTTGATAAAAACGATTTGCTTCTTGTTGTGTACTTTTATCAGATGGTCAACCGCGCCGTGTATTCCGCCTATATTGTCCGCCAAAATAGACGGCACACCGGGCACAATATGCGAGAGCGAAACGCAGGGGATATGCTTGGGAATACGCGCAACGTATTTGTTATACACTTCATCTCCGCCGATTAAATGCGTGATAAAGCCCGAAAATAAAATAACACCGTCCAAGAATTTACTTTCGTAAATCGTCTTAAAGCAGGTGTCCAGGTGCGAGGCAAAGTCCTCATGACTGCTTTGGTAGGTACCCATGTAAGCAATTAAATGAATGTCCTGCTCGCGGGCAAACTCGTTAATGCCCCGCCACATTTCCATTTGTGCGAAGTTGTCTGCATTCGAAAACAATACACCAAATGTCACCGTAATAACCCCTCGCAATTTTATATGTACAATATATACATAAAACGATTGGCGTGCAAGTTTTTTTTAGCGAATATGACAGGCTCCACCTATTGACTTGCTCGGTCAATGCGTGTATACTCCGGTTGACTGAGCGAGTCAATCAATCGCACCTGAAAGGGGGGATAACGATGAACGACAAATTTTTCGCACTGGACGAAGAAAAGCGCGCGCGCATTTTAAACGCCGCCATGGGGGAATTTTTGCACGGCTTTGCGCAGGCAAAAACGGAAAACATCTCCCGCGAGGCGGGCATATCAAAGGGTCTGCTCTTCCACTATTTTGGCACAAAAGAAAACCTCTATGCCTTCCTTATCGACACGGCAATCGAAACCATACGCACGGAATTTATTGACCGTATCCAACCCACCAATGCCGATTTAATCGAAACCATATGGCAAATGTCCTTGCTCAAGCAGGAAGCCTCACGGCAATACCCCGCCATGTTTGACTTCCTAACCAGCGCGTATTTAGATACCCGTCACGCCCCGTTGCCCGAGCAGCTTGCCCATATGGAAAAGTTCACCCAAATGCGTGACAGAGTGCTTGCCCAAACCGTGGAAAACTGCGACAAATCCCTTTTCCGCAACGACATTGACCCGCGGCGCGCCATGGAAATTATCGACTACACATTAAAAGGCTACGGCGAATCCAAGACCGCCGAAGCAAAACGAAGCGGCATTGCAAAGGTGGGCGCAGAAGCGCGGGAAAATTACGACGCGTATTTAAAGGAGTTTAGGGAATATATTGATATTTTTAAGCGGTGTTTTTATAAAAATTAAAAAAGGAGGCAGCAAAATGAATTACAACGTAGAAGTAACAAATCTCGACAAGCACTTCGGTAAATTTCAAGCCCTTAAGGGCGTAAATTTGCAAATCGCGGAGGGGGAGGTATTTGCGTATATCGGCCCTAACGGGGCGGGCAAATCAACGACCATTCGCGTGCTGCTGGGCATTTTGCAAGCCTCGCGGGGCGAGGTAAAGGTATTTGGCATGGACGCATGGAAAGACGCGGTAGAAATTCATAAACGCATCGCATATGTACCGGGCGATGTGAATTTGTGGCCAAATTTAACGGGCGGCGAAGTTATCGACTTGTTTGTTAATTTGCGGGGCAAGCACGATAAGGCGCTTCGCGCGCGGCTTATCAAGGACTTTAACCTTGACCCGACAAAAAAATGCCGTACTTACTCGAAGGGGAATCGGCAAAAGGTGGCGCTGGTGGCGGCGTTCGCCAGCGATGTGGACCTGTATATTTTAGATGAGCCAACCAGCGGACTGGACCCGCTGATGGAGCAGGTTTTCCAAGCGTGCGTGCTGGAGCAAAAGCGGAAGGGCAAGGGCGTATTCCTTTCCAGCCACATAATGAGTGAGGTGGAGCGCCTGTGCGACCGCGTGGGCATTATCCGCGATGGCGAAGTTGTGCAAACGGGTACGCTGGATGATTTGCGTCACCTTACGCGCTACGCGATGACCGTTGTCACCGAGCGCACCGTTGAAGGCTTGGGCGCGCTCCAAGGCGTACATGACATTGCAAACGAGGCATATGGGCTGCACTTCTATGTAGATACGGCACACATGGGCGCGGTTGTGAATCATTTGAATGGCTTCGGCATTAAAAAGCTGGAAAGCGTGCCGCCCTCGCTGGAAGAATTGTTCATGCAGCACTATCGGAGGGAATCGGCATGACGGCGCGGGAAGAATTAGGCACGGGGCGCGGTGGCTTCTTTATAGAAAACTTCGCCAACACGGGCTTGCTCACGCAATTTATGCTGCGCCGCGAACGAGTAAATACACTGTTATGGATACTCATTTTCGGCGGCGTGGTAATTTTGCTTGTGCCCGGGTTATTTTATGCCTTACCCGCAGACGAGCGCTTCGCCATTGTTGACGCACTGGCTATGCCCGCAATGGTGCTTATGGTCGGTCCTGCGTATTCGGCATATCATCAGACATTCGGCGCGCTGTATACGAATTTTATGATGCTCTTCTCCGCCCTTACGGCAGCATTAATGAATATTTTTCTTGTAATACGCCTAACCCGCGCCGACGAGGAAAAAGGGCGCTATGAAGTGCTTCGCTCCCTGCCCGTTGGGCGTTTATCAAACCTTGGCGCGGCAATGGTTACAGCGCTGATTGTAAACATTGCCCTTGCGTTATTTGTTGGGCTTTTCATGTTTGCCTTTGGCACAGTGCTTTACGATACGGGCATGTGCTTTAATGGGTCTATGCTGTGGGGCGCAACGCTGGGGGCAACGGGTATGGTTTTTGGCGCGTTTACCGTGTTATTTGCGCAGCTTACCGCCAGCGCGCGTACCGCAATGGGTTATGCATTCCTTACGCTGGGGGTGTTTTTCTTCCTGCGCGCCCCGGGTGATATCGACGCGGAATGGGAAATCCTTGCCCTAATTAGCCCCATGGGGCTTCTCCTGCGCACCGAGGCGTATATCAGCAATGCGTGGTGGCCTATTGCGGCAATGGCGGGCATTTGCGTTTTGCTTATCGCCATTGCGTTTAAGCTCACCGCCATACGTGATATTGACCAAGGGCTAATCCCCGCCCGGGCGGGGCGTGCGCATGGTTCGTTTTTAATGAAAACGCCAAGCGGGCTTGCGTTTAAACTGATGCGCACCGGCATTGTCGTGTGGGTGCTTAGTATGTTTGCCATCGGCGCGTCCTACGGCGCGGTGCTTGGCGCGTTGGATGAATTTATCGCATCTAACGAAATGTACCAGCAGCTTATCCTGGGACCGTTTGGCATCACCATTCCGCAGGAGCTGCCGTTGGAAGAAGCCATCATTTACATGCGGCGTGCCGTTTCGGCGGTTGGCGTTTCCCTTCCGCAAATGTTTTCTTCCATGATATTTCTTATCATGGGCATTTTTGCCACCGTTCCCGCCGCCTTGTTTGTACTCAAGGCACGCAGCGAAGAGAACGAAACCCGCGCAGAGCTGGTACTTGCAGCGTCCGTTTCCCGCACGCGCTACCTTACGGGCTTTGTTATTCTCGCCTTTATTATGGCGGCGCTGGTGCAGCTTTTTTCCGCGCTGGGTATGTTTGCTGTTGGCTTAACGACTATGGAATCCATGGACGACTTCCCCCTCACTTTTGCGCTGCAGGTTGCCCTCATCTTCGTACCCGCGATATGGGTAAAGGTAGGCATCGCCGTGCTGCTTGTGGGAGCGCTCCCAAAAAAGGCAGGGTTCATATGGGCATATTTTGCCTATACCTTTATCTTCCTCTTCTTCGGGCGGGGCTTTGGCATCACCCCCGAGTGGATGGCGTACCTTTCGCCCTACGCTTTTGTAGAACAACTGCCCCTTGCCCCGGGCGAAAGTATTAATCCCGTGCCACCGGTCATAAAAACGGCGCTCGCCATTGCGCTGTCCGTTATCGGCATACGGTTGTATGGCAAGCGCGATGTGAACGCGGTTATTGGTTAGTTATTTATTCTTTGAAATTGCATGGCATAGCCCGCCAGTGCGGGGTAGGTATAGGATAGCGTAAGCACATTCCCTGCCGCGCGGTACATGAACATGCTAACTTCGGTATGGTTGTAAATGATAGTAAGGGTTTCGCCCTGTACGTGCCATACGGAATTATGTCCGTTCCACATGCCCGTACCATCATAATAGAAGCGTTGAATGTAAGGTACGTCTGCATCAATGCGTCGCCAGCTGCCGTAAAGGGCGTTGTTCTCTTGCGTAGCTCCGCACGCGGCAAGAAAAAGGGTGAAAATAAGTGCAAGGAAAATCGCGGACTTTTTCATATAATCTCCTTGTGTAACCCAGTCCGCCAAAGGCGAAGCGCTTACATGTGCTTCGCCTTTTGGTGTTATGGGAAATAAAAAAGTGTGTAAGGACGGCAGATACTGCGAATACCTTCGCATAAAATTGCCATCACCTACACACAAAAAATACACAAGACAAACAAAAAAAGAATGTCCGACGAAGCGGCGCAACCTTGAACCACGTAAAAATCAATGCTACACTGTAGCCGCGTGGTGGCAGGCATACGCCTGTGTGTGTTAGGTGATGCTGTGAATCCCTACACTCGCCATGGGGTGTTCCACCACCTCATGGTCGCTACGTTTTTGTTACTTTAACACGCTAACATAGGTTGTTTGTAATGTCAACCATATAACCTGCCCCCACGGCGGTGTTATATCAACTGCGAGTGATAAATTTCTTTATACAGCGCGCATTCTTCCATTAGTTGCACATGGCTGCCAAAGCCCGCAACACCACCGTTTTCCAGCACCAGCACGTGTTCAAGGTTCATCACAGAGGAGATGCGCTGGGTTATCATAACAATGGTGGGCGCGGGGGACAGGTTGCGAATTGCGTGCATAATCGCGGCTTCCGTTTCCACGTCTACGGCGCTTACGCAATCGTCCAGCACCAGCACAGGCGCATTGCGCACCAACGCGCGGGCAATACCCACCCGTTGTTTTTGCCCGCCCGAAAGGTTTACCCCCTTTTGCCCTACAATGGTTTCGTAGCCGTCGGGGTATTCCATAATAAAATTATGGGCGCAAGCGGCAATGGCGGCATTTTCTATTTCTGCTTGGGTGGCATCGGCCTTGCCCATGCGAATATTCTCCGCGATTGTGCCGTAGAAAATCGTGTTCTGCTGGGCAACGTAAGCGATGTTGGCACGTAAAATATCTGTATCGCAATGCGCCGTGTCCATTCCACATACGGTTATCATGCCCGCCGTGGGACTAAACAACGCGGGAATCAACTGTACCAACGATGTTTTGCCCGCCCCCGTTGGGCCAATAATGCCCAGTACCGCCCCCGCAGGCAAAGCAAAGTTGATATCCTGCAGCACGGGCTCTTCCCCGCCTGTTGGGTAGGCAAAGCTTACGCCTTCAAAAGTTATTCCGTTATTTTCCCCCGCGCAAGGTATCGTTGCTTCCCCCAATGTTTGGGAAAGCTCCTTCTCCTCGAACACTTCCCCAATACGCACGGCGGAAGCCCGCGCCCGCACCAGCATTTGATATACATTAAACATCATACCCAGCGACATGGAAATGAGCATCATATAATTTAAAAACGCCACCAACTGCCCTACCTGCATATTCGCAGCAGCCACCCAGTCCCGCGCCATCCACAGCGTAAACACCAGCGAAGCATTCACCGCAAACGAGATAATGGGGAAAAACACGCCAACCACCCGTTGCGCAAGGGTCGCGGCCGCGGCAAGGGTCGTGTTTGTTACGTCAAAGCGCGCTACCTCTTGGTCGAAGGTATTGTACGCCTTTACCACCCGCACGCCCGAAAGGTACTCCCGCGTTACAGCGTTATTTTTGTCCAGCGCTTCCTGCAAACGGGTAAAAAGCGGGAAGCCCACCTTCATGGATATGTACATAAGCAGAATAATCAACGGAATTACCCCCGTTAGCACCAATGCCAAACGGGGGTTCATTAAAACGGTCATGGTCACCGCGCCGATAAGCAGCACGGGGTGGCGCAAAAACATGCGCATCAAGCTATTGGTGAAGTTCACCAGCTGGGCGGTATCGTTTGTCATGCGCGTAATCAGCGAAGCCGTTTCCTGCCGTTGTGCCGCGGCATAGGAAAGCCGATTAATGCGCGAGAATAATTCCAACCGCAAATCCGCCCCAAACTGCTGGGAAACGCGGGAAGATATCACACACCGCACCAGCGTAAACCCCGCGCCAACGGCGGTAACAACCAGCATTAACCCGCCAAGACGAAGCACCTCGTCCAAGTCGCCCTGCATCACGCCGTAATCTATCATGCGCGACACAATGGTAGGGATTAACAAGTCCGCCATGGTCGCCAAAATTAAGCAAGTCATACCAATGGCGATTTGTGTAGAGTATCGCCGCCAAAAGGGCCAAATGTGCCGCATTATTTTACCGCAACGTTGGGCTTCAAGTCGGTCAAAGGCGCGCCGCTGTCATAGGCAAAATCAATGGTAAGCACGTCGCCCGCTTTTACATCCAAACTCCGCCCCAAGGGCAGAATTAGATACTGGTTGCTCCAGTCGGTAATCGTGTTTGTGCCTTCCTCCACGCTTAGCAAATTTTTGGTGATAAAGCGAAGCGCATTCACCTGCCCTGTAGTATTTACAGGCATTTCGCCGCTCCACTCAATGCGTAAGCCGAAGGGCTGGTCATACATAAACTGCTGGTACACCACAGGGTCGCCCAATTGGGTAAGCTCGGGATACTCCGAATACGGGTCATTAAACATCATAATATCTGCCATGTAGCCGTGGAAATCATACGGGTGATGCACGGGCTGTACCGCTTGCAGCGTAGCAAAGGGAATAAACAATGGGAGCGCTCCCTCATGGGCTGCGCTGTAATTTTTTTTGAAGGCGTCAATCACCTCCAGCTGCTTCTCCCGCAGCAGCGCAACGTGAAGCATTTCGCAAATTACCACGTCAATTTTTTCGGGCGGGGTGTAGATGGTTGCATCGGCGTTAATTAATTCCACGCGGTCGCCGTTGTTATTCTTCGCAAGAATGCGGCGTGCCTCTTCCACCAGCGCGGGGTTGTATTCCACGTAGTACACCTTTTTCGCCTTCTGCGCTGCGAAAAAGGAGAGTACACCCGTACCGCCGCCCAATTCTACTACCGTTGCGCCTTCCTGCACCACCTGGTTAATCGCCGTTTTAAAGCCACCCATACGGTTCTTATCCAACAGCATGTTGTGGTGGTAATGCAGGGGAATAAATTGCCCAAGTAAATTTTTACTTTCCATGTTGCACCTCGTTTATATAGGATTTTATTCTTCGTTGATTAACAATTAAAGCTCATTTCATAACGTCTTTCCAGCCAAACATTCAAGCATAACCCGCCTGCAACCAGCGCGCCGCCAATCATATTAATCGGGTTTGCTGTGCCGTCCAAAATAAAGTCAATGACCAACCCTGCGGAAACCTGCCCAACAAATAACAACAGCGCAAGGTAAAAAGCGGGAATACGCACAGCGGTTACATTGTCTAACGAAATTACAATAACCCCAAGCAGCCCGCCTATGTATATGAAGAAACGCGGCGTAAGCAGTTCACCAAAATATACGCCGCCTTCCCCGCCACCCAGTAACATTAACAATGGGAGCGTTACCATAAGCCCAACAATATGGGTAAAAAAAACGCCCCGCCGCGTGCCGATATACGTTGCTATCCGCGCATTAAAAACGCGGCTCATTACAATGCTCGTACCCGAAGCTAAGGCAAGCACCGCTGCAACCATCGCCGCCCGCCCGCCAAAATCCGTCACCATTACACCAATGCCCACCAGCATTAACGCCAACCCCGCCAATTTAAACCTGCGAAAGGGATGCCTGTCCATGCCAAAAAGCCCAAACTGGTCAACCAAAATACCCGTAAGGCTTTGCCCAAACAAGCCCAGCGCAAGCAAGGCAGAAACGCTAATATTACCAAATGCTGAATTCGTAAGCAGCACCGTAATTACGCCAATTGCCCCGCCTAAATATAAATGAATGGGGGGGCGTTTTTCCCGCGTAAAAGGGGACTCCCGCTTCACCAAAAGCAAAGCAGAAATACCCACAAGCCCCACCAGGTGTATAATCACCGTCGCAGAATACAAGCCCTGCGCCGCCGTCAAATTCCCGTTAAAGGTTATCATCACGGCAATTAAAATGCCCGTGAAAAGTGCAAGCAAATAATACATTAGTTATCCTCGTCGTCGCTATTTTTATTGCTATCGTCGTAAAATTCCGATAAATCTATGGCGCATCCTTCAATAATACGCACGGGAATGGGGTTGGCAAAGGAATAAATATCATGGGTGTGCGGGTTGTTTTCAAAATTAAATGAATCCACCAATTGCTCAACCAAATCAACCAACCAATACTCGCGTACCCCCGTCTCCTTATATTTTAAAAATTTAAGCAGACGGTCTTTTTTTGCCGTAGAAGGGGAAAGCACCTCAATAACCAAGTCGGGTGCGCCGTTTATCCCACGGTCCTTTTCATCAATTTTAGACGCATCACACAACACAACCACATCGGGCTGGAACACGTTTTTGTCCTTTTCAAAAATTTTGTCCGGCGTAAGGCGTACGTCAACAGGGGAGATATATGGCTTGCATTTTTTCCCCTGTAAAAAATTGCGGAACTGCCCGCCAATTGCTAACACAATACTCTGGTGCGTAAGCGTTGGCGCTGCCATGTTATACACCACGCCGTCAATTATCTCGCGCCGAATATTATCATCCCACGTTAAATAATCCGCATAGGTATATTGCCGGTTTTTTTCCAATTTAAGTGCTGCCGACATTTATTTCACCATCCCTTTCAACTCTGCCTCTACTTTTTCGAGCATTGCGGCAAATTCCACCCGCTTAGCGCGCTCGGCGTCAATTAATTGCGCGGGGGCTTTTGCCATGTAGCCCTCATTTGCCAGCTTGCCGTCTATGCGCGTTATTTCCTGCGTCAACCGTTTTTGCTCCTTGGTAAGGCGTACCCGCTCCTTCTCACTATCCACCAGCGAAGCCAACGGCAAATATACCGTAGCCCCGACCACTACTAATGAAACTACGCCTTCGCCGGAAGCGGGAGCGCTCCCAAGCAACTCAATTTCGGAAGCATTGCATAGCACCAAAATAAACGGCACACACTGCGAAAATAAGCCGTGCATTTTTTCATCTGAAGGGAATATCTGCACCGTAATCTTTTGACCGGGCGGCACTTGCTTCTCGCTGCGGATATTTCTTACCCCCCGCACCAGCTCTTTTATTGCCTCAATATCTTTTTCCGCTTGCGGGTCTTCCTTCTCCGCATCAAAGGTAGGCCACGGCGCACGCATTACCGTTTCTGCATCTTTATTTAACGCAAGGAACAAATCCTCCGTGATAAACGGCGTTACAGGGTGCAGCAGCTTTAGGCAACGCGAAAGCACGCGAATAAGCGTACCCAACGCCTGCGGTTTTGTTTCCGCATTTCGCAGTCGCGGCTTTACCATTTCTACATACCAGTCGCAAAATTCGTCCCAAATAAAGTCTACGATTTTTTGCGTCGCCATGCCCAGCTCATGGGCGTCAATTTTTTCCGTAACTTCGCGCACCAGCGCATTTGCATGGGAAATTATCCACCTATCCTCCACAGGCAACGCGGGAATGTTCTCACCAAAGACGGGAACGCTCCCGTCCTCAAGGTTCATTAACACAAACCGCGTAGCATTCCACAGCTTATTCATAAAATTGCGGCTAAACTCCACGCGTTCCCAATAAAAGCGTGTATTGCTGTCAATGGCATTACCGTTAAGCAGCGTTAAGCGCAACGCGTCTGCGCCAAACTTCTCCACCACCTCCAGCGGGTCAATACCGTTGCCTACCGATTTGCTCATTTTCTTCCCGTGTTCATCTACCACCGTACCGTGTATCAGCACATGGGTAAAGGGGATATCCCCCATAAATTTCATGCCCATAAACACCATGCGCACCACCCAAAAGAATATAATCTCCTGTGCGGTACTTAGCACATTGGTGGGATAGAAATAATCCAATTCCTTCGTCTTATTTGGCCAGCCCAAAGTAGAAAACGGCCACAACGCCGAGGAAAACCACGTGTCCAGCGTGTCCTCGTCCTGCCGTAAATCGGTTGCGCCACACGTACCACAAGCAACAGGCGCATCCTTGCTGACGGTTACATGCCCCGCCTCGCAATAGTAGGCGGGAATGCGATGCCCCCACCAAATTTGACGCGAAATACACCAGTCGCGAATGTTATTTAACCAGTGGGCATAAATTTTTCCGTACCGCTCGCGGTTAAACTTCAACTTGCCCGAGGTATATGCCTCAAGCGCGGGCTTCGCAAGTTCCTCCATTTGTAAGAACCATTGCAGCTTTACCAGTGGTTCAATCACTTCGTGGCAACGGTCGTGGGTGCCCTTGGCGTGATTTATTTTTTCTTCCTTAATGAATAAACCCGATGCTGTCATGTCTGCGATAATCTTTGCCCGCGCTTCTTCGCGGGTTAGCCCTGTATATGCACCGCCGTTTTCGTTAATTGTGCCGTCGTCATTCATTATATTTATGATAGGTAATTTGTGCCGTACGCCAATTTCAAAATCGTTCGGGTCATGGGCGGGGGTAATTTTTACCACACCTGTGCCGTATTCCCTGTCTACATAGCTGTCCGCGATAACAGGAATTTCCCTCCCCTTTTCAAAAAGAGGTACAATCACTTTTTTGCCAACAAAGGCGGCGTACCGTTCGTCCTCGGGATGCACCGCTACCGCCGTATCCCCCAGCATGGTTTCTGGGCGCGTGGTGGCAAAGGAAATGGTACTGCTCCCATCTGCCAGTTTATAGGAAAAATGATATAACCTTCCTTCGCCGTCCTCATGCTCCACTTCCGCGTCGCTAATGGTTGTCCGACACTTTACGCACCAATTCACCAATCGCTCGCCGCGGTAAATTTTTCCTTCATTGTACAGCCGTTCAAACGCTTCAAGCACGGCGGCATTTAAGCCCTCGTCCATGGTAAAGCGTTCGCGTTCCCAATCACAGGAAGCCCCAATTTTTTTAAACTGGTTAACAATGGTTGAGCCATATTCTTCCTGCCATTCCCACACCCGTGCAAGAAAAGCTTCGCGCCCCATGCCTTCCTTGGTTTTGCCTTCCTTGGCAATCGCCTTTACCACCTGTACCTCGGTGGAAATTGCGGCATGGTCGGTACCCGGCATCCACAATGCTTCATATCCCTGCATTCGCTTGGCGCGTATTAACACGTCCTGCACCGCCGCATTAAACGCGTGCCCAATATGCAGCTTATCCGTAATATTGGGGGGGGGAATCATTATCGCATACGGTGCCCTCTCTTCGTTCACCGCCGCATTAAAGTACCCTCGCTCCAGCCAGCGGGCGTAAATTTCATCTTCCCGAGAAGGGTCATAATGTTTAGGAATATTTGTCATGCCAACACGTCCTTTTAGCTATTTTTTCCTATCCCGCAGCAGGGAACAATTTCCCCGCTTCTGCCAAATACGTTTCTACTACACTACCCACCCGCTGGGATAAGTCCGCATCGTTTAACGCCATCAACACTTCCCAAATTTCCTCGTGCCGCCTGTCCAGTTCCGCAAGGTCGCGTTCGGCGATGTTTTTCTGCCCTTCCAACTGTTGAATGCGGCGGCGCTTATCGTCTAAATTTACCGTTTCCGCAAAGCCTTCTATGGTTGCTTTTATGCCCGTAAGCCGCTTCGCCCGCAGGAAGGTATCTATGCCTTCCTCCGTTTCATATAAAAGACTGCGCACCGTGTCTATTCGGTTGGTTAAATGGCGGTAGCTTTCCAAATCGTTTAAATTATTTTCCAGCGTGCGCGAATTTTTTGCCTTATACTTGTCGTAACAGAATTTTAAAAAGTTGGTATAGTACGCGTATACCACGTTTTTTTTGTTAAGCAATTCCACCGCCCTGTGCTGCTTGCGAAGGTTTAGCCGCATCTCCCGCCGCAGCCGAAAGCGAAACGCATACAATAACGCCATTATGCCCATAACCAGCAGCACTAAAATCACCACAGGCCAAAAAACCTCTTGATATCCGACGAAAAATTGCACAGCCAACACCGCACCCACCAGCACAAAAAGCCCAATCGCCACCATGGTAAACCGATGGATAAATTGTAAGCTGCGCCCCATTTCCTCGCGCTCGTGTATAAGCTCCTCTTTTTCGCCCATTAAATATCCAATGTCCGACCGCAGGGTACGCTGCAGCTTTTCCGCATCTTTAATTGTAGGCATAACCGTGCGGGCGTCCTCTTCCAGCGGGGTCATATCCACCAGCGAACTGTCATAATTACTTAACCGCTCCAGCATTACGCTGCGCTCGGTGGAAAGGTTCATAAACCGTTCCAGCATTTTTTTCAAATACTCCACTTCTTCGTCCGAGAGCATAACAAAAGCGTCCAATTCCATGAGTTTTTCATTCACCTCATGTAACTGGGCGCTAATACGCATTCGTTGCCCCGCAACGCGAAGCGCGTCGTCGCACAAGGTAGCCGCGTGGCGCACCGCAGGGTAAACGGGGTCAGTTTTATCCATCACTTCATAAAATTGTTTAAAACGGGAACTGGCTTCATAATCTGCCGCTTGCGTCCCCGCGCGTTTGCCAAACACGCGCTTGAAAAATTGCCCAATTTTTTGAAACATAAAAGCCCCTATATAAGAGAAGATAAATTTGCATTTTTTACTAGGTTACTACTATAATCGTTTTTGACAATTTCAACAAGTAAAACGAAGGCTCGTACTCGTTTTAATCCCAAAGGAGTAATTTCATGTTTCTCTACGAAACCCACCTGCATACATACCCTGTATCCGCCTGCGGCAACGCATCCCCCGAGGAAATGGTACGCGCCTACAAATCCATGGGCTATACGGGCTTTATCGTAACCGACCATTTTTTTAACGGCAATACAGGCTGTCCCCACAATTTACCGTGGGAAGAAAAGGTAAATTTCTTCCTCACGGGCTACTACGCCGCAAAAAACGAAGGCGCAACCCTGGATTTTGATGTTTTCCTTGGCTGGGAGTACGCCATCCAAGGCTCGGAATTTCTCACCTACGGTCTAACTCCCGACTTCCTGTACAATAACCCAAACCTCGACAAGCTGGACATTAAAGCCTACAGCAAGCTGGTAAGAAAGCACGGCGGCTACCTAGCCCAAGCCCACCCCTACCGCAATGCCTTTTGGGTAAAAAACCCCCACCCCGTAGCCCCGCACCTTATCGACGGGATAGAAGCCTTTAACGCAAGCCAAGATGCAAAAGCCAACGCAAGCGCGCTGGAATTTGCCAACCGGCATAACTTGCCAATCCAATCGGGTACCGACGCTCACAGCACCAAACCCCGCATCACAGGCGGCATTCACCTGCCCTGCCGCGCCGCAAATATCCGCGATATAGTTGAAGCGATAAAAAATAAAAAAATTATTTTCAAAAAACCCTAAAGTAAAAATCCCCACTGACGATATATAGTCAGAACCAAAAAGCAACACTGCAAAAACAAGGCAATTCTCGCTAAGGCACATCGGCCGTAACCTTAGCAAAAACCAATAAAAACCTAAACAAAGGCGTTCACGGATGAGCGACCTCGCGGGCAATCCCCGCCACCCACGGAAGGAGAATTACTATGTCTAACACAGTAGTACGTACCAATTCATTAGCCATCAACTCACATCGTAACTTGGGTATGATTGGCAACATGCAAAGCCGCACCTCCGCTCGTTTGAGCTCCGGCTTCCGCATTAACAGCGCAGCAGACGACGCAGCAGGTCTTGCTATCAGCGAAAAAATGCGCGGTCAAATCCGCGGTCTTGACCAAGCCAGCCGCAACGGTCAAGATGGTATCTCCCTTATCCAAACCGCTGAGGGCGCAATGAGCACCATCAACGATATGGTTATCCGCGTACGTGAGCTGGTAATCCAAGCCGCTAACGACACCAACGCACATGACCATAACAACGGCAACATGGCACAATCCGACAGAATGCAAATCCAACGCGAAATCAACGAACTGTTGGAAGAAATTGACGCAACCGCACAACGTACCCAGTTCAACACCCGTAACCTCATTGACGGTAACTTGGAAGCACAAAATGACGGTCAATTCCATGGCTTCCGTACAATGACCACCGGTGCCGGTAATATTGGTAACGTAACCGTGGGTATGGTGGGTGGCTTTGCAGATGCAAACCAAGCACTCCGTCCCGGCGCAGGCATCAGCGCAGCTGGCGCACCCATTTGGTTCCATGTGGGCGCTAACTTCGGTCAAGGTGTATTCCTTAGCATCGAAGCTGTAAACGTAGCTGCACTTTCGGGCGTATGGACCGGCGGTCACTTAATGTCCGTATCGGGCAACATGGCAAGCACCATGCAATCCGGCTTCACCTTTGCCGCCTTGCGTAACCTTAGCTTCTCCTCTGCCTTCAGCGGAGCAGAATCCGGCATCATGCTCGAAAGCGGTTTCGACATCAACAAGTTTATCCCCGCTATCGACTTCGCACTTGCTCACGTAGCAGGTCAACGCGCTAACCTTGGTGCAATGCAAAACCGTTTAGAATTCACCATCGAAAACCTCGACGTAGCATCTGAAAACCTAAACGCCGCCAACAGCCGTATCCGCGACGCCGACATGGCAGCAGAAATGATGCGCTTTACACAATCCAACGTACTCAACCAAGCAGCCATCTCTATGCTGTCACAAGCAAACCAAGCACCACAAAACATCTTATCACTGCTTCGTTAATCTTAAACGATATAGCAAAAAGAAGCCGCCCACCGGGGCGGCTTCTTTTTGCGTTCATGTACATCCAAGCATATTGCTTTTCTGTACAGTGGGTGATAGTATAACCATGAATAAATTACCCCTAAGGGTGGAGCTACATATGGCATATAAATCTTGTAACAATTTAAATTTAAACTACATGCTTTTTCGTGGAAACTTGGATAAAACGGATAGACCACTAACCCTTGTTTTTTGTTGTGCAGATGCGGCAAGCAAAATAAGTGTAGACTTACACGAAGACCCGGACGAAACCCTCCGCCATTATAATGCGCGGAAGCATGAGATAATTGAAGAAAGTAAAAAAGTTTCAAAATCGGGTGTGCCATCGGCAAATCCATATTATACTGCATGTAATGGTTGTGAATTCTTTAAGGATAGTATAAAAGAAGTTGAAACCGATAAAATACATAATATTATTTTTGGCATTAATCCATCCCCATGCCAAGCAAAATGTATTTATTGTGGTCAACGTTTAGAAGAGCGGCGGGNATATAATAAAGAAACCGATGCCCCTGCATGGGAATTGATTTTTAAGCACCTTCAACATTACAAAGAAAAAGGATTGTTTGCTAAAAACATACGTTTTGAGCTAGGGTCAGGAGAAATTACGGTGCACCCGCATAGGTTACAATTGTATGATATCGTTAGTGAAAATCAAGCAGGTTGGCTTTCCAATTGCTTTATTTATGATGAAAATATTGCTAATAATTTGCACGCAAATGAGACATCAAATCTTGTTTTTTCAATGGATTGCGGGTTGGATGTAACGTGGATGCAAATTAAAGGCGTCGATAATTTTACGTTAGTAAAAAATAACGTAGCTAAATATGTACAGGCGGCTGCAAAGCCTCGTTTGCAAATAATGATGAAATACATTATTTTACCCGGTATAAATGATGATATTGATAATTTGACAATGTTTATGTCATTTGTTAAATCATTAGATTTAGACATTATTGCAATTACGAAAGATAGAACGGTGCAAACAGCACCCGAGCATATTCGTGCCGCCGTAATTTTAGCTACCCTTGCATGGCAAAATAAAATGGCGTTTAGCTTCCAGTTGTTCACAAATGATGAAATTCATCAAATAAAACAAGTAGTGCAGAACGCGTTGAAAAATACAAGATAGAGGTTTGATAATGAAATTCAAATGTTGTAATGCGTTAATAAAAAACTACGCTTTTTTTATGGGTCGATTGGACGAAGGGCGTAATATATTGACTTATTGTTGCGGTAAAGCAAATAAACAAATCGCCGTATCCATTAGTGATAACCCTGCCGAAACTATAGATAATTACATCGAACGCCGAAATGAAATTATTAATGAAGGAAAGCGCGTAGCGCAAACAGGGGATATGTCGGATAATCCACATTATAACGCCTGCCTTGGTTGTCCCGACTTTATTGAACATACATGGAGCGAAGAAGATTTTCAGTTCCACTACGTTTGCTACGGTGTTTCGCCTGCGCCTTGCCAAGCTAAGTGCATTTATTGTTCGTCAAACCTTGAAAATAGGCGGCGATTTGACGTTGAACAAGATGGCGAAAGTCACGCGCTAGTATTTAAACATATGCAGTACTTTCACGATAACGGTTTGCTTGCAAGCGATGTACAGTGGGAAATAGGCGCGGGGGAGATTACCGTTCACCCTTATCGCGAAGAAGTTTACCGTGCCGTGGGTGACCATGCTGCTTCTTGGCTGTCAAATTGTTTTATTTATAGCGAGCAGATAGCAAAAAATTTAGCCAATAACGCCGAATCTAACATATTATTCTCCATGGACGCCGGAACCGATGCAACGTGGACACATATAAAAGGCGTAGACAACTTTTCACATGTTAAGGAAAATATAAAAAAATATGTACAAGCAACAATAAAGCCGGAGCAAATGATGTTAAAGTACTTAGTACTCCCCAGCGTAAACGATGACGAAGAAAATTTAATTAATTTCATCAGATTTGTAAAGGATTTAAACCTTAAAGGCTTTTTAATAGCGAAAGACCGTTGGGCGCAAACCTCGCAAGCCCTGCTGCGCGCTGTTGTTATTTTAATTGTATTGGCTTCACAAAACGGATTATCTTTTGGTTTTAAATTTTTTACGCCCGATGAGATTAAAACCGTAGAGCAGGTGTTAATGTCGATGAAGCGTTGACGAACTATTAATAATTGGGTACTATGTGGCATTGCATGGAGGCGATACATATGAACTACCAAAATTGCGTAAGCTTAGCAAGAAACCACATGATGTTTAACAGTAATATGGAGGCAGAAATACACCGTATTTCCTATTGTTGTACCGACGAAGCGAAGAATATTCAAATAATCCTGTGCGATGACCCGGAAGAAACCCTTAGCAATTACTATGCCCGTAAAAAGGAAATTTTAGATGAAAGCAAGCGCTTGGCGCAATCTACGGGACAATCGGACAACCCTTATTATTTAGCATGTACACGATGCCCTGTTTTTGAATGTAAGGATTGGGGAGAAGAAAGCGATTTAATCCATTTTATATGCTTTAACGCCACCCCTGCACCCTGCCAGGCAAAGTGCTTTTATTGCAGCCAAAATTTAGAAAATCGCCGTAAGTATGATAAAGAAAAAGATGCCCCGGGGTATGATTTAATTTTCAAGCATATCGAATACTTTAGGGACAAGGGTTTGTTTGCAGAAAATATTCATTGGGATATATCCGCAGGCGAAATTACAATTCACCCATTAAAGGAAAAATTGTATGAGTTGGTAGGCAATGCCTCTGCTGCGTGGCTTACTAATTGTTATGTATATAGTGAGCAGATTGGTAACAATTTGGCAAACAGCAAGCGGTCATATATCTTATTTTCTATGGATAGCGGAACACCCAAAACATGGCAAAAAATTAAAGGTAGCGATAATTTTGAAGCCGTAAAAGAAACGGTGCGCAAATATAAAGCCGTTGCAAGCAATCCTTCCCAGCAAATTATACTAAAGTATATAATCCTTCCGGGGATAAACGACGATATAAAGAATATTAGTAAATTTATTACTTTTGTCGGCGAAAGCGGGTTTAAACGGATTGTTGTCGCCCGTGACAGATGGTCTAAAAACCCAAAAGAAAATGTTGAAGGGGCAAGTACTATATTAGCATTTTGCGCGATAAGCGGCATCGTACCCGATTTTAACTTTTTCCATCCACAGGAAATGGAAGAAATTAAGGAAATAGCAAAACGCAAGGCAAATAGCTTAATGCAATCAATGAATGGAAAAGCGGTGAATTAACATGCTTTTGTCAATAGGAATGATAGTAAAAAATGAAGAAAAGTATTTGCGCGATTGTTTAACCGGCTTAAAGCCCATTTTAGAGCAAATACACAGCGAGTTAATTATTTACGACACAGGCTCTACCGACGCCACTGTAGAAATTGCTAAGGAATTTACCAATAAAGTATTCACCCTGGAATGGCGGGGCGATTTTGCGTGGGCGCGTAACCACACCATTGATAAAGCCTTTGGAAAATGGTACATGTACATTGATGCCGACGAAATTATCGAAGACGCTACCGAAATTATTAATTTTTTTAATAGTGAAGACCATAACAAGTATAATTGTGCAACCCTTGATATGTACAGTGTAATGACTAAAAAACAAGACAATATATTTTTAGCCATGCGGTTGTTTAAAAAATACAAGGGAATGCAGTTTGTAGGTAAAATTCATGAATATATTCCCACCATTCCCCCTTCCTTTAATATAAAGGCAAGGGTGGTTCACCACGGCTATAATTTAGAAACGGCGGAAGAAAAAGAAATTAAACGGCAGCGCAACCTGGTTCCTCTATTGGAATTATTCGAAAAAGAACCCAACGACCCCCGCCACGCACATCATCTCATTGCCGAATACATGGACGTAAAATATTTAGAAGAGCAAAAAAAATATATAGAGCATGGGGTAAAGATAATGGGTGATAACGTAAATCACCCCTATTTCCATGCCTTCCATTTTCGGCTTGTTGGATATTATAACGACGTAAGCGAATGGGAAGAGGCAATAAAAGCGGCAGAAAACTATTATGCAATGCAAAAAACAGTAAGCGTAGCCGCTTTCCCCATTAAGCTATTGCAAGTGCAAGCCTACAGAGAGATGAAAAAATTCAAGGAAGCCGCCGAAGAAACCGTTAAAGCGCTCGCGCTGTTTGAAGATATCGAACTGGATAAATTAGATAACCAAGTAGCAACCCTTATGGCAATGCCTAAGCCCTTTAAAAGCCGTGACCATGTAATTGATAACATTGTAATAAGCTACATGAAAGCAAATATGTTTGATACGGCATTAGAGTGGGATGCAAAGTATACAAAAAGCAAAAAGAGCATATTGTTTAATTTATATGTAGGCGACATGATTAAAACTAAGGCGTATGATGGGTTTGTTGAGCTGTTTAAATATGCAGCCTTTCATCACGAGAAGGATTCCATCATATATGAAAATGTCATTGCGGCTATTGAACAAGGGCTTATAAACAAAGAAATAAGGGAATTCGTTATTAATGGTATTTTAGCCACCGGCTGTACAAATGATGACTATTACAACCTTATGAAGTTGCGCAAGGAAACTACTGCGGAAAACCTCGCATATTTCTTAGATGCAAAGCGTCCCTTTGAGCAACATTTCGTAGATGTAGTTGTTATTGCAATGCAAGAGAAAAAAGATTTTTCTCAGTTTATTGAAAATATGAAAATTGCGGACACCCCGCGCTTTATTTCTCAATTTATCCGTGCTAACGACGATGTGGACAATATCGTAGTCAAATATTTAAGCGAAGATGCGCCCGCCAATGCTTCGCTTAAATATCTGCGTGCAATTTCAACCATTGCCATGTTTATTTTTGAGCGAATAAAAGCCAAAATGAATGGAACAGACGATGAAAAAGTTATCACATTTTTTGAACGCTTTGTCGAAATGCGGCACAGTTACTTCTCGCAAATATACCAACCCAACGTTTATAGCGATGAAAATATAGATGCATTAGCCGAGCATGATAAATATATTTATTATGCAGGTCGTGCTATGGAATGCAAAAAAATCAATGATATGGCGGGTGTTGCAAAAAATTTACGCATGGCATTACGTGCAAACAGCGGCGCAAGGGATATAATAACGCTTATGGGTGAAGCGTTACAAGAATCCATCGCACCCGCACAGCCAACCGGCATTCAAGACGAACTGGCACAAGAAACCGCTAAGCTTAAATCAATTATTAAAACCATGATTGGCATTGGCAACATGGAGCAAGCCACGCAAATATTAGAAAGCTACGCCCAAGTAAACCCCACCGACCCGGAAATTGAAGTATTGCGAGGAAAATTGAAATGACCTTGCAAGAAAAATTTAACCATGCACATGTGTTATATCAACAAAAAAAATATGAAGAAGCCGCAGCTATTTATATTGAGCTGCAAGTTAACAAGGAAGTAGCACCCGCCTGTTATTATTCCCTTGCGGCAATTTCTAACGCAACGGGCGACCCGGAAGCGGCATATAATTTATATTATAAAGCGTTGGCGGCAAATCCAAAGCTGGCGCTTGCTTTATTTAAAAATACGCATTCCAGCCATGGGTATGTGTATCGCGGAAAAAAAGAGGAAGACGAGCGCTTACAATGTGTTTTTTGCAATGCGTTAGCAAAGCCGTATTGGTGCTATCCATTACTGGAAGCACAGGGATACAACCCCCTTATTAACCCCATTCGCATGTGGATGTATTGCCAATCCTGTCACCATATGTTTGCCCGCCATTTCCCCAAAAAAATATTTATGCACAATACAGACCCGCGGAATGCAAACCCAAGTAAATTCCCTTATTATTCGCAATTATTGGGTAATATTCGTGCGCGTGGCTTTGCCCAAGGCATGGAGTTGTTTGAAATTGGTATAGGGGCAAGCGAATGCTTACTTGCCGCGCGTGAAATTGGATATAACACATTTGGCATAGACGTAATTGAACGTCACGTAGAAGAAGCCAAAAAACGCTACGGATTAGAAGCCGAAACCGCCGACATTAATGAATATGAAACCACCCGCCAATGGGACGTAATTATCATGGGCGATGTATTAGAGCATGTATCCGACCCCGAAGGGGCGATGCATAAAATCCGCACCCTGCTAAAGGACGACGGTGCAGTATGGATATCCACCCCCTCCTTCGAAAGTGCGTTTTCTGCCGTTGTGGAACATGAGGATGCCATGCGCCGCCAGCAATACCACCTCAATTATTTCTCTCGCGAGTCGTTATACGCTTTGTTAGAACGATGCGGCTTAATGCCCGTCGATTATCATATTTCTGCATATTATAGTGGTTCAATGGAAGTTGTGGCGGTAAAAAATGCTTAACAATGTAAAAATGCAAATTACAGAAATGTTGGAAACCCTGCAAACCGCCATTCCGCAAATGATGGAAGGCAGTATGGATGCCAACGATGTGTATGCGTTTATCGAATCAATTAATAAAACCGTGGGGGTAGAATCTCCCGCCTGTGCTGCTGCGGGTAATGAATTAATTCACGCGTTATCAACTGCGCCGGAAACGGCCGAGGATGCCTTTGTAGCCTTAGTTGATGCCTTTCAAGCAATTCCTACCCAATATAAGGTTCTTTTTTTACCCTATTTCGAATCAACCTGGGATGCGATGGAAAGTGTATGGGAAGCCTTTGCCAATGACGAACAGTTTATTACGCAAATAACGATTATACCCATAAACCGTAATATGTCAGCAGGGCAATCAACGGTTATATATAAGGATTTTTTAACCGAAATAGGTATTGCGCAAGTGCCGTATGAAAAATATGACATAGCAACAGATAACCCGGACATTGTGTTCATATGTGAACCCTATGATGCAACAATTGTACCGCAGTTTACCACCCCGGTATTACGTAAACATGCCAAATTGTTGGTGTATATTCCTTATATGCTACCTATACATGTATCTAATGATAAAAACTTATTGCCGGCGTCAAGCAAACATTACTTTTCAAAAATAAGCCATGATATGGTGGACGTATATTGTGCGCCTGGTCCATTGTTCTATAATAAATTTAAGGATACATTGCCGAATGCAAAAAAAATGGTGTCCTTGGGCAGCCCTAAATACGATTATATTAACAAGCGGAAAAATGAAAAATCATTCCCAAAGTATCCTAAATGGGAAGCGAAAATAAAAGGGCGAACGGTGTTTTTCTTGAATACGCACTTTTCATCCTTTGGCGACCCGAATTGGAAATGCAACCCCAACGCTTGGATTAATTATTTGATGGCACGTGTTTCAATGAGTAGTGACTTAGCATTAATATGGCGGCCGCACCCGTTAGCATTATCTCAGGCGGAAAAAGACCCAAATATATATGAAATGCAAGATTTTTTTAACAGAGTACGCAAGGGCGAATTTCCTGCCGTTATCCTCGACGAAACGGACAATGCACTGTCTGCCATATCCTATTGCCATGGCGCGTTAACCGAGTCGAGCTCAATTTTAGCAACTCTTGCTTATTTAGATGTCCCCACCCTTTCACTTAGCGTTAGCTATGACGCTTGGATGAAGGATACAAGTAACTACTACAAACCCGCATATAATAAAACTTTAGCAAAATCAAAGCTTTTAGAAAATGAACCCTATCCTACCATTTTTTACTCGTTCCCGTCCTGCGGATTGGAAAGACACCTTCATGAAAATGAAAATATAGATAAAATGATGTACCACCGCCCCATAGAGGCCTTTATCCAAGCCATTAAAGCCGGTCAAGACCCATTGGCAGACCGTAGGCGCGCATGGGTAGATGCAAACGTAATTAATAAGGACGGCAACGCAGGCAAGACGATTCACAATTATATTGTAGAGAATTATTTGTAGGTTTATTTTAAACACGTTATAATGCTTCAATAATAATTAAAAAGGATGTTCTACATTGCGTAAAATTCATCACCAACAAATCCTTGATGTATTAGAAACCATAATCGATGCGCAGGACAAGCAGCAATACAGTGCTTGCCAAGACGGCGCAGAAGCGATTATTGACTTTATTGCGTCGTATGGCAATGACTACGGTGCAAATACTATTAAACTCCTTGAACAATACTTTGAATTATTGTACAAAACGCAAATTGGCGATACAAAGCCTCGTATCTTATATAAGCATCTTTCAAAAATTTTAACCAGCGTAGAAACAGAGCTAAAGCCCAATCGTATAGAAGTGGCTTTTATCAGCCACAAAGCCGCCATGAGCGACAGCATCGAATCTATCTACCTTGCGGCCAAGGCAGACCCCGATTGTGATGCTTTTTTTATTCCCGTACCCTATTACGAACATGGAAAAGACGGCAAGCCCGAAGTCTTAAAATTTGAAGGCGCGGAACACTATAGCCCAAATATTGATTGTATAAATTGGGAAATGTATGACATAGAGGCGCGCCGCCCCGATGCGATTTTTACATTTAACGCATACGATGGAGATAATAAGGTGTCCAGTATTCACCCAAATTTTTATAGTGAAAAATTACGGGCGTTTACGAATATGCTTGTTCTTGTGCCGTATCGGGTAGCATCAGACAAGCATAAGAGTCCTTCTTGGGCTTGGCCGGGCTGCATAAATGCACACCGTGTTGTAATGGAGAGCGAGCTGCAGCGCCGGTACAATATTGAAAAATACAAACAAGATGTAGGCGAATTAAATGGCGCGGCAGAAGAAAAATTTATCGCACTTGGCAATCCCAAATATGATAAGGTATATAATACCCGAAGGGAGGATTGTTACCTTCCCCCCTCTTGGAAAAATAAAATAGGCGATAAAAAGGTAATCCTGTATATTTCTTCTATTGGGTCGGCACTGGCAAACGCCAACACCTACCTGCAAAAATTAGCGCAAATAATGACGGCTTTTTACACGCGTAATGATGTAGTGCTGTGGTGGCGACCGCATCCGCTTTTGGCTGCTACATTTCATTCCATGATGCCCATCTTGTCAAAAACGTATAATGATATGGTGAAAAAGTTTAAACAAGAGGATTGGGGCATTTTTGACGACACGGGGGATTTAAACAGGGCAATTGCAATGAGCGATGGCTGTTATGGGGATGGCGGCAGTATATATTCATTATACTGGCAACGTAACAAACCCTTTTTGTTAGCTGATTTTGTCCCAAATGCCCCCGAGCTAATCGAAAAGGGGCATATGGTCGAAGGAAGCGGATTAAGTTTGCAAAATTATATAGACGGCATTATTGATGAAAGCATAAAAAGTGCTAAGCTTGTTCATGAAAGGGCGCTTGCTAACCCCAATGGGCAAGCAGGCAAGGCGATATATAATTACGTAAAAGAGGAGCATTTTAAATGAAAGTATACCTGGTAATGACATCTGAAATTATCCATAATGCTCATATTAAGCTTATTAACAAAGCCGCCGAAATGGGTGAGCTTACGGTGGGTGTATATACAAATCAAGTGCTCGAATCACTTGGTCGTGTTCCCATTATGAGCGAGAGTGACCGCATGGCTATCTTCTCCTCCATTAAAGGGGTGTCCAATGTTGTTTTACAAGATGAAGCAGGGTATGAAAAAAACCTGCGTATGCTAAAGCCCGACATTGTTATCCGAGGGGATAATAAAAGCACACGATTGGAAAAAGAAAGACAAATCATTATGGATGTATTGGCAGAATGGGGCGGTCAACTCGTTGAGGTCCCTTACACAAAAGGCTTGCCTGCCGATGAAGCTATTCGCAATATTTCTATGCAGGGCTATTTACCGGAGGTGCGCCGCCGCAAATTAAATTATTATTTAAAAAACCGCCCGTTAGTGCGCATTATTGAAGCACACAATGGCTTAACAGGGCTTATTGCGGAAAAAACTTCGGTAGACGTAAACGGACAAGCCCGTAGCTTTGACGGCATGTGGATATCCAGCTTATGCGATTCCACCGCCAAGGGCAAGCCCGATATCGAATTGGTTGACCATTCGTCCCGCTTGCAAACCATACAAGAAATTATGGACGTAACTACCAAGCCCATTATTTTAGACGGCGACTCGGGCGGGTTAATTGAACATTTTGTGCATAACTTAAAAAGCATAGAGCGCAGCGGCGTATCGGCGATTATTATAGAAGATAAAATTGGCTTAAAACAAAATTCTCTTATTGTTGATTCGGGTCAAAACCAAGACAGTATTGAAAACTTTGCCGAAAAAATACGCCAAGGCAAAAAAGCCACCATGAGCCGTGATTTTTCTATCATTGCGCGTATAGAAAGCCTTATCCTGGGCAATGGCTTGGAAGATGCCGTAGAAAGAGCAAAGGCCTATATCAACGCCGGTGCAGATGGCATTATGATACATTCCAATAAAAAAGCCCCGGATGAAGTATTTGCCTTTTGCGACGAATACGTAAAATTCGGCGGTAAAATACCCCTTGTAGCCGTCCCCACCACCTACAATACCGTAACGGAAGAGGAACTGGTAAAGCGTGGCGTGCGGGTGGTTATACACGCCAATCACTTATTACGCAGTGCCTTCCCCGCTATGAAAAAAACTGCAGAAGCCATTTTGCAACACGGCAGGTCACTGGAAGCGGATGAAATGTGTATGTCTATTAAAGAAATTTTAACGTTGATACCGGGGTGAAACGGATGGATACCAAATATGAACTTCGTTTATACGATGAAGCGCTGCTCATATTTGAATTAACCATCGGCGAGCTCGGCGGATACACAGCCCATGTATTACACATCGGCGAGCCCCGTCACCTGCTCCCCCTTGACTTGGAAATAACCGGCGAAGGCATTATGAAATGGTTGGGGCGAAGGGTAATTCCCAAAAACAGAACCTTCGTAGAAGAAATTCTTCGCTCCCTTGACCTTTCGTTAAGCGACACCAAAGGCATCATCGATGTATGTAAAGGGCTTTCGCTAAACGACAGTTATTGGATAGTCCCCGCAGGTTTTGAAGGCAAGTTTGCCGATTATAACCTTTACGAAAACCGATTTTCCGAAATACTGTCCTTGGTGGCCTACACAGGGGTAACCCAAAGCGATGCGGCATTTTCCACCTCCCCCGAGCTTACAACCAACGGTATGCTCCCCAAGGCATGGCGGTTTATTGAAAATGAAGGCATTTTCCTGTACAAAGGGGCAACAACCGGGTTTGCCAACGGTGGAAAGGAACCCTACAGCGAATTTTACGCAAGCCAAGTAGCAGAAGCTATGCAACTGGACGCAACTCATTATGACCTTGAAAATTGGAAGGGTATGCTTGCCTCAAAGTGTAAACTGTTTACGGATATAAACACTTCTTTTATCCCCATTGGCCGTATAATTAAAACAGGCGGCATAACCGCGGTGGTAAAACATTTTGACGCGCTGGGTCCGGCATACGCCGATGCAATACGTGATATGCTTATCTTTGACGCATTGATATATAATGAGGACAGGCATTTCGGCAATTTTGGTTTACTCCGCGATAACCCATCCGGGGAAATTATTGCTCCCGCGCCTATATTCGATAACGGGCTTTCCCTGTTTAGTTATGCTATGAAAGATGATTATAAAGACTTGGAAGCCTATGCAAAAACCCGCGTGCCCGTGTATAATAACGCTACCTTTGAGGGCATCTGCCAAGCCTTTATAACCCCAAGGCAAGCCGAAAAGCTGCGGAAATTGCTTCGCTTTTCATTTATACGTCACCCCAAGCTTAACCTACCGGAGGAACATCTTTCTGCCATTGAAAAACACCTGCGAAAACGTGCTTCGCAGTTAATTGGGTTACTGCGGTGAAAAAATGAGATGTAAAAGGAATCAACAGAAATGGGTGATATTAATGCAAGTAGTTGATACAATCAATGTGAAAGAGCTATTGGAAATGAGTAAAAAAATGTCTGAACCCTTGGTAAAGGCTGTGGTTGATGTTGTTTTACGCAAATTAGTTATAGATGCGTCTTTGCACTCTGACGAAGAACTTTTTCTTATAGAACAAGGAAGCAGTCAAGAAAATTTGTGGGGCATAAATTTATGGCCGGAGTATTATGGGACAGGTGATTTCGTAGAATTTGATTCGATGATAAATATTCGCCCTGCGCAAAGCAACCGCTCTCGCAATGTAGAAGACGAGGTAACGCGGCAGTTGATATTAAATATTGTGGGAGAAAAAGTAAATGGATGAATACAAATTCCCCCGCGAGCGGTGGGCACAGCTTCCTTTTTTTGAGCAACTAGGAAACATAAGCTCAGAAGTAGGACGCGCAATAATCGCACATCGAAATGGAAATGAACTGCGTAAAACCCGCGCCATAGACCGCGCCATAGACTTGTTTAGTGCAACAGTGGAAGTAAATATTCTCACCCCAAATGCTTATAGGTTAAAGGAAATATTGCGTGCCCGTGATGAATTTCTTCGCTTGTTTTATGATGACACCTTTGACGAAGATGCTGATAAAATAAATCGATACTTTATGGATTTTGCCTTTGTAGCACGGCAGGGTCTTTAAAACATTAGAAAACAGGAGACCGATATGAATACCAGCAAGAAAAATGACTTAAATCAAATACAAAACATCACAGATAAATTTATGGCAATGATACCCCCCCCCGCAATAAACAACTTAAGTATTTAATGATTATGCCAAAACAAGCAGAACCTCAAACCTACTATTATTTCCCCATAGGGTTTGGCATTGTTTCCGCATCGTTAAAAGCATCTGGGCGGGATGTGACTACACTAAACCTAACTTACAAAAATAATCCAATTGAGTTGATACAACAAACAATTTTAAATCATAATATAGACGTAGTAATTACAGGCGGTTTAAGCGGGCAATATAAGCAATTGCGTGAAATTATTGATATTGCTAAAACAATCAAACCCACTATACAAACAATAGTGGGTGGGGGAATTATAACAGCCGAGCCTATTGTGGCAATGAAGGCATTAGAAAATGCCGATTATGGCATTATTGGTGAAGGTGAAGTTGTCATAAACAAATTAGCATACGTACTTGAAACAGATGGGGATAAATCCATCCCCGGAGTAATTACAAATGGAAGCGATAGTTATTTGCCGCCCACATCTGAAATTGATGACTTAGACTGCCTACCTTTCCCTGATTATGAGGGTTATGATTATCATGAAATGTTTGAAAGTAAATTTTCTGCAAAAAAGTCAACGATGGTGGGACTAACAATTGCGACCAGCCGTTCTTGCCCGTATAGCTGTACCTTTTGCTTTCATACAAGTGGAAAAAAATATCGGCGCCGTTCATTGGATAATGTATTCAAAGAGTTGGATTGGTTAATGCAAAAATATGAATTTTCCCATTTTCTTGTGTTAGATGAATTGTTTGGTCGCGATTTTGCATATGTGAATGATTTTTGCAATAGATTAAAAGCTTATAACTTAACATTTGCGGTATGTATGCGAATGGATATGGTAACGGATGAACTCCTTGACCTAATGAAAGACAGCGGATGTGTGGAAATATATTTTGGCGTAGAGCATACAGAAGAAAAGATTATAAAAAGCATGAATAAAAAAACCTCCCCCGCGTTAATTAAACCTGTTTTTACAAAATGTATGGAAAGAGGCATTACACCTTATGGTAATATTATTATAGGGGACTTAGAAGAAACTGTTGAAACCGCAAGGAGTGCGCTATCTTGGTGGAGGGAAAATTGGTCGTTAAAAATATGTATTCTTAATATGATGACATTCCCCGGCAGTTATATATATAAAAGGGCTTGCGAACAAGGGATAATTAAAAACCCTGTAAAATATTTGCAAGCAGGTTGCCCCTATGTAAACATCTCAAAAATGAATGACCATGAATGGAATGAAATAAAATTTGAAGTATCAAAAACACGTATTTTATACGAAGACGGTAATGAAAGCCCCAACATCGCTAATATAGTTGATTCATTAAACAACTTAGCAAACTGTGGTAGAAAAGTGGCTGTTTGGCCGGCGACTAATGCTATCATGCGTTTTTTTGACGAGCTTTCACCATCCTTTTGCAAACAGGCTTGGTTTTTAAACATTAACTTAAACCATCAACACTTATCGGGGGAATTAGGGCAAAATATAAAATACAATGTACACACACCCGATATTATTAATCAAGAAAAAATAGATGTCGTTATTTGCCCAAGAAGTGCATTAAAAGAAGATATAACAAAAATGTGCAATACCACTTACCCAAGTGTGACTAAAATAATAACGGTTCCTGAACTAGAGGAGATGGCAACATGGATATAATAACAGTTACAAAAGCAATATATGCAAAACTGGTTGACGAAGAATCGCAAAAAATATTTAACCACAGGTTACTTTATTCACTAACAAACGATTACCGCCATGTGTATGAGATGGCGTTTCTTTCATTTCCTGCTTTTAAGGAATTTATAAATAAATACGATAAAATAATTGTATATGGCGCAGGTAAATTTGGACAGTTATTTTTAAAGCATTACGGGCACAAAGTTATAGTTTTTTGCGATTCCGATGAAAAGAAGCAGGGAACATATATGAATGGGGTAAAAGTAATTTCTATAAATGAAATTCCCATGTACTTGTCTAATGATGTAGGATGCTTCGTTTCCGTTTCCGCGTACAGTGTATGCAAAAAAATAAAGCAAGCGTTGTTGGACACGGGGTTTTTGGATGAACAAATAATTACGTCAAACAGTGGGGAAAGCGAATATTTTAATGAGGATATTATTAACTACACGGGAAATGATGTTTTTGTAGATGGGGGTTGCTTGGACTTTTCCAGTTCACATGAATTTATTCACTATTCCGGTGGAAGGTATGACAAGATATATGCCTTTGAACCTAACCCTAAGCAATATCCCCTATGTGTGGAAAATGCGAAGAAAGTAAAAAATGCAGAAGTATACCCATATGGACTTTGGCATAAAAATGACACCCTGTATTTTGACAATGAAAGCACAATAAGCTCGGGTGCCCATATAACAAATACAGGAAGTGTAAAAATTGAAACAAAAAAATTAGATGATTTTTTTAATGGTAAAAGGGTTTCGTTTATTAAAATGGATATAGAAGGTGCAGAATTAAATGCCTTAAAAGGTGCTGAAGAATTAATTAAAACATGCAAGCCAAAATTAGCTATTTCAATCTACCATAAACCCCAAGATATATGGGAAATCCCCGATTATATATTATCGTTAAATGAAAATTATAAACTATATTTGCGGCACCATACATTAAATTACCCCGGAACAATATTATTTGCCGTGTAAGGAGAACACAGATAATGGATAATAAAAAGAGCTATTATATTATGCCCGCAGGCACAATAGGTGCAGCGACATACTACGTATTGCAATCCGGTGCAATACATGGTATTAAAAAAGACAATGTGATTGGTTTTATTGACAGCATAAAAGGTCGGGATAACGGAGCCGATTTTCTTGGTTTGCCCGTTGTAACACCTGATAAAGCCAATAAAGATGCAACGGTTATTGTGTCTTCTTTTATTTACGGGCAAATGATAACCCAACAGCTCCATGACTTAGGCTTTGACAAAATTGTGCAAGCCGAAACATTCTTAACAGTAGAAAACACCGCAGCCATTATGGGCAAAATTGCTGAAGACAAGGTTGAAGAGCGACATCATTTAAATACCATTGCGGGTTCGTTAAAAGGTTTTTTTATTAGCACAGGCAATGATTTAACACTGACTAAGTTAGAATTTATTGTTACGCAACGCTGTACATTAAAATGCAAGGATTGTTGCGCATTAGTTCAATATTATGAAAATCCTGTAGATGTAGAAACCGCCTCGGTTATACAATCAATAGACCGAGCCTTTGAATTAATTGATAACGTACGCATAGTAAACATAATAGGCGGGGAGCCGTTAATGGTTAAAAATTTATCCCAAATTATTGATAAATTAAGCCAATACAATGAGCGAATCGGTTCCTTGGAAATTATTACAAACGGCACCATCGTACCCAATGATGAAGTGGTTGCCGCAATGAAACGGGCAAACATGACCATTCGTATTTCCGATTACGGCGGTCTGGCAAAAAACAAAGATGAAACCTATAAAAAACTAACAGATAATGGTGTAAGGTGTAATATAAGAAAAATATGGTCATGGACGGTAAACAAGGCATTTACAGATGGTAGTACCGATGGTGAAAAAACATTCCACAATTGCGATGCTTTTTGTGCGCAAGTGTTAAATGGGAAACTATATTATTGCAGCTTTGTAGCCCATGGGGATGCGTTGCGGGGTTTCCCCCATGATGAAAACAATTATGTGGATTTGTTTTCTGATAAAGTAACAAAGGAAGTTGTAAAGGATTATATTAAACGTACCTCCGCTATGCCTGCTTGCCAATTTTGTACCGGGGTAAATAATGCGAACGAACCCATTCCCGCCGCCATTCAAACGAAAACGGCACTGCCTTATATAAAATACATGGAGTGATATTAAATGAATTATATTTCCTGTGATATGAATGGGTTTATTAACAAAACCCGCGGAAAGCAAGTGTTATGCTTTGGTGGCGGGAGTTATTTTAAAGTAATGTGTTGCGATATAGCAGATTCTTATCCCGACATACAAGTAATGGGAATAATTGATAATGACCCAAGCAGGTGCGGGAATATAATAGAGGCAAAAAACTTTAAAGCAAGCATCTATTCTTTGGAAAAAGCCGCAAGTACATTTGATTTGACTAAAACAGCTATATTAATTACATCACTTCATGATGATGCAATAAAAAATCAATTAAACAATAGCCCCGTTTTTAATGATATTGACGTGTTTTCATACTTAGATATTAAATTAAACGGATTAGATTCTATGGAAGCAAACGCAATCCCAAAAACAATCCATTATTGTTGGTTTGGGGGCGGTGATTTTCCGGACCCAATAAAAAAATGTATGGAAACATGGCAGGTATTCGCGCCTGATTATACAATTAAATGCTGGAACGAAAAAAATGTAGATTTTAACAAAAACAAATATTTACAAACCACTTATGCAATGAAGAAATGGTCAAAAATTGCAAATTATATTCGTTTGCTCGCCGTATATGAAAACGGCGGTATGTACTTCGACACCGATGTAGAATTATTACGAAGCCCAAACATACTGCGTTACAACCAAGGGTTTATGGCTACTACTGTAACGGGCGCAATTAATACAGGCTCGGGATTTGGCGCAATTAAACACAATCCCATAATAAAAAAATTAATGGAGCGAATAGAATCCCAAGAGGATATTTTATCTTATATTTCTTCCACCAATACGGGGCACGAAACAGAATTTTTTTATGATTTGGGATATCGTTTAAACGGTCAATTACAAGTGGTTGAAGGGTTTACGATATACCCGTATTACATTATGCCCAGCAGACATAAAAAAGAAATGATATTTAACAAGGATGTGTCCATTTCAATTCATCATGAATTTGGGTCATGGCGGTAATTGCAACCAACACAAATACACCCAATACGACCGCCGTCGTATAAGGCATATTTGTGTATATGGTGTTTACAAAGCTTGTTTTACTTGGGTGTTACTACCATTGGGGTGCTTTTTCGCAGTACTTCACTACACCATATGCCGTACGGGTTTGCCCTAAGGCAGGAAATCCACATACAGGTAATGATACGAAAAAGCGTTGCCCTTTGGTTGGATTAACACGGGGTAAGTCATGCAGCGCCTCGCGAGATGATTCTGCGCCGCATGTGGGGTTGTAAAGTGTGTGAAGTGTTAATCCTAAGGGGTAGCCTTGAGGAAATCAGTACGTTGTCCGTTTTGCGCCAGAGCCGGGTCGTTGCAATAGCCGCGGGGTAAACGTGCGGGAGTCGGTCATGTGCCTCTTGACTGAGAGGAGTATAGCATAAGGTTTTTGACATTTTCTAAGAATTTGTCAAAAGATAATAATTATGATATTCTGGCATTGGATGTCGGATTTTCATAAAGGTGATGCATGTGTATATTAAAAGACATATCGAGGATGCTGTACTACGGCGCGCTAAAGCTAAGGGCGCCGTTGTGGTAACGGGGGCGCGACAAACGGGGAAAACTACGCTTATCGAAACCTTGAAGCCGAACATTCCCAAGGTAACGTTAGACGATTTGCCTACCCGCCGAAGAGCCATTGACGCGCCCTCGGTTTTTTTTGATGTTTTTCCGCCGCCCATTTTTGTGGACGAGGTGCAATATGCACCTGAATTATTTAGTTATATAAAGATACATGTCGATGAAAGCAAGCGTAAGGGTGATTTTTTTCTTACCGGGTCACAGCGGTTTACGTTAATGAAGAACGTAAGCGAGAGTTTGTCGGGCAGGGCCGGCATATTGGAGTTATTTGGGCTTTCCCTTAGAGAATTGCATGAGGAAAGTTTTATCCATCCTTTTTTGCCTACACTTGATTTTCTTTTGGAGCGCAAGCAAAGCAAAATTTCTATGGGCGTTACCGAAGTATGGCATACCATTCACAGAGGGTGCTTGCCCGAGCTTGTGGCAAATCCAACCTTTCAATGGGACGAATTTTATGCAGACTATGTAAAAACATACATTAAGCGGGATGTACGCAACCTTACCCAAGTGGCAGATGAGGGCGATTTCTTAAAATTTATGACGGTTTGTGCCGCCATGACAGGACAAATGTTAAATTTATCATCCCTAGCGCGGGATGTAGGCATTAGTGAATCAACGGCAAAGCGATGGATGTCTGTTTTACAGACCAGCGGGCTTGTATTTCTGCTGCAACCCTTTAGCACAAATGCGATTAAGCGAGCTGTGAAAACACCAAAACTATACTTTTTAGATATGGGTCTTGCGGCATACCTTACCCGATGGATGACAGCAGAAACCCTTGCTATAGGTGCGATGAACGGTCATTTCTTTGAAAGCTATGTTATGTCGGAGATTGTTAAAAGTTATACCAATGCGGGTAAAGAAGCGGTTTTGTATTTCCTCTGTGATAGCAATAAACGGGAAATTGATTTATTATTATGCGAAAATAATACGCTCTACCCCATCGAAATTAAATTGAATCCTGCACCTTCACCCAAGGATATAAAAAACTTCGCAATGCTAGACGCGCTAAAGGGCGTTAATATCGGGGAAGGCGGCGTTATTTGCCCGGCCAAGGATTTATTGCCCCTTACGGATAAACACCGAATTATACCGCTTTGGTTTATATAAGGATGTGCTGCTATGCAATGTACAGATAAGTTTATTTCTACCTACAACTACCCGCCTACGGGCATTGCCTTCTGCCCGTATCGCGTATGCCCCATTGGCGCACATAGCGACCACCAGCACGGTAAGGTGACGGGCTTTGCGTTAGATATGGGCATACATATTGCTTATGGGGCGAAGAAAAACGGCGTGGTTGAGTTGGTTTCGTTACAATTCCCTAAGCGGGCGCAGTTTCATGTAACGGGTGTGCCTAAGGTGAAGCAAAACGACTGGGCAGACTATTTGCGGGGGGCTATGGTGGCATTGGGTAAGCGCTATTCGCTTCAAGTAGGGCTGTGTGGTGTAATCGAGGGGAGCTTGCCTATTGGGGGGCTTTCTTCCAGTGCTGCGGTGATTATTGCGTATCTTTCTGCGTTGTGTAAAGTGAACGGAATTACCCTTGCATCGCAGGAGATAATAAGCATTGCACTGGAGGCAGAGAATGAATATGTAGGCGTTTCCTGCGGGAAGTTAGACCAGTCTTGCGAGGTGCTTTCCAAGAAGGGGCACTTGTTATATTTGGATACAATGGACGATTCATATGAACTTATCCCCCAACCCGGTAATATGAAGCCCTTTGAAATTGCGGTATTCTTCAGCGGAATAGAACGAACACTGGCGGGGTCTAAATTTAATATGCGCGTAGATGAATGCAAGTCGGCGGCGTATGCGTTAATGGCGTTTGAAGGCATGGAGTACGGCAAATTTGATGAAGCACGGCTACGCTGTGTACCGCGAGCCGTATTTGACAAGCATCGGGACAAGCTGCCCGAACCTTGGCGTAAGCGGGCAGACCATTGGTATACCGAATTTGCGCGGGTGCAAGCGGGCGCCCGGGCATGGCGCAACGGCGACATTGAAGCCTTGGGGAAGCTGTCCTTTGAAAGCGGCGAATCCAGCATTGTAAATTACGAAACAGGTTCGGAAGAATTAACAAAGCTCTATAGCATTATGCGGGGTACGGATGGGATTTACGGCGGGCGTTTTTCGGGTGCGGGCTTTCGCGGGTGCTGTATGGCGCTGGTTGACCCTGCTTTTAAAGAGGAAGTTGAACGCAACGTAACCGAAGCGTATGCAAAGGAATTTCCCGCATTGGCGGATAAATTTTCCGTACATTTTTGCCAAAGCGGAGATGGGGTAGGGGCTTCGGCATGATGAGGGTTTATCTTGATAACTGCTGTTACAGTCGACCATATGATGGGCAAAAGCAAATTAAAATACAGCTTGAAACGGAAGCAAAATTATTTATACAATCCCTTGTAAAGCTAAAGGCAATTAAATTGGTTGCATCATTTGTTCTTATGGAAGAAGTGAATGCAAGTTCCGAAATAGTGAAAGTACAGGCAGTGATGAGTTTTATTAACGAACATTCATCTGTATTTGTTGGGTCGGATTGTATTAATGAATTGACGCCAATGGCTGCGAATGCAATAATGACAGGCGTGAAGGCAAAGGACGCTATACATCTCGCTTGTGCCATATTTGCAGAATGTGATTATTTTATCTCGACAGATAAACGCTTGTTAAATTACACATCAGACAAAATAAAGCTCTTAAACCCGATTGAATTTATGGAATTATGGGAGGAGATTAATCATGAATAATTTAGTGAAATATAAAGACCCTCAAACAGCGGCTGTCATGAGTGTAGGAATGAAAGCCCTCCGCCAAGCCCTCACTTCCTTTGAAATGGAATTGTTTTTGGTGACAGTTAAGAAAGAACAATTTGATTATACCGAATGGCGACGTGATAATCTTTGGGTGGGCATGACCGCCGATGAAATTTTTGAGCAAGCGGCTAAACATTTCCCCCAAAAATCCTTTGGGTTGGATGAATAGGCGGCGTTATGACATGCATCGTACTGGCGGCGGGGTATGCGACACGGTTATACCCGCTAACGGAAAACTTTCCAAAACCATTGTTAGATGTAGGCGGTAAGCCGATATTGGATTGGTTGCTTGGCGACGTTGCGGCTACGGGCTTGGTGGACGAGTATTATATTATTTCCAACCATAAATACGCGCATCATTTTACGCAATGGGCGCAGGCTGTGCCCTATCCCATCACGGTATTGGATAATGGTACAATATCCAACGAAACACGGCTGGGTGCGGTGAAGGATTTGCAGTTTACATGGGAGCGCTTGGAAGTGAAGGATGATTTATTAGTGCTGGCCGGGGATAATTTGCTCGACTTTTCGCTGGAAGCATTTATCCGCTACGCCCGGGAAAAGAAAACCTCGTGCGTAATGCGGTATTATGAACATGATATCGAGCGGTGCAAAAAAAGCGGCGTTTTAACAATAGACGACAGCGAGCGTATTTTGGATATGCAGGAAAAGCCGCAAGCACCTGCTTCCCATTGGCTTGCGCCGCCATTTTACTTTTTAACGCAAGCAGATGCACGGCGTATTGGGCAAGCCATTGCCGATGGCTGCGCTACAGACGCGCCCGGCAGTTTTATTGCTTGGTTGTGCAAAAACGCGCCCCTACATGCAATGCAAATGCCCGGGCGCAGATATGATATTGGAGATTTGAAAAGCTATGAAGAGGTGAAGCGGAAATGGTGTATTTAGTAACAGGCGTAGCGGGGTTTATTGGATTTCATGTTGCAGCGCAGCTATTAGAGGGCGGTGCGCGTGTTGTCGGGTATGACAATGTAAACGATTATTATAGTGTACTGCTCAAGGAAGCGCGGTTACGGGAATTAGAAAGGTACGAAAAATTTACCTTCATACGTGCCGACCTTGCAGATAAGCCTGCACTGGATGCCGTTTTTACGGAATATGACCCCCCCATAGTAATCCACCTTGCTGCGCAAGCAGGGGTAAGGTATTCGTTAGAAAACCCGGACGCCTACGTGCAGTCAAATTTGGTGGGGTTTACAAATATCTTGGAATGCTGCCGTCATTTTAATGTGAAGCATTTGTTATATGCTTCCTCCAGTTCGGTATACGGTGCAAATACAAAGCTGCCTTTTTCGGTGGAAGACAGGGTAGACAATCCCGTTAGCTTATACGCCGCTACAAAAAAAGCAAACGAATTAATGGCGCACACATACAGCCACTTGTTTAATTTGCCCACTACAGGAATGCGGTTTTTTACCGTCTATGGTCCGTGGGGGCGACCCGACATGGCACCGTTTTTATTTTTGGATGCCATTTTAAACGACAAGCCCATTAAAATATTTAACCATGGCGATATGCAGCGTGATTTTACGTATATTGACGACGTGGTAAAAAGTGTTATTGCATTGGCGGAATGTTCGAGCGCGTTACGGGTAAGCGAAGGAACTCCCCCGTATAAAGTGTATAATATAGGCAACAACCAACCCGAAAAGCTGATGGATTTTATTAATATACTGGAAGAACTTACGGGTAAAGCGGCAAAAAAAGAATTGCTGCCCATGCAACCGGGCGATGTATATGCTACCTTTGCAGATATTGATGAATTAATACGCGATACAAAAATAAAGCCCGAAACATCGCTTCGGGCGGGGCTGGAGAAGTTTGTGAATTGGTGGAGGGAAAAGAATTAATATGAAAAGTCCTTTGCAGTACCGCCTAACCGACTCAGAACTCCGCGCCGTGCAAATGGTGGGCTTGGAGATGCTTATCGAAGTTGACCGTATATGTAAAAAGAACAACATAAAATACTTCCTTGACGCGGGAACGGCATTGGGTGCGGTGCGTCATGGGGGATTTATTCCGTGGGACGATGATATAGACCTTGGCTTCCTGCGGTCCGAGTACGAAAAATTTAGGAAGGTCGTAAAAACCGATTTAGACACAACCCGGTTCTATTTTCAAGATTACCGCAAAACAAAGGGCTATCGCTGGGGGCATGGTAAAATCCGCAGGAAAGGTACTAAGTTTATGCGGTTAAACCAAGAGCATTTACCCTATGGGCAAGGCATTTTTCTTGATTTATGGCCGTACGATGGCGTGCCCGATACACCGTGGCTACGCCCAATGCATAGCTTTTGTTGTTTTTTGTTTAGAAAAGCAACCTATTCAAAGGTAGGCGTAATGGTGACGCAAGGGCTAAAGAAAATGATGTATGCATGGCTGCAAGACATTCCCGAAAATGTGTTGTATAAAAATTTCAATACATTTGTTAAAATGAGCAATCTAAACAAAAGCACCAAATATGTGCGAACGCTAACCTTTCCCATGCGTGTCGGAAGTGCAACGAGGGGATATTTGCGGCAGTGGCTTACCGATTTGACCGAAATTAATTTTGAAGGCTATTCTTTCCCTATACCGAAGGATTATGATAATTGGCTAACCTTTCGTTATGGCGGCTATATGGTTTTACCTGATGAAAAAGACCGCAAGCCCCACCCTGTATCGGAGTTGAAATTATTATGACGGCTTTAATCTTAAATTCAGGCACAGGCACACGCATGGGTACACTCACCCATGGGAAAAATAAATGTCTGGTAGAGGTAGCCGACGGAATAACGATTTTAGACATTCAATTGCAAGCCCTGCTTACATGCGGCGTACGGGACTTTTGTATAACCACAGGACCTTATGCCGATGCGTTAAAAAACTATGTTTACGCCCGTTATCCTCAGGGCGCTTTTTCGTTTGTGCATAACCCTATCTTTGACAGCACTAATTACATATATTCTATTTATCTTGCGCGGACACAGCTACAACGTGAAATTATTATGTTGCATGGCGATTTGCTTTTTGATATGAGCGTGTTGAAAGATGTTCTTGCTGCGCCGCATAGCGTAATGGTTGTAGATGCTGCCCAACCACTGCCCGAAAAGGATTTTAAAGCCGTGGTAGAAAATGAGCGCATTAGCAAAGTAGGGGTCGAATTTTTTACCAATGCAATGTATGCACAGCCATTGTATAAATTGAATAAGGACGACCGGCAACTTTGGTTAGCGGAAATTGAACGATTTTGTAAACGAGGGGAAACCCATGTATATGCCGAAAACGCCTTAAATGCCATAAGCCATGAAATAAATATCCGCCCTTTAGATATAAAAGGCCGAAATTGCTTTGAAGTGGATAATCCACAGGATTTGGAGGTAGCACGCCAATGGTATTTGAAGGCGCCGGCACACGAAACCGCATAAACGAAATAACAGCGCAAGCAAAGAATCCCCTGTTCGTGTGCGAAGCGCGGAATAATATGCTTGCGGCGGGGGCAGTTTGTTTTAACGCATTTACGCCTAACCCGCAGTATGAAGAGGTATTAAACGGCATTGCATTATATGAACGGGAGAAATGCGACTTCCTCATTTCCATCGGTGGCGGCAGCGCCATTGATGTAGCAAAGGGTATAAATTTGGTGCAACGGGAAAATCCCCGCTGCCCGCATTTGGCAATCCCCACAACGGCAGGCACGGGAAGCGAAGCCACCCATTTTGCTGTGTTGTACAAAGATGGGAAAAAAATTTCCTTAGCGCACCCCGCCCTTGTGCCCGAGCATGTGATTTTAGACCCCGATTTTTTAACAACTCTACCCGAATACCATAAAAAAAGCACTTTGCTGGATGCCTTGTGCCAGTCTATAGAATCCCTTTGGGCAAAGGGCGCAACAGAAGAAAGCCGCAATTTTGCAAGAGAATCTGCCGACATTATATACAAGGCGATGGATAAATATCTGGACGGCGGTGAAGGCATGTCCATGATGCGGGGCGCTTATTTGTCGGGCAAAGCAATAAATATCAGCAAAACTACAGCGGCACACGCCATGAGTTATGGGCTGAGCCAACAGTATAATATTGCTCACGGACATGCTGTAGCTTTATGCTTGCCCCACATTTGGCAACACCTGTTAAAAAAAGGCACAGTACCTGCTGTCCCAAATTCAAATGCATTAGAGGCATTTAAACAAGTATTAAAAAAGATGGCACTACCGTTTAGCGTAGCTTTTACGCAACAAACAATAGAATTATTAACAGCCGACGTAAACGAAGAGCGTTTGAGCAATCACCCCGTAACCATTACAAAAAATGAAATGGCGGAAATGTATCGCCAAATACTGGAGGGCGTAACCATATGAACCCCAATATTTTTGCAAATTACGAATTTTTCACAGGTGTACCCGATTCACAGCTAAAGCCGCTGTGTGACTGGATTTTAGACACCTACAGCCTTGACCCGCAAAAGCATATCGTAGCCGCTAACGAAGGCAATGCCGTGGCAATCGCCGCGGGGTATCATTTAGCGACGGGCAAGGTACCTGTAGTATATCTACAAAATAGTGGAATCGGGAATATTACAAACCCTGTTGCGTCCCTTATAAACCACCGTGTATACGGCATTCCCATGCTCTTTATTGTAGGCTGGCGCGGCGAACCTAACGTGCCCGACGAGCCGCAGCACGTTTTTCAAGGGGAAATTACCCTGGCGCAATTGGAGTGCCTGGAAATAGAAGCCTGTGTGCTGGAAAAAAACACCACTGATGATGATTTTAATAACGTCATGAAAAGATTTGAACAACGCTTTGCCCAAGGAAAAAGCGCCGCCTTTGTTATACGCAAGGGTGCGTTAAAATATGAATGCAAAAACAACTGCGCACCCGTACTTCATGGGCAAATATCCCGCGAAGAAGCCATTCGTCATATTGCGAAAGCCGCGATGGGCGGGTTAATTGTTTCTACAACGGGGAAGGCATCCCGCGAGTTATATGAAATACGTGAGCAAAACAAACAAGGTCACGAAGCGGATTTTCTTACCGTGGGTTCTATGGGGCATAGTGCATCCATTGCGCTGGGTATTGCTTTGCATAAGCCAAGCAAGCGTATATGGGTAATCGACGGCGACGGCGCAATGCTTATGCACACGGGTGCAATGGCTATTATTGGCGCAGCCGCACCCAAAAACCTGGTTCATATCATTATCAATAACGCCGCACACGAAAGTGTAGGCGGTATGCCTACAGCAGTGAGGAAAATAGACATGCCTGCCCTTGCCCGCGGGTTTGGCTACTCTTGTATAAAACGTGTTTCTACCATAGAAGAATTAACCGCCGCACTTGCACAAGCTGCAAATAACAATGAACTAAGTCTTATAGAGGTAATAACCACAGCAACCTCGCGCGACGACTTGGGCCGCCCCAAGGGAACGCCCCAAGACAACAAAGTGCAGTTTATGGACAATTTAATGAAATAGTGTTTATAATGGGGCTATAATGAGAAAATTTCAACGGTCGCAAATAATAGACTTGCTGCATACCCTGCGCGAAGCCCAAGCAGCAGGGCAATACGCCGCCTGCCAAGACGGTGCCCTTAGCCTGTGCGATTTTATAGACCAACTAGCCGGTGAAGGCACCGCCACCGTAGCCCTTTTGGAAGCATATTGCGAATTAATATTTAAAGCACACAACGGGGAAATAGGCCGCAAACCCCTGGACAAAAAACTAAGCGAAATAGAAAAATTAGTCAGCACCGAGCTAGCCCCCACCCGCATAGAAATTGCCTTCATCAGCTACAAGGCCGCCATGAGCGACAGCTTAGAAACCATTTACCTAGCCGCTAAAGACGACCCCAACTGTGACGCCTACTGGATACCCGTCCCCTACTATGAAAAAAATCCCGATGGTTCGTTAGGGAAAATGCACTACGAAGGCGCAGCGTATTACAAGCCCCACTTCCAATGCATTGATTGGCAAGCCTACGATATAGAAGCCCGCCGCCCCGATATCATCTACACCTTTAACCCCTACGACGACAGCAACCGCGTAACCGCCATACACCCCAACTTCTATATCCAACGCTTAAAAAACTGCACAGATATGCTGGTATATGTACCCTACTTTGTTATGGACGATAACGCAACCCTTACAGAAGCTATGGACGGTCTGTGGGTAAACTTTGGCGTGCTTTATGCCGATAGGGTGATTGTACAGTCACAATCCTTAAAAGAAACCGTCATTAAATTCTTAAAAGAAGGGGAAATAAAAAACAACGCCGTAGGCAGCTTTGGTGACCTGGATAAAAAACTACTGCCCCTAGGCTCCCCCAAGTTTGACAACAAAACAAACACCCCGGATAACCGGCATACCCTACCCCCCGAATGGACAAGCATTATCGCAGGTAGGAAAGTGATACTATACAACACATCGTTTAATAATATAGACGAGGAAAATAAATGCATAACCAAGCTGCGTGATGTACTGGCATACTTTAAAGCCCGTACAGACGTAGCCCTATGGTGGCGGCCACACCCGTTAAGCACAACGGCCATACAATCCATGCGGCCGGAGCTGCTGCCCCAATACGAGCAAATTGTAACCACCTACCGGCAAGAGGGCTGGGGCATATACGACAACACCCCCGAGCTGCAACGGGCAGTGGATATGACCGATGGGTATTATGGGGACGGCGGGTCGCTGGTGGGGCTTTGCCAACAAATGGGCAAGCTCGTGATGAAAACAAATTTGGTGGAAATAAATAAAAGAAGAATACCGAACATCCGGTTTTATGTAACCGATGCGCATATATGGGTTAAATCCGGCTTTTACAACACGATATATAAAATTGATAAAGACCTGCAATATATTATTAGTTCGCAAAATATGACCTTGCATGAAAACGAGGCAAAGGCGATATTTAGTGCAAATTTTGTTGAATCAAATGATTGTTTATATTTTGCACCCACTACATCAGAAATAATTATATATAATATGATAACACATACAGTAAATAAAATAACATACAAACAAAAAACAGTAAGTATGCGCGAGGAGGAAATCCCGTTTTTATTTTTGGTAAAATATGAAAAATATATTTTTTATATCCCGGCTAGCTATCCTGCAATTATGCGGTTAAATACCGAAACACACGAAATTAGCTTTTTTACAGATTGGCTTCCTGCCATAACTAAGCATACAAATATGGATGATAAATTTTATTTTGGCACACCGCTTGTTATTGGGGAAGTTTGTTGGATGGCATGTTGGCATGCCAACATGCTACTTTCATTTAACATGGAAACTTGCAAATCACAAGAATATGTAGTTGGAAATGATGAAAACAGATATAAGGACTTATGTTATGATGGGGCATTTTTTTGGTTATCACCGCGCACAAGTAAAGCGCCAATTTTAAAATGGCATCCCCAAAAGGGGGAGTGCGCTGTATATTCAATCCACAATGATGAAATTGCAATTGACAAACCCTTCTGCATCTGTTATTACAGCGCAGGAAATGTTTGGTTTTTGCCGTTGTTTGCGTCACATGTATATAAAATAGATGTTAAAAGTAGCGAAATGACCATCGTAGACGAGCTGGAGCCCGACTGCCAAGATGTAGAACACGAAATAAAGCCCCATAAATTTTCTCATTTAAGTATACATGATAATACTATATATGCCACCAAAAACAGGAAGGCTGCAACGTTATTTGTATCCTTTAATTGCAATACCTTGGTGCGTAAATGTTATAATTGGCAAGATTTACCTATCGCACCCTCGCAAATAATAGCACTAAACGGTATTTATCAAGAAGGTGCATGTACAATAGATGAGTTTCTTCAATTTGTAGGAGATGTAATTAAAGAACGCGATGATAATAAAAACCAAAGCAAAGCGATTGGATTGTGTATACACGATGAAATAAAACACAACATTTAATGATGTGACACAGATAAAAAGGGGTATTAATAATATGCATGATATAAAAAATGACAAAATTGTTTTGTTTGGAGGGGGAGTGCGGGGGCAGCAAATACTAAGCAGAATGTTAAATACCCCTGTGCGACCCGGCTATATAGTAGATAATTTTAATGCGGGCAAAGATTGGACGCATACAAATAAATATGGAGAAGCGTATACTTTTAACATACAAAGCACAGAGCGGTTGTTGACAGAGGATAAAAATAATTTGGTAATCCTGGTTACACCTGATGAACCAAATCGTTCGTCAATCATTAACCAGCTTATAGACATGGGGCTGCGCGATTATATTTATCCACGCAAAAAAATGCTGGGTGACCGGTTAAAGCATTGCCCTGTGTGTGACAACAATATTGAAGTGTTTTTACCCTATGCCAATAGAATAAATTCACATTGCCCGTATTGCTTTAGTGCTGCGCGGCATCGTTTTATGTGGTTATATTTAATAAAAGACAGAGGACTTTTAAACGGCGGCGGAGAAGCAATAAAAATCCTGCACTTTGCACCGGAATTTGCATTATATGAAATATTAAAAAAAACGGACCATATAGACTATTACCCCGTTGATTTTAATCCTGCATTTCCCCGTAAAATAAGGGATTGCGTGGATATACAAAGCATGGATTATGCTAATGATATGTTTGATGTAATCATATGCTCTCATGTATTGGAGCATGTGCCTAATGATAGCTTGGCAATGGGGGAATTGCATAGGGTATTAAAGCCAAACGGCGTTGCTTATATAAATGTCCCCATTAGTGATGAAATGCAAACCTTGGAAAACCCCAACTACAATACCCCCGAACTGAGAGAAAAATATTACGGCCAGCATGACCATTTACGTTATTACGGTGCAGATTTTAATGATAAGCTGCAGCAAGCGGGGTTTAATGTTGACATTGTGCAAAGCGAGGATATGCTTTGCGCAAAGGATTGTGTTTATTATGCAATAGAAAACACACAAATTTTTGTATGTGGTAAAAATATGGTTAAGAATTAAGAAGCGATACCAGTTGTAATGTAGGAATACCCATCCTTATTTTCGTGCCGATAGGCACGAAAGCCCTGGTAGGACGCACTACACCAGCCCTAATGGTGTATAGGTGCGCAGGGGTACAAATTTACAACAAAGGAGTTTGTAAATTATATGAACAAACAATCAGGCATCCCCAACGAAGAAGCATGGGATTATGCCATCGGCATAGTCCAAGTCGAAGGCATAAAGCCTTCCAAAGATTTTTTAGAGCTTGCCGAAAAAGAAAAACGCGGTGAGCTAACAAACGATGACATACGCCGTGTTCTTGTGAAGAAGTATACAGTGACGAGTGAAGCGGTTCATGCTTGACCCATATCTTTATAAGGACTGCGCTGTCCTTAGAAACAAACTGGGGATTAAAGACGAGGACATGCTCAATTTGGCAGAAGTTGAATTTTCCTGTAACGCAATTAATGATTTGCTGACTAATCCCATTCCGGGAGAATATGACTTCGCCCACTTGTGCCGTTTTCACACACGTATTTTCGAAGATGTATATGATTGGGCGGGGCAGCCCCGTACCGTGCCGATAAAAAAAGCGGAAGCGGTTTTGGGGCACATGACGATAGAGTATTCACCACCACAGGAAATTGAATCAGCGGCAACCGAGGTGCTACAAAGGTTGAACGCTATAAGGTGGCAGATGTTGTCGTTGCAAGAGCAAGCGAAGGCATTATCGATGGGACTGGCAAATTTGTGGAAAGTTCATCCCTTTAGGGAAGGCAACACTCGCACAACCGTGACATTCATTTGCCAGTTTGTCGAAAGCAAAGGTTTGCCCATAGACCGAGTGCTGTTTGAGCAAAATGCCGCCTATGTGCGTAGTGCATTAGTGGCGGCATCTGCTATTTTTCATGACGGTGACTTTAGAAAACCAGAATATCTCATACGGATTGTAACAGACGCTTTAGAGCGAGGCTCAAATAAAGAAACGTGATTCAACAGCTTCTTTCTCAAGCCCCTTAACAGCATAACAATTGTATATAATATAGAAAAATATAAGGAGTTGCATTAATGTTTGATGAGATTGGCGAAAAACAAATTGTTTTGTTTGGCGCGGGGCAAAATGCACAAGTCTTTTTGGATAAAATGGAAGAAGCGGGAGTCCCCCCTTGTTATTTTGTTGACAATAACGTGGCTATGCACGCAGGTAAAAAGTATGAGGTGCGCCAACCAAATGTATTGTTACAAGAGGATAAGGATAATTTGCGGATTATTATAACTGTAAAGTCGTTGTTTGTGTACGAAAAAATTGAAGAACAACTCATAAACATGGGCTTGGGGGACTGTATAATAAAACAAGAAATTGAAACATTGTTCCGTACGGCTACAGAGAAAGAATTTCGGTTGCATTCCTATTTGCGACGGAAAAATAATACAAATGATGTTTGCGTTATAGGGAATTACATAAACGAAAACATAGGCGGACAGTTAACGGTATTGGCTACATACAAAACCATTGAAGCACTGGGTTATGGTGTTAAAATATTGAAATTTAGCAACCACTTTACCCGAAGCGTAAAACGGAAAATGATATGGGAATACCTGTGCAACTTTTCCAACGCAACAGAAAAGGATTTGCCTGCCGTAAACGCTTGTTTTAATGCCTTTGTAACCACCCCGGACTGGACTTTCTATAAAACATGGAACAAAGGCTGGGATGTATATATGCAGCCATGGACAAGCGAGGAAAAAACGCGCATCGCTTTCGCCGCCAGCTTTGGTAAGGGCGCAGGCAGTGAATACGTGCCGCAGGATTATTCGGAGCTAAAAAGACGGCTAACACGGTTTCATGCATTGGGCGTACGCGAACCGCAAAGTGTTGAATTTTGTAAAAGTATTGGTATAGATAATGCAATGTGTATGCACGATGCGGTTTTTGCGTTGGATAAAAGGGATTATATCGCATTATCGGAGTTAGACCGTATTGACCGCCCACCCTTGCAAACCCTTGTGGGGGGACCTTATTTAATATCATATTTACGCAATTACAGTGAGGAAAAATTACAACAAATTGCAGACATCGCGGCGCAGCTACACCTACAACCCCTGTTACTTATCGGCAGTGAAAAAGAAAAACAACGCCTAGCGCCATTACAGTTACATGAAAAAAGAATAACCTATGTAACCGACATTACCCTATGTGAATGGTTGTGGTTTATTAATAATAGCCATTATGTAGTAACCGATAGCTTTCATGCTACTTGTTTTTCATTAATTTTAAATAAACCCTATATACTGTTTACGCGTGACGAGGCAGGGTTGTATACAAAATTAGCCGCTCTATCCGATAATATAGGTATGCAAGGGCGTTTGGTGAATGTTGACATATGCCCCAACGCGCTGTCAGACTTATTGCAAAAACCCATAAACTGGGATATAGTGAATACACGGCTTGCTACATGGAAGGCAGAAGCGGTTTCGTTTATTAATAACGCGTTGGATAATAATCAAAGCAAGAGGGGTTCTATATGCAAAAAAAACTGGTAATGTTTGGTGCAGGTGCAAGGGCGCGGGACTTATACACATACAGTGGCATTGTACCCGATTATTATGTGGATAACCACATAACTGTCCCTTATGTAGAGTGTTTTGGTCGCCACATAAATATTTTACCGCCAGCTACATTGCATAAAGAGGACAAGTCCCAATTAATGCTGTTAATAACCCCCGATACACCCATAAGTGAGGCAATCGCTGAGCAAATTACCGAAATGGGGTTTAAAGACTGCGCTTATTACTTAGAAACAAATCAATCCCTAACGGGGGAAGATATGCCTCCCTTGCGCGTAGGACTGGAAGCATGTACTCTTTGCCAATTAAGTTGCAAAACTTGTTATATGCGAAACAATGACGAGATAAGCAGTGCAGTTGGCAAAGGTTATCTAAAGTTTGAAGATTTTATAAAATTTATTGATGCAACACCCAGTGTTAAAAGCATAGAGCTTGCCAACAATGGGGAGATATTTCTTAACCCCGAATTATATAAAATTATTGAATATGCTCATGAAAAACGAATAGCGTTAAACGCTAATAACGGAACAAATTTTAATACTATTTCTGATGAAGTATTAGAAGCATTAGTAAAGTATAAATTTTTTTCACTTAGTGTTGCTATTGATGGAGCTAGCCAAGAGGTGTATGAAAAATATAGGATAAACGGTGACTTTAATAAGGTTATTGATAACATAAAACGTGTAAACGCATTAAAAAAAGAGTATAACAGTGAGTTCCCCAAATTGCGTTGGCAATATGTCATTAGCGAAAATACAGAGGGGGACGTTATTAAAGCAAAAAAACTCGCCAATGAGTTAAATATGCGTTTAACATGGAAGTTGACATGGGACAAAAACTATATCCCCATCCAACGTGAAATGCTAAAGCGTGAAACGGGACTATTCTTTTTATCGCGTGAAGAAATGTCGATGGCTACTAAAAAAAATTCAAACGGTATACTTAATGAGGGTGGGTCAGTTTGTCATCAGTTATTTAATACGCCTTATATAAATTATAATGGCGAGCTGCTGGGGTGTTGCCGCACCGCCAAAGGTAAAAAATTTGGCATTAACGTTTTTGAAGTAGGTTTACAAGAGGCATTAGCATCTACGCAATATAAACAAGCAAAAGCGCTGGTGCAAGGGCATATTAAACCCAATGCGTGCATAGATACAGTGAAATGCTTGCATTGTCCTATATATAAACAAATGTGCGAAACAAACAAATTTGTTAACGTTAAAAAAAAATATCGTAGCTGTAATAATATAGACACTTTTCACTTGTCTATATTACACCATACCGCAGAACAAAATAAAACAAAGGCAAGGTTGGCCTTTTGTTGTGGGTATCACCCTTATCCGTCTACTCCGTTGGGGGAAGTAGAAGCAACGTCAATTAAAAATCTCATTGATTTACGAAATAAAACAATTTATGAGAGCTTGTATCCCTCTGCCGAAAAGTCACATATATGCAGTAACTGTTCTCAATTTGACAAGCGATATTGGGGGGGAGGCGATGGACTTATCCATAGTGTTTCCCTTTCATTATATCCTTCGCCCTGTCAAGCAAGGTGTATTTATTGCCATCCCAGGAAAAAGAATCCGCAATATTTTATTTTTGACAAAAGTATTCACATCGCACAATATAATAAAATATTTAGTTTACTAGATTATTTAATAGATAACCAAATGCTGGCAGATGATGTATCATGGCATTTTGCTACGGGCGAAATTACAATACATCCTTTAAAAGAAAAATTATTTTCCTATATTAAAAAAAATACCGCTCTTTTTTTGACAAATGCTTTTATTGTTGATGATTTTATTATTAATAACCTTGCATCAAATTCTCTTTCAACTTTATCTTTTTCAATTGACAGCGGTACAGCAGAAACATGGAAAAAGGTAAAAGGTGTAAATAATTTTACTCAAACTATAAATAATTTACAATTGTATGCTAAAAAATCAAACCCCGGGCAAATATTAATAAAGTATATCATATTACCAGGCATTAACGACGAACAGGCAGATTTTGAAGGGTTAATGGAAATAATAAAACAATTAAAAACCCCCGTATTAACGATATCAAGGGACATGTCGCTTGAATATTCATGCGATGTAGATGCATCTAACCTATTAATCACATCTGCACGTCGATTAAATCGTTTATGCATTTTAAACGGAATGCGAACTCGGTTTGACCATTATTCTAAAAATGAAATAAAACAAATAAACCTATGAAGGGATGTTAAATGCAATGAACTATGATTATTTAACCGATGATACCCATGTTAAACAATTAATTGGATATAAAGTGGTTGTATTCGGCGTTACAAATCGCAGCAATGTGTTATTGCAATATTTATTTTCCCATAAAATTGATGTAACATATTTTATAGATAACACAGAAAACAGTATTCCCAATTTTAACACCCCTGTTCATACGCCCGAAAAATTATTAAATGAGAACAAACATGAAATAAAAATAATAATCGCAGCCGATTTTTTTGAGGCAAGGGAGATATTAACAGATATACCACGAACATCATTTACCTACGAAAGCGCAGAAGAATTTTTGCTTAAACATGGATTTGAAAAGTCTATTTTACACACCAAGGCAAAAGGTTGTACATTAATGGCGTACAAACTAATGTTTAGCACTAAAATTGAAATATGCTGTACGGGAAATAATTTATCAAAAGCAGGTTATCCACAATTTCCTTATTTAAGTACCGCAGAAGAAACGATTGTTAATTTTTTAGATAATAGAAAAAAATTAATACAAGGGCTTAATACAGGGGAATGTAATAATATATCAAAACTTTGCTTGGGTTGTCGAAAGCTTTCACAGTTTAATTATTTATTTGGCATTACACACTTTTCCTCCATCACCATAGCTTGCAAGCCTTCCATATGCCAAGCATCTTGTATATATTGCGGGGTTTATTGCAAACCCGAAAATAATATAGAAAATAGTGTACATTCCCAACACCCGAAGATGACTGCCGAAATGTTAGTATGGTTAAAAAATAATAATTATATTAACGAAAACTGTACTTTTCTCGTTTCACCCGCCGAAATTACAATAATGCCCCACAAAGACCTGCTATTAGATACGATTAAAAATAATCGGGCATATTTCCTCACTAATGCAATTGTATTTAATCAAAAAATAGCAAGCAGCATGCAAGAAAACGGAAGTGCTTTATATGTAAGCATAGACAGCGCAACACGCAACACCTTTAAGGTTGCCAAAGGTATTGATGCCTTCCCGCAAGTAATACAAAATTTGAAACGCTATAGAAAATACGGAAATATTCAATTAAAGTATATTGTAATAACAGGCATAAATGATAGCGAAAAAGAAATGACCGCACTAATAGAGCTGTTGGAAGCATTGAATCTGGACAATATAATATTAAGCTTAGATGTTTTTGGTACAAAATATGGAAAAATGCCCTTACGAACACCCCTGTTTTCTTTGTCATTATTTATTGATAAGTTAACCAAAAATAACATAAAAATAAAATATTACAACGAACGTGTTAAAGAAGTGGTAGAAAGCTTTATTAATAAATATGTAACTGATAAAGACACCACATATTATGCTAACCTACGCGATAAATATACAACTCTGTTTAACAATCTAAAACCATTTAATTATGCCGCTTATGGAGAGGAAGTATTTTATACAGAGTTAGCAGAGCTGGCGAAGTATTGCGACAAAAATGCATTAACGTACAAGGATATTATGCGTTATATGACATCCAGCGATTCCCCACAGGATTTTTACATCCCCTCCAATCAAGAGGATGCAGGCATTGTGCATAATTTAAACGCATTACCTGCGGATACGATATTTTATGGGGCAGGCAATAATATGTTTAATTTTTTACGTTTAATAAAAATTTTAGATGCACCCTTTACACACGAGATATGGGACGCAAACCCTTCCGCCTCATTATTGCAAGGGGTAAAAATAACGGCTCCCAATACAGCCGATACAGGCGAAGGCAGAACAATGATTATTACTATATTAAACGAAGACATAGCCAACGAAGTACGCGCCATATATGAAAACTTGGGTTACACCGTGCGTAATTTTAACGAGGTTTTCCCCCTTGAGTAAATCACCTGCGCCCTTGGCTTCCTATTCGTCGCCTTCCTTTAAACAGTAAGCCTGTACCTTGGCATCAATATAAATACCCTCGGAAACCATTTTATCAAGAAGTGGTTTGATAGCATTAATATGTCCTACTTTTTTTGCTTTTAACAAAACACCAAGGGTTCCGGTTACATTAAATTTTAAGTACTTTGCATGATTTTTAGCGTTTTTGTCATCTATGATTAATAGCGTTGCTTCTTCTTCCTTGCCTAAAATCATAACTTCAACTTCACCATCGTGGAGTTGGGATTTAAAGAAAAACCTCGCCATCTCGTTTTGTATTTTACATATCCTAATCCAATCAAGGGAATTGTCAAGCGTTGCTTTTGCGACAGAATCATGCTTTGCATTAATTTCACGATAAACAGCTTCAGGAATTAAAACTTTGCCGTACAATTCTTTAAGCAAATCAAGTTTTCCAATATGGCAGAGGGAAATAATTGGAGTCGAATTTACAATAACTTTATGCATTGTCCAGTTCCTTTAAAAATTCCTCGTTATCTTCAAAACCAAAAATAGAGACACCGTTGTCTCCAAGGAATTTGATGAAATCTTCTTCGTTCATATTTGCCAGTTCTGTACAGTAACCCAGCGAGATATGTCTATTTTTATACAAATCAAGTGCCAAATATTTCCGTGTGTAGTTTATAAACGCTTTCTCTGTAACTTTTAAGTCAAGTAATATCTCTTGCGGAACATCAAATCCTACTGCTACCATTGACATTATTGAGCCTCCAAATCTGATAATCTTTATACAGTTCTGTACGACCTAGTGTGAATTATACCACAACTACGTGCATTGTAAATCCGGGTTAACCATGGAATTTGTCGAAATGCTTCCCATTAACCCATATTAAGTGTATAGTAATGAAAGAAACAATAATCTCCATTGAGTGTTGGAATTGCAAATGAAAAGATATATGATTGGTACATTCGTCAAATGAGGATGTTTTATATATGAGTGAAAACTTGGGTGTAATTAACAAAGAAAGCGAATTAATTGATGCGGCATCAGCTTTTCGGTATGTTTGTTTATATGGTGCGGGTAATGTAGGAAATTTAATTGTGCAAAGAATGAACATAAACGCGGTAAAGCTACATGCCGTATTTGTATCGGATAAAGAAGGAAACCCCGATAAATTAACGGGCATCCCGGTATGCCTTGTTGATGAGCAGACGATAAAAAAAGAGAATTGCCTTGTTATTATTGGTACAATAGAACAATATCATGCCGCAATTATAGAAACACTGGATACAAACGGATTTAAAAACATGGTACCCGTTAACGAAATATTGCTTGAGGATATGATGTTGCAACAAACAGGCGACCTTGGCAAAGTATATCACCCGCCTAATGCGCTAACGGCTAGCCCCAAACTACGCGTTTTATTCATAGCATCCGAGCGATATGATACATCAGGTGCATTTCTTAGCATGAAGCAGCTATGCCATGAATTAAATACAATATGCAATATTTCTACGATTATAGCGTTGCCAATTTTACCGGTTGGAAATGGTGAAGTGCAACTAATTGAGCGTGGATTAAGCTATGCCTTAATTAATGCGGAATGTTGGACAATGCCGATAAATGAAGTGAACAACCCCATATCGGTTAAAAGAAAAGAGAAATTATTAACTAAAAATGAATCTGCCGTTAATGACTTATGTCAAATTATAACTAATGAGAAAATAGACATTGTACATATTAATACATCATGGACGCATGTTGGTGCTTTAGCGGCGCAAAAAATGAACATCCCCGTTGTATGGCATATTCGTGAATTTTTAGAAGAAGACCAGTGTATGCAAATATTAGATAAAAGCAACGGTTATGCATTAATAAACAGGTCAAATGCTATTATTACTGTTTCTAACGCGATTGCAAAAAAATATGAAAATATTTTGTGCAAGCAAAAATTGAATGTAATATATAATGGTATAAATGCAAATAAATTTTATATGCCTGATAAAACAATCATGAAAAATGAACAAACAAACCTGTTATATTTGGGTGCAATTAGCCCCCAAAAGGGGTTTGACCTATTTATTGATGCTTGCATTATTTTAAGAAAACATAATGTAAATTTTTGTGCTAACGTTGTAGGTGGCGGTGATAGTAATTATATCAATGCGATGAAAAAAAAGGTGCAAGAGGAAAGCTTGTCAAAATATGTTATTTTCCATAACCTGCAAGCAAATGTAGAAAAATTTTACCGTACTGCCGATATATTTGTAATGTCCTCACTCTCGGAAGCCTTTGGGCGCACAACCGCGGAGGCAATGATGGGGGGTTGTTTGGTAATTGGCACAAATGATGGTGCAACGGCGGAGTTAATCAATCATAAACAAACGGGGTTATTATTTGCAAAAGGCGATGCAAATGACCTTGCTAAAAAAATTATTTACAGTATAAACAATATAAGCGAAGCAAGCCGCATTGCTTATACAGGCAGAGAATACGCATATAACAATTTTTCGTCTACAGCAAACACCAATGCTATTGCAAAAATATATGACAAAATTAGAGGAGGTTTATAGCGTGGAGTCTATTAAAATATCAGTGATAGCACCTGTGTACAATGCAGCGCCTTTTTTGCATAAATGCATTGATAGCGTGCTAAGTCAATCTCTTAAGGAAATAGAGATGATATGTGTAAATGATGGTTCTACCGATAATTCGGCACAGATACTTGACGAATATGCACGTAAACATAAAAATGTAAAAGTAGTACACCAACAAAATTTAAACGCAGGGGTTGCCAGAAACACAGGATTAAATATTGCATTAGGCGAATATATAATTTTTTTGGACGCGGATGATTATCTGGCCGACGATGTATGTATACAAGTGTATGACATTGTTAAGCACCATAACTTAGACCACTTGAAAACAAAATCATGGCTAATTGATGCTTTTAGTGACCAGCTTGTTAATCGACAACACTATTCTTTACCCACTGCATTGGAAAATGATTATACATTACCTTTTTCATTTAGCGAAGCAGCGCAAAGGCTTACAACCAGCCCCCCCTTGCCCCCATGGAATGGGATATACAGAAAAAAATATTTGATAGACAATAACATAACATTTGATGCTATGCGTTATGCAAACGACCACACATTTTATTACGCATCTGTAGTAAACGCAAAGCGAATAATGTGTGCCGATATAAAAATGGTTTATCACAGGGTTAACAACCCCGATTCGCTGGTGGGTAACTTTGAAAAAAGATGGGCATGTTGCTTTGAAGCATTTAATGTAATTAAAGAACGCTACAAATACCTGCCCCAAAATGAATATAACATGATAATGAATGCGTGCTTTACATCTCTTTATGGTTATGTGCAGGATTTAAAAGCACGCGGGTATGATGCGGTGCATGTAATTGATAAGTACAACGAATTGTTAAACACTTACAGTAAAAGTGAGTTGGAGTTAATACATGCCCGGTCCAATGCTATATGGTACATGGAATATCTGCTGGACATGCTTGAGCATAACATTAAATCCCCTGCATTAAACGATGCGATGTATAAATCCATGCAAAAAGAAATTCGCAATAACAGGTGGTGCTATTCCGATGCGTTTAATCAAATCACGGCAAGTAATCAAATAATTATATATGGCGCCGGCAATATGGGAAAGCATATACATCGGTTTATTACACTTTCCGAATATTGTAATATTTACAAATGGGTAGATAAAAATTGGAAGGCATTGGCATTACAGGGTTATCCTGTTTCTAACCCAAACGAAGTAACCGAAAGCAACCATTTTGATTATGTTGTAATCGCAATTATGGACAATCACGCAGTAAATGAGGCTAAAGCTTTTTTAACAGAGCGTAATGTATGCCATACTAAAATAATTGAGTTAATGTAATAAATAATCTTCTCATATACCCCAAATAAGTGTATAGTAATGGAAGAAACAATATAGAATGGCAGGTTAACATATGAAGCGGGTAATCACCTACGGTACATTTGACCTATTGCATTACGGGCACATTAACCTGTTGCGCCGTGCCAGGGAGCAAGGGGATTATTTGATTGTGGCATTATCCGAAGATGAATTTAATAAAAGAGAAAAAAAGAAGGAATGCTATTTTGCTTACGGGGAACGCAAGCAGCACCTAGAGGCTATTCGCTATGTAGACCTGGTAATACCCGAAAAATCTTGGAACCAAAAAATAGAGGATATTCATTTATACCATGTTAATATCTTTTGCATGGGAGACGATTGGGAAGGTAAATTTGACTTTTTAAAAAAATACGTTGAGGTTATTTATTTTAAACGCACATTGGAAGTATCCACATCACAAATTAAAACAGACTTAGGGGGATATGGGCGCGACATTACACCGCCCATCATTAAAAATGAATCCTAAAATTTCGGTTATAATTCCATGCTACAATGTAGAGGCGTATATTACACGGTGCTTGGAAAGTGTCTTACAGCAAACATATACAAATTTAGAAGTAATTATTGTCAACGATGGCTCAACAGACAACACAGATGCACGTATTCAACCCTTTACCGCAGATAATCGCGTCCGCTACATTAACCAACCCAACGGGGGTGTTTCGGCTGCCCGTAATGTTGGCATCGGCGTTGCTACGGGTGCATATCTTGCCTTTGTAGACAGCGACGATTATTTAACGCTTACTATGTACGACGCATTAGTAACCGCCATAACCGCTTCCAACGCGGATATGGCGGTTTGTAATTATAACCTTATATACGACACCCATACCGTTATGTCGTATTCCCAAATGAAAGAACAGGCAGTTGATATAAAGGAAGATATATATGGTTATTTTGCCCGTTTTTGTGCCTGCCCAAAGCCCAATAACTATATATGGTCACGTTTATATAAAACAGACATAATAAAAAAATCGGGTGTCTTGTTCGAACAATATCCACTTGCAGACGATACGTTATTTAATTTTAAGCTATTGCCCCATTTAAACAAGGTAACATTTATATCACAGGGGTTATATAATTACTACCAACGCGAAAGCTCAAATATATATACAGTAGCAAACAAGCATAACCTTGCTACAGTGTATGCAGATGTATTTGACGCATTAGAAGCATATTGGAAAAAATGGGAATTTAACGATTGGCTGCAAGTGTTACCGTTGCGCGCATTTAGTTGCTTGCGGAATGTGTATTTTTACGCGCGGCTTGCGGGCTTGGCGGATAAAGAAATAACAGAATGTGTAATTGACGGCTTTAATAACAGAAACATAAAAAAATATTTATTGGGCGGTGACAGTTAAATGAAGCCGGTAGCCGTTGTTATATGCACTTATAATAAATGCAATTATGTAATAAATTGCATAAACTCGGTGCTGGAATCTTCTTTTAACGATTTTGACATTATTGTAGTGGATAATGCTTCATCAGATAATACAGTTGACATGATAAAAAGTAAATTTGGCAACAAGCTAACACTACTGGTAAATGAAAAAAACACAGGCGGCGCAGGTGGTTTTCATCGCGGTATGGCATATGCCATGCAAAAAAAATATAAATACATTCATCTCTTAGATAATGATGTAGTTGTGGATAAAAATGCCATTAAAGCATTATATGACTTTATGGAATTGCACCCAAATGCAGGGGCTTGCGGGTCTTTAATTTTGCACATGGCGTTCCCCGAAACGGTGCAGGATTACGGCGCAATGATAGACATCCCCAATCTTGGTGTTAAACCTTTATATGCAGGCGCCGGTATAAAAAGCGAATTGCCGGACTTTTTAGCATGTGATTATGTAGCGGCGTGTTCTGCCATGTTTAGGGCAAGCGCGTTAGAAGTGTCAGGTTTAATAGAAGAAGATTATTTTATTTATTGGGACGACATGGCGCTGGGGTGGAAACTTAGATTAGCTGGGTATAAAATATTTGCTTGCAAGGCTTCCGTTATTTGGCACGAACAAGGAAGACAGGGGCTATATTCCCCCTTTTTTATATACTATATATTTCGCAATAAAATTCACACATTTGTAAAATATTGTACAGAAAGTGAATACAACGATTTTGTTAAAAATCTTACAACTCGCTTATTTAGGACTTTTGCAGTTAATAGAAAAAGACCTGCGGCTATATACACATGTTTCCATGCTTTGCATGACGCATTGGAGGGCGTGCGCGGCAAAGGGGATGATTATAAAATTAATAAAACTCCGGATGCCGACTTTTTCTTTTTGGATAAAGTGAATAATAGCAGTAAATTATTAATATTGTTTGATTCATCCTTTACAACGCTGGAATTGTTTATAGAAAAATTACGTGCATCCCTCCCCGATTTACACATAACCCTATATACCGTTGATGACTGCTTCGCAATGCCGGAGGGCATTATTGTGCAAAATGAAATGCCGAACTTAAATGACTACGACATGTTAATAAAAATGTGCCCCCATGTATTAGATTTACCAAACTATGACAGGCGTTATGTGTACCTTGATAAATACTGGAACCAATTAGTTGATGAAGATGATTTTTATTTAGTAGAAAATTATGAAGCATTGCACATGTTTTACTATAATATTTTTTTCCCCTACATTAAGAGCAAACTGGACGTTAGAAGAGGGGTGTGCAAAACATTAATAAACCACACAAACACACCCAATACGGCAAAGCCATAAATATACTTGAAAGGTGCAAGCCCGGAGTGCACTGCCAATTGGAATTTTTTCAAAAATGTGACATTTCATTTCCGCTTTTTACATAAACAGCGTGTTATAGTCCACTTACCAAACGCGGAAGGAACCTAGGGGTGAGGGGGCGGTACTTTGAATTATCAAAAAATAAATAATTGGCTTAGCGACAGGGACATTGAGCTTGGCGAGGATTTTGTTTCTTCATTAATCGGTTACGCAAAGGATTTTAAAAAAAAATAAGCTAAAAACAATTGACGAGGTTTATATTTTATTGGGCGTAAGCAGGCACCGCTTGCATCATTGGCGTGTCAATTTTACAAAGTGCCAAACAAAACTAAAGCACAGTGTAATCATTAGAGCGGGTACGCTATTTGGGCTTTGCGAAGATGAAGCAGAAGCACTCGCAAATAAGTCGGGGCTGTCGCTATGCAAGGACGAAAGCTTCGGCGAAATGCTGCGCAAGCTTGTACACGAATATCCGCAAAGCAAACGGCATTTATGCGAGGCTTCGATGGTAAGCGAGCGAATGTTCCGTTACATGAAAGAAGGACAGCATTTAAAAAAGGAACCCGTGCTGGCGCTGGCAATTTCACTGGGCGCGGATTTGGAAAATATTCAAACACTTTTGAAAAAAGCGGGCTATATCCTTTCAGCATCTTTGCCCAACGATGTAGTAGTAATGTGGATTTTAAAAAACGAAACAAACGTAAATCTTGTGTTACGGATAAATGAAGAACTGGACGAGTTGGGACTTCCGCTTCTTATGACAAACGAAAAATAATAATAGTGAAAGGCTTGATGGGGTATGCCGAACAGGAACACAGACAATTCAATAGAACTGCACGACTTAGTATATGCGCCTCTTGGGGCGGTGGCAGAAGCGAATATAAGGCTTAGCTCAAATATCGTAAATTTCCTTGCTTCTACGGGGGACTTAACCGTAGATGCATCAGGAAAGTCCGTCGTAAGGCTGCGCACAATACAAATGATGTACGAGCAGCTTGGAAGCGACGCAATGGATAATAAAGTAGCAGACAGTATAGGGTTGGAAATTCCGCTCCTTTCGATTTTCCCCCTCAGCGCGTTAAAGGTTGCCAAGACTAAGGTCAAGTTTAATGCAGAAATACTGGGCATGAAGCAAACAACAAACGGGCTTGCGGTTATTACGCAGGCATCCTCCGGCAACCGGCGCAATGGAATGTCACAACCCAATATTCAATACGAGGTTGAGATGGAGAGCGCGCCTATTTCGGAAGGGCTTGCGCGTTTTGTGGACACGCTTAACACAAATGCAATGCCCAAGCGGCTGCACAGTACGCCTGTAGATGAATCGGGGAAAAAGCTTACGGGGCGCGAACGCGGCGAATATGAAAAAAACGTCGCGCTTACGGAACGCGAAGCACGCCTAACAATAAAAATAAACGATTTACGCGAATCCATGCGCAAGCACAACAACACCCTTGAAATGGAAACAGGCGCAAGCTTTGACGAACTGACGGAGCATTACAAGCATTTGCGCGAAACGGGTGAAAAACCGCAAATTCCCGAAGCTTACGAGCAAGTACAAAGCCTGAGGGAAATTACGGCAGAGCTTGAAGCACAGCTTTCCGAAGTAAGGCAGGAAATTTTATCAAATAAGCTGGGAAGCCTTCAAGATTAACACAGAATAGAGGGATAAACATGAATGAGAAAAAATTGGTACTTTCGGACTTTCATTTTATAAAGGAAGTGGCGATAGGGAGCATCAATCCCAATGTTATGTTCTCGGAAGAGGCGCGGGAACAGCAGCTGGCATTGTTAAATAAATGCATAGGCACATCCCCTAAGGGCACCATTATCGGCAAGGATATTTCAATAGGCCGTTATAAAATGGGTGAGCATGAACTTACTATGCAAAAAACAATCTATCATATCGGCTTTTTGCGCAAACCCGTATGGATAGCCGAAGAGGAAAGGAGAAAAACCGGTGCAAAATAAACTGTTGTTATCGTCTGTTGTACACTCGCTGGCGACCGCGGCGGCAGAAGCAAACCGGCTGCTGCACAGCGATTATGAAAACGCTGTAAAAAACAGCCCGTCCATACCGCCGCCCCTCACCATCACAGACGTAAAAATGTCTTTTTCGAGCAATGTATCGCGGGCAGACCGTGCCTTCGGCGGCGATTTGGTTTTAGATTTTTCAAAACCAAGCAATTTCCAAGGCGAAATTAAATTACGCCCCTACAGCCCGCAAGCCATGGATTACAGCGAACCCGAACACAACGAACCCGAGCAAAACGAAAGCGGTTATGATGAACCGAACCAAGCCTTATAGGAGGGAAAGATATGTCACGTATAAGCGAACAATTTAAGGGACTTGATATGAGTTTTTTGATAGGTGCGCCCCTTACCGCCGCTGCCGAGTCAAGCATGCAGCTTGCAAGGGCAACCGCCGAATTTATTAACACGGTGGGCTTTGACGGCGACAATAACGTACGCAATGTAATTTTTAGGTTTAATAAAAACGAGCCCGACCCCGACGGTAATATGTCCAGCCAAGAGGTATCGGTAGACGTACCTCTGCTTGCGATTGTGCCAATCCCCAATTTACAAATTGACGAGGTAAATGTCACCTTTGATATGGAAGTAAAAACAAGCGATACAAGCACAAGCTCTTTAAAAGCAAGCGCGGAAACTAAAGCGTCGGGCGGATTTTTATTCGCAAAGGCGTCTATTACGGGCAATGTGTCTACCTCCAGCGAAAATATTCGCAAAACGGATAATTCCGCAAAATACCATGTTTCTGTAATGGCGTCCAACTACGGTATCCCCGAGGGGCTTGCCCGTGTGCTGGATATGATAGCCGCCAATGTAGCACCCAATTTAATAAGCAGTACGCCCGTAGACCAAGCAGGCAACGCCCTTACGGGAAGCAGGCGGGAGCGCAACATGAAGCTTCGCCATCTTAGGGAAGACCTTCCCCAACTTGAAGCGGCGGAAACCGCATCACGGGAAAATTTTGAAATAAAATTTACCGAGCTGCTGCGCGAGGGCGACGCCATGCGCAACCGCATAAACACAAGGATTGAAGCGCGGTTAAAAGACGCAACCGACGAAAATGTAAAAACAAAGCTTACCGCGCAAGCAGAGGAAAATAATAAATATTGGGACGATTTCCGCGCCACAATTCGCAATACCGTAGTTGCAAATGCGTCAAACGCCAAAGAAGAGGAACGAGGCATTGCTGCTTTGCGCGGAAATTCCATTCAAGAACCCGTAGACAAAGTAGGCGAGGACATTGCAGGAATAAACGCACCCTTCCTTGCGGCAACGGAAGCGCAACGCGATGTAAACAAAGCGGGGCAGGCTATCTCTGCAAATAAAGTCGAATACAATAATACCTTGCGTAATATTACGCCGGACGAAGCCGCAACATGAACAACAACGATATAAAGCAAATGATTTTTGATGCCGTACAAGAAAACCGCGCGCCCGAGCAAAAGTCTGCACCACGCCACAAAAAAAATGAGCGAACTTTTTCACAAAAAATCATGGCTTTTTCGTGCGTGCTGTATGGGCTTACCTGGGTTGCCTGCATAGTTTCTTGGTTTTGGCAGGGGATATTCCCCGAAGATTTAAAAAGCATGGCCACATGGTTGTTTGGTGCGACATTTGCCTTCTACGAAGCAAAGTCCTGCATCGAAAACAAATCAAAAATTGAAATAAACCGCATCGAAAATGAATTTAATGGAGGGTGATCACGTATGAACATTCCCTTATCCGAAAGCCCAAACCGCAACCCGGGCAGGCAGGGTAACATTCCCGACCATATTGTATTGCACACAACGGGCGCAAGCTTTGGCAGTGCGCTAAATACAATAAAAAATCCCGCCAACCAAGTGTCCTACCACTTTGTAATTTCCGCGGCGGGCGAAATTGTACAGCTGGTAAAAATAAAAGACACCGCATGGTCTAACGGGACAACAAACGCGGCAGGGGATAAACGCAACAACCAACTTTCCACCGTTCCTGCTATACGGGAGCGCAAAAAAAACGCAAACCTATACACCATAAGCATCGGCTTTGGCGATATGCCTGCGGGCAACCCTTCTCCGCAACAACTTACTGCGGTTGTAAATTTAATTAAATATATCCAAGCCGAAGTCGAGCAAGCTTATAATTACCAAATCCCGTTAAACCGTGACCGTATTATTGGGCATTGCGAAGTTTCGCCCTTAACAAGAGCGTTTTGCCCGGGTAAAAACTTCCCCTTCGATGAAATTATCCGCCTTCTTAACGCCGCATCCAACCCCCGCGAGGTTGAATTAGAAATAAATGGAAATATACAAAAAATAGGCGGCTTTATTGAAAACGGGGCAACGTGGGTACGGCTAACAGACATTGTAAAAGCCATGGGTGGTACCGCGGTATGGGATAACCGGCGGCGTATTCCCGTAATTAAATTTGCTTAACACGCATCAGTGTTCGTGATTTTTTTCTTCAGGCGGCTGTAGCCCACCAATGGTTACGCCGCTTTTTTTTGCGTAATCCCAAAGGGCAGCGTGCAGGGCTTCTTCCGCCAGGCAAGAGCAATGCGCCTTGGTGGCGGGTAAGCCGTCCAGCGCCTCCATTACCGATTTGTTGGTAATTTTTACGGCCTCTTGCAAGGTTTTGCCAACAACAAGCTCGGTGGCAATGCTGGATGTAGCAACCGCCGCGCCGCAGCCAAAGGTTTTAAATTTAGCTTCGATAATAACGTCGTTTTCAATGCGCAGGAAAAAACGCATAATATCGCCGCATTTTTCGTTGCCTACGGTGCCTATGCCGTCGGCGTTTTCAATTTCGCCTACGTTGCGGGGGTTTGTGAAATGGTCCATTACTTTTTCGCTGTATTCCATGGTTATTCGCCTTTCTTAATATAGTCGTCATATAGGGGGGACATTGCACGCAGGCGTGCTACGGCGGGGGTCAATATTTCCATTAAACGGGGAATGTCCGCTTGCGTATTTTCGCGCCCTAAGGAAAAGCGCAACGCGCCGTTTGCCATACCATGGCTAAGCCCCATCGCCATTAATACGTGGGAAGGCTCTAACGCGCCGCTGGAACAGGCGGAACCTGTTGACGCATAGCAACCCTGCATGTCCAGGTGCAGAAGCAGAGACTCGCCTTCTATAAATTGGAAGGAAACATTTACATTGCCCGGCAAACGATGGGTCGGATGCCCGTTAAGCTTAACGTGGGGGATATTTGTAAGAATTTCGTTTATTAACGCATCGCGCAGTTCGCTAATGCGCGGACGGCTTTCCGTTAGTTCATTAACCGCAATTTCCAACGCCGCCGCCATACCAATAATGCCTGCTACATTTTCCGTCCCTGCGCGGCGGTTACGCTCCTGCGCACCGCCGTAGAGTAAGGGTGCTAAGCGCGTACCCTTGCGGATATAGAGTGCGCCAATGCCCTTTGGCCCGCCAAATTTGTGGGCGCTTAGGGCAAGCAGGTCTACATGCAGCGCAGAAAGGTCAATGGGGATATGCCCAACGGCTTGTACCGCGTCGGTGTGCAGGGGTATGCCCTTGCGCCGGGTTATTTTTGCGATTTCATCTAAGGGCTGAATTGTACCGATTTCGTTGTTTGCCATGATAATGGATACAACTGCTGTGTCGGGTTTAATGGCTTCTTCCACTTGCGCGGGGGTAATTTGTCCGTGTTCGTCTACGGGCAGGTAGGTGACGGTGTAGCCGCGTTTTTCCAACGCGCGGCAGGTGAAAAGAATGCCGTGGTGTTCAATTTTAGTGGTGATGATGTGTTTTTTTGCGGGGTTGGATTCCAACACGCCGTACAGCGCCCAGTTGTCTGCCTCTGTCCCCGAGCCTGTAAATACAATTTCCTCGGGGGACGCGCCAAGGGCGGTTGCCATTTTTATACGTGCTTCGTCAACGGCTTGCCGAACGGCACGCGCGGGCGTGTATACGCTGGAAGGGTTGTGAAATTTCCCTTCCAAGAAGGGCAGCATAGCGGCAAGTGCAACGGGGTGCAATGGCGTAGTTGCTGCGTTATCCAAATAGAGTGCCATCGCAAATTAACCCTGTGCGGTGATTATCGAAGTGCGCTCAATAATCACGTCTTCTACAGGGCGGTCGTTTGCGCCCGTTGGGGTTGCGGCAATGGCGTTCACCACGTCCATGCCTTCAATAACTTGCCCAAACACGGTATGCCCAAAGTTAGGACCGTCGCTGTTAAAGGGGAAGTCCAGGAACGGGGTACCCCCCACCTCCAAGAAATGCTCAAGCATTTCCCGCGGGAAGGCTTGCCCAAAGGTAACGCCGTGGGAAAATTCATCGTCGTATAATTCATCGAGCATAAGGTTAAAGTCGCGGGCAAATTGCGGGTGCAGACCGTGGCTGTGTACGATATAAAACTGCGAGCCGATGGAGTTGGCTAAGCGGCTTTGCGCCATGGCAAGCGCGCCGTTAAAGTGCCATAAATCGTGGTTATGCTCGGGGCCAAAGCCTTCGCCCCAAATACTTTCGCCGCCCATGCCCGTGCCTTGGGCGCAGCCGCCCTGTATCATAAAATCTTCGATTACACGATGGAAGATAAGCCCATCATAGAAGCCGTTGCGCGCATGGGTAAGAAAGTTTTCCACCGCGATGGGCGCGGCTTGGGGGAACAGGCGCACGGTAATATCGCCGTGGTTGGTATGCAGTACTACCAATTCCTCGCCCGCGACTACAGGAGTAAGCTGTAAGGTAACGGGCGGGCGGGCTTGCAAATCGGCGGGCGTTGTCCATGGATTTGCGGTGGGGGCGCGACCATCCTCTCTTGGCGGGGTGGGCGCGGGGGTTGGGGTGG